>NZ_DATELF010000159.1:0-90819 GCF_035276945.1 Amycolatopsis sp. | reverse complement strand
CCAGCCCGGATCCGCCCGGGCCACCCGGGTTGAGCAGCAGCACACCCCGCCGGGCGGCCGGCTTGGCGCTCCGCACCCGGGAGATCACCACATCGATGCGTCTACCGCCGGGCTGCCGGTAGTCCAGCGGCACGGACAGCGTCGCACACTGGAGTCCGGCCGCGAGCGGCAGCTGCGCGGCCTCGGTACTCAGGGTGCCCTTGAGGCACGGTCCCCAGCTCACCGCTTCGCCGGCCGTGGCGGGCGCCGTAAGCCCCGCGGCCACCAGCACCGCGGCTAGAGCACGGAGAAGCGCGTTACGCGTCAAAAGAACCACCCCTTGTGTGGAAGGACCTGCGGAGGCCGCTCCACGGTGAAGGAGGATCAGCACCGGCCCGTCATCTTCCAGAGCCAGTCATCCCCCAGGGCCAGTCATCCCCGGTGCCAGTCATCCCCCGGTGCCAGTCATCCCCCGGTGCCCGGAGGGCTGGCGGAGACATTGCCGCGCCTGCCGTATTCTGAGTTCTCGTGTGCTGTCCCAGTGCGACCCTGGCCGTGTGGACCTCGGCGTGGCTGTCCGGTGCCGCCGCTTCGGACGACGTACTCGACGCTCTCCTCGTGTGGGGCGAGGCCCATGAGGTCGTCGCGGGCGACGCCGAAGCCGCGGTGACGCTCGACCTTCCGCTCGCCGGCGACTTCCCGGTCACCCCGGTGCAGCTGCTCGCCGCGCTACGGTCACGGAGCGCCGGCGGGGCGCGGCTGGTGCTGCCCGTGCCCGGGGACGTGCGCGGGCTCGGCGGCGGTGGCACGTTCACCGAAGCGGCGCTACGCGTGGGAGAAGCGATGCTGCTGCCCGCCCTCGGGTTCGGCCTGGTGCCGCACGCGATCGCCGAAGGGCTCGTGCGCTGGACAGTGTACAAAGTGGACTGTCGGGGGAGCGCCGACCCGGTGGGTATCGGCGAAGCCGAGCACGGCCTGACCGACGCGATCCGCGATTCCGCGGGCACGCTGCAGGCACTCGACCTGGCGCGCGACCGGCCCGGCGTCAGGGCCGAACTGTCCGCGTGGCTCAAGGCCCGGCCGAAGCTCATGTGGCCGGCGGGCACGCCGGGGCGGGCGCTGCGTGTGCTGCAGCGCGCGGACGAGATCGGCGCCATCCTCGCCCTGGCCGAGGCCGACGATCCGGGCGGCGCCCTGTCCGCGTCGGCCGCCCTGCGCCGCGCCGACGCACTACGGCCGCTGGGCGAGGCCGTGCGCGTCGCGCGTTACGCGGCCGTCAACGAGGCCGTCCGCCTCCTCACCGAACACAACCGGCAGCCATGAAGTGTTCAAAGCGGCTTGCGTGGCGGTGCGGGTAGCGGAACGAGCTGGCGGCCTCACCGCGAGCGGCTCCGCCGCTTTCAAGCACGGCTTAGCGGCTTCTCCTGACGGGTTCGCAGCAGCCGACCGCGCAGGGCGCTCCGTTGACGGTGCAACCCGCCGCCGGGAAGTTCGACAGCTTGCGCGCCGGTGCGCCGGAAAGGTGTTCGCGAACCAGTTCCACGACGAGCTCGGCGAACCGGCGATCCCCGCCCGGTGTGGCCACCCGCGCGAAGCCCATACCGTGCTCGGCGGCGCGTTCGGCGGCTTCGTTGTCCAGGTCCCAGATCACTTCCAGATGGTCGGAGACGAACCCGGCCGGGCACACCACGACCGCACCGACGCCCTGAGCGTGGAGCGCGTCGATGTGGTCGACGATGTCCGGCTCCAGCCACGGCACCTGCGGCGGGCCGGACCGCGACTGCCACACGACGTCGTAGGCGTCCACCCCCGCTTCCGCGGCGACCAGCCGGGCGGCTTCGGCGATCTGCCGCGAGTAACGGCGCCCGCCCTCCTCCGGCGGCCCAGAGGCCCGGTCGGCGCTTTCCGGCACCGAATGCGCGGTGAAGACCGTCCGCGCGTCCTTCAGTTCCGCGAGCGCGCCGCACAACCCGTCGGCGAAGGCGCCCACGAACAGTGGATGGTCGAAGAACTGCCGCAGTTTCACCAGTTCCGGCGCATCCTCGCCGACCGCGGCCCGCGCGCGCTCGATGTCCTCGTCGTACTGGCGGCAGGCCGAGTACCCGCCGTACGCGCTCGTCGGGAAGACCAGGGCGCGACGCACGCCGTCGGCCCTCATCTGCGCGACGGTTTCCTCGACCATGGGATGCCAGTTCCGGTTGCCGAAATACACCGGAAGCTCGATGCCCTGCGCCGCGAGTTCCTTCTTCACGGCGGAGATGGCCTCCCGGTTGAGCCGGTTGATCGGCGAGACGCCACCGAAATGCCGATAGTGCTCGGCGACCTCGGCCAGCCGCTCGGGCGGCACACCCCGGCCGCGCGTCACGTTCTCCAGGAACGGCATCACTTCGTCGGGTCCCTCGGGTCCCCCGAACGACAACCACAGCAGCGCGTCGTAACTCACGGACGCCATCTTGCCGCCGTGACAGCGCAGACGCCGCACGGGGGCCACCCGTTGCGCAGGCGGGCCTTCACCTCGCGTGGTCGGATCGAGGCGGCAGCCGGGACACCCCACCGACTACCGGCACTTTCGCGAAGCCCTGATGCCACAAGGCCACTTCAGGGGCGTCCCCTGAAGTGGCCTTGCCGACCTGTCAGTAACTTGCCTGTCAAAGACCCATCGCGTGCACGCCGCCGTCGACCCAGATCATCGAACCGGTGGTGGCGGGCAGCCAGTCGGACAGCACGGCGCAGATGCTCTTGGCCACCGGAGTCGCGTCCTCGGCCTTCCAGCCCAGCGGGGCACGGTCGACCCAGCCGCCCTCCAGCTCGCCGAACCCGGGAATCGACTTGGCGGCCATGGTCTTCAGCGGCCCGGCCGAGACCAGGTTCACCCGGATCCCGTGCGGCCCGAGTTCCCGCGCCAGGTACCGGTTGACCGACTCCAGCGCCGCCTTCGCCACCCCCATCCAGTTGTAGGCGGGCCAGGCGACCCGGGCGTCGAAGTCCAGGCCGACGATCGACGAACCCACCGACAGCAACGGCAACGCCGCGACGGCGAGGGACTTGAACGAGTACGCCGACACCTCGACCGCCACCGACACGTCATCCTTGGGCGCGCTCAGAAACGGCGCCCCGAGGCAGGTCTGCGGGGCGAACGCGATCGCGTGCAGCACCCCGTCCAGCCCGTCGACGTGCTCGCGCACCCGGTCGGCCAGGGTGTCCAGGTGCTCCTGGTTCTGTACGTCGAGCTCGACCACCGGGGCCGGCTCGGGCAGCCGCTTCGCGATCCGCTCCACCAGCGACAGCCGGTCGAAGCCAGTGAGCACCACCTTCGCTCCCTGTTCCTGCGCCACCGTGGCCGCGTGGAACGCGATCGACGCGTCGGTGATCACGCCGGTGATGAGCAGCCGCTTACCTTCGAGCAGTCCGGGCACGCTGGTCCTTTCCCTTGTCCATTCCCCAAAACCCTCTGTCATCCCCAAAACCCTCTGTCCATTCCCAAGAACCCTCTGTCCATTCCCAAGAACCCTCTGTCCACTCCCAAGAACATCAGTGGCCCATACCGAGGCCACCGTCGACCGGCAGCACCGCCCCGTTGATGTAGCCCGCCTGGTCCGAGGCCAGGAAGCCCACCGCCGCGGCGATCTCGGCGGGCTCCGCGTACCGTCCCGCGGGGATCTGGGCCAGCGCCGCCGCCCGCTGCTCCTCGTTGAGCGAGTCGGTCATGTCGGTCACCACGAAGCCGGGGGCGATCACGTTGGCGGTGATGTTGCGGGAGCCCAGTTCGCGGGCGAGCGACCGGGCCAGACCCACCAGGCCCGCCTTGCTCGCCGCGTAGTTCACCTGCCCCGCGCCGCCGGACAGCCCCACCACGGAGGAGATGAAGACGAACCGTCCCCACTTCGCCCGCAGCATCCCCCGGGAGGCGCGCTTGGCGACCCGGTAGGCGCCGGTCAGGTTCGCGTCCACGACCCGGGTGAACTGTTCCTCGCTCATCCGCATCAACAGCGTGTCGTCGGTGATCCCGGCGTTGGACACCAGCACCTCGACCGGCCCCTGATGCTCCTCGACCTGCTTGAACGCGGCGTCGATCTGCTCGGAGTCGGTGACGTCGGCTTCGACGCCGAACAGGCCCTCCGGCGCCCCGGATCCCCGGTGCGTCACGGCGACCTTGTACCCCTGCCCGGCAAGGCCCTGGGCGATGGCCAGGCCGATGCCGCGATTGCCGCCGGTAACGAGAACGGACCGTCCCACCTGTACTCCTCGCACTCGTTTCGTCTCAAGGTGACGGGCTGAGGTTAACCGCTGTCCCGGGGCCTGGCATCACCTGTGCCGCTACCGGGCGGTAATAGCCCTAAGGGACTGTTAGGGCTTCCCCGCCGGCCTTGCCCGGAGGACGGATGATCACCGAACGTGGTTGTGGTCACAGTGCTTTCGACGCTTTCGACGCTTTCCACGCTTCCGCGCTTTCCGCTTTCCGCTTTCCGCTTTCCGGAGGTGCAACCCCAGGCCGCTTCGTCCTCTGGGGGTGCAACCTCCAGGCCCCCGAGACAAGGAGTCCGCCCATGACGACGCGAATCGCCGGACCCCCGCGGCGGCGGGTGGTCAGCAACATCCTCCGCGGCTCGATCGGCAACCTGATCGAGTGGTACGACTGGTACGCCTACACCGCGTTCAGCGTCTACTTCGCCGCGACCTTCTTCCCCAGGGGAGACCCGACGGCGCAGTTGCTCAACACCGCGGGGGTGTTCGCGGTCGGCTTCCTGATGCGTCCCATCGGCGGCTGGATCCTCGGCCGGTACGCCGACCGGTTCGGCCGCCGGGCCGCCCTGACCCTCTCGGTCACGCTGATGGCCGGCGGGTCCCTGCTGATCGCGCTCACCCCCGGATACCACTCGATCGGCATCGCGGCGCCGATCCTGCTGGTGCTCGCCCGGCTGCTGCAGGGAATTTCGGTGGGCGGCGAATACTCGACCTCGGCGACCTACATGTCCGAAGTGGCCACCCAGGAGCGGCGCGGCTACTACTCGAGCTATCAGTACGTCACGCTGATCGCGGGCCAGCTGGTGGCGCTCGCCGTGCAGATCGTGCTGCAGCAGGTGCTCACGACGCAGCAGCTGGACAACTGGGGCTGGCGGATCGCGTTCGCCATCGGGGCGCTCGGCGCGCTGATCGTGCTGTACCTGCGGCGCGGGATGGACGAGTCGGCCAGCTTCGAGGCCGTCCGCGACGGCGAAAACGCCGCCGCGCGCGGGACCCTGCGCGAGCTGATGCGCCATCCCCGGGAGATCGCCCTGGTGATCGGCCTGACCATGGGCGGCACGCTGTTCTTCTACACCTACACCACCTACCTGCAGAAATTCATGGTCAACACCAGCGGGATCAGCAAGCCCGCCGCGGCCTGGATCAACTTCTGCGCGCTGGTGGTGTTCGTGGTGCTGCAGCCGATCTTCGGCGCGCTGTCCGACCGGGTCGGCCGCCGGCCCATGCTGATCGCCTTCGGTGTGCTCGGCACGCTGGTCACGGTGCCGTCGCTGACCCTGCTCGCGCACACGAAGAACCCGGTCTACGCGTTCGTGCTGATGACCGTTCCGCTGGCGATCAGCGCGACCTACACCTCGATCAGCGCGGTGGTGAAGGCGGAACTGTTCCCCACCAACATCCGCGCGCTCGGGGTCGGCCTGCCGTACTCGCTGGCCGTGGCGATCTTCGGCGGCACCGCCGAGTACATCGCGCTCTGGTTCAAACAGGCCGGGCACGAGTCCTGGTTCTTCTGGTACGTGACCTTGTGCGTGTTCTGCTCCCTGCTGATCTACGTCCGCATGCGGGACACCGCCAAGGATTCCCGGATGAACGCCTAGAGTCATGGCTGTGCACGTACTTCTGGTCGAGGACGACGACGGTGTCGCCGAGGCACTGCTCGACTCGCTGGACTCGCACGGCCACCGCCCCACCCGGGTCCGCCGCGGCGCCGACGCGCTGCTCGCGCACCGCGAGGCCGAGCTGGTCCTGCTCGACCTCGGGCTGCCCGATCTGGACGGCCTCGACGTGCTGCGGAAGCTGCGGGCGGTCACCACGCTGCCGATCATCGTGCTCACCGCCCGCGGCGACGAGCGTTCGGTGGTCCGGGGGCTGCGCCTGGGTGCCGACGACTACCTCGTCAAACCCGTGCGGTTGAGCGAACTTCTCGCCCGGATCGACGCGGTGAGCCGCCGGACCACGGCGGGAAAGCCGGCTCCGCGGACGGTCGTCGTCGGTGACGTCGAGGTCGATCTCGAGGCGCGGCGGGTGCTGGTGGGCGGGGCCGAGGTGGAGCTGACGCCCAAGGAGTTCGGCGTGCTCGCCGCGCTGGCCCGGCGGCCCGGCACGGCGGTCAGCCGCCAGCAGCTGATGGACGAGGTGTGGGGCGACGCCTACCTGGCGGTGTCCCGGTCGCTGGACGTGCACCTGACCCAGTTGCGCGCGAAGTTGCGCCGCCCGGAGCTGCTGACCACCATCCGTGGCTTCGGCTATCGCCTCGGTGAGTGAGGAGTGCGCACCCGGGTGCTGGCCGTCCTGCTCGCGTTCGTGCTGCTGGCGACGGCCGGGTTCGCCATCCCGCTCCTGACCGTCACCGCCACGCAGCGGACCCAACAGCTCCTGCTGGCCCGCGCGGGTGACCTCGACCGGTTCGCCGCGCTCGCGGACGATGCCGCCACGACGGGCGACGAGAGCACCGTGACCGCCGAGGCGACCCGGTACACCGAGCTGTACGGAGAACCGATCGTCGTGGTGACGGCGCGACGCGTGCCGGTGGTCGCCACCGGCGGGATGACCGCCGCCGAACCCGCGGTGTCGCAACTGATCGACACCGCGCTGCGCAACCAGCGGACCAATCCGGCCGGCACGATCTCCCCCTGGTCGTCGGCTCCGGTACTGCTCGCGCGCCCGGCCGGGGCCGGCACCCGCGTTTCGGGCGCGGTGGTGTTGCGGGTCTCGGTCCAGGCCGCCGCCGCGGACGTCGCGCACAGCTGGACGTTCGTGCTCGCGGGCACGGCGCTGTTCACCCTGGCGTGCCTCGCGCTCGCGCTGGCGGCCACCCGGTGGGTGCTCGGCCCGCTGCGCCGCCTCGATCACGCCGTGGGGAGGCTGACCGCGGGCCTGCCGCCCGAGCACCCGCGACTGGCCGGGCCGCCCGAGCTCCGCAAGCTCACCGCCGGGTTCAACCGCATGTCGGACACCGTGACCTCGGCACTGGAACAGCAGCGCCGCCTGGTCGCCGACACCTCCCATCAGCTGCGGAATCCGATGAGCGCGCTGCGGCTGCGCGTCGACACGCTCCGGGCGCACCTGCCGGAGTCCGCGGCGCGGACCTACGCCGGGGCCGTCGGTGCGCTGGAGAGGATGGAAAACCTGCTGGACGGCCTGCTCACCCTGGCCGGCGCGGAACACCGCGCGGGTGAACTCGCCGTGGCCGGCACGAACGGGGTTTCCTCGGACGTCAACGCCGTCGCGGCCGCGCAGGTGCACCTGTGGCAGCCGGTCGCCGAGCGGGCCGGTGTCGAACTTGTCCACAATGGACTTTCCGGCACGGTCTCCGCCACCGAGGCGGAACTGGCCCAGGTGCTGGACGTGCTGCTGGACAACGCCATCAAGTACGCGGGGCGCGGGGCCAGGATCGAAGTGCGCGGCCGGGACGGGATGCTCGAAGTGCGCGACAACGGACCGGGCCTCACCGAAGCCGAGCTCGCCCGGGCGCAAACCCGGTTCTGGCGCGCCGAGCGGCATCGAAGCAGGCCCGGCACCGGGCTCGGACTCGCCATCGCCGAGCGGCTGGTCGCCGGGCGGGGCGGGCGCATCGAACTGTCGGCGGCCACCCCGCACGGGCTTGTGGTCCGGGTGGTGCTGTCATGACACCCCAGGTACCGCGCGGCCGCCGAACCGGCCACGGCGCACGCCCCGGCGAAGCTCTGCTTCGCGGGGGCACGGCCCTGCTACCGGGGCGGCAGGGCGCCGTTCAGCGCGGCGTAACCGGGCTCGTCACGATCGCCCGCGCGACCCCATCGCGGTCGCGCGCGAAATCGCGGAAGAAGCGGCACCCATGATCAGGCGGCGGACGTTCCTCGTGGCCGGGCTCGCCGGGGTGACCGGCGCGACCGTGACACTGGCGGGCAGCGCGCCGCCGGGCGAGGCGGGACCTGCCGGTGAGGTGCGGATCGCGACCGGTGAAGAAACCGGCTTCTACCGGGCGTTCGGCCAGTTGCTCGCCGCTGAGCTGACCGCCGCCTACTCCCGCCTGCGTTGCACGGCACTGCCGACCGAGGCGAGCGTGGCGAACCTCGGGATGATCGACGCGGGCCAGGCCGAACTCGCGATGACGCTCGCCGACATCGCCGAGTCCGCCCTCTCCGGCAGCGCACCCTTCTCCCGCCCGGTCGCCTTGCGTGCGCTCGGCCGGGTCTACGAGAACTACCTGCAACTTGCCGTGCTTGCCGATTCCCCGATCACGGCCGTGCCGCACCTGGCCGGGCGGACGATCTCGCTGGGCTCGGCCGGATCGGGCGGCGCCGTGCTCGGCGCCCGGCTGCTGCGGGTGGCCGGTCTGCCGGACGTGCGCGCGCTCCACCTGTCGATGGCGCAGGCTCGCGACGCGCTGGCGACGCGCGCCATCGACGCCATGCTCGTGGCCGGCGGTGTACCGCTGCCGGTTCTGTCCACATTGGACGAAGAGGTCGGCATTCGCCTGCTGCCGCTGAGCCCGTTCCTGCCCGCGCTGCGCTCCCCCGGCCGGATCGGCTACGAATCGGTGCGGGTGCCCGCCGGCGCGTACCGCGGCGGCGGGGAAGTGGACACCATCGGCGTGGCCAACCTGCTGGTGTGCCGGCCGGACCTGCCCGGCGACGTGGCCGGCGGGGTCACGCGCGTGCTCGCCCAGCGCGCCGGTGAGCTCGTGCCCGCGCAGGCCGTGGGCACCCAGTTCCTCGACGTCCGCTCGCTGATCGGCACCGGCGCGGTTCCGCTGCACCCCGGCGCGGCCGCCGCCTACCGCGCCCTCCACGGCTGACCCGCGCGGGTGTGGTGGGATGCTGACCGGCAAGACCCGCCCGAGGAGCCCCTGAGAAACGATGTTCCGCATTCTGTTCTACCGGCCGGAGATCCCGCCCAACACGGGCAACACGATCCGGCTGGCCGCCAACACCGGCTCCCAGCTGCACCTGGTCGAGCCGCTGGGGTTCGCCTTCGAGGACAAACACCTCCGCCGGGCAGGGCTGGACTACCACGACCTCGCCTACGTCCGCGTCCATCCCGACCTGGACTCCGCCTGGCACGCGCTGCTGCCCGCGAACGTCTACGCGTTCAGCTCCCATGCCGACCGCTGCTACACCGATGTCGCCTACCAGCCCGGTGACGTCCTGTTCTTCGGCCCGGAATCGGCGGGCCTGCCCGAGGAGATCCAGCGGCTGCCGGAGATCACCGACCGGCTGCGGGTGCCGATGATGCCCGGGTCGCGGTCCATCAACCTGGCCAACACCACCGCGATCGCCCTGTACGAAGCCTGGCGCCAGCGCGGTTTCGCGGCCGGCGGTTGACCTCGCGGGCCTCGGCCATCGCCCGGGACTAGGGCAAGCGCTGCCCCAGGAACAGGGAACTGCCCGCCGCCACGATGAGCGACAGGGTACCGAGCATCACCCACGGTTTGCTCGCGTCGGTCTCCTTCATCTCGTAGCCGATCTGCTCGCCGAGGTCGGCGTACACCTGTTTGAGCTGCTCGGCCGACCCGGCCTGGTAGAACTCTCCGCCGGAGAGCCGCGCCACCTCCTGCAGCGAGCCGTCGTCCACGTCCACCGGTACCTCGCGGCCGTCGATGGTGACCGTGCCGTGGTTGGTGCCGAAGGAGATGGTGGAGATCGGCACCCCCTCCTTCTTCGCCTCCTGCGCCGCGGTGAACGCCCCGCGCGGGGCATACAGGTCGTCCGGAACGGTCTGCTTGCCGTCGCTCATCAGGACGACCCGCGCGGGCGGCGGTCCCTCCGCGCCGCCGACGACCGACGAAAACCCCTGAATCGCCGTCAACGCGGCGAAAATCCCTTCCCCGGTCGCGGTCGACTGCGCGAGTTTGAGGTTGTCGATCGCGGTGACCACCGGCTGCCGTTCGGTGGTCGGCTGCTGCAGCACGGTGGCGGTGCCGGCGAAGGACACCAGGCCGAGGTTGATGCCGGGCGTGAGCCCGTTGGCGAACGCGGTCGCCGCGTCCTGGGCCGCCTTGATCCGGGTCGGCCGGACGTCGGTCGCCTCCATCGACAGCGACACGTCGATCACCAGCATCACGGTGGCCCGGTTGCGCGGGACCTTCGCCTCCGCGGTCGGCCCGGCGAGCCCGACGGTCAGCAGGACGAGCGCGACGATGATCAACGCGGCCGGCACGTGGCGCGGCCACCCCTGGCTGCGCGGCGCGACCTTGTCCAGCAGCTCCAGGTTGGTGAAGCGCATGGTCCGCTTGCGGCGCACGCGCTGGGCGACCAGGTAGCCCAGCAGCACCGCCGCCGCCACCACCAGCAACAGGAAATACCAGGGCGCGGTGAACCCACTGACACTCATGCGGTTCCCTCCGCGGCCTTGCGCGCGACCCGCACGCTCATGCCGCGCCTCCCGACCACCGCCGCTTGCGCGCCACCACGAACCGCACCGTGTCGGCGATCCAGTCCGAGTCCGTGCGCAGCACCAGGTGCGCGGCCCCGGCCTGCCGCAGGGCCCGTGCCACCTGGTCGCGGTGCGCCTGCGCGGCGGCGGCGAACTCCCGGCGCAGCAGGGCGGACGTGCGCACCTCACGCTGCCGCCCGGTTTCCGGGTCGGCCAGTACGACGGTGCCGACCTCCGGCAGGTCCACGTCCCGCGGATCGAGCACCTCGATGCCGATCAGCTCGTGGCGCGCCGACAGGCCCCGCAACGGCCGCTGCCAGTCGATCGGGCCCAGGAAGTCCGACACCACGACCACCAGGCCGCGCCGCCGCGGGGGCCGGCGCAGCTGTTCGATCATCGCGGCCAAGTCTCCGCGGGTACCCTCGGTCGCGCGCGGCAGCTCGGCGACCTTGCGCAGCAGGCTCCGCGAATGGGCCTGCCCGCCGCGCGCCGGGATCCGGGCGGTCTCCGCGCCGCTGGACATGACCGCGCCGAGCCGGTTCCCGCCGCCGCCCGTCAGGTACGCGATCGCGGCGACCGCGCAGACGGCCAGATCGCGCTTCTCGCACAGCGCGGTGCCGAAGTCGAGGCTCGGCGAGAGGTCCACGGCCACCCAGGTTTCGAGTTCACGGTCCGCGACCGTCTCGCGGATGTGCGGGACCGTGGTGCGCGCGGTGACCGCCCAGTCCATCCGGCGCACGTCGTCACCGGGCTGGTACGGTCGCGCCTCCCCGGGTTCGGATCCTGGGCCCGGCACCAGCCCGAGATGGTTGCCCTGCAACAACCCGTCCAGGCGCCCGCGCACCTCCAGTTCGAGCGTGCGCAGCCCGGCCTCGAGCCGGTCCCCGGCCAGGACCGGTGGTGCCCAGCGGGGTCGTTCACTCACCGGTTTGGCGCTCCCATCGGCACCGGCTGGCCGGGACCGCCCTGCGGCCGGGCGGAGACCTGCGGCAGCGGCACCGTCTGCAGCACCCGGTTGATGATGTGGTCCAGCGGCACCGCGTCGGCCAGCGCGTCGTACGACAGCACCAGCCGGTGGCGCAGCACGTCCGGCACCACGTCCACGACGTCCTGCGGCAGCACGTAGTCGCGCCCGCGCACCAGGGCCAGCGCCCGCGCCGCCGCGATGATGCCGAGGCTCGCGCGCGGCGAGGCGCCGTAGGAAACCCACCCGGCCACGTCGGCCAGCCCGTGCTCGGCGGGGGTGCGGGTGGTCAGCACGAGCCGCACCACGTAGTCCACCAGTGCGTGGTGCACGAACACCTTCGCCGCCACGCCCTGCAGCCGCACCAGTTCGGCCGGGCTGAGCACCTCGTGCGGCTCGGGCGGGGTCACGCCCATCCGGTAGATGATCTCGCGCTCTTCCTCGGCCGTCGGGTAGTCGACGACGATCTTGAACAGGAAGCGGTCGCGCTGCGCCTCGGGCAGCGGGTAGACGCCCTCGTTCTCGATCGGGTTCTGGGTGGCCAGGACCAGGAACGGGTCGGGCATCGGGAAGGTCTTGCCGCCGATGGACACGTGCCGCTCGGCCATCACCTCGAGCATCGCCGACTGCACCTTGGCGGGCGCCCGGTTGATCTCGTCGGCGAGCACGAAGTTGGCCACCACCGGACCGAGCTCGACGTCGAACCGCTCGCTGCCCTGCCGGTAGATCCGGGTGCCGAGGATGTCGGCGGGCACCAGGTCGGGGGTGAACTGCACGCGGGAGAACGAACCGCCGACCACCCGCGCGAAGGTCTCCACGGCGAGGGTCTTCGCGACGCCGGGCACGCCCTCCAGCAGCAGGTGCCCCTTGGAGAGCAGGCCGACCAGCAACCGCTCGACCAGGCGGTCCTGCCCGACGATGACCCGCTTCACCTCGAGCACGGTGCGCTCCAGCAACTGCGCGTCCCGCGCCGGGGTGGTGTCCTGCTGCCCGTTCCGGCCCTCCGGGTAGCCCGGCTCGGTCACGTTTTCCCCTCCTTGCTCACGTTCGCCTCCTGCGACCGTACCGATAGTCAACTCCGCGGGCGGTATGAGGGCTGTAAGCCCTGCGTGATCGGGTTAAAAACGCTCAGTTGACGACCGGGGGCCTCCCCGTGAGCCGGTCGAGGTCGGTGGGGGTGTCCACATCGGCGCTCTCCCCCGGTGCCCCGGGAACCGCCACGATGGACAGACCGCCCAGCACCTTCCGCAGGGACGCACCACTTGGTTCCGGCGGCAGGACGGCACGCAGCTTCGTGGTCCGCCATGCCCCGATCAGCCACTGCCACCTGCCCTCCGGGTCGACGAGCACCGCCCCGTCCGCCTTGCCCAGCGCGCGCACCAGCTTGTCCACAGTGGACGATTGGACCCCGGTGAGGTCCGCCGCGAGGACCGCCACCACCTCGGGATACCCAGGTGACAGCGCGGCGAGCCCCGCGGCGAGCGCGGCGACCGGTCCCCCGCCTGGCGGATCCTCCCGCGTCCACCTCACACCCGGCAGGCCCGGCCGCCGTGGACCGACCACGACGACCGGCCGGGCCGCGCCGAGCGCGTCGACCGCCCGGCGCAGCAACGGCGTCCCGCCGACCTCCAGCATCGGCTTGTCCACACCGGACAGCCGCCGGGCGGCGCCGCCCGCCAGCACGATCCCCGCCAGCTCCATGACCCGAGTCTGGCACCTCACCGTCGCCGCGGTCAGGCCACCTGAGGGTGCCACGCATACGGCTTCAGCCGGTCGTCCAGCGGGGCCTGGACCAGGCGGTTGGCCAGTGTCGACAGGGTGTATGCGCCAATGCCCAGAACCACCTCCAGCGCGTTCTGGGCGGTGTAGCCGCGTGCGAAGAAGTCCTGCAGCGTGGCGTCGTCGACAGCCCCGGAGGTCTCGAGGACCGCCAGCGTGAACACCCTGATGGCCTCGAGCCGCTCGTCGTCCAGGGACCGGCTGTCCCGCAGTGCCGCGATGAGCCGGGCATCGGCGTCCATGCCGGTCAACTTGGCGGTGTGCATGGCGACGCAGATGTGACAGGCGTTGCGGGTGGCCACGGTGAGGATGAGGACCTCGCGGGCGAGCGGGTCCAGGGTCGTCGCCTCGAACAGGCCACTGACCTTCAGGAAGCCGTCGAGCAGGTGCGGCGACGAGGCGAGTCTGGCGACCGCGGGCGACAGATGTCCCAGGTTCCGGACGGTGGCGTCCATCGCGCGACGAGCCGCGGGCGGGGCCGACTCCAGGGTGTGGGTGATGAAGACATTCTCGGACACAGCGACTTCTCCTATACTCGTCAACGTGGTTGTCGAAAAGGTAAACCAGGTTGTCGAATTTGGCAAGCCCCCGGGCGGCCACCATGACTGAGCCCGCCCGGGACGAGCCAGGCTTCATGCTGCCGCTACTGCTGTTCGCGGGCTTTCGCACGCTGATCGACCAGCTGCACGCCGAGCTGGCCCGCCGGGGACATCCCGAGGCTCGCCCGGCCCACGGCTTCGCCCTGCAGGCCATCGGCCGCGACGGCGCCACCGCCAGTGAGCTCGGCAGGCGGCTGGGCATCTCGAAACAGGCGGCTGGAAAGACCGTGGAACGCCTGGAAAGCCTGGGCTACGCCGAGCGCGCCGACGACCCGGCGGATGCCCGGCGCAAGCTCGTCCTGCTCACCCCGCGCGGGCTTGACGTCCTGACCCGCTCCGCCGAGATCTTCGAAGAACTCCGGGCACAGTGGGGCTCCGCCGTCGGCAGGGAAAAGGTGCGCGAACTGGAAGCGACACTGCGGACCGTGGTGCCCGCGACCGCCTTCCGGCTCGACGCGCCAGGCTGGTTCGGCGGTTGAAACATACCCATATGGGAATACAATCGAGGTCGTGGCACACGCGGCGACTACGGCGGATGTGTTCAACGCGGTGGCCGAACCCCGCCGGCGGCGGATCCTCGATGTGCTCGCCGCCGGTGAGCGTCCGGTGAACGACCTGGTCCGGCTCCTGGGGCTGGGCCAGCCGCAGGTGTCGAAGCACCTGCGGGTACTCCGCGAGGTCGGCGCGGTCGACGTGCGGGAGGACGGGCGGCAGCGGCTGTACCGGCTCAACGGCCGCGCGCTCAAGCCCATCCACGACTGGGTCAAGAAGTACGGGCGTTCGTGGTCGGAACGGTTCGAGATGTCCTGTCCGGCCGAAGTTGGCGGAGCAGGCTGCCGCTGACCCGCGGTCCGCCAACTAGCCCGAGTTTCCGGCTTTGGCCGCCCGCATTCGGCATTACCGCAGATCAGCGGCCACTTTTCATGATCGTGAGTGTATTACCCACCGCCGCCATCGCGTACCCGCAGGTTATCGGTTCGAGTTGTCCGCGATCTGGTGGCACGAGGTGCCGCCGGCGATCATGGCTGCCATAACAGTGGGTAATACGGCGATTGAGGCAAAAACCCAAGTCCCGCAACGGAAACATGTATCTCGATCACGAAAACCCGGAAACTCGGGCTAGGTCCGGACGGCGCGATGCCAGTCTGTCCGGACCTGGTTGGCGGATTCTGAGATCGCACCGCTCGATGCCCGTCGTTGGGTACGTTGCTGGCTTCCAGCGAGGCGTGTTTCGCAGTCCGTGCAACAACACGGCGTGAGGCTCGGAGTCACGGCCGTTGTTCTGCCGGTTCTCGCTCTGCGGCTTCAGCGAGCTGGCTGGCCAGTGTCTTGAGGGCTTGGCGTAGTTCGTCGGGGCGGTGGATTGTGAAGGGCCATTCCAGGGAGGCGAGTAGGTGAGCCATGCCGTCCAGGCGTTCTGCGTAGGCGCGCATGAGGACGCCCTCAGAGATAGTCGCCGTTGTCGGATTCGTCCGACCCACTCGCTGCCCGACCAGGCGTTGAACTCCTTGATACCGACCCATTCGGGCGGTTTCGTGGTGGTGTTCGCCGAGATTTCGAGCGCCGAGGCGAACAGCTCCATCTCGCGGGACCAGTCGCGCATGATCACGGCGTTGAGGGTGCGGTGGTGCAACATCATGTCGCCGCCGCGGTGGTGCAGGCCGAACCAGTGGGCGCTGTGTCTGCGGCTCGGGCACGCCGGGCATTCTCCAGGCCGATCTCGGCGCCGCAGGCACCGACCCGCCATGTAGCCCCGAACCCCGCCACTACCTCCGCCAACCAGGCCCGAACACCGCCATCTTCGCCCGAACAGGACAATTGTCCGATCCGCGCGAAGGTGGCGAAGCACGGGCTGCTGACCTGCAGTCCGCCCAGTAGGTCCGGACAGACGGCGGACCAGGTGCCCGGATCGTCACCGTTGGATGCAGTACGCGGGCCCGGCCGAGCCGGGCGAGCTTGTCGAACGCGGCGGTGACGGCCCTGCGGCCACGCGGAAAACTTCACATCGTGTCCGGATTCCCCGCGCGGGGATGGGCGGATCACCAGGCCGCTTCGGCGATCGCGTCGACCAGCAGCGGGCCGTCCAGCAGCGCCGGATCGTTGTGACCGGCGCCGGGCACCTCGACCGTCCGGCCGCCCGCCGCTTCGGCGACCGCGCGGCTCTGTGCCGGGGGCACGATCGAATCGGAGGTGCCGTAGACGACGGTGACGGGCGCGCGAACCCGTCGCAGGTGGGCGGCGGCCGGGAACTTGTCGAGCAGGAGCAGGCGAACCGGCAGGAACGGGTAGTGCCGCTGCCCGACCGAGGCGAGATCCACGAACGGCGAACGCAGGACCAGGCCGGCCGGCGGGTGCTCGGCGGCGAGTTCGGCGACCACCGCCGAACCGAGGCTTTCGCCGAAGTACACCAGCCGCTCCGGCGGCACTCCCTGGTCCCGGACCAGGAATTCGCGAGCCGCCCGGACGTCCCTGGCCAGCCCGGACTCCGTGGGTTTCCCGTAATTTCCGCCGTAGCCGCGGTAATCGAGCAGCAGCACGGAAAGGCCGCGCTCGCGCAGCGCCCGGGCCAGCGGAACCCGGAGCGACCGGTTTCCCGCGTTGCCCGGGGCGACCAGGACGGTCGCTCGCGCGGCGGCGGCCGGGAAGTACCAGGCGGTCAGGCGCAGGCCGGCACCGGTGACCAGGGTGACGTCCCGCCCGCCGGGCAGGACGTCGGCCGCGTTCGGCACCGGCCCGCCCGACGGCAGGTAGATGAGTTTGCGCTGCAGGGCGAAAACGGTACCGAGCACCACGGCCACAATCGTGACGGCCACCGCGAGCCCGATCAACACCCGCCCGGAAAACACTGGTGGCCCCCTCTACCGGAAACCGGCTTCGGCGGACTCATTCTCCGCCACACCGACTCCGCCCTGTCCGGCAGGATGTCGGCAGCGGGCTAGGCCCCGGCCCGCCCGCAGAAGGTGACCTGCGTGATGGCGAGGAGCTTGGGCAGGGACGTGCTGTCGTCGTCGAACGCCGTGGTGTTGACGGAGATCACCAGACTTCGTCGCCCGTCGCGGCTCGCGAACGACATGCCGGCGTAACCGACGATTCCGGCGCCGTGACCGTAGAGGACCTGCCCGCCGCATTCCGGCGGCATCCGCAGCGTCATGATGCCGAGCCCGTAGCCTGCGATGCCGCCCAGCGTCCCCCCGGGATAGGGGCGCAGCATCTGGGCCAGCAGGTCGGCCGGGAGCAACCGGCCCGCGAGCAGGGCGGCGAAGAACGCGTGCAGGTCGCGGGCCGAGGAAATCATCTCCCCGGCCGCGTCCGCCCACGAGGCGTTGTATTCGGTGGCGTCGACCAGGACGGGCCGGTCGTCACGGGTGACGGTGACATAGCCGTTCGCGTGCGGTCCCAGGATGCCGGGGTCGTCGCCCGGCACGGTCGTCTCGGTGAGGTGCAAGGGCTGGAGCAGCCTGGTCCGGACTTCCTCGCCCCATGGGCGTCCGGTCACCGCGTGGATCAGCATGCCGAGCAGCACGTAGTTGGTGTTGGAGTAGTCGAGCCGGGTGCCGGGCGGGAAGGCGAGCGGGTGGGCGGTCGCCGTGGCGACGAGTCCGCGGGGGTCCCAGTGCCGCCAGCGGTCGCGCAGAACCTGGTCCGGGGTGACCATGATTTCCCGGCCGTAGTCGGCGATTCCACTGGTTTGCTGGAGCAGCTGGCGCACGGTGATCGGGGGATAGCTCGCGGGGAGTGCGCCGGGCAGGAACCGTTGTACCGCCTCGTCGATGCCGAAGCGGTGTTCGGCGGCCAACTGCAGGATCACCGTGGCGACGAACGTCTTGGTGATGCTGGCGATCCGGAACCGGCCGTCGGCCCGCACCGGTTGCGAGGTCGTGGCGTTCGCGCGCCCGGCGGTTACGCGTACCTGGCCGTCCCGACCCTCCGCGGTGTCCTCCGCAGTGGCCTCCACGGTGGCCTCCACGGTGTTGTCCGCAGTGGCCTCCACGGTGTCCTCCGCAGTGTTCTCCGCAGTGGCCAGAATGCCAAGGACGGATCCGCCCGGCGCCTGCCGGACGGCCGTGGCGACCGCGGCCGCGTCCAGCGGGGGCAGTGCCGCGGTCGCGCCGCCGGCCACGCCGGAACCGCCGAGCACGACAGCGGCCAGCAGAACGAACAAGGATCGGACAGGTTCGCGCATCGTCGGCCTCCTGGAGATCGTGAGGCCGGTAGTCGACCACCTCGCGCGGCGCTCGCGCAGTGCGGCGGACGCGGTAGTTCGCGGCTGGGGGTTGGCACCACCAGGGCTGCGCCGGCCGGACGCCACGGGACTCGGCCGGACCGGGCAATTTCGCCGGCGAGCCGGTTCGGTGGCAGTGGTGTCGGCAGAATCGGGTCGTGAACAGGGTCAGCTCGTTTCCCTCGGTATCCGTGATCCTGAGCGTCGCCACGGTCACGACAGGGCTGTTGACCGTGGCCGCGATGGCGTCACGCCCGGTGGTTCCGGCGGAGGCGACGGTGCCCGTGCTCGCCGTGGGCCTCTCGTTCGCGGCGATCGGCCTGATCTGCCGGATTCAGCTCGGAGTGGGCGGCGCGAGCCTGCTGATCGGCGTCCTCGGGGTGGGGTGGCTGGTCCTGCTGGCGTCGGCCTCGGCGGCCGGCTCCCCCGCGTTCGGCGGCGCGGTGGTCACCAATGTCGTGGTCGCCGCCCTGGGGCATCTGCTGCTGGGCCAGGTGCCGTCGAGGTTGTCCGGGGCCGCAGGGCGAAAGGTGGCGACCGCGGGATACGCGACCGCCGTCGCCGCTGGTCTCCTGACCGGTCCGCCCGCGGCGCGTCCGGTCGGCGCGGCTCTGGTGGCGCTGGCGGTGGCCGGTGTATTCGCCGTCGTGGTGCTGCGGATCCGCGAGAGTGAGCGGGCCACCGCCAGGACGGCGTTGCCGGTGTTGTTACCCGCCGGCGTGGCGCTGGTGGCCTGTTTGTCCGCCACGCTGGCCGGCCTGGACGGCGACCCTCCGACGTGGCTGATGCACAGCTTGTTCTGGTTTCTCGCGGTGACGCCGGTCGGATTCCTGATCGTGGTGGCTCGCCGCGCCCTGGCCCAGACGAGGGCTTCACGGGCACGCGTGCTGCACGCGGCCGACGCCGAACGTCGCCGCATCGAGAGAGACCTGCACGACGGCGTCCAGCAGCACCTGGTTTCGGCCGCGGTCCTGCTCGACCTGCTCGCCCGCCGCCTCGACGGGACCGAAGCCTCAGGCACGCTGCAAAAGGTGGCGGCGACGCTGACTGGCGCGCGCGACGAGCTTCGGCACATCTGCCGCCGCATCAATCCGAACGCCCTCGCCGACGACGGCTTGGACGCCGCGCTCGCCGAGTTGGTCTGGCACATCCCGCTGCGGGTGACCGTCAGCGGCCGCGCGGGCCCGCTGCCCTCGGAAGCCGCATCGGCCGCCTACTACGTAACCGCCGAAGCCTTGACCAATACCGTCAAACACGCCGGGGCGACCGCGGCACATGTCGAACTCGCCCGCGACGCGACCGGGCTGCGCATCGTCATCACCGACGACGGCCGTGGCGGCGCCGACCCGGCCCGGGGCACCGGGCTGCGAGGCCTGACCGATCGCGTCGAAGCAGCCGGGGGACGCCTGGACGTCCGCGACCGCCGGCCCGGTGGCACCGTTGTGGCCGCGAGAATCCCGTGCACGTCGTAATCGCCGACGACTCCGCGTTGATGCGCCATGGCCTCAGCCTGATCCTCTCCGAGGCCGGCTTCACCGTGGACGCCGCCGTGGCGAACGCCGACGACCTGCACACGGCCGTCCGGGCGCACCGGCCGGACGCGGCGGTGATCGACGTCCGGATGCCTCCTACGCACACCGACGAAGGACTCCGCGCCGCCCGCGGGATCCGCGCGGAGTGCCCCGAGGTCGGGCTTCTGCTGCTGTCGCAGTACCTCCGGGTCGGGCAGGCGATCGAGTTGCTCGACGGCGGCGCGGCCCGGGTCGGGTACCTGCTGAAGGACCGGGTGGCGCACACCAGCGAGCTGGTCGCCGCACTGGAGCGGGTGGCAGGCGGAGGAACGGCGCTGGATCCCGAAGTCGTGGCGGCGCTGCTGCGCCGGCGCTGCCTCGCCGACCCCGGCCTGGGCACGCTCACCCCTCAGGAGCGGCGGGTGCTCGGCCTGATGGCCGAGGGACTCAGCAACAGCGCCATCGCCACCACCCTCGTCGTCACCATCCGCACCGTCGACAAGCACGTTTCCGCCATCTTCGCCAAACTGGGACTGCACCCCGGCGACCACCACCATCGCCGCGTCCGTGCCGTGCTCGCCCTGCTGGGCGCTAGCCGATGAGGCGGGTGGCGTTGGGGAGGATCTCGCGGTACCGGACCCGTGTCACGCGGACGACCTGGCCGGACTCGGGGGCCTCGATCATCATGCCGTCGCCGAGGTAGAGGGCGACGTGGTGGATGGAGCGGCGGCCCCAGAACAGCAGGTCGCCCCGGCGCATCTGGGACAGCGGCACCTGCCTGCCCGCGGTGTACTGGTAGCCGCTGTAGTGCGGCAGCGACACCACGCCGGCGAAGGCGTAGACCATCAGGCCCGAGCAGTCGAAGCCGCGCTTGCGGAAGTCGCCGTGGGCGTCGGCGACGCCGCCGTCGCGAAGGCCCAGCGTCGGCCCGTCGGCGTTCCCGCCGCCCCACGCATAGGGCATTCCGGCCTGCGACATCGCCCGTGCGATCACGCGCTCGACCGCGGCATCCGACGCCGGCGCGGCGACCAAACCGTTCCGCACCACCGAAGCCCGTGTGCCGTTCGCGACGAAAACGATCTTATGAACCGCTTCCTGCTCCTCGCGCTGCCTCAGCGCCAGCCAGTCCTGGTAGCGCTGCCGCTGGTTGCGCAGCCCGTCCACCTGTTGCTGGGCGGCGAAAAGCTGTTGCTCGACGCTGTTCCTGTCCGCCTCCAGCCGGGCGGTTTCGGCAGCCTGGTCCTGCCTCGCCTGTTCGGCCGTGGCCCGCGCGGCGTCGGCCTCGCTTCTGGCCAGATCGGCGGCGTCCTTCTGCTGCTGGGCGGTCCGGAGGGCTTCGCGGGCGGCCGCGTCCTTGTTCGCCTTGTCCGTGCGCGCCCGTTCCATCGACTCCAGCGCGCTGAACCGGTCGAGGCTCACCGACGACAGCAGTTGCTCGCGGGCGAGGAAATCCCGGGGACTGGTGGCACCGAGCAGGGCCGAGATCGACCCCATGGTCTGGCCCTGCTGGAAGGTGACGGCGACGAGCCGGTCGAGATCCGCCCTCGCGAGGTCGACCTGCGCGGCCGCCGCCTCGGATTCCTTGCGGGCGGAGACGGCCGCGGCTTCCGCCGCGTCCGCGGCGTCCTGCGCGGCCCGCAGGTCTTCGAGCGCCTTGTTCGCCTGCTCCAGTTTCAGCTCGACGTCGTCGGAAAGGGCCGACAGGCGGGCCTCGGCCGCGGCGAGCCGGCTGGCCAGGCGGCCCACCTGAGTGGCTTTCGCGCCGGCCAGGGCACGGCCGGCGTCGATTTCGGAGTCACTCGGGTTGGGTGGCGGGGGTGGCGCCGCGGCACTCGTCGCCGCCGTGGTCACCAGGACCGCGGTAGCCGCCGTCGCGACAGCCAGACCAGTCAGCCACGTCTTTCCTCGTACTCCCACTCCCGCCGCCTTCCACTCGAAACTTGCCGAAATGTTTCAGTTCCGTCACAGATCTAGCAGAGAATTCACAGGTCCCTTCGGGTGTGCTAGCGACGATCCCCATTTCGAGGGACCCTTTTCGCTCTTCGGTGCGTCCAAGGACCGCAGCCGTTCTTCCAAAGGGGCACCACATGCGAAAGGCGTCCATGATCGCCGCGTTTGGCCTGGTCATCGTGGTTACCGGGACGTTCCTGCGCTGGCTCGATTCCGGAGTGGTCGGCCGGAACAGCTACCAGGCGGTGGCGGTGGCCGGCACGGTCCTCGCCGCGCCCGCCTTCCGTCTGTGGACCGTGGTGCCATTGCTGTGCGCGGTGTGCGTGGTGCTGTTCGTGCTCGGGCTCGTCAAAACGGCTGCAACGGCGACCCTGCTGACAGCGACTGCGGTAGGGATCGTCGCGGCAATCGCCACCAGCCGCGCAGGCGATCCGGGCGGGCCGATCGGCGTCAGCGTGCCCGGGCCGGTCACCACCCTCGCCGGCGCGGGCATCGCGCTGCTCGGCGCGCTCGGATCGCTTCTCGTCCGCACACCCGAACCTGGGGGATCACGATGACAGAGATGACAGAGCCAAACCCGCCGCACGACCCACAGCCGGCTCCACTACCCGGCGCGTCCGGCCAGTGGCCGTACCCGCCACCGCCCGGTTACGGCTATCCACCACCGCCTCCGCCCCGGCGCCGGCGCGGCCTGATCGCCGGCCTGGTCATCGCGCTGGTCCTGGCGGTGGGCGGGGGCGCGACCTGGTTCGCGGTCTCCCAGTTCTCCTCGCGGGGCGCCGGCACACCGACCGAGGCGGCGCGCAACCTCGCCAACGCGCTCAACAGCGGCGACATCGTGGGCGTGCTCGGCACCCTCGCCCCGGCCGAAGCCGGCCTCCTCGCCGACTCGGTCAAAGACCTGACCGACGAGGTCAAGCGGCTGAAGTTGCTGTCCTCCGACGCCGATCCGGGCGCGATGAACGGCCTGACGATCAAGACCGACGACCTGGTCTTCGACGAGGCGCGGGCCGAGCGGGTCAACGACCATCTGACCATCACCAAGCTGGTGGCCGGGAAGATCACCGTCACCGCGGATCCCGGCAAGACCCCGCTGACGAAGGAAGTCCGCGACCTGACGGGCGCGACCGGGCGACCGCGGACCGAGACGATCGACATCGCCGAGCAGGTCCACGAACAAGGCGAGCCCATCCGGATCGCCACCGTGCGGATCGACGGCGAGTGGTATCCCAGCCTGCTGTACACCATCGCCGACCAGGCGCTCCAGGACGAGCACCAGCGGTGGCCGTCCACCACCATTCCGGCCAAGGGCGCGGACTCGCCGGACGAAGCGGTCAAGGAACTCGTCCGCGCCGCGCTCGACGGAGACCTCCGCCGGGTGATCGAACTGACGCCTCCCGACGAGATGGGCGCCCTGCACGACGCGGGCCCCGCGATCCTCCATGCCGCGGACACGAGGCCCAGCGGCGGGAAGCTGCTCGACCTGGCGACGACCACCAGCGACGTGTCCGGCGGGACCCGTGTGACCGTGGTCGCCGCGCGGCTCGAAGACCCGGACGGCGAAGAGATCTCGATGTTCAAGAACGGCGACTGTTACACCGTCACCGTCGAACGGAAGACCCAGCGCCTGTGCGGCGACGACGTCCTCCGCCAACTGGAGTCGGAGACCTCCGACTTCGTGCCCAGGGAGGTGCGGCGCGTGCTGGGCGACCTCATCGGCGGCGTCCTGCGGCAGGGGCTGGGCGTGGTCACCACGGAAGTCGGCGGCCAGTACTACGTCAGCCCCCTCCGGACGATCGTGGACCAGGGCCTGACCGCGCTGCGCGGCCTCAAGCCCGACGACGTGCTGTCGCTGCTGAGGGCCGCGAACTAACTGGATCACCCCCGGGTTGAAGTCAAAAAAGGACAAGCGTACTGTTTGACCTGAAGGGAGCCTGCGCCGTCCCCGCGTCCGCGCGACGCCGAGAACGTGCGCCAGACTCGCTCCTACGCCCGCAAAACCGAACTGACCGGGGACATGGAGTTGGACGTGACCGCACCTAGCAAGGACAGTTTCGGCGCACGAGACACGTTGAAGGTGGGTGACGCCTCCTACGAGGTGTTCCGCCTGAACAAGGTCTCCGGCGCCGAGCGGCTGCCCTACAGCCTGAAGATCCTGCTCGAAAACCTGCTGCGGACCGAGGACGGCGCGAACATCACCGCCGGGCACATCCGCGCGCTCGCCGGGTGGGACGCCACCGCCGACCCGTCGATCGAGATCCAGTTCACCCCGGCGCGCGTGGTCATGCAGGACTTCACCGGCGTGCCGTGCGTGGTGGACCTGGCGACGA
The DNA here is from genome assembly GCF_035276945.1 of Amycolatopsis sp. Lineage (GTDB taxonomy): Bacteria > Actinomycetota > Actinomycetes > Mycobacteriales > Pseudonocardiaceae > Amycolatopsis_E. The sequence goes on along the minus strand of NZ_DATELF010000159.1, from coordinate 66,883 downwards.
TGCGGGAAGCCGTCACCGACCTCGGCGGCGACCCGGACAGGGTGAACCCGCTCGCGCCGGCCGAGCTGGTGATCGACCACTCGGTGATCATCGACGTGTTCGGCCGAGCGGACGCCTTCGAACGCAACGTCGAGATCGAGTACGAGCGCAACCGCGAGCGCTACCAGTTCCTGCGCTGGGGGCAGAACGCGTTCGAGGAGTTCAAGGTCGTCCCGCCCGGCACCGGCATCGTGCACCAGGTCAACATCGAGTACCTGGCGCGCACCGTGATGGCCCGCAACGGACAGGCCTACCCGGACACGGTCGTCGGCACCGACTCGCACACCACGATGGTCAACGGCCTCGGCGTGCTGGGCTGGGGCGTCGGCGGTATCGAGGCCGAGGCCGCGATGCTGGGCCAGCCGGTGTCGATGCTGATCCCGCGGGTAGTCGGGTTCAGGCTGACCGGCGAGATCCCGGCCGGCGTGACCGCCACCGACGTGGTGCTGACGATCACCGAGATGCTGCGCCGCCACGGTGTGGTCGGCAAGTTCGTCGAGTTCTACGGCGAGAGCGTGGGCGCGGTACCGCTGGCCAACCGCGCCACCATCGGCAACATGAGCCCCGAATTCGGCTCCACCGCGGCGATCTTCCCGATCGACGAGGAAACCCTCCGCTACCTCAAGCTCACCGGCCGCCCCGAGGAGCAGCTCGCACTCGTCGAGGCCTACGCCAAGGAGCAGGGCCTCTGGCACGACCCGTCCCGCGAGGTGGTCTACTCGGAGTACCTCGAGCTCGATCTGTCCACTGTGGTCCCGTCCATCGCGGGCCCGAAACGGCCGCAGGACCGGATCGCGCTGTCCGACGCGAAGTCCTCGTTCCGCAAGTCGGTGCACGACTACGTCGAGGAGCAGTACCCGGCCCCGCACACCAAGATCGACGAGAAGGTCGAGCAGACCTTCCCGGCCAGCGACTCGCCCTCGCTGTCCTTCGCCGACGAGGACGCCGTCGAGGTGCAGTCCGCGGCGAACGGCGCGACCGGGCGGCCGACCAAGCCGGTGCGCGTCCGCTCGTCCGACCGCGGCGAGTTCGTGCTCGACCACGGCGCCGTGGTGATCGCGTCGATCACCTCGTGCACCAACACCTCGAACCCGTCGGTGATGCTGGGCGCGGCCCTGCTCGCGCGCAACGCCGTGGAGAAGGGCCTGTCGGTCAAGCCGTGGGTGAAGACCTCGATGGCGCCCGGCTCCCAGGTGGTCACCGACTACTACGAGAAGGCCAACCTCTGGCCCTACCTGGAGAAGCTGGGCTACCACCTGGTCGGCTACGGCTGCACGACCTGCATCGGTAACTCCGGCCCGCTGCCGGAGGAGATCTCGGCCGCTGTCCAGGAGAACGACCTGACCGCGGTGTCGGTGCTGTCGGGCAACCGGAACTTCGAGGGCCGGATCAACCCCGACGTCAAGATGAACTACCTGGCCTCGCCGCCGCTGGTGATCGCCTACGCGCTGGCGGGCACCATGGACTTCGACTTCGCGGAACAGCCGCTCGGCCAGGACCAGCGGGGCAACGACGTGTTCCTGCGCGACATCTGGCCTTCGCCGCAGGAGATCCAGCAGACCATCGACTCGGCGATCACCCAGGAGATGTTCAGCAAGGACTACGCCGACGTCTTCGACGGCGGCGAGCGCTGGAAGTCGCTGCCCACCCCGGAGGGCAGGACCTTCACCTGGGACGCCGAGTCCACCTACGTCCGCAAGCCCCCGTACTTCGAGGGCATGCGGGCCGAACCGGACCCGGTCGCGGACATCACCGGCGCCCGCGTGCTGGCCAAGCTGGGCGACTCGGTCACCACCGACCACATCTCCCCGGCCGGCGCGATCAAGGCCGACACCCCGGCGGGCAAGTACCTGACCGAGCACGGCGTCGAGCGCAAGGACTTCAACTCCTACGGTTCCCGGCGGGGCAACCACGAGGTGATGATCCGCGGCACGTTCGCCAACATCCGGCTGCGCAACCAGCTGCTGGACGACGTCCAGGGCGGCTACACCCGTGACTTCACGCAGGAGGGCGGCCCGCAGGCGTTCATCTACGACGCGGCGCAGAACTACGCGGCGGCGGGCGTCCCGCTGGTCGTGCTCGGCGGCAAGGAGTACGGATCCGGTTCGTCACGGGACTGGGCGGCCAAGGGCACCCGGCTGCTCGGCGTGCGCGCGGTGATCGCCGAGTCCTTCGAGCGCATCCACCGGTCGAACCTGATCGGCATGGGCGTCATCCCGCTCCAGTTCCCCGAGGGCGAGTCCGCGTCGTCGCTGCACCTCGACGGCACGGAGACGTTCGACATCACGGGGATCGCCGCGCTGAACAAGGGTGAGACCCCGCGGACCGTGCACGTCACCGCCACCAAGGCGGATGGTTCGAAGGTCGAGTTCGACGCGGTCGTCCGCATCGACACCCCGGGCGAGGCGGACTACTACCGCAACGGCGGCATCCTCCAGTACGTCCTCCGCAAGATGACCCGAGCCTGACCGCGCGAGTCCCACCTTCGCGACACGCGAGTCGGACTTTCGCGACACGCGAGTCGGACTTTCGCGACGCCCGAGTCCCCCCTTCGGGCGCCGCGAGTTCCCCATCCGGAACTCGCGGCGCCCGTCTTTTCCGGCGTGCCGGTGCCGAAAGGCCGGCGCCGTCCTCGCCCACGTCTGTCCGAAGTGCCGCGCGTGATCTACCTGCTGCGCTACGAGGCATACCTCGGTACGGTTCGGCGAACTCGCCGACGACGCCCGGCCAGTGAGCGCGCGAGGGTGCGCTCAGGCACCCTCGCGCGGACTCGTCAGCCGACCACCGCACCCGTCTTCGGGTCGAGGGTCACCGCCGGAGCGTGGCCGCCCCCGCCCCACAGGTCGAGCATGTTCCACAGGCCGCCCGCCCGCGTGTCGAACGACGAGTCGCCGATCCGGCCGGTGAACCAGTTGTCCTCGATGAACTGCAGGACCGAGGTCTGGTCGGTGCGGGTGTGGTCGACGAAGTTCGTCCTGGCGTACGGGGAGACCACCAGCAGCGGAAGCCGCGGCCCGTAGCCGCACCGGTCGGCGTAGCCGCCCAGCTCGGTCTTCTTCGCCGTGCAGACCGCCGAGTCCTGCTTGGCGTCCTGCGAACCGTTGATGATCTTCGAGCTGACGTGGTCGTACCAGCCGTCGGAGTCGTCGTAGGCCAGCACGATCGCGGTCGAGGCCCAGTCCTTCGAGTGCTGGATCTTGTCGACCTCGCTCACCACGAACTGCTGCTCGTCCAGCGGGTCCGAGTAACCGGCGTGCCCGTCCTGGTACTCCGGGGCCTTGAGGAAGCTGACCGCCGGCATGTTCCCGGCCTGCAGCGCCGCGTCGAAGTCGGTGACGTCGTACTGGTGGTTGGCCTGGTCGGTCTGGCCGATCGCGGCGACCGAACTCGGCGGCAGGTGCTTCTCGTTCGCCGTGGACTTGAAGTACTGGAACGGCTCGTGGTGCGGGCTGTAGTCGACGGAAGCGTTGCCGCCGACGTTCTTGTGCGTCTGCCCGCAGGCGGCGAAGCCGTTCACCGTGGCGGTCGGCCGGAAGCCACCCTGGAACCAGCCCCAGGTGACGTGCCGGGCGTTGAGCAGGTCGCCGATGTTGCGGCCCTGCATCGCGGCCAGGTTGTCGGTCGAGGTGTGGTTCTTGTCCGAGCAGTCGTCCCACGCGGGGTCGGGGTCGTTGATGACCGTGCCGACTCCGCTGGCGTCCGGCGAGACGACGGCGTACGAGTCGGCGGTCGGCTGGTGGGTCACCGAGGTGAGCGCCTGCGCCCCGTGGGTCTGCCCGGAGATCAGGTTGATCGCGCCGGGCGTGGACGGGCCGAACACCGTGTTGAACGAGTTGTCGCTCATCGCGTAGTGCTGGGCGTAGTTCCACATGCCGGTGACGGTGTTGCCGTCGTAGTAGTCCATGACCAGGCCCGGCTCACCGAACAGGATCGGCTGCCCGGTGCACTTGTCCGTCTCGGTGTACTCGACGAACTTGTCCATCTTGCCGCCGTCGAACGCCTTCTGCTCGGCGCCGTAGTTGTGGTTCTGGTCGCAGGTCAGGGCCTGGCTCGGGCTCAGCCGCTTCGGGTTGTAGGCGTTGGTGTTCCGCGTGAGCAGCTTCGGCGACAGCCCGTCCACCTTCGGCGTGTCCCTGGCGGCCGTGAACGGGGTGCCGTCGGTGTTGGCCGCGTTCGGGTAGGTACCGAAGTAGTGGTCGAACGAGATGTTTTCGCCGAAGATCACCACGACGTGCTTGATCGGCGTCGCGGTGGGCAGCCACTCCGCGTGCTGCGGTTGCATCGGCTGCGCGTCGGCGCCGGTGACGGTGGTGACCGCCACCGCGACACCAGCCACGGTCGCCAGCGCGCCCGCGCTGAGCAAAAGGCGCTTACGGCGCCAGAAGCCGGAAGCTCTGTCCACTGTGTCCTCCATTGGGTCGGTTCCCTTCGGTCAGGCCAGCATCGCCTTGCCGAAGTGGTCATCGGGCCCGGCGACACCGGGCAGGGTGAAGAAGTAGCCGCCGCCGAACGGCGAGATGTAGTCCACCAGCGGCTCGTCGATCAGTCGCGTTTGGACGGCTTCGAACTGGCGCAGCGGGTCCTGCTGGTAGCACACGAAGATCAGGCCCATGTCGAGGTTGCCGTTCGAGTCGATGCCGCGGTCGTAGTTGCAGGCGCGGCGCAGGATGCGGCTCGAGTCGCTCTCCGGAGTCCGCGGGTTCGCGCGGCGGATGTGGCTGGTCAGCGGGATGACCGCGCCGATGGGGTCCTGGGCGTACTGTGGGATGTCGCTTTCGTGCGCGCCGTCCAGCGGCGCCCCGCTGTCCCGCCTGCGGCCGAAGATGTTCTCCTGCTCGCTCACCGAGACCCGGTCCCAGAACTCGACCAGCATCCGGATCAGCCGGATCACCTGGTAGCTGCCGCCCGCGGTCCACGCGGGCTCGCCGTTCCCGGAAACCCAGACCAGCCGGTTCAGCTCGCTCGCCTCGGGGTTGGCAATGCCGTCCCTGAACCCCATGAGGTTGCGCGGCGTGCCTTCCGGCCGGGGAGGTGAGCTGAAACCGTTGATGCGCCAGCGCAGTTGCATGCCACCGCGGGTCACGCGGGCGATGTCGCGGAGCGCGTGCACCACGGTGTCGGTGCTGTCCGCCGCCAGGACCAGGCTCAGGTCGCCGTGGCACTGGGCGTCGTCGAGCGCGTCGTTCGGGAACGTCCGCATCGCGGTGAGCTTGGCCGGTTTCTTTTCGGCCAGACCGTACCGCTCGTCGAACAGCGACGCCCCGACGCCCACGGTCACGGTCAGCCCGTCGGACGGCACGGCGGGACCGAGGACTCCCGAATCCGCCGCCGGTGCCGTGATGCCGACCGCGGCCGGCGCACCGCCCGTGGTGAGGAACCGCGCCCGGTCGGTGATGGCACGGAACAACTCGGCCAACTCGGCCCGGCTGTCCGCGATCACGTCGAAGGAGGCCACAATGGACTGTGCGGGCGGAATGCGTGCCACTCCGGGCTGGTGCTCGCCGTGGAACGGCGGTATCTCCTGGGTCTTCTGGGGGTGCGACTCCCGGACCCCGCCCTGGGGCAGACCCCCGGAGCCCTGCGCTTGGCCACCCTGCCGGTCCGGGCTCACCGCCATGCCGATACCGGCCCCGGCGCCCGCGGTCGCCGCCGTCACGCCCGCGCCGAGCACGGTTCCGCGCAGGAACGACCTGCGCCCCACGTCGCCGCTCACGAGGTCCGCCTCGGCTCGGTGATGGCCGCGATGGGCGCGAGGCGCTCGGTCAGTTCCCCGATCACGCCGTTGATCTTCTCCCGCCGCGGCCTGTCCAGCCCGGCCACCGGTGGCCGGCTTCCCTCCGGCGAGGGAACCGAGCGCAGCACCGCCTCCGCGCGGTTCAGCCAATCGTCCACCTGGGACAGTGCAGAAAGCCGCGAGACCAGCAACGGCCGCAGCACGTTCAGCACCGCCCTGGTTCCGTCCAAATTGGCCAGTGCGGTCGCGATGCCGGTGCCGCTGCCGTAGTCGGTCCGGCCGGTGAGTTCGAACTGCAGGGTGTTCTCCATGATCTCGTGTGCCCGCAGGCCGAGGTCGGCGGCGTCGATCTGCGCCGAGCCGAACCGGTCGCGCAGCTTGTGCACCTCGGTGTCCAGATCGTCGGCGACGGCGGCGAGCGCGGGCATGGCTTCGTTGTGCCACAACCCGTTCTCCAGCCGGTGGAAGCCGGTGAAGCCGGGGTCGGTGGTTCCGGCGGGCAGCCCGTCGGCGGTCCCGTTGATCGCCCCGTCGGAATCGCCGAACGCGCCGTAGGCCGCGCCGAGGCGTTCGTAGTCCAGGTGCGCCGTCAGCCACGCGGTCTGGGCGGCGGCACGATTCTGCGACCGGACTGCCTCACGCAGGGCATCGGTGTCGGTCGCCAAGGTGTCGAGGCCACCGCCGACGTATTCCTTGTACGCCTTCAGCGGGGCCAGGAGGTCGTTGCCGGTCACTGGTACGACCGCGGGCCCGGAGCGCTCCTGACCGCCGGTGATCGTGACGCTCGGCCCGACGATCGCGTCGGTCTCCTCGGGCAGGCAGCGGAAGGCGTAGGTCCCGTTGCCCAGGCTCACCTCCAGCGGCCGGGTGGTGCCCGGCGCGAGTCCCTCGACCTCGCCATAGACCGTGCCGGTCGCGGGATCGATCAGGGCGGCCTCGGCGGTGACCGAGCCGGTGTTGCGCAGTTGGAGGGTCTGCGGCCCGGGGTCCGGTCTGGTCCAGCCCTGCCCGCAACCGGAGCGGCCGACGGTGATGACCTGCTCGGCCGCGGGGGCCAAAGAGGCGGAGGTGGGAGTCCGCCAGAGGATCAGGCTGCCGAAGAGGAGGAGCGAGAGGGCGAGCACCAAGCCTAGAACCCAGCGCGACACCGTGCTCCCTCACTCAACTGGCCGACAACTGCGAGCGGAGCGTAAGGGGCGGAAGTGAACATCCGCCGACCTTAAAGCGACGGCAGGAGAAGTTCACCTACCCGTCATCGCACGTTTCCACCCATCGGCGACAAATCGGATACAAGCAGCGTCATTCACACCACGTGCGCGGGTGGCCAAACCGTGACGTCCGCCGGCCGACCTGCCACGACCTCCCCGCCCCCGTACGCCATGTCGTGGCGTCACCGTGAAGGCCGATCCCACGTTTCGAACAACGCCGGCGTCAGCGACGGGTCAGCAGGAAGATGGGCAACTCCCGGCCCGCCGCGCGCCGTTCCATCTCGTACCCCGGCCAGAACGCCAGCACTTCCCGCCACAGCTCGTCGTACCGCTCGCCCTTGACCGGCGTGGCGAGGACCGGGATCGCCGTGCCCCGCACCTCCACCGTGGCCTCCGGATGGGCGCGCAGGTTCAACGTCCAGGCCGGATCGCTCGGGCGGCCCCAGTTGGATCCGACCAGCACGAAGTCGTCCTCGTACGGGAAGTAGAGCAGGTTGTTGCTGCGCGGCAGCCCACTCTTGCGGCCGGTCGCGGTCAGCCGCAGCGACGGCAGGCCCGCGATCGCGACCAGGCTGATCCGCCCACGGAAGATCCGGTGCAGTCGCGTGTCGACCCAGACGATGACCTTCGCCAGCTTCATCAGCCAGGGTTTCGTGCCCAGCACCCGGGCCAGCGCGCGGAGCAGGCTCACCGTCTCCCCCGCCCGGTCACCGCATCAACCGTCTTTGCACCGCCCTATTTGACCACTTGCGCAAGCCGAACGGGCGCCGGGCGCCACCGGGAGGTCCCTGTCTTTGAGCGCACGAGGACTTGCGTAGCCGGGCCGAGCCTCACGCGTGACGCGCACCAGGGGAGTAAGCGACCTGCCTCCACGAATCCGAAGCCTTCGGCCTCCGCGCGCCGGCACCACCCTTGAGCGGGAACGTCGGCGTCCCGGCTAATTCCTCGACCTGGCCAACGACACCCCGAACCGCTTGCCGGAGTCGGTCCACCAGCGCTCCACGCTGAAACCGCTTTCAACAAGTTCGCCGGCCACCCCGGATGCCCTGAACTTCGCCGAGATCTCCGTGCGGATGTACTCACCCGCGAGGAATCCCACCTCCAGCCCGGCGCCGGGAATCCGGACCGTCATGTCCTCGACCGCGCGCAGCCGCATCTCGATCCATTCGTTCCCGGCGTCCCAGTACGCCTCGTGCCGGAAGCGCGCCGGGTCGAAGTCCGCGCCCAGCCGGTCGTTGACCACCAGCAGCATGTTGCGGTTGAACTCCGCGGTGACGCCGGCCGCGTCGTCGTAGGCCGCGACGAGCGTACCCGGGTCCTTCACCAGGTCCGTGCCGAGCAGCAGCCACTCCCCCTCCGACAGCACGTCGCGCACGGAGCGCAGGAACTTGACCCGGTCCGCGGGCAGGAAGTTGCCGATGGTGCCGCCCAGGAACGCGACCAGCCTCGGCGACTCGCCCGGCAGCAGGGAGAGATGCTCGGTGAAGTCGCCCACCACGCCGTGCACGTCGAGCCCCGGATAGTCGGCGCGGATCGCCTCGACCGCCTCCGACAGCGCCGACTCGGAGACGTCGAGCGGCACGAACCCGCGCAACGTGCCGTGTGCGCGTAGCGCGTCGAGCAGCAGGCGGGTCTTCTCGCTCGACCCCGACCCCAGCTCCACCAGCGTCCGCGCCCCGGTCACCCGGGCGATCTCCCCCGCCTCCCGCTCCAGCACCTCGCGCTCGGCACGGGTCGGGTAGTACTCCGGGAGCACGGTGATCTCTTCGAACAACCGGCTCCCCCGCTCGTCGTAGAACCACTTCGACGGCAGCCACTTCTGGGGCGCCAGCAGCCCCGACCGCACGTCCACGCCGAGCTTCCCGGTGAGATCGTCGGCCGCCCGGTCCAGTTCGGTTTCGCTCATGCCCCACTCCGAGTGTCGATGGAAACGTCGATACGAACGAGATCGACGGAGCCGTGGCGCGCCACCACGGCATACCCGTCGGGAACCGGCCGCCAGCCCGGTTCAGTGTCCAGCGGTTCGGACGCGATCACCACGGCGTCCCCGGTGCGCAGCAGGGACAGCGCGTGCGTCCATGCGGTGGCGACCACGACCGAGCCGTCGGTGAGCAGGAAGTTGAGCCGCGACCCCGGGGCGGCCCGCGCCACCCTGGCGACGAGGTCGACCACCGCCTGCGCCGGGTCCTCGCCGGCGTGCAGGCGCTCGGCGAGCAGCGCCCACAACAGGGCCGAGTCCGTCGGCACGGGCAGCGTCAGCAGGTCGGTGACGGGCAGCTTCCCGGCCAGCGCGGCCAGCGAGTCCGGCCACCCCCGCACCATGCCGTTGTGGCTGAACGACCACTGCCCGTCGACGAAGGGCGCACACGCCGCCTCACCGGCCGGCATGCCCGTGGTGCCGTTGCGGACCGCGGCGACGAAGGCCCGCGCCCGCACCGACCTCGCCAGCCCGGGCAAATCCTCGTCCGTCCACAATGGACTTGCCCGCCGGTACCGGACTGGCGGCCCGTCCTCGCCGTACCAAGCCAGGCCGAAACCGTCGGCGTTCACGACGCCGCCGCCCCGCATGTCCGCCGGGGCGTAGGACTGGTGCAGCAGGGAATGCGGCGCGTCGAACAGGAACTCCGCGGGCGATCGCGGCGGCCCCAGGTAGGCGAGATGCCTACACATGCGCTGCCCGCCTCACGCGAGATCACCCGCGTCCCTCGCACACCGGAACCCGGAGAAGATCTGCCGCCGGATCGGGTAGTCCCAGTTCCGGAAGGTGCCCCGGATCGCCGCCGCGTCGGTGCCGAACGAGCCGCCGCGCAGCACCTTGTACTCCGGGCCGAAGAACACCTCCGAGTACTCCCGGTACGGGAACGCGGCGAACCCCGGGTAGCCGTGGAAGTCGGTGCTCGTCCACTCCCAGACGTCGCCGATCAGCTGGTGCACGCCCAGCGCCGACACCCCGGCCGGATAGGCCCCGGCCACCGACGGGCTCAGGTACCGCTGGCCGAGGTTCGCGTGCTCGGGGGTGGGGTCGCCGTTGCCCCACGGGTACCGGCGGGACTGCCCGGTGGCCGGGTCGAACCGGGCCGCCTTCTCCCACTCCGGTTCGGTCGGCAGCCGCTTGCCCGCCCAAGCCGCGTACGCCTCCGCCTCGTAGAACGAGACATGTACGACGAACTGCTCCGGCGGCACGGGTTCGTCGAGGCCGAACCGGGTGCGCCACCAGCCGCCCGCCTCGCGGCGCCAGAACCGCGGCGCGGTGATGTCATGGGCCGTGCGGTACGCCCAGCCCGCCTCGCTCCACCACCTGCGCTCGTGGTAGCCCCCGGACTCCACGAATTCGAGGTAGGCACCATTGGTGACGGGGGCCGTGTCGATGAAGAACGCGTCCACCACGACCTCGTGCGCCGGGCGTTCGTTGTCCAGCGCCCACGGTTCGACGCTCGTGCCCATCAGGAACGGACCCGCGGGCACCAGTACCTCGGCGGGCAGCGCGCCGGTGCGGCGGCCCGGCACCGGCGGAGCGTGCAGCACCGGTTCCCCGCGGCGCAACTGGTGCGTGGCCAGCATGGTCTCGTCGTGTTGCTGCTCGTGCTGGGTGATCATGCCGAAGGCGAACGCGGCTTCGGTGAGCCGGCGGCCCTCCAGCGGCGCCTTCTCCAGCACGTCGAACGCCTTCTCACGAACCTGGCTCGCGTAGGCGCGCGCCTCCGCGGGCCCGAGGAGCGGCAGCGACGGCCGGTCGGACCGCTTGTGCTGGAAGGCGTCGTACAGGTCGTCGATGTCCGGGCGCAGCGGCTCGAGCCCCCCGACGTCGCGGACCAGCCACAGCTCCTCCTGGCTGCCGATATGCGCGAGGTCCCAGACCAGCGGCGACATCAGCTTCGAGTGCTGGCGGACGAGATCGGCGTCGTCCACCGCGTCGGTGAGCCCGGTGCTGCGCCGCCGCGCCCTGGTCAGCGCGTCCGCCGTGTGCTCGCGGAGCTTGTCCTGGCCGAGCTCCCGGAGCGGGTGCGCCGCTTCGGTGAGGTGGTTCATTCCTGCTCCCTCCAGTTCTGTCCGTCCTCGTGCGGGCGACCGGCCGCGTGTCCGTGCACCAACCGCCGCACGCCTTCGCTGATCTCGTCGAGCAGTCCGCCGGGAAGCCCCGTGTGGCTCAGCTCCGCACAGCCCAGGTCGACGACCTTCCTCGCCACGGCGGCGATCTCCGGATCCGTCAGCCCGCATCGCGCCGCCTGTTCCCACCGGCCGGCGACCGGCTCGCAGAGCTCCCGTACCGTGTCCACAGTGGACTGCCGGTGCAGCAGCGCGGTGAGTAGCGCCACCGGATGCAGCCAGCGGTGCGCCGGCTGGGCGTCCAGGTAGCGGACCTCGAGGTAGCCCCGCGGGCGCACGCCGGGGAACATCGTGGTCAGGTGGTAGTCGAGGTCGGCGAAGGTCGGCGGGCCGGGCAGGTCCACCGCGCCGCGCCGTTCCACCCAGTCCGCGAAGGTCACCCCCGGGGGCGCATCCCACCGGCCGCCCCGCCGCACCACCATCAGCGGGGTGTCCATCACCCGGCTCGCCCAGCTGCCCGGCGGGTCCGGGGACGGCGGGGTGGCGAAGGTGCGGCACGGCTCGGTCGCCAGCACGGCCAGCCACCGCGCCGAGGCGGTCCCGGTGTCCCGCCCGGCGTGGTGCCGCGAGTTGGCGAAGGTGGCCAGCAGTGGCGGGCCGAGGGCGTGCACGGCGGCCCAGCGGGCTTCCAGGGTGTCCCGCTCGCCGCTGTCCACGCAGATCTGCAGCCCCGCGGTGCTGCACATCATCGTGACGCCGCCGGTGCCCAGCGGGGCGAACCGGCGCTCCATGGCCGCGTAACGCTTGGTGTCCAGTACCCGCACCGGCGGCCGGAAGGCGTCGATCCCGGTGTGGCCGAGGGTGAACCCGGCACGGGCGAGGAGGTCTTTCAGATAGGCGAGATCGGCGGAGACGGCCTGCTGCAGCCTGCCGAGCGACGGCTGCGGGACCGCGGAGATCTCCACCTGGCCACCGGGCTCCAGGGTCAACGGTGAGCCATCGGGTAGCGGTTGCGCGGGACTGTCGGAGCGAAGGGTCCGCGGCGTGTGCGGGCCCAGTGCGGTGGCGAGATCATCGGGGTCGAGGGGTCTTCGGGGGTCGGTCGCGTAGTGCACGGTGTATTCGAGTTCGACGCCGAGCAGCCGCGGTGGGCCGTGTTTGAAGCAGACCGAGGCGACGTAGGCCTCACCCTCCGCGCGATCGGAAATCACCTTCGCCGACAAGGCGGCCACGTCGTTGCCGCGTTCCGTGGTCAGCTCGACCACCGCCTCTCCAGTGCCCGGCACATGCTGCCGGGGCCGAATCGCGGTCATCTCGTACCCGTCCGATCTCCTAGGGGGAGCACTTGTCTTCGGACGCTACACGCGGGCTAAGACAATTTCAGGCTCCGAATCGGGAGTTACCGCCGTTGTCGCCCGGCCAGCGCGCGACCCGAACGACCGGCCAGGGCGTGCTCTGCCATCATCTTCCCGACCGCCGTCACCGCGTCACCAGTCGTACAGTACGTACGTACGGATTGCGTGAGAACTTCCTGGGGTGACAGGATCACAGAATGCCACGGGTCAGCCAGGATCACCTGGATGCGCGGAGACGCCAGATCCTCGACGGCTCGCGGGTCTGCTTCGCCCGCTACGGCTACGAGGGTGCCACGGTCCGTCGCCTCGAGGAAGCCACCGGCCTGTCCCGTGGAGCGATCTTCCACCATTTCCGTGACAAGGAATCCCTGTTCCTCGCGCTCGCCGAGGAGGACGCGGCGAGGATGGCCGACGTCATCGCCGCACAGGGCCTGGTTCAGGTGATGCGCGACCTGCTGGCCGGCGCCGGCGAGCAGCCCGCCGACTGGCTCGGCACCCGGCTGGAGGTGTCGCGGCGGCTGCGTACCGACCCGGAGTTCCGCGCCCGCTGGGCCGAACGCTCCCAGCAGCTCACCATCGCCACCCGCCAGCGGCTGCTGCGCCAGCGCGAGGCCGGGGTCCTGCGCGACGACGTCGACGTCGACGTGCTCACGTCCTATCTGGAGCTGGTGCTCGAGGGGCTGGTCTCGCACCTGGCGATGGGCTTGCCCGCCGACGACCTCGGCCCAGTGCTCAACCTCGTCGAGGAAAGCGTCCGCCGCCACCGCGTCGGCGCGGTTCAGGGCTCCTAGAGTTCCGAGCCCGCGCCGCCACCTCCGGCGAGGGTCTCGATCAGCATGGTCAGGCGTTGCTCCCGGTGCTCGGGCGGCAGGCGGCCGTCGCGGTGGAGCGTGACGAAACCGTGCAGCGCGCTCCAGCCGAGTTCCGTGAACGTGCCGGGATCCCTCCCACCCGCCAGCGGCCCCAGCGCCTCGAGCAGCCCCGCGAAGGCCGCGTGCAGCTCCTCCGGCGTGTCCGGGCGGCCGAACGGAAGGTCGGTGGTGCGGGCGAACATCGCGTCGTACAGCACCGGGTTGTGGTCGGCGAACTCCGCATAGGCCCGCACGACCGCCGACAGCGCGCCGACCGGCGTCGACGCCTCTTCCGCTGCCTTCCGCAGCGCGACCGCGAGCTCGCCGAACCCCTCCACCGCGACCGCCTCGACGATCGCGTCCTTGCCCTTGAAGTGGCTGTACAGCACCGGCTGGCTGTACTCGATCCGCTCGGCGAGGCGACGGGTGGTCACCGCGTCCCAGCCCTCGGCCTCCGCGAGCTCCCGGGCGGCCCTGATGATCAGCCGGTGGCGTTCGGCGCGCTCCCGCGCCCGGCGTTCCTGAACGGACATCCGCTTGATTCTAGCATTGCTAGAGGTTCGAGCACCTTTCCGCACCCAGATCCGGGCGGTGCCGCCGGCGTGGCCGGTATCATTGATCCCACCGCAGCCTTTTCCTCGAGGAGTGACTCTTTTCCGTGCGCGATGCGCAGTCACCTGGTGACAGTACTGGGCCGGGTGACGAACCCGGCTTACCCGGACACCATCCCGGCGCCGCGGTAGCGGCCCCCGAGGTGCCGGCCACCTCCCGGAAGGCGGCGAGCGGCCGATGAGTGCGCTGCTGTCCGCCCTCGGCGTGTTGTTCTTCATCCTGCTGACGGTCGCGACGGGCCTCGCCGTCGCCGCGGAGTTCTCACTGACCGCGCTCGAGCGCAGCACCGTCGACGCCAACGTCCGGGAGGTCGGCGACCGCCGGGCCCACACCGTCCGCAAGGCCCACGCCACCCTGTCCTTCCAGCTCTCCGGCGCCCAGGTCGCGATCACGCTGACCACCCTGCTCACCGGTTATGTCGCCGAGCCGCTGATCGGCGACCTGGTCCGCCCGGCGCTGACCGGGCTGGGGCTGTCCGAAGGCGCGGCCGAGGGCACCTCGGTTGCGGTCGCGCTGCTGCTGGCGACCGTGCTGTCGATGGTGCTCGGCGAGATGGTCCCCAAGAACCTGGCCGTGGCGCGCCCGCTGCCCACAGCCAGGGCGGTGATGGGCTACCACTCGCGGTTCTCCGCCATGTTCCGCTGGTTGATCACGCTGATGAACAACAGCGCCAACTTCCTCGTCCGGAAGTTCGGGGTGGAGCCGCAGGAGGAACTGCGGTCGGCCAGGTCGCCGCAGGAACTCGGGTCCATCGTCCGTACCAGCGCCGAGAGCGGCACCCTCGACACGTCCACCGCCGAACTGCTCGACAAGTCGTTGCGGTTCGGCGGCCGGACCGCCGAGGAACTGATGACCCCGCGCGTGCAGATCGAGTCGCTGACCGTGGGCGACTCGATCAGCGACCTGATCGAGACCTCCCGCCGCACCGGGTTCTCCCGCTTCCCGGTGTACACCCAGGACCTCGACAACGTGCAGGGCGCGGTGCACGTCAAGCAGGTGTTCACGGTCGCCGCCCGCGACCGCGACACGGTGCGGATCGGCTCCATCATGCGGCCCGTGCCGACCGTGCCGGAGTCTCTGCCCGGCGACGCGCTGCTCTCGCGCCTGCGTGATTCGCGCTTCCAGATCGCCATGGTCGTGGACGAGTACGGCGGCACGGCCGGGCTGGTGACGCTGGAGGACGTGGTCGAGGAGATCATCGGCGACGTTCGCGACGAGCACGACGAGGGCGAGGCGCCCGCGTCGCAGCAACTCGACGTCGACACGTGGATGGTCTCCGGCCAGCTCCGGGCCGACGAGATCGCCGAGATCACCGGCTTCCGGATGCCCGAGGGCGACTACGAAACCATCGCGGGTCTGGTGCTCGAGCGGCTGGGTAGGCTTCCGATCGCGGGTGACTCGGTGGAGATCGACGGCTGGCGGCTGACCGTGATGACCATGGACCGGCACCGCATCGCCGAACTGAGCGTGCGCCGGCTGGCCGAAGCGGAAACAGGCCAGGAGGAGAGCCGATGAACGACTGGCTCGCCATCTTCGCGGTCGTGCTCCTGCTGCTGGCCAACGCGTTCTTCGTGGGCGCCGAGTTCACCCTGATCTCCTCCCGCCGGGACCGGCTGGAAGCGCTGCTCGAACAGGGCAAGATCCGCGCGAAGATCGTGATCAACGCCAGCCGGCATGTCTCGCTCATGCTCGCCGGCGCCCAGCTGGGCATCACCATCTGCTCGCTGCTGCTGGGCCGCCTGGGCGAGCCCGCGGTGGCGCACCGGCTCGCCGGTTTCTTCGCGCTGCTGCACATCCCGGAGGTGCTGCTGCACCCGTTCTCGTTCGCGATCGCGCTCGCGTTCATCACCGTGGCGCACGTGCTGATCGGCGAAATGGTGCCGAAGAACCTGGCCATTGCCGACCCGGAACGACTGGCGCTGTGGCTGGTGCCGGCGCACGTCGCGTGGGTGAAACTGGTCAACCCGTTCATCTGGCTACTGAACTTCGCCGCCAACTCGATGCTGCGCCTGGTGAAGGTCGAGCCGAAGGACGAGTTGGAGACCGCCTACACATCCGCGGAGCTGGCCGAACTGCTCAGCGAGTCGCGCCGGGAAGGCCTGCTGGAACAGTCCGAGCACGAGCGGCTGAGCCAGACGCTGTCGTCGGTGCAAAAGACCGTCGGCGACGTGCTGGTGCCGATCGGTCTGCTCACCACCCTGCCCGCCACCCCCACCATCGGCCAGGTCGAGCAGGCGGTGTCCATGACCGGCTTCTCGCGCTACCCGCTGTGCGCCTCCTCCGGCGAGCTGATCGGATACCTGCACGTCAAGGACGTGCTCGACCAGATCGGCGACGACCCATCGACCACGGTCCCGGCCACCAAGACGCGGACGCTCACGGAACTGCCGGTGACCGCCCGTCTGGACGAAGCGCTGTCCGCGATGCGCAAGGAAGGCACGCACCTCGCCCGCGCCCTCGACGCCACCGGCACCCCCGTGGGTGTGGTCGCCCTGGAGGACCTGGTCGAGGAGTACGTCGGCACGGTCCGGGACGGCACCCATGTCACGGCCTGAGCGCACCTGGCTGGCCGAGGACACCTGGCGCGAACGGGAGCGCGCGCACGCCGGGCGGATGCGGCGATGGACCCTTCCCTACCTGGAACGGCGGTCGCGCGGCGAGAGGCATCCCGTGTACGACTTCCTGTTCCAGTACTACAGGCACCGGCCGTCGCACCTGGAGCGCTGGCAGCCAGGTCCGGGCGTGGTGCTCGGCGGCCCCGGCGCCCGCGAGTTCCTGGCGCGCGGCGGCTATCGCGAAGCCGACGGCGGGGTCGTGCTCGACGAAAGCGCCTTCACCGAGAAGCACGCCCGCACCGCGCGGTCGACGCTGGCCCTGCTGAGGGCGACGGCGGCCCGGAAACCCCGGTTGAACTGCTTCGGCCTGCACGAGTGGGCCATGGTCCACCGGCAGCCGGCCCGGGAGATCCGGCACGGCCGGCTGCGCCTCCGGCTCGGCACGGCCGGGACGGATTCGGTGGTGGAGGCGCATGAGATCCGCTGTGGGCACTACGACGCGTTCCGGTTCTTCACCGGCGCCGCCCGCCCCCGCAACGAGCTCCAGCCGACCCGGGCCACGCAGGCCGAACACGAGCAGCCGGGCTGTCTTCACGCCAACATGGACCTCTACCGCGCGGCCTACAAGCTCGATCCGTTCGTCCCCGCCGAGCTGGTCGCCGACTGCTTTGAACTCGCCGCGGAAATTCGTGAACTGGACATGCGGGCCAGTCCGTATGACCTGACAGAACTCGGGTACGCACCGGTCGCCGTCGAGACGGGGGCCGGCCGGGCGGAGTACGTCCGTGCGCAGGCCGGGTTCGCACGTCGTGCGGAGCCGCTCCGCGCTCGCCTTATGGCTCACTGCGCATCTCTGCTCACGCTGCGGGAGTGATCTTTGGGGAAGTATCACGTTTCCCTAACGACGTACCCCTGTTAGGGTGAATGCATTTGACTGGCGGGCACGGAGAGTGGAAGGGACATCGATGGGTCGTCACAGCATGCTCGAGGACCCTGTTCCCTGGCCGGCTGAGAGAACCAGCGGGTACCACACCATGCCCGGTGGACGTGTCCCTCCTGCTCCACAGCCCGGGCCCGCCGAGACCACCGTGCGGATCCGCCGTCCGCAGGCACCCAGCGACCCCCAGCCAGGCAACCGTCCGCGGCCAGGCAAGAAGCGGCCCGCCCCCGGTCCTACCGAGGCCGAGCGGCGGCCCGAGCCGGCCGCGGGCGCGGTGCTGTCCGGGAGCTCAGCCCCCCGGCCCCGGCCGGGGGCAAGCCCCCAGACCCCCTCGAAAGGCTCCGACGGCACGGTCGCCACCGGGCATCACCGGGCGGTCGGCACCGCCGCCGGCCGGCGGCGGATCGCCAAGTGGCCGATCGTGACCGGTGTCCTGGTCCTGCTCCTGGGGCTCGGCATGCTCGGCTGGGGCTGGGCCAACAACGTACTGGACAGCCGGACCGAAGCCCAGGCCAAAGCCTGCACCGAAGGGGACTCGACGATGAAGGTCGTGGTCGCCCCGGGTGCCGTGCAGCCGGTTTCGGCCGCGGCCGCCAAGTGGAACGAGGCCAAGACGGTGGTGCACTCCTACTGCGTCCGCATCGACGTCCAGTCCTTCGCCTCGGACCACGTCTACAGCGCGCTGACCGGACAGAACCCCGACGCCATCGGCGGTATCCCCGCGGCATGGATCCCCGAAGCCGGAAACTGGGGCGACCGCCTCGCCGCCGCGCGGCCCGACCTCATCGGCTCCCCCGCCGAGAAGCTCACCGCCGGGTACACCTACATCGGCCTCGGCGGCTCGGCCGTGGACGAGGTAGCCGTCCGCGCGGCCCAGGTCTTCCGCGACTTCCTGATGCAACCGGCCCAGCAGTCCGCCTTCTCCCCCACCGGTACCTGAGGCCCGGCCACGCCGCCGGGCCGGCCTTACCTGCTCAGGCGAGGTTGAAGGTCTCGGGGTCGGGGCCGGTGCGGGTACCCTTGTCCAGCTCGCCGAGCACCATCAGGTCGTCGTCGGCCAGTTCGAAGTCGAAGACGTCGATGTTCTCGCGGATCCGCGTGCGCGTGACCGACTTGGGGATGACGATGTTGCCGAGCTGCAGGTGCCAGCGGAGCACGATCTGCGCGGGGGTCTTGCCGTACTTCGAGGCCAGGCCGGTGACCGCCGGGTCGGCCAGCAGCGCACCCTGCGCGAGCGGGCTCCACGCCTCGGTGGCGATGCCATGCTCGGCGTGGAACGTCCGCAGCTCCGCCTGCGGCAGGCGGGGGTGCAGCTCGATCTGGTTGACCGCCGGCACCACCGAGGTCTCGCCGGACAACCGCTCGAGGTGCGCGATCTGGAAGTTCGACACGCCGATCGCGCGGATCCGGCCGTCGGCGTGCAGCTTCTCGAACGCACGCCAGGTGTCCACGTACTTGTCGCGCTGCGGCAGCGGCCAGTGAATCAGGTACAGGTCGAGGTAGTCCAGGCCCAGCTTGGCCAGGCTGGTGTCGAAAGCGCGCAGGGTCGAGTCGTAACCCTGGTCGGAGTTCCACAGTTTGGTGGTGACGAACAGCTGCTCGCGGGGCAGGCCGCAGGCGCGGATCGCCTCGCCGACCCCGGCCTCGTTCTGGTAGGCCGCGGCGGTGTCGATGCTCCGGTAGCCGGCCTCGATCGCCAGGCCGACCACCTTCGCGGTCTCGTCCGCGGGCACCTGCCACACCCCGAAACCGAGCTGCGGGATCTCCACGCCGTTGTTGAGCACGATGGCGGGAACGGTGACCATCAAATGCGTTCCTTTACTCCGGGTGCGTCTGTTTCGATCCACCGCAGATCCTGCCACTGCCCTTCGGCGGGTGCTGAAGGTACTCCCCGGTACGCGGGTCGGCCGGGCGCCGGAGGGCGGCGGGATGGTGTGGACCAGTTCGTGGCGGGGGCGCGGCTTCGGTTCGCCGGGCCGACGTTCAGGCTCGACGGCACGGCCGACGGGCACCACGACATCGCCGGGTTCTCGTCGTATCCGGGCCCGCAGCAGGGCGCGGACGAACCGCTGCGATCGCTTCGCCATGGTGGTGGTCGAGAACGACCGGATCCTGCTCGGCCTTCTGGGCGGACCCGGACACCACGCGGGTGCCCGGGTCCCCTTCCCCGCTCTGTCCATGCCCTCAAGGGGCGCCTGAGAGGTTCACCCGTGTGTTGAGCCGGGTTTGCACCGTCGGCGGGGTCATCGGGTTGTGGCCGGTCGACCCGCTTTCCAGAGGCGTCTCATCCGCACGGTCCGGGGTGCCTGAGAGGTTCGGGGGACTTGCTCCTTCGGCGCCGAACCCGGGTAAGGGTTCGAACTCTCCCGCACGGCTTCGGCGACTGCGAATGGCAGCCTACCCAGCCTCGGACGCGAAGATCTTTCACCCGGCAGCCAGTGTGGGCGCCATCACCCCGTGCGCCGGCCGTTCCGCCGCTGACTCAGTTCGTCGGGCACCTCCGGCTCGACGGGCCCGCCGTCGGCCCGCTCGGCGGGGAACTCGTGCAGCGTGCCGGTGATCTCCTGCATGTGCACCTTGACCGCGATGCCGAACACGCCCTGGCCGCCCTGCAGCAGATCGACGATCTCCTCGGGCGAGGTGCACTCGTACACGGTGGTGCCGTCGGAGACCAGCGTGACGTTGGCCAGGTCGCGCGCCCCGCGCTTGCGCAGGTGCTCGATGGCCACTCTGATGTTCTGCAGCGAGACGCCGGTGTCCAGCAACCGCTTCACGATCTTGAGCGACAGGATGTCCTTGAACGAGTACAGGCGCTGCGAACCCGAGCCATGTGCGCTGCGCACGCTCGGCGCGACGAGTTTCGTCCGCGCCCAGTAGTCGAGTTGGCGGTAGGTGATGCCGGCGATCTGACAGGCCGCGGGTCCCCGGTACCCGACCAGCTCATCGGGCAGGGAGGAGTCAGGAAAGAGCTCGCCCTGCTCCCCGTCGACCGCCCTGACCGGCCTTTCGTCGACCACGCATGCCTCCCCTCAACCGGCCGGGCGGCCGGTCGAAACAAGCACCCGAATCCCGGGGGCGGGATCCCTGGCAGTGGCAACCGCGCAGGTTGTGCCCCACTCGGCCTAATCACACCCACGCGATTTCCCGACTTCGACCGTAAGCGTGCGCGGTCTGGAGGTCAACGCGACGCGCGGTGCAGCTCAAACCCTTCTGGTGAGTTCACCCGGGCCAGCGGGGATTTACACGTCCATGTTATTTTTTACTTGTTCGGATAACAGCGGAGATGCAGCCGGACCTCGGCCTCGGTGTGACCGAGGCGGCGCGCCGGGCCCAGATCCTCGGCGCCACCATCGACACCATCGCCGAACACGGCTACCCCAAAGCGTCCTTCGAGCGCATCCGGGCACGGGCCGGGCTCGGCAGCACTCGGGTCATCACCTATCACTTCGGCACCAAGGCCGACCTGATGACGGCCGTGCTCGGGACGATCGTGCACGTCAAGGACCAGTTCACGGCGGAACGTGCCGGGCGGGCAGACGATCGCAAGGCGATGCTGCGGGCCTACCCCGAGGCCGAAGTGGTTTTCCTGCGCGCACCCGGACGCCGTGCGTGCGCTGAACGAGATCGCGCGGAACACGGCCGGAGACCCGATCACGGAGGCGCTGCTCGCCGACCTCCGGGTCGGGCGGCTGGCCCGGCAACTGCGGCAACGGCAACGGGAAGGGATGTTCGGACCGTTCACCCCGGAAGTGATGGCCCGCACCATCGCGCACGGGATCGACGGTGCGGCGACCGCACTGGCCGAGGACCCGGACCTCGACCTCGACGCCTACGGGCGGGAACTGGCCGCGCTCTTCGAAAAGGCCACGGCCTCCTGAGAACTCAGGTGTCGGCGCCGCGGAAGTCCTCGGGGGACACCGACTCGAGGAACTCGCGGAACTTCTCGACCTCGTCCTCCTGCTCGTCGGGAATGATCAGGCCCGCCTCCTCCAGCACCGTGTCCACGGCGTGGATGGGCACCCCGACCCGCAGGGCCAGCGCGACCGAGTCGCTCGGCCGCGCGGAGACCCGCACGTTCCCGTCGAACACCAGCTCCGCGAAGAAGGTGCCTTCGCGGAGGTCGGTGATCACGACCTGCTTGAGCTCCCGGCCCAACGCCCCGATGACCTCTTTGAGCAGGTCATGGGTCAGTGGCCGGGCGGGGCGGACGCCCTGCTGCTCCAGCGCGATCGCGGTGGCCTCCACCGAGCCGATCCAGATCGGGAGGTACCGTTCGCCCTCGGTCTCCCGCAGCAACAAGATCGGCTGATTCGCGGGCAGCTCCACCCGCACGCCGACGACGCGCATCTCGCTCATCGGGCTTCGCCTCCCTCTCCTGTGCGCGGGCCGCAACGCTGCTTCGAGGATCCCGCATCGACATTCCCGACGCTACCCGTCATACGGGCGGCTCGCTTTTCGCCTGTCCTGACTGTCCTGGACTCGAGTGCGAACTTCCCAGTCCGGCAACCCATCACCAACCGTACGGCATCTTCGCCGTGAGGAAGAGGCATGAAACAGTGTCATTACCGACGAACTTGATAACCAGCTTGCCCGGTCGGCCGCCTAACAGCCTCCGGTGACCGCCCGGACACCGGCCTTGACCAGCAGCGTGTGCAAAGTCACCGACAGCGCGGCGAGTTCGCGTGCCATCTCGTCCGCACGCGCCCGTGCGCCCGCGTCCCGCTGGCGGTAGACCGGGGCGACGATCTGCTCCAGCAGGCCGACCTCCCGGTCCGCGGAGGCCCGGAAGGCCCGCAGGTGCCGGGGCTCGATGCCGAACTCGGTCATCGCGCGGACCGTCCTGGCGACCAGCACCGCTTCCGGGTCGTAGAACCCGGCCGGCCCCGGCCGGAGGAGCCCGTACTGCTGGAGTTCGGCCAGGGTCGCGGTGTCGATCTCCGCCTCGGCCAGGAGTTCCTCCTGGGTCAGCCGGACCTGCGCGCCCGGCGCGAAGTCGTCGGCTCCGGGCAGCCCGTCGCCGGAGCGGTCCGGCAGCGACACGAGCTTGCGCGGCAGCCGGGCGAGTGCCGGCTCCGGCGCGGCGGCGCCGCGGTCGGCGGCGTCCAGCTGCTCCTTGATCACCTTCAGGGGCAGGTAGTGGTCCCGCTGGGCGGACAGCACGAACCGCAGCCGCTCCACGTCGGCCGGGGTGAACTGCCGGTAGCCCGAAGGCGACCGGCCGGGCCGCACCAGGCCCTCGGACTCGAGGAACCTGATCTTGGAGATGGTGACATCCGGGAAGTCGACGCGTAGCTGCGCCAGCACGGTCCCGATGCTCAGCCCATCACGCTGTGGCCGCCCGGCAGCCGTCACCGTGCCCCCTGGCCCCCGTGCCCCGGGCTGGTCAGGAAGACGAGGCGGAACTTGCCGATCTGAACCTCGTCGCCGCCGGCGAGCACGGCCTGGTCCACCGGCTCACGGTTGACGTAGGTCCCGTTCAGGCTGCCGACGTCGATGACGACGAACTCGCCGCCCTCGCGCCGGAACTCCGCGTGCCTGCGGGAAACCGTGACGTCGTCGAGGAAGATGTCGCTGTCGGGGTGCCGCCCCGCGCTGGTGGTGTCCCGGTCGAGCAGGAACCGGGAACCCGCGTTCGGACCCCGCTTGACGACCAGCAGTGCCGAGCCGGCCGGCAGCGCGTCGACGCCGGCGACCGAAGGCTCGGGTGCAGGCGGCTCCTGCCCCTCCGCGTCCGCCAGAAAATCGGCCCGGAAAACCGAAGTCTTCTCCGGAGACCGCTCCGGGGGAACGCCGGGCCCGTCGTTCGTGCTCACCTGAGCTCTCCTCACCACTGAAGTGTCCGTCTAGCTGAGAACGTGTGCTGTCAACGTACCGTGCCTGATCGATGCGAGAGGAAGGACTCCCCCAAGTAAGGCCCGGAGATAATCAGCCCTGATCCTGGATGAGGCGCTGGTATGCGTCCGGATCGAGGAGGCTGTCGAGGCCGGCGGGGTCGTCGAGCCTGATCTCGATCAGCCAGCCCTCGCCGTAGGGGTCGCTGTTGAGCAGCTCCGGGGAGTCGGCGACGGCCTCGTTGACCGCGATCACCTCGCCGTCCACCGGGGCGAACAACTCCGACACGCTCTTGGTCGACTCGACCTCACCGAAGCTTTCGCCGGCGGTCACCTGCTTGCCCACCTCGGGCAGTTCGACGAACACCACGTCGCCGAGCTGGTCCTGCGCGTACTCGGTGATGCCGACCCGGACGGAGTCGCCGGCGCCGGCCGAGACCCACTCGTGTTCCTCGGTGTAGCGCAATTCTTCTGGAGCGGACACCGTGCTCCCCTTTCCCTGCCTTGCTGTTCTCGCGCGAAGTCTTACAGATGGGTTCCCGGCCCGACGGGCCGCCTGTCACGCTGGACGGCGAGGACGGTCTGGATCACGTACAGCGCGCCTGACCACAGGTAGAGCAGCCAGCCCCAGGCGGTGAAGGCGTAGGCGATCGGGCGGGCGATCGCGGCCACCGTGCCGTCTCCCTGGGTGAGCAGAAGGAAGGGGAAGGCGTACATCAGCACGAAGGTCGCGGCCTTGCCGGTGTAGGTCACCTCGGGCGGGGCGAAACCGTGGCGGCGCAGGACGAGAAGGCACACCCCGACGATCAGCTCACGCACCACCAGCGGGGCGACCAGCCACCACGGCATGATCCCGCGCACCAGGAACGCGACCAGGGTGGCGACGATGTAGAGCCGGTCGGCGGCCGGGTCGAGGAGACTACCGAGCCGGCTCTGCTGGTTCAGCCACCGCGCGAGCTTGCCGTCCAGCCAGTCGGTCAGCGCGCTGGCCACCAGCAGTGCCAGCGCCCACAGGTCCTCGTGGGGACCGAGCAGCAGCCACAGGAACACCGGCACCCCGGCCAGCCGAAGCAACGAAAGGATGTTCGGCACGGTGAGCGCCTGCTGGAGCAACGGCCGCTCCGCCCGCCCGGCACGGGGGTTCTCCACCCCCGTCACCCTAGCTGGCCGGGCGAAGGCTCCAGCCGCGGCGCTGCAACTCCGCGCGGGTAAGGGAAACCGGGCGCCCACGGTCGTCGGCGCCGATCCAGCGAACGGCGCCGGTCTGGGTGTCGAGGACGTAGGGATGCCCCTGGCTCCACACGACCGTGCAGGGCGCGGTCGGGGGAAGGGTGGTGCTGCGTTCGTCGTCGGTACTCATCACGTTGGTTTTCGGCAGTCAAGGCCTCGATGTTAACGGTTTCGCAAGGATTCACCCACGGCGTGTGAGGGGTGAACAGTCCGTAACTGTCCATGATGGACCAGTTCTCAGCCCCGACGTCGAGGAGGATCTTCCATGGGAGTGCCAGGGCCGGCGTTGCTGGCCGCCGTCGGTGCCGCCGCGGTGGTGCTGGGCGGCTGCAAGACCCAGGAGGTCGAGGTGCGGTCCACGGTGGTGAAGTCCACCTCGGACCCCGATCCGGGGGCGCGGCCGACGTCCACTCCCCGAAGCACGAAATCCGTCAGAGCCGAGGCCGGACCGGAGGAGGAGTCCGATCCCCCTCGGCCGGCCGCGTCCGCCGAGCGGGCCGGACGCGGCTGCGGTACCGTCCACGCGGCGAGCGGCCCGAACCTGGAGGTGCTGGAAATCTCGCTCAGCGGCGTCGACTGCGCCGAGGCGCGCCGGCTGGTCACCGAGTTCCACGCACGGGTCGCCGGAAGGCACCACGCGGGGTCCAGGGCGGTCAGCGTTTCGGTACATGGCTGGCTGTGCGAGTCCTCCTCGAGGGGCGGGTTCACCTGCACCCGGCAGGGGAACAGCGTGCGCGCCCGGACCGTCCCCCACTGAAGACCGTGTCGACGTGGTGTGCGTGACGGTACGGACAACACAGCCCAGACGAGTTCCTGAAAGCTTCATGAAAGTCCTTCGTGTGCTCGGCCCGCGGCCGCCTGCGTGGTCCTGCTCGGCGCCTGCGGCGGCCAGCGGGCACCCGCCCGGACCCCACAGCCGGAAACCTTCGCGGTGGCCGGTCCGTCCGCGACCGGGACCCGCTGCGGAACGGTCACCGGCAGCCTGGGGTCGGCGCGGGCCTACGTCCGGGAGGGCGACGTCGGCCGCCGGGAGGCGACCTCCCTGCTGACGCAGTACTTCACCAGGCTGACCCCGGCCGAGGAGGCCAAACCCGACGGCGCGGGGCCTGTCGTGATCGGCCAGTGGACGTGCGGCAGCGACGCGGGCGCGCCCCTGTCGGCCGCCTGCTCCACGGAAGACGACCGCCAGATCGCCACGACGCCTGCCTGACTCAGGACTTGAGGCCCGGGAAGTCGTCGTCGCGGTATTCGCCGTGCGGCCGCGTGGCCGCGGATCGCTCCCGGGTGCGCAGTTCGACGCGGCGGATCTTGCCGGAGATCGTCTTCGGCAGTTCCGTGAACTCCAGGCGGCGGATTCGCTTGTAGGGCGCCAGGTTCCGCCTCGCGAAGGCCAGGATGCTCTCGGCGGTGGCCGCGCTCGGCTCGTGGCCGGCGGCGAGCACGACATAGGCCTTGGGCACGGCGAGCCGGATCTCGTCGGGCGCGGGCACGACCGCCGCCTCCGCGACCGCTTCGTGCTCGAGCAGCACGCTTTCCAGTTCGAACGGGGAAATGCGGTAGTCCGACGCCTTGAACACGTCGTCGGTGCGGCCCACGTAGGTGATGTAGGAGTCCTCGTCCGTCGAACCCACGTCGCCGGTGTGGTAGTAGCCGTCGGCGAACGCGTGCGCGGTGCGCTCCTCGTCGTCGGCGTAGCCGGTCATCAGACCGACCGGTGGCCGGGACAGCTCGAGGCAGATTTCACCCTCTCGCGCGCGTTCCCCGGTGATGGGATCGATCAGCGCCACCGCGAAGCCGGGCATCGGGCGCCCCATCGAACCCGGCTTGACCACCTGGCCCGGCGTGTTGGCGATCTGCACGCTGGTCTCGGTCTGGCCGAACCCGTCGCGGATGGTGACGCCCCACGCCTTGCGCACCTGGTCGATCACCTCGGGGTTGAGCGGCTCACCCGCGCCGACCACCTTCCGTGGCGGGGCGGTCAGCGCGGTGAGGTCGGCCTGGATCAACATCCGCCAGACCGTGGGCGGGGCGCAGAAACTGGTGACCCCGCACCGGTCCATCTGCGCCATCAGCGCCGCCGGGTCGAAGCGGGTGTAGTTGTACAGGAACACCGTGGCTTCGGCGTTCCAGGGCGCGAACACGTTGCTCCACGCGTGCTTCGCCCAGCCGGGCGAGGAGATGTTGAGGTGCACGTCGCCCGGCTCGAGCCCGATCCAGTACATTGTGGACAGGTGGCCGACCGGGTACGAGAGGTGCGTGTGCCGCACGAGCTTCGGCTGCGCGGTGGTGCCCGAGGTGAAGTACAGCAACAGTTCGTCGCTGGCGGCGGTCGTCCCGTCGGGCTCGAACTCGCCGGATTCGTCGTAGGAGTCGGCGAAGGAGAGCCAGCCCCCGGTCTTCTCCCCCACCGCGATCCGCGTGTAGTCGCCCGTCACGTCGGCGAACTTCGCGGTGTCGGCGGAGCGCACCACGACGTGCCGCGCCGTGCCGCGGTCCACCCGGTCGCGGAGATCGGCCGGACCGAGCAAAGTGGACGCCGGGATGAGCACCGCGCCGAGCTTCATCGTGGCGAGGATGGTCTCCCACAGTTCGACCTGGTTGCCCAGCATCAGGATCAGCCGGTCACCACGGCGCACGCCGTGGGCGCGCAGCCAGTTCGCCACCCGGTTCGACCGCGCCGCGAGTTCCGGGAACGTCCAGCGCCCCTCCGAGCCGTCCTCCTCGACGATCCACAGCGCGTATCGCTCGGTGTTCGCGGGATCGCGGGCCATGACGTCGAACCAGTCGAGGGCCCAGTTGAACCGCTCCGGCCGGGGCCAGGTGAATCCGCGGCAGGCGGTCTCGTAGTCCTCGCGGTGCGCGAGCAGGTAGTCGCGGGCCTCGCGGAAAGCTGCGTTGCTCACCTTCGGTTTCCTCTCCGTGCTGTTCAGGACGCGTCCCGCGGTTCTGTCCGGGTCGCGGTCATTCGCCCCGGAATTCCGGCTCGCGGCGCTCCAGGAAGGCCTGCACCGCCTCGCCCAGGTCCTTGCTCGGCAGGAACGCGGCGTTCCACGCCGAGACATACCGCAACCCGTCGGCGACCCTCCGCTCGGCGCCGGCCGACAGCATCTCCTTGACGCCCTGCACCACCAGCGGCGGGTTCGCCGCGATCTCCCCGGCCAGCGCCCGTGCGGCGGCCAGCACCGCGTCCTGGTCCGGGTAGACGTCGTTGACCAGGCCGATCTTCTCCGCGCGGGCGGCGTCGATGTCCTTGCCGGTCAGCGCCAGTTCGGCCAGGTGACCGTCACCGATGATGCCGGCCAGCCGTTGCAGGCTGCCCAGATCGGCGACGATGGCGACCTTGGCCTCCCGCACGCTGAACTTGGCGTCCGCGCTGGCCAGCCGGATGTCGGCCGCGCTGATCACGTCCACGCCCCCGCCGACGCACCAGCCGGACACGGCCGCGACCACCGGCTTCCGGGTCGCGGCGACGGAGTTCACGCTGTCCTGGAGTCTGCGGATGTCCTTGAGCAGGGCGGTGCGCGGCGCGGCGAGCGCGTCACCGGCGAGCAGCGGCGCCCAGCCGGGCATCATCGCGGGCAGGTCGAGGCCGTAGGAGAAGTTCCGCCCGCTGCCGGTCAGCACGATCGCGCGGACCTCGGGGTCTTCGTCCAGGCCGCCGAACACGATCGGCAGCTCACGCCAGAAATCCGGGCCCATCGCGTTGCCCTTGCCGGGGCCCAGCAACGTCACCTCGGCGACCTGCCCGACGTGTTCGACCTTCAGCGAGACAAGACTCATACGGTCATCTTGACCCATCTCACGCCGGCGGCGGCCGGGTGGGCGCGACTTTCCCGGGAAAGCCGCGCCCGTGGCCTCCGGCGCCAAGACCCACGAGGGGAGTCGAAGACGATCACCCGGGGTGCAGCGCCGCCACCGGCCCGATCACGATCACCGCGGGCGGGCGCACCGCGGCGGCCTTCGCCTCCTCGGCCACCGCGTCCAGAGTGGACCGGAGCACCCGCTGGGCGGACACTGTCCCGTTCTGGACGATCGCCACCGGGGTGTCGCCGGGACGGCCGGCCGCCAGCAAGGCCTCGGCGAACAACGGCAGCCGCTCGACGCCCATCATGAGCACGATCGTC
Source organism: Amycolatopsis sp. (assembly GCF_035276945.1). GTDB lineage: Bacteria > Actinomycetota > Actinomycetes > Mycobacteriales > Pseudonocardiaceae > Amycolatopsis_E. The sequence continues at coordinate 38,357 of NZ_DATELF010000159.1, read as the reverse complement.
CCGCGCAGGTGGCCCAGCGCGGCCCAGTCGACCAGCGAGCCGGGATCCCCGGGGGCGACGTGCCCGGAGACCACGACCACCTCGTGCGCGACCCCGCGGTGCGTGACCGGCACGCCGGCCGCCGCGGGGGCGGCGAACGCGCTGGTGATCCCCGGCACCACGGTCACCGGCACCCCGGCCTCGGCGCAGGCGAGCAGTTCCTCGAAACCGCGGCCGAAGACGTAGGGGTCGCCCCCCTTGAGGCGCACCACGAACTTGCCCGCCCTGGCGTTCTCGATCAGGGTCGTGTTGATCACTTCCTGGCTGGCCGCGCGGCCATAAGGGATCTTGGCCGCGTCCACCACCTTGACGCCGGGAGGCAGCTCGTCGAGGAGGTCCCGGGGCGCGAGCCGGTCGGCCACCACGACGTCGGCCCTGGCCAGCAGGCGGCGGCCCTTGACGGTGATCAGCTCCGGGTCGCCGGGCCCGCCGCCGACCAGCGCCACCCCCGGCAGCTCGCCGGTCTCGGCCGAGGTCCCGTCCGCGATGCGGCCGGTGTGCAGGGCTTCCACGATGTTGTCGCGGACGGCGGCCGAGCGCAGCGGCTCGCCACCGGAGAGCACGCCGACGAGCAGGCCCTCGTGGCGGCCGACGGCCGCGGTGACGGCGGTGCCCTCGACCCCCGCGTCGGCCCGGACACAGAACACCCGCCGGCGTTCGGCCTCGGCGCACACCGCCGCGTTGACCTCGGGATCGTCGGTGCAGGCCAGGGCGTACCAGGCGCCGTCGAGGTCGCCGTCGGCGTAGCGGCGGCGATGCCAGACCAGCTCGCCGGCCTCCGCCATCGCGCTCACCGCGGGCGTGGTGTGCGGCGAGATCAGCTCGATGGCGGCGCCGGCGCCGATCAGGCGGGGCAGCCTCCGTTGCGCGACGGTGCCGCCGCCGATGAGGACGACGCGACGGCCGGCCAGGTCGAGTCCGACGAGATAGTGATCCTCGGGCATGGCCTAAGCATGCCTTCCGGCTGGTGGCGCCGCCGTGCCAGCCCTCGCGGAGTGTGAGCGAGCCGGCGACGCCGAACGTCCGGGCGGTGTCCGCGGCGGCCGGCGTGCGCAGGCGCCGGCCACCCGAGGAGACTCTCCGCGCGGAACTTCACCAGCCGCGCCGACATCTCTTCAGCCGCGACCTGGCGAGACGTTCGATTCCGGCAATTCGCGCATCGACGAATTCGAGAGCCCACTCGTACGGGAATTCGCGGACCCTGGTAGAACCGCCGGCCCCCCTCGGGCCGGCGGTCCACCTTGGTCAGTGCCTCGACGCGAGGCTGGGACGTGGTTCGAACGAGCCGAGCCGCCAGGCCCAGTGCAGGCCCTCGAACGCGGCGACCACCGCGCCGCCGATCACCAGCGGCAAGGCGAGCACGGCAGGCCCGCTCACCGTGACCGTGGACAGCAGCATGACCACGGCCCAGACCTGGACGGTGGCGAACGGCAGCGCGAGGCTCGCGGCGTAGACGCTCCGGCGCCAGCGCCTCGGCTGCGGTGCGGGAAGGAACGGGTCCATTTTCTTGCTCCCCTCTGACTTCGACAGGCCAAGCAAACCGCGAACGGCGGGCCAGTTCTGCGTCATCTGCCACAAAATCAGCGAACGAGGCGCCGCAGTTCCTCGGGCTGGTGGAGGATCACGCGCCGCCTGCCGGTGCTGATCAGCCCGCGCTCCCGCAGTTCGCGCAGCACCCGGACGTAGGACTCCCGGGACATCGCCGCCGTGGACGCCAGCTCCTCCTGGGTGGCGGGCGGGACGATCTCGATGCCCTCGCTGGTCGTCTTGCCGTGCAGCACCGCCAGTTCCAGCAACAGCGAGGCGACCCGGCGGACCGCCGATCCCCCGCCGCCGAACTCCGCCCATTGCCGCCCGGTTTCCCGCAGCCGCCCCGCCACCACGCCCAGCAGCGCCCACGCCAGGCGCGGCTGGGTCTGGCACAGCAAGGCGAAGCGGGCGCCCGACAGCGCGAGCACCTCGACCTCGTCGAGTGCCTGCAGGGACGCCGATCGCGGGCCCTCGTCCAGCGCGGCCAGTTCGCCCAGGACGTCGCCCGAGACGCGGACCGCGACCACCACCTCGCGCCCGTCCGGCGCGGTGGACAGCACGCGGACGTTTCCCGAACGCACCACGAGGACATGCCGCGACCGGTCCCCCTGATGGCACAGGTAGTCCCCGGCGGCGTAGGTGCGGCGGGTCGAGTTCCGCTCGATCACCGCGCGCTCGGCCGGCCCGAGCCGGAACCAGAAGCCGTCCGCACCCCGCATACCTGCCAGCGTGCTGGTTTTTGTTGCCCCGCACAACGGCACCGCCGCTAAAGTGGACCAGGGAGGGCGAGCCGTGTCCGAGAAGCTTCCGGAATCCGCTTACCGGTTCCGCACGATCATGGTGGTCGACGTGGCACGGTTCACCGATCCGGCCCGCACCGAGCATCACCAGCGCACCGTGCAGGAAAGCCTGTACGACATCCTGCGTGTGTCCTTCGACGATTCCGGCGTGCACTGGAAGCAGTGCCGGGCCGAAGACCGCGGCGACGGCGCGATCATCTACATACCGCCGGAATTTCCCGCCCGGCAACTGGTCGACCAGTTGCCGGGCCGGTTGCTCGCGGAACTGCGCCGCCACAACGCGAACCACTCGAACCAGGCGCGCATCCAGCTTCGGGTCGCGCTCAACGCCGGCCAGATCTACGAGAACGACAACGGTGTGGTCAGCCACGCGGTGAACCTGGCCTGCCGGGTGGTCGACGCTCCCCCGGCGAAGCTGGCGCTGGAACGCGTGGGCGGCATGCTCGCGCTGATCGCCACGGACTCCTTCTACCGCGACGTGATCCAGCACGATCCGGCCGCCGCCCCGTCGCTGTACCGCGAGATCGACGTCTCCGTCAAGGAAACACGGGTCAGCGCCTGGCTACGGCTGCCGGGGCACGACGGCGCGGACCTGGCCACACCGGAGCTCCCGCGCCGGACCTGGCAGCGCAACGACGCGTTCGAGATGGTCAACGCGCTGCTGGAGATGGCGGCGCTGCGCGACGACGCCAACCGCCAGCTGCTCGTCAGCCAGCTGCGGCCGAGCATCGCCGGGACCGTGCCCTACCACGCCCAGCCCAAGCTGTACCTGCTGTCGCTGGTCAAAACCTGCGAGGCGCACGATGGCGGCCTGATCGAGCTGCTGGAGGTGGTCCGGGCCTTCGAGGGCGACGACTCCCCGGCCGTGCGCAAGCTGGCCGAGGTCATCCAGCGGCAGTGCTGAGTGCCAGGCGGGACCCTACCCGCCCACGTGCTCCGAACGAGACGGCCGGTCTTCGAGAACCGACCGCCGCAGCAACGGAACGCCCAGCAGGACGAAGGCCGCGGGCAGCAGCGAGAAGCCGATCAGGATCGCGGTCACCGCGCTCCCCGGCTGCGCGGCTGAAGCGTCCACAGAGGACACATAGCCGCCCGCGGACAGCACCAGCCCGAACAGGCCAGGGCCCAGCGCGAGACCGAGCGTCTCCGCCGCCGTCCACACCCCGGCCGCGATCCCGGCCCGGGTGGCGCCGGTGCGTTCCTCCTCCGCGCTGATCAGGTCCGGCAGGATGGCCAGCGGGAACACCTGGAAGCCCGCGTAGCCGACGCCGGCCACCGCCACGAAACAGAACGCGACCGCCAGCGGCATGACCTGGGTGGCCAGCAGCCCGAGCGCCCCCACGGCGAAGATGACGCACGCCGCGCGGAAGCCCCACAGCTTGCCCCACTTCGCGCCGATCCGCGGCCATACCGGCATCGTCAGCAACGCCGGCCCCACGAACCCGACGAACAGGCCGGTTTGCAGGTCCGCGCTGCCGAACACGTACCGCGCCGCGTAGCTGACCCCGGCGAGGAGCGTCGCCAGGCCGAGCCCCTGCACGAAGTAGACCCCGAGCAGCCACCGGAACGAACGCCAGGCGCGCATGGTCGCCAGCAGCTCCCGCCACCCCGGTGTGGTCGGCCGCCGCGACCCCACGGGCGCGCCGCGCGTGCCCAGGTACACGCCGATCGTGCCGAGGACGATGACCGCCGCCATCGCCACACCCATCAGGCGGTACCCGGAGACCCCGCCGATGCCGTTGGTGATCGCCGGGGCCACCCCGCCGGAAATCAGGACGGCGACCGCGAGCAGCCCGATCCGCCAGCTGGTCAGCCTGGTCCGCTCGTCGTAGGAATCGGTGAGCTCGGCGGGCAACGCGTTGTAGGGCACCTGGAAGAACGCGAAGGCGGTGGCGCACAGCAGGAAGGTGAGCACGACATAGGCCGCGTCGAGCGGTACGTTGCCGAACCCGGGATGGGCGAAGATCGCGGCGAACAGCAGCGCCACGCCCAGCCCGCCGAACAGCAGGAACGGGCGGCGGCTGCCCCGCTTGACCAGGCTCGCGTCGGAAAGGCGCCCCGCGACGGGGTTGAACACCACGTCCCACGCCTTGGGCACCAGCACGATCGCGCCGGCGACCGCGCCGGGCACGGCCATGGTGTCGGTCAGGTAGGGCAGCAGGAGAAGGCCGGGCACGGTGCCGAAGGCCCCCGTGGTGAAGGAGCCGAGGGAGAACCCCAACCTCGTCGAAGCCGGAAGCGCGGCCATGGTCCTCCTCGGGCTGTCGGCGAACGAATTCGCCCGTTGTGCGCGTGATTGCGCGCACAGATTATCCCGGTCACGCCCGGCTCCACTGGCGACTCAGCCCAGGACGTCGGCGACGCGGCGGAGGCCGGCCGCGTCGCCGCGGAGCAGGAGTGTCGTGATGACGCTTTCCTCCCACCGGGCCAACTCGTCGCGGATCTTCTCCGCCGGTCCGATGAGCGACGTGTCCTCCACGAGGCTGGTGGGGATCGCCGCGGCCGCCTCCGCCTTGTGCCCGGCGAGGTAGAGGTCCTGGACCCGGTCGGCGATTTCCTCGTAGCCCATGCGCGCGAACACGTCGTGGTGGAAGTTGACCGTCTTGGCGCCCATCCCGCCGATGTAGAGCGCGAGCGAAGGCTTGATCAGGTCGGCGGCGGCCTCCACGTCGTCGTGCACGATCACCGGCACCGACGCGGCCACCTCGAAGTCCTCGGGCTTTCGGCGGGCGGCGGGGCGGGCGAAGCCTTCTTTGAGTGCCGCACGGTAGAAGGCGTCGTTCTTGGGCGAGAAGAACAACGGCAGCCAGCCGTCGCAGATTTCCGCCGACAACGCGACGTTCTTCGGTCCCTCGGCGGCGAGGTAGATCGGGATCTCCCGGCGCACCGGGTGCACAGTGGACTTCAGGGGCTTCCCGAGGCCGGTGCCGCCGGACAACGGGAGCTGGTAGAACTCGCCGTCGAAGGTCACCGGCTCGTCGCGGGCGATCACGCGGCGCACGATCTCCACGTACTCCCGGGTGCGGGCGAGCGGGCGCGGATACGGCTGGCCATACCAGCCCTCGACGACCTGGGGCCCCGACGCGCCCAGGCCCAGCACGAACCTTCCGCCCGAGAGGTGGTCCAGCGTCTGCGCGGTCATGCCGACCGCGGTCGGGGTGCGCGCGGACATCTGCACGATGTCGGTGCCCAGCTTGATCCGTTTCGTCGAGGCGCCCCACCACGCCAGCGGCGTGAACGCGTCGGAGCCGTAGCCCTCGGCCGTCCATGCCGAATCGAAGCCGAGTTCCTCGGCCGTCTTGACCGCCTCCAACGCGCCCTCCGGCGGGCCGGAGTGCCAGTAACCGAGGTGATAACCGAGCTTCAAGTGAGCCTCCTGAAGCGGATTGGACGGGGTTCGTGAGGCGGTACTGTTCCGCCCTTGAAAGGCGGCTTGGGTGAGTAGTGGGTGGGCCGGTCGCGTTCCCCCGGGGGCGGCAGGTTGCGGGCGGGCGTCTCGACCAGCGGTGTGTCCTCCGCGATTTCGCCACGAGCGCGCCGCCACGCCGCGCGGGCCCGCGGGTGATACCGGCGATCGTGGGGCACCAGGCGGAAAATCGCGTTGATCGTGCGCCCGAGGAACCGGTGCAGCCGCTCGTCGCGTGCCGACCAGCGGAAGCCGAGCAACCGCCGCACGGCCGGGTGGTAGAGACCGACGGTCCACCACAGGAAGGTGCGCGCGACGACCGGCCGCAGCACCGGCCAGACGAACGCGGGCATGCCGGTCGGCTTCGCCAGTTCGCGCAGGTCGAGCACGTCGCGGGTGGCCTTGTTGTCCTCCAGGACTTCGGCGCACATGCGGTCCCAGTAGTCCTGGAATTCGTCCCAGGAACGGGGAACCACCCGCATGCTCATGCCGTACAGCCGGTACCACCGCACGTGCTCGTCGAACAGCCGCCGCTTCTCGTGCTCGGTGAGGCCACCGCACATCCGGTCGCCGATGAGCACGGTGAGCATGAAGAACGTCGAATGTGCCCAGTAGAAGGTCTCCGGTTCGAGCGCGTGATAACCGCGCCCTTCGGCGTCGACACCCTGGATCGTGTCGTGGTAGCCGCGCACGGCCCGTGCGGTCTCGGCCGCGCGGGCGCCGTCGTAGACGACCCCGCCGATGGGATACAGCGACCGGAACAGGCGTTGCCAACGCTCGGCGAAGAACCGTGAATGCTGCTCGACGGCCAGGCCGAGCCGGGGATGCATGTTCTGCATGGACCCGGCCCACAGCGCGAGCGACAGCCCGCGCCAGTCTCCGAAGTACTTCCAGGTCAACGAGTCGGGACCGAGCGGCTGCGGTGCCATGCCGATCACGCTACAATTGACAACACCCGTAGTCAATTGAAGGAACCGCATGGCGAACGCGGCACGAGGGACCTGGGCGGGCACCACGCTCGACGACCGCCGGGCGGCCCGCCGGGAGCGGCTCCTCGACGCCGGTCTCGACCTGCTGGGCACAGCAGGAAGCTCCGCCACGAGCGTGCGGGCGGCGTGCCGGCACGCGAAACTCACCGAGCGCTATTTCTACGAGAACTTCGCCGACCGGGAGGAATTCGTCGTCGCGATCTACGAACGGGTGGCCGCCGAGACGCACCAAGCGCTGGTCGACGCCGCACCCGCCACGCACCGCGCAGCGCTGCCCTCCGGGGGTACAACCCCCGGACCCCACCCGGGGGCAAGCCCCCAGACCGCCTTGGAACGCGCCGAGGCGGCGGTGACGGCGTTCGTCGAACTGATGGTGGACGATCCGCGCAAGGGCCGGGTGCTGCTACTGGCGCCGATCACCGACCCCGCGCTGTCGGCACGCGGGGTCGCGCTGCTTCCCTCGTTCGCCGCGCTGATCCGCGACCATCTGCCCGCGCAGCTGGACGAGACCGAGCGCGCGCTGACCGCGACCGGTCTCGTCGGCGCGCTGGCCAACCTGTTCACCGCCTACCTCAGCGGCGCCCTGCCGGTCCCCCGCGAACGCCTGATCGGCCATTGCGTCGGCATGCTCGCCCGCGCGGGAACGCCCGGTCACGAACCGGATCGCTCCGCGACCAGCTGAAGCGCGATGTCGATGATCATGTCCTCCTGGCCGCCGACATAGCGTTTCTCGCCCACCCGGTAAAGAATCTCGTGCGCGGGCACGCCGTAACGTTCCGCGGCACGCTCGGCGTGCAGCAGGAAGCTCGAATACACCCCGGCGACGCCCTGCACGATCGACGACCGGTCCATCACCGGAAGCCGGGTGATGTAGGGCTTGACCACGTTCTCCGCGGCGTCCATGAGGAGGTCCTTGTCGACCCCGGTCCGGACGCCCAGCCGATCGAAGACCGCCGCCAGCACCTCGGTCGGTGAGTTGCCCGCGCCCGCGCCGAGCGCGACGAGCGAGCCGTCGATCTGCCGGGCACCGGCCCGGTAGGCGAGTACCGAGTTGGCGACACCGAAACTCAGGTTCTGATGCCCGTGATAGCCGACCTGCGCCTGGTCGCCGAACTCCGCGGCCAGCGCGGCGACCCGTTCGGCCGCGTCCTCCAGGATCAGCGCGCCGGCGGAGTCCACAATGTACACACACTGGCAGCCGGCCTCGACCATGATCCGGCCCTGTTCGGCCAGCTGCTCCGGGGTGGACATGTGCGAGAGCATCAGGAAGCCCACGGTCTCCAGACCGATCTTGCGGGCCTCGGTGAAGTGCTGGATGGACACGTCGGCCTCGGTGCAGTGCGTGGCGATCCGCACGGCGCCCGCACCGAGATCGGCGGCGGCCTTCATGTCGGCGACCGTGCCCAGGCCGGGCAGCAGCAGCACCGCGATCTTCGCCCGCTTCGCCTCGTCGACCGCGGCGGCGATCAGCTTCCGTTCGTCCACAAGGGAAAAGCCGTAGTTGAAGGTGGAGCCGCCGAGGCCGTCGCCGTGGGTGACCTCGATCAGGGAAACCCCGGCGGCGTCCAGCGCCCGCACCGTGTCGCGCACGTTCTCCTCGGTGAACTGGTGCGCCATCGCGTGGCTGCCGTCGCGCAGGCTGGTGTCGACGATCCGGACTTCGCGGTCCACGTCATCCCACGTCATACTGTCTCCTCCGCGGCTTCGCGCGCCACCACGATCGTGCCGGCGGGGCGCTTTCCAAGAATCCGGGTAACCTGATCGAGACGGGCGCTTTGCCGCCGTGACAGCGGAAAAGGGCGCGCCCTGTGTGCTTGTTCGCCGTGATTCAACCCATGAACGCTCATGCGGCCACCGTCACCTTCCGCGCGAGGAGTTCGCCGACGCGGGCCGCGGCGGCGGTCATGATGTCGAGGTTCCCCGCGTACTTCGGCAGGTAGTCGCCGTTGCCCGCGACCTCCAGGAACACGGCCACCCGCGCCTGCCCGTTCCAGCCGGGACGGGGATCGTCGTACTGCGGCGCGGCCTTGAGCGTGTAGCCCGGCACGTACGCCTGGACGTCGGCGACCATCCGCTCGATCGAGGCGGTGATCGCGTCGCGGTCGGCGCCGGGGTCGATGGCGCAGAACACCGTGTCCCGCATGATCATCGGCGGCTCGACCGGGTTGATGATGATGATCGCCTTGCCCTTCGCCGCACCCCCGACGAGTTCGATGCCGCGCGCGGTGGTCTCGGTGAACTCGTCGATGTTCGCCCGCGTCCCCGGCCCGGCCGACCGCGAGGACACCGACGCGACGATTTCCGCGTACGGCACTTCGGTCACCCGGGAGACCGCGTGCACGATCGGAATCGTGGCCTGGCCGCCGCAGGTGATCATGTTGAGGTTCGGTGCGTCCAACTGTGCCGGCAGGTTCACCGCGGGGCAGGTGAACGGGCCGATCGCGGCCGGGGTCAGGTCGATCGCCCGGATGCCCGCCTCCTGGTAACGCGGGGCGTTGGCCAGGTGCGCCTTCGCGGAAGTGGCTTCGAAGACCAGGTCTGGCAGCTCGTCCCGGGCGAGCAACCAGTCCACGCCTTCGGCGGAGGTCTCCAGGCCCAGTTTCGCGGCGCGCGCCAAGCCGTCGGACGTCGGATCGACGCCGACCATGTAACGCACCTCGACATGTTCGCTGCGGCGGAGTTTGGCGAGCAGGTCGGTGCCGATGTTGCCCGGCCCGACGATCGCCGCGGTGGCTTTACCCATGCGCTTACCCTGCGCGCCCCGATCGGGCACACTCAACCCATGCGTGCCGCTCAGCGGAACGGTGAGGATGTCGCCGGCCTCACCGCGACCCGCCTCACCGCCCTGCTCACCGCATTCCGGCCCGGCGATGACATGCTCGGTGTCTCCGAGCTGTCCCGCCGTACCGGGGTGCCCAAGTCCTCGGTGCACCGGCTGGTCGGGCACCTGGTCGCCCAGGGTCTGCTGGACCGCGAGAACGGCGCGGTCCGGCTGGGCCTCAAGCTGTTCGAAATCGGCCAGCTGGCCACCCAGCAGCGCGGCCTGGTCGACGCGGCGCGCCCCTACCTCGCCGACCTTCGCGAGGCGACCCGCAACACCGTGCATCTGGCCGTCCTGGAAGGTACCGAAGTCGTCTATCTGGACATCGTGCGCGGCCCCGACGCGCCGAACCTGCCGTCCCGGATCGGCGGCCGGTTTCCCGCGCACGCCACCGCCGTCGGCAAGGCCATCCTCGCGTTCTCGCCGGACTCCGTGCTGGAGAAGGTGATCGCCACCGGCCTGCCCCGCATCGGGCCCCGCACGATCACCGCGCCCGGGCTGCTGCGGCGGAGCCTGGCGAAGGTGCGCGCCGACGGCCTGGCACACGACCGGGAAGAGTCCCGCGTCGGGGTCGTCTGCGTGGCCAGCCCGCTGCTGGACGGCGACGGCAGACCGCGGGCGGGGATATCGATTTCCGGCTGGAGCAACCGGGTGCGGCCGGGCAGGGTCGCTCCCGCGGTCAGAACCACTGCCCTTACGCTGTCTCGCACGCTATCTTGACACCCAGTGCACGTGCGGCTGCGGACAATGTGCTAGATACGAAAACTCGGGTTCCGCCTGACCCAGGTGAACGGAGGGTGTTGTGATCTCCCAGACCACCCAGGTCGATGACCTGAGGCTCGTCGCGCTGCCCAGTGCGGTCAACTGCGCCGAGATGTTCGTCCGCTTCGCGCTCTTCGAGTGGTCCCTGCGTCCGCTGATCGAAGAGGCCACCCTCGTCACCCGGCACATCGTGAAGTCGTCGATCGCGGGCGCGACCCGGTCCCGTCCGCGGTTTCTCACCGTCCGGCTCCGGTTGCACGGTGACTGCGTGGTGATCGAACTCGACGACGACCGGCCCGGCGAGCCGCCGGAACTCGAGGGGTGGACGATCAGCGCGGTGTCGCTGCCCGACGGGCGCCGCAACGTCTGGATCGAGCTGCCGCTGCCCACCGGCATGACCGCCGCGCTGCCGCGCCGGTCACCCGGCCGATCCCCGGTCGCCGAAATCTCGCCGGGGTCGGAGGAAACCTCGGATTCCCAGATCCTGCACCGGGTTCTCTACGGCCTGAACCGCTCCGCCAACGGCTGAACTAACTCGTCCTCGGGCCGAGCAGGGTCGCCAGATCGGCGCCGCTGCCGAACAGGGGCCCCACTCCGAGGTCGACACCGGCCTCGCCCCACCATTCGGCTTGTTCGGTCGTCTCGATGCCTTCCGCGGCCACGCGTCTGCCGGTGGCCTGCACGCAGTCGATCAGCGCGGCCAGTGCCCGCTCCACCGGGCGCGACAGGCCGGCGGCCTGAGCCGTGACGAGCCGCCGGGTCAACCGCACCGCCCGCACCGGCAGGTGCTCGAGACAGGCGAGATCGGCCGGGCCGCCGTCGAAGTCGTTGACCGCCAAGCTGACGCCGATACCCACCAGCACTTCAAGGCCTTCCGCGGCCTCGCCGTGCTTCGCGATCAGCGCGCTCAACGGCATCGCGAGCAGAAAGCGCTTACCTGGAAGGCCGATTTCCTCCAGCGCGGCCAGTACGGTGGCGGCCAGGCCGGGGTCGGCGGCCTGGCTCTTCGACAGGCTCAGCGCGACCGGAACGTCGGCCCACCCGGCGATCTCCTCGCAGGCGATCCGCATCGCCCAGGCGCCAAGCGGCAGAATCAGCCCGGTACGTTCGGCCAGCGCCACGCACCGCTCGTGCGGCAGCGCGCCGAGTTCCGGGTGATCCCAGCGCAACTGGGCTTCGACCGCCGCGGTCCGGTTGCCCGGCAGCCACACCACCGGCCGGTACACCACACGGATCTCGCCGTTTTCCCACGCGCCGGGCATGCTCGCCGCGAGCCGGTCGGTCTCGCGATCCCTGCCATATTCCGCCGGGTCATACCGGGCCCATTGCCGTCTGCCGGCGGTACGAGCCCGGCGCAGGGTGATCCGCGAGGCGCGCAACAGTTCCTCCGGCTGGATGGACAGCGGCGGGCGGTCCACCACGCCGATGCACACCGAGAGCGCGATGCCGTCGTCGCCGACGTAACGCGGTTCGGCCAGCGCCTCGTTGATCCGGCCCACCATGGTCACGACGTTGGGCGTCGTGGCCGAATTCCGCACGAGCGCACCGAATTCGTCGGCACCGAGCCGCGCCAGCGCCGCCCGCTCGCCGGCGAACACCTCGCCCAGCCGGGCGGCGACCTCGCGGAGCAACAGGTCGCCGGCCTTACCGCCCAGACCGTCGGTGACCACCGAGAAGGCGTCCAGACCCAGGTGGTACAAGGTGACGCCGAACTCGGGATCCGCGCGCCGGAGCGCCTTTTCCAGCTTGGTCGTGAAGAGCTGGCGGTTCGGCAGCCGGGTCGCCACGTCGTGCAGCGACTGGTGTGCCAGCCGCTCCTGCAGCAGGCTCAGTTCCGTCTCGTCGGCGACGACGGTGAGCAACTTGTCCGGCCCGCCACCGCGCAGCGACGAAACCGACAACGAGACCAGGGCAAGGTCGCCGTCACGGCGCAGGGCGCAACGCCGGCGGCGGAACGAGGAAAACCGGCCCTCGGCAAGGTTTGCACAGGCGGCGCGGATCGCGTCGCTTTCCTCGGGTTCGAAGAGATCGAGGAAAGCGCGGCCGAGCAGTTCTTCCATGGGGCGGCTCAGTATCCGGCACAACGCGCCGCTGGCCCAGACGACCCGTCCGCCGAGGTCGGTGATCGCCACGCCACCCACGGAGAGGCGGCACAGTTCGGTGAATCGTTCCTCGCTCGCCACGAGGCTCCGGGTGGTCTGCCGCAGCACATCGACGACGGAGTTGTGGATTGTCTCCTGCTGCCCGGAGACCCACATCCGCAGCGCCTCGCTGTACCCGGACGCCACCTCACCCAGCATCGCCATGACCCGCTGCGCGAGGCCAGGAACCTCGCGCAGCTCCGGCGCGGCCAGCAGGTCCCGGCCGAGCACGTCGAGCGTGCGCCGCAGGCTGTCCTTGCCGGTGCACTCCAGATCCACCAGCCGCGCGCCGATCTCCGCCGCCTGGTCCGCGCCGGGTCGCTCGGCCGTCAGCAGGTCGGCCAGCTTGCCGACCAGCGCCAGAAGACGGTGTTCCAGTTCGGTGTGCGACACCGGCAGGTAAGCCGTGGACGCGAGCAGATATGCCCACTTCCTGGCCAGGTCGCGCCGCCAGTGCCCGGCAGCGGGCAGCGGCGGGTTTTCGGCGAGCGACGGGCTCATGGCGTGGGACCCATCCTGGCGGATTCGGCGGCGGATTGAGGTCCGAAGGATATCGACATAATCACGAAATTGCACCGATTCTTGAGCCGATACGTCTTTTCGGCGCAGTACACCACTGCTCCCGGGCGTGTGGGGACGACAGCGACGCTTCCCTGCTGGTCCGATTTTCGCCCGAGTGCGATTCTCTGAATTCGACGTACCGGTCCTCATCGCCTGGCCGGAACAGGCCCGCTCACCGGTGCCGGCGGCCGTCGACGCGCTCGGATCTCGACCTCAGGCCAGACCGCGCACCGCTCGCGCAGGCGGCCGTGAACCTTCGATCGCCGCCACCATCTCCAGCACACGACGAGTCTGGCGCACCTCGTGCACCCGGAAGACGCAGGCACCATCGCGGGCCGCCAGTGCGGTCGCGGCCAGGGTGCCGTCCAGGCGCTCCTCGAGCCCCACGCCCAGGGTCTCGCCGATGAAGTCCTTGTTGGACAGTGCCATCAGCACCGGCCAGCCGGTGGCGACCAGGTTGTCCGCGTGGCGCAGCAACGCCAGGCTGTGCCACGTGTTCTTGCCGAAGTCGTGGGTCGGGTCGATCAGCACCCCGCCCCGCGGGACCCCCAGCGCGACGATCTCTTCGGCCCGGCGGGTGGTCTCCTCGATCACCTCGCCCACCACATCCTCGTAGCGCGCCCGGAACGGGCGGGTGCGCGGAACCACTCCCCCTGTGTGCGAGCAGACATAGCCCGCGCCGAACTCGGCCGCCACTTCCGCGAGCTTCCGGTCGAACCCGGCCCAGGTGTCGTTGAGCAGGTCCGCGCCCGCTTCACAGGCCAGGCGCCCCACCTCGTGCCGCCAGGTGTCCACGCTGATCACCAGTCCGGGGTGGCGCCGCCGGATCTCTTCGACGAAGGGGACCACCCGCCGGATCTCCTCGGCGGCCCCGACCTCGCTGCCCGGCCCCGCCTTCACCCCGCCGACATCGACGATGTCCGCCCCCTCGGCCACCGCGCGGTCCACCGCCGCCAGCGCGTCGGAGTCGGCGAAGGAAGCACCCCGGTCGTAGAACGAGTCGGGGGTGCGGTTGACGATCGCCATCACCAGCGCGCGATCGCGCACGATCCGGCGGCCACGAAATTCCAGCTCGATGGACACGTCTCCATCATGCCTGCCCGGGTGTCTGCCGATGATGCGCGTTATACCCTGTGTTCCCGCTCGACCAACCCCAGCGCGCACTGCTGAACACAGTTCAAGTCCTCGCGCGGACTCGCACGAGACTCGAAGGGGGTGCCATGGCCACCCGACACAGTCACCCGGGACCAGCCGAGACACACAGCCGGGAGCGTTTCCTGCAGGCCGCTTTGACGATCCTGGTACAGGAGGGCGTGGCGGGGCTGACCGTGCGTAATCTCGCGGACGCGGCGGGTAGCTCCACCGTCGGCGTCTACACTCGCTTCGGGGGCCGCTCCGGTGTGCTCGACGCGCTGTACGAGCGTACTTTCGAACTGCTGCACCAGGAATTCGTGCGGCTACCCGAGCGCACCGGCCGCACGGCCGGCGATATCCTCGCCTTCGCCCGCGCCTACCGCCGGTTCGCGCTGGAAAGCCCGGCGCGGTACGGGTTCATGTTCGAGCGGCCGGTGCCGGGTTTCGATCCTGACCCGAATCTCCGCGCGCACGCCCAGCGGCACACCTTTGACCTGCTCGTGGACCGGATACGGGCCGCAGCACCGCCCGACATGGCGGCCCGGGTCGCCGCGTACCTGGTGTGGACGACCATGCACGGCCTGGTCAGTGTGGAGCTGACCAACCGCCAGCGCACTTCCCCGCCCGGCTGGTTCCTCGACCCCGGCGACGACTCCTACAGCCGCGTGTTCACCGAAGGCCTCACCGCCGTCATGCGCGGGCTGGGTGTGCTCGCATAGAAAAACCGGAGGGCGCTTTCGCCGGGAAAGCGCCCTCCGGTTCCGGGTTGTTGCTTACGCTCCGCCGGAGAGCTTCTCACGCAGGGCCGCGAGCTGCTCGTCGCTGGCGAGCGTGCCGCCGCTGCCGCTGCTGCCCTTCGAGCCCGAGTCGGACTGCGCGGAGCTGTAGCTGCCCTCGCCGCCCTCGACCCCGGTCGCGGCGTCCGCCGCGGCGGCGGCATCGGCTTCGGCGGCCTTGGTGACCTGGCGCATGTGCGCCTCGTAGCGGGTCTGCGCCTCGGCGTACTGGCGCTCCCACTCCTCGCGCTGCTTCTCGAAGCCTTCCTGCCACTCCTGGGTGTCCGGGTCGAAGCCCTCGGGGTAGATGTAGTTGCCCTGCTCGTCGTACTCGGCGGCCATGCCGTACTGGGTCGGGTCGAACTCGGTCTCCGGCGTGACACCCTCGTTCGCCTGCTTCAGCGACAGCGAGATCCGGCGACGCTCCAGGTCGATGTCGATGACCTTGACCATCACCTCGCCGCCGACCTGCACGACCTGCTCCGGGATCTCCACGTGGCGCTCGGCCAGTTCGGAGATGTGCACTAGGCCCTCGATGCCCTCCTCGACGCGGACGAACGCGCCGAACGGGACGAGCTTGGTGACCTTGCCCGGCACGATCTGGCCGATCGCGTGGGTGCGGGCGAACTGGCGCCACGGGTCTTCCTGGGTGGCCTTGAGCGACAGGGACACACGCTCGCGATCCATGTCCACGTCGAGCACCTCGACGGTGACCTCCTGGCCGACCTCGACGACCTCGCTCGGGTGGTCGATGTGCTTCCAGGACAGCTCCGAGACGTGCACGAGGCCGTCGACGCCGCCGAGGTCCACGAAGGCACCGAAGTTGACGATCGAGGACACGACACCCTTGCGCACCTGGCCCTTGGCGAGCGCGTTGAGGAACTCGCTGCGCACCTCGGACTGGGTCTGCTCCAGGTAGGCCCGGCGGGACAGCACCACGTTGTTGCGGTTCTTGTCCAGCTCGATGATCTTGGCCTCGAGCTCGCGGCCCACGTAGGGCTGCAGGTCGCGCACGCGCCGCATCTCCACCAGCGACGCGGGCAGGAAGCCCCGCAGGCCGATGTCGAGGATCAGGCCGCCCTTGACGACCTCGATCACGGTGCCGCGGACGGGCTCGTCCTTCTCCTTGAGCTCCTCGATGGTGCCCCAGGCGCGCTCGTACTGGGCGCGCTTCTTGGACAGGATCAGCCGGCCTTCCTTGTCCTCCTTCTGGAGAACGAGCGCCTCGACCTCGTCACCGACGCTGACAACCTCGCCGGGATCGACATCGTGCTTGATGGACAGCTCACGCGAGGGGATCACACCCTCGGTCTTGTACCCGATGTCGAGCAGCACCTCGTCGCGGTCGACCTTGACGATGGTGCCCTCAACGATGTCCCCGTCGTTGAAGTACTTGATCGTCTTGTCGATCGCGGCGAGGAAGTCTTCCTCCGACCCGATGTCGTTGACAGCGACCTGCTGGGCCTGCGCCTCGGTCGTCGGGACGGTGGTGGTGTCGGTGGTCATTAGGTGGGTTGCTCCGGTCACGGCTTGGTTTCAGGGGTGTGCACTTGTCGTACGGCGAGTGGAACCGGCGGAGCTGGCCGACCAAGCGTTCGTGACGAACGGCTCGAGCACCACCGCCGAGGTGTGCGCGACCCGTGGCCCGGCGCGAACGTTGCCGGACGGAAGGTAGCGCGAAACCCACTGCGCTACGGGTATCGTACGCGGCTGGATGTATGCCGCACAAACAGGGTCGGGCGAGGCGATCTCGGCCTGTGCCTGCGGAAGAATGCCGGTGTGACACCGCAGGACAGGCACGCCGGCGCCGAACGCCGGCTGGGCACGGTCGGTATCGCCCACCGCCCGGTGGGCCGGGACGAGGCCACCATGGCCAATCTTGCCTGGTGGGACGCCGACGCCGACGACTACCAGGCCGAACACGGCGAGTTCCTGGGCGACGCCGATTTCGTCTGGTGCCCCGAAGGGCTCCGCGAGGCCGACGCCGCGCTGCTGGGCGACGTGCGCGGATTGAGGGTGCTCGAAGTCGGGTGCGGCCAGGCGGCGTGCTCTCGCTGGCTCGCCGCCGCGGGCGCGTACCCGATCGGTGTCGATCTCTCCGGGGGAATGCTGGGTCATGCGAAACGGGCCAACGCCCGCACGGGGCTCGATATTCCCCTGATCCAGGCCACCGCCGAGGCGCTCCCGCTCCGGCCGGCCACTGTGGACGCCGCGTGTTCGGCGTTCGGCGCGCTGCCCTTCGTCGCCTCGCTCGACGCGGTGTTCGCCGAAGTGCACCGCGTGCTGCGGCCGGGCGGGCGCTGGGTGTTCTCGGTGACCCATCCGATGCGGTGGATCTTCCCCGACGATCCCGGCCCGAACGGGCTCACCGCGACCCAGCCGTACTTCGACCGCACCCCCTACGTCGAAGTGGACGCGGCGGGCCGGGCCACCTACGTGGAGTACCACCGCACGCTCGGCGACTACGTGCGCGCGCTGGCCGCCACCGGTTTCCGGCTCGACGACCTGATCGAGCCGGAGTGGCCGGCCGGGCACACCCGGGTCTGGGGGCAGTGGAGTCCGTTACGGGGCAAGCTCTTCCCCGGTACCGCGATCTTCCGCACCCGCAAGAACACATGACGACCGGCGAAGCGCTGCTCGCCGCCCAGCGGGCCCGGTTCGTGGCCGTCGACCCTCTGCTGCCCGAACCCGCGGGCCCGCCTTCGGGGGAAACGCTGACGGCCGCCACCGCCGGCGGCGACCAGGTGGTCGGATTGCTGCAGACCCGCACCCACCAGCCAGGCTCCCTGGATCTGCTGTGGTCGGCCGCGCGGGTGTGGCAGCTCTTCCCGTTCGTCGGCGCCACCGGCACCGAAGGCATGGACGCGCTCCTGCGCGCCTGGCGGCACCGGATGGACGCCGAGTCACCGCCGGCCGACTCGTCCTGCTCGGTGACCTGGCCGAGCCACGACGCCGAGGCCATCCACGCCTTCCTCGACCACGGAATGGTCCCGATCTCCACGCTGGCACTGCGTACGGAACCGCCACCCCCGCGGCCCGAGGGTGACCTCGTGATCCGGCAGGCCGGCCCGGAGGACTTCGAAGAGACCCTCGCCCTCACCGCGCAGACCTTCGCCTACACCGCTCTGGTCGGGTTTGGCCGGCCCGGCGCCGAAGAGCTGATCACTCCCCAGCTCCGCCGCAACCTGGCCGCGGGCGCGCCGATCTGGCTCGCGGAGCGCGACGGGGTGGCGATCGCCGTGGCCGACTGCGGCTGGGTGACCTCGGCGCCGGGCACCTGGGCGGCGGAACTTCTGCCGCCGGGCACCTGGGGGTATGTGAACAACGTGGCGACGGCCGCGGGCTGGCGGGGGCGCGGGGTGGGCCGGGCGCTGATGGCGGTGGTGCACCGGGAGTTCCACCGGATGGGCGCCACCGGCACCTACCTCTACTACACCCCGACCAACCCGTTGGCCTCGGTGTTCTGGCCACGGCAGGGCTATCGTCCACTGTGGACTTACTGGGAGGTCCGCCCCGCCTCCGCGCTCCGCTGACGATCTCCCGATGGTCACCGGCTCAGGTGTCGGTGGCAGGAGCATGACAGGTGCCGCAAGGACCGCCGTGGACACCACCCGAGTCGAAGCACGCACCGGCATGACCGACCAGTGGTCCTGATCAACGGTCGGGCGGACAGCGCGACCAGTTCCCCGGGCATCGAGCCCTGCCAGTCCTTTGGCACGTGGCCCAGACCGGTACCCGGCCCGAAAACATCGCGGTCAAGACCACTGATATCTTTGTACTGACCAGTCAGTACAAAGAGGAGTCGTGGTGGAAGTACGAGGCGATCGGGTGACCGTCGAAGGGCCACACGGCACGCTGCTGCCGCCAACCTCCCTCACCGTGGCCGAAGGCGACTTCGTCATCGCGCACGGCGAGCCGGGTCCCGGCGTCACCGCCTTCGGGCTCGCGCTGACCGGCAGGCTGCGCCCCACCACCGGGACCGTCACCCTGGACGGCGACGCCGACGCCGCCAAGCTTCGCGCGGTCACCGCGGTGGTCGACGCCGTGGGCGTCAGCGAGCCGGACGAGGCACTCCCGCTGCGCGTGGTTGTCGGCGAAGAACTCGCCCTCGGCGGCCGCCCCGCCGGCAAGGCGGACGTCACGCGCTGGCTCGCCGAGCACGATCTCGCCGGGTTGGCCAACGCCCGCTTCGAAAACCTCAAACCCGCAATGCGAACGCGGCTGCTCACCGAACTCGCCGCGCACCGCCGCGGCGTGCGGATGCTCGTGCTGGACCGGCCCGACCGGCACACCAGCGATGTCGAGAGCTGGTCGAAGCTCGCACACGAACACACCGGGCATGGCCTGGCCGTGGTCGTGCTGACCGCCACCACCCCGCCGGACGCGCTCCCGGTCGAGCCGGTACGGCTCGGGGCCCCCACGGACCAAGGAGACGACGAGTCGTGACCAGTTTCCGGATCGCAGCAGGCGAGCTGCGCAGGCTCACCGCGGGCAAGCTCCCCAAGCTCGCCATCGCCGCGCTCGTGCTGGTGCCCCTGCTCTACGCGTCGTTCTATCTCTACGCCAACTACGACCCCTACGGCAGGCTCAGCAAACTGCCCGCCGCCGTGGTGAACGAGGACGCCGGGTCCGGCGACCGGAACGTGGGCCGCGAGGTCACCGGCGCCGTGGTCAGGTCAGGCACCTTTGACTGGCACGAGGTTTCCGCGGAGCAGGCGCAAAAGGGCGTGCAGGACAGCACCTACTCCTTCGCGATCACCATTCCGAAAGACTTTTCCGCGGCGCTGCTGTCGAGCGCCAACTTCGCCCCGGAGCAGGCCACCATCCGGCTGACCACCAACGACGCCAACAACTATCTCTCGCACACCATCGCCAACCAGGTCGCCGAGCAGATCCGCGCCACGATCGCGGAAAAGGTCGGCGCCGAGGCGGCGAGCCGGTTCCTGATCGGGTTTTCCACCATCTACGGCAAGACCCAGGAAGCGGCTACGGGTGCCACGAAGCTCGCCGACGGCGCCGGGCAACTCCTGACCGGACAGCGGCAGCTCGCCGACGGCGCCGGACAGCTGGCGGCCGGCAGCGGCCGGCTCGCGAGCGGGCTCACCACGTTGAGGACCAGCACGTCGGCACTGCCCCAGCAGACGAGGCAACTCGCCGATGGCGCCGCCCGGGTTTCCGCGGGCAACGCGCAGGTCGCGGCCGTGGGCACCACGCTGGCCAATGGTTCGGCCCAGTTGCAGAACGACCTCGACAACGTCAACGACCAGCTGGCCCAGCGGCTGCGCGCCGCCGGTGTGCCCGAGGCTCAGGTCCAGCAGGTGCTGACCGTCCTGGCCGACCTGCGCGCCCCGGTGAACAACGCCAACACGCAGGTCCAGAACGCTTCGGCCGAGCTCAACCAGCTCGCGGACGGCTCTCGCCAGGTGGCGGCCGGTGCGGCGGCGCTGGCTGACGCCACCCCCGCGCTCACCAACGGAATCGCCCAGGCTTCCGACGGCGCGAACAGCCTGGCCACCGGAGCGGCGAAGCTGAACGACGGGGAGAAGACCGCCGTGAACGGCGCGACCGACCTGTCGAACGGCGCGGGCCAGTTGCGCGACGGGCTGAACGAGGGCCTGCGGCAGATTCCGAACACCAGCGACGCCACGCGCACCGCCACCGCGGACACCATTTCGGACCCGGTGACCATCGATTCGGCCGGCCTCGCCAACGCGGGCACCTACGGGGCCGGGCTCGCCCCGTTCTTCATCTCGCTGGCCACCTGGATCGGCGCGTTCGTGCTGTTCCTGCTGCTGCGGCCGCTGTCGGCGCGGGCGCTCGCCGCCGGGACCGCCCCGGTGCGGGTCGCGGTCGGTGGCTGGCTGGCCGCCGCCCTGCTCGGCACCGCGCAGGTACTCGTCCTGTTCGGCGCGGTCACCTGGCTGGTCGGCATCCACGTGGCACACCCGCTGGCGGCGGTCGGTTTCGCCGTACTCGCCTCGCTCACCTTCACCGCGATCGTGCACGCGCTCAACGCGATGTTCGGCGCGGTCGGCAAGTTCCTCGGGCTGGTCCTGCTGGTACTCCAGCTGGTCAGCGCGGGTGGCACGTTCCCGTGGCAGACGCTGCCCGACGCCCTGTACCCGCTGCACGTCGTGCTGCCGATGGGTTACGTGGTGGACGGGCTGCGGCATCTGCTTTACACCGGCGCGTCACCGCAGAGCCTGGCAGATGTCGGCGTGTTGTGCGCCTACCTCGCCGGAGCCATCGCGGTGTCCACCTTCGCGGCCCGGAAACAGCGCGTTTGGACAGTCAGCAAGCTGAAGCCGGAGCTGAGCCTGTGACCAGCAAGCAGAAACTGTTCGAGGCCACCCTGCGGCTCACGGGCAGCCGCGGCCTGATCGGCCTCACCGTGGACGAGATCGCCGCGGAGGCCGGGGTGGCCAAGGGCACGGTGTACTACAACTTCGGCAGCAAGAACGGGCTGATCGACCAGTTGCTGCGCCACGGCGTCGGCCTGCTCGCCGAACGCCTGCGTGCCGCGGCCGGCGGAGAGGATCCGGCCGCGGCGCTGGAGTCCGTAGTGGACGCCGGCCTCGAGTTCATCGCGGAATACCGCGGGTTTTCCCAGCTTCTGGTCAGCGAGATGTGGCGGACGCCCGGGCAGTGGCACGAAACGCTGGCGCTGCTGCGCGAGGAGATCATTTCGGTCGTGAAGGAACAGCTTCAGCGAGTGGCCGACGCGGGGTTGCTGCGTGACGAGATCGAAATCCCGGTCGCCGCGGCCGGCCTGTTGGGCACCCTGCTCGTCATCGCTCTCGACTGGCAGGTTTTCCACCCCGAACGTGCCCGCGCCGACATCCTGGCCTCAGTGATGCAACTGGCCCGCGGCGGCCTCGCCCGCTGAGGCAGACCATGGCTGAGCCGCTTAGGGCGAGGCACGCAACCCACGCCGCCCCGAACCACGTCGAAATACTCTTCAGCGGACCAGCGGCCGGGTGAGGCCGACCTGGTGCAGCGAGGTGGGGTGGCCCTCGATGGCGCGGCGAACGGCGGCCATGACGCCTCCGGCGATCTCGCCGTGGGCCAGCGAGCGGCCGGGGTCGTTTTCCGACGCGGTGCCCAGCAGCACCAGCTGCGTGGGATGCGTGACCAGTAGCGGTTCCGGTTCCACCAGCAGCCCGCCGGACTCCACGGCCCGCACCTCGACGACCGGCGCGTCCTCGGTGAGCAGCTTTTCGATCGCGCCCATCACCGAGCGACGGTACTGGTCGTGGACCCAGGCCACGAGCAGGTCGGCCGGGCCGCCGAGCGCGGCCTCGGCCTTCCTCGCCAGTTCGCGGGGCCGGTCCCAGCTGGCCTCGACCCAGATCGCGCGGCCCTGCCTGTCCGTACTGCCACCGGTGGCCTGGCGGACGTGGCCGGGCGGCCGCAGGGCCCTCAGCGCGGCGACCCCCGGCCTGGTCTCGGGCACGGCGATCGGGCTGTAGCGGCGGCTCGGCAACACTACGTGCCAGCCTTCCCGGGCCAGAACTTCGGCCACCTCCGAAAGCATTCCGGTGCCCGCCAGAATCAGCACTCGCCCGCCTGTCATACGCCCAACGCTACCGTTCGACTAATCCACGCGCCGGGTGACACGACTGCTCTGTCCGGTTGGAAACGTGGAGTTCACAACTCTACTCAGAGTGATCTCCGCTGGACTCACACCCCTTGGAAAGGTCCAATCCGTGACGCTCAGTGAGACCGAACCAGTTCCCCGAGCCCGCAGCGGCGGCGAACGAGCGCATGAGGTGCCAGCGCGAGCAGTGCGCCACCGCGACCAGTTGGTACGCCACCGCCGGGGCCCGGGTGCCCATCGCTAGTCCCGTTTTCCGCACATGGACACGTTTCGGCTGGTCAGCGGGCTGCACCAAGATGATCTCCTGAATATCACCGCAGGTCAGCGGCTCATGTGCGGAATACCCGGCTAGTGCGCGGCCTCGTTCCAGGAACGGCCGAACCCGACCGACACCTCCAGCGGCACCGCGAGATCGTAGGCCGAACCCATTTCCTTGCACACCATGGCTTCCACCGCGTCGTGTTCGCCGTCGGCGACCTCCAGCACAAGCTCGTCGTGCACCTGGAGCAGCAGGCGGCTGCTCAGGTCCGACTCCGTGAGCCCTCGCTGCACGTTGAGCATGGCGACCTTGATGATGTCGGCGGCGCTGCCCTGGATGGGGGCGTTGAGCGCCATCCGCTCGGCCATCTCCCGGCGCTGCCGGTTGTCGCTGGTCAGGTCGGGCAGGTTGCGGCGGCGCCCGAAGATCGTTTCGGTGTAACCGACCTTGGTGGCCTCCGCGACCACGCTCTGCAGGTAGTCCCGCACTCCGCCGAACCGTGCGAAGTACTCCTCCATCAGTTCGCGGGCCTCCTCGGTGGAGATCCGCAGTTGCTGGGAAAGCCCGTACGCGGACAGGCCGTAGGCGAGACCGTAGTTCATCGCCTTGATCTTCGCCCGCTGCGAACCGTCGACCTGGCCGGGATCGACCCCGAAAACGCGCGCCGCGGTGGCCGCGTGGAAGTCGAATCCCGACTGGAACGCCTCGATGAGCGCCGCGTCCTCGGACAGGTGCGCCATGATCCGCATCTCGATCTGGCTGTAGTCGGCGGTCATCAGCTCGCGATAGCCCACGCCGACCACGAACGCGTCCCGGATGCGGCGCCCCTCTTCGGTGCGGATCGGGATGTTCTGGAGGTTCGGATCGACCGAGGACAACCGCCCGGTGGCCGCGATCGTCTGGTGCAGCGTGGTGTGGATGCGGCCATCCGGCGCGATCGCCTTGATCAGGCCCTCCACTGTGGACCGTAGCCGGCTCGCGTCGCGATGCTCGAGCAGGTGCTGCAGGAACGGGTGCTCGGTCTTCTCGTACAGGGTCTGCAGCGCCTCCGCGTCGGTGGTGTAGCCGGTCTTGGTGCGCTTGGTCTTCGGCATGGCGAGCTCGTCGAACAGCACCACCTGCAGCTGCTTCGGCGAGCCGAGGTTGATCTGCTTGGCGATGACGCGGAACGCGTCCTCCTCCGCCTGCTTCACCCGCGCGGCGTAGTGCGCTTCCAGCGTGGTCAGCTGGTCGAGGTCCACCGCGACCCCGGCGGCCTCCAACTCGGTGATGACCTCCAGCAGCGGCAGCTCGATCTCCGCCAGCAACCTGGTGCCGCCGATCTTGCCCAGTTCGGCGGACAGGGCCGCGGCCAGTTCGGCCACCGCCCTCGCCCGCACCAACTCGGCCTCGACCAGCTTCTGGTCGCCGTCGTCGGCGTCGAGCAGGGAGAGCTGGCCGTCTCCGAAGTCGGCCTCGGACCGCAGTTCGCGTTGCAGGTACCGCAGCACGAGATCGTCGAGCTCGAAAGAGCGCTGGCCTGGCCGCACCAGATACGCCGCGAGCGCGGTGTCCATGGTCAGGCCCGCGAGCGTCCAGCCGCGGGCGAGCATCCCGTGCAGCGGCACCTTGAGCGAGTGCCCCACCTTGGGCATCCGCGGGTCGGCCAGCCAGGCCAGCAGCGCCTTATCGTCCGATTCATCCATTGTGGACACATCAAGGTAGGCGCCCTCGCCGTCCGGGGCGGCCAGGGCGATCGACCGCACGTCCGAGGACACCGAGGAACCGGTGGTGCGGAAGGAAAGCCCGACCGGAGCGCCCGCCCGCGCGTGCTCGGCCAGCCACCCGGCGAGCGCACCGGTGGCGACCGCCGCGCCGACGGCCTCGAACCCGCCCTCCGCCTCCGGCTCCGCGCTGGACAGCGTGGCGAACAGGCGGTCTCGCAGCACCCGGAACTCGAGTTCGTCGAACAGCCGGTGCACCGCGTCGCGATCCCACGGCCGCAGCGCGAGCTCGTCCGGGGTGATCTCCAGCGGCACGTCCCGGACCAGCTCGGTCAGCTGCCGGTTGAGCATCACCGACTGCAGGTTGGCCCGCAGTGCGTCGCCGACCTTGCCCTTGACCTCGTCCACCCGGTCGATGAGCTCGGCCAGCGAGCCGAACTGCTGGATCCACTTGGTGGCGGTCTTCTCCCCCACCCCGGGAATGCCCGGCAGGTTGTCCGACGGGTCGCCGCGAAGCGCGGCGAAGTCCGGGTACTGGGCGGGCGTCAGCCCGTACTTGCCGGTCACGCCCTCCGGGTCGTAGCGGACCAGGTCGGAAACGCCCTTGCGCGGGTACAGCACCGTCACCGCGTCGGTGACCAGTTGCAGCGCGTCCCGGTCGCCGGTGCAGATGAGCACCTCGTAGCCGGACTCGACGGCCTGTGTGGTGAGCGTGGCGATGATGTCGTCGGCCTCGTAGTTCTCCTTCGCCAGCACAGGGATGCCGAGCACGCCCAGCACGTCCTGGACCAGGCCGACCTGACCCTTGAACTCGTCCGGGGTGCTGGTCCGGTTCGCCTTGTACTCCGCGTAGGTGGCCGCGCGGAAGGTCTGCCGGGAGACGTCGAAGGCGACGGCCAGGTGCGTGGGCTGCTCGTCGCGGAGCAGGTTGATCAGCATGGAGGTGAACCCGAAGACCGCGTTCGTCACCTGACCGGTCGAGGTCCGGAAGTTGTCCGCCGGGATGGCGAAGAACGCGCGGTAGGCCATGGAATGGCCGTCGATCAGCAGCAGCTTGGGCCGGTCGGCGGTGCCCGTGCCTGTGGTGTTCGCAACTGACTGGTTTTCGCTGGGGCTCACGACAGCGAGTCTAGGGTGAGGGTCTGACAGTCTTGCCCCCTCGTGTGTGTAAAGGAGCCGTGCGTGAGCGATCACCTGCCCGAACTCGTCGGCGAGCAGGTCGCCGGTATCGACCCGACCGTCGCCGACCAGCAGCTGAACGACAAGATCGGGCTGGCGTTCGTCGAGGTCAGCGCGCAGCGGGTGGTCGGGACGATGCCGGTCGAGGGCAACCGCCAGCCCTACGGGCTGCTGCACGGCGGCGCGAACGCCGTGCTCGCCGAGGCGCTCGGGTCGACCGTGGCCGGGCTCAACGCGGGCCCGGACAAGATGACGCTGGGGTTCGAGCTTTCCTGCACGCACCACCGGAGCGTCCGCGATGGCCTGGTGACCGGGGTGGCCACCCCGGTGCACGTCGGCCGGGGCGCCATCACCACCGAGATCGTGCTCACCGACGAGGCGGGCCGCCGCACCTGCACGGCCCGCCTGTCCTGCATCATCCGCGACCGCCCCGCCGTCTGAGCCCGCCACGCCGCTGGATGGGGCCCGATGTGACGTTCGGCTCGTTCCGAATCAGCGCCCGCTCGTTCCGAATCAGCGCTGTGGCGCGAAGCGCCACCGTTGAGGGTGGTGGCGGGCCGGCGGCGCGCCGGACGGTCACCGTGTGCCCCTGGAAACCGCCCGGTCACGCAACGCCGAGGTAGGCATCCTTGATCGCGGTGTCGGTGAGGAGTTCGCGGCCGGTGCCGGTCTTGGTGATCCGGCCGGTTTCCAGCACGTAGGCGCGGTGGGCGCGGGACAGCGCCTGCTGGGCGTTCTGCTCGACCAGCAGGATGGTGGTGCCCCGCTGGTTGATCTCGGTGATGATCCGGAAGATCTGCGCGATGAACTGGGGTGCCAGACCCATCGACGGCTCGTCCAGCAGCAGCAGTTTGGGCCGGGCCATCAGCGCGCGGCCGATGGCCAGCATCTGCTGCTCGCCGCCGGAAAGCGTGCCACCGGGCTGGGTCCGCCGTTCGGCCAGCCGCGGGAACAGCTCGAACACCCGGTCCAGGTCAGGTGCGAGGTTCTTGCGGTCCTTGCGGGCGTAAGCGCCCATGTCCAGGTTCTCGGCGACGGTCATCCCCGGGAACACGCCGCGTCCCTCGGGCACCTGCGAGATACCGCGCACCACGCGAAGATCCCCGCGCAGCCGGGTGATGTCCTCACCGGCGAAGGCGATCCGGCCCGCCGAGACCGGCCGGATCCCGGAAATCGCACGCATCGTGGTGGACTTGCCCGCGCCGTTGGCGCCGATCATGGCCACGATCTCGCCATCGCCGACCGTGATGGACAGCCCGGACACCGCCTCGATCCGTCCGTAGTGGACGGACACACCGGCCAGCTCAAGCAGCGTCATCTTCTCCCACTCCCAGATAGGCGGCGATCACGGCCGGGTTCTCGCGGATCTCGGCCGGTGCCCCGTCGGCGATCTTCTTGCCGAACTCCAGCACCACGATCCGGTCGGTCACGCCCATCACCAGCCGCATGTCGTGCTCGATGAGCAGAACGGTGTAGCCATCGGAGCGAATCCTGCGGATCAGCCCCATCAGCTCCTCCTTCTCCGCCGGGTTGAACCCGGCGGCCGGCTCGTCCAGGCACAGCAGCTTCGGCTCGGTGGCCAAAGCGCGCGCGATCTCCAGCCGTCGCTGGTAGCCATACGGCAGGTTCTTCGCCTTGTCCGCGGCACGATCGGCGATCCCCACGAACTCCAGCAGCGCCATCGCCCGGTCCACCGCCTCCCGCTCCTCGCGGTGGTGCGCCGGCAGCCGCAACAACGCACCGAGCACGCTCGTCCGGTGCCGCGCGTCCGCGCCGACCACCACGTTCTCCAGCGCCGTCATCTCCGCGAACAACCGGATGTTCTGAAACGTGCGGGCGATCCCGAGCCGGGTGATCCGGTGCCGGGACGCCTTGCCCAACGGCCGGTCCTCCAGCAGCACCTGCCCCGAGGACGGCCGGTACACCCCCGTCATCACGTTGAAACAGGTCGTCTTCCCCGCCCCGTTCGGCCCGATCAACCCGAGGATCTCCCCCCGCCGGATCCCGAACGACACCGAATCCAGCGCCCTCACCCCACCGAACCGCAACGTGACGTCACGCAGCTCCAACAGCGTCTCGCCGACCTCGACCCCGATCTCCCGGCCCGGGGCGACCGCCTCGGCGACCTCGGCGTCGTGCTGGACCCGCTCCTCGGCGGTCATGTGCGCCAGTTCGGCGACCAGGCCACCCTCGGTGGGCACGTCGTCTTGGCGTTGGCTCATGGCTGTTCTTCCGCGTGGGTGTGGGGGCTGTGCCCCTGCGGTGCACGAGGACCTTTCGGGCCGAGGCACGCTCGGTCGCCGGCCTGGCGGCCGCTGGTTGACACCTGGGGTGTCATGACTTGCCCCCGGTCAGTTCGGGCGCCAGCACGCTGTCGCCACTGACCTGCTCACCCCGACCGAGGAGCCGTTGGTAGGCCTGGCGGCCCCGGGCCAGCAATCGCTGGCGGGCGCCGAGCAGGCCCTGCGGGCGGAAGATCATCAGAATGATCAGGGCGATGCCGAAGATCAGGTAGTTGTACTCGGCGATCTGCACGAACCGCAGCGGGAGGTAGGCCACCACGACCGCGCCCAACAGCACGCCCACCTTGTTCCCCGCTCCGCCGAGCACGACCGCGGCCAGGAACAGCATCGATGTGACCACGTCGAAGGACTGGTTGTTGACGAACCCGAGCTTGCCCGCGTACAGCGCGCCGGACAGGCCACCGATCGCCGCGCCGATCACGAACGCCCAGATCTTGAACTTGTAGGTCGCCACGCCCATGATCTCGGCCACGTCCTCGTCCTCGCGGATGGCCACCCACGCCCGGCCCACCCGGGACCGCTCGAGGTTCCCGACGAGCAACAGCACCGCGATGATGATGGTGACCGTCAGCCAATACCACTGGGTGGCGTCACCGAACAGGGGTTTGCCCGCGTTGTCGCTGCCCACCCGCTCGAACCCGCGTTGCCCGTTCAGGGGTTCCACGTTGTCGGCCAGCAGCCGGATGATCTCCCCGAAACCCAGCGTCACGATCGCCAGATAGTCACCCCGCAACCGCAGCGTCGGCGTGCCCAGAATGATCCCGAAGACCATCGTGACCGCCATCGCCAACGGCAGCGTCCACAGGTAGGGCAGCTTGTGCAGCGACGAGCTGGGGCTGGTGAAGAGCGCCGAAACATACGCCCCGACCGCGAAGAACCCGACATAGCCCAAATCGAGCAAGCCCGCCTGACCGACCACGACGTTCAGGCCCACCGCGACCAGCGCGTAGCGGGCCACGTCGAACATCGCGGTCGGGAAGTCGGTGCCCGTCGTCGCGATCAGCGGCGGATTGAGCACCGGCAGCAGGTAGACGAGCACGACGAGCGGGACGAGGACCGCCCACTGCGCCGGCCGGGACAGATTGTTCCAGCGCTCGCTGATGTTTCTCATACGCGCCCTTCCGCGATTTCACGCGCGACGGTGTCTCGCGGGGGCTCAGCCCCCACACCCCGGCCGGGGGCAAGCCCCCAGACCCCCTTGATCATGTCGACAGGGCGCTCTTTCCGAGCCGAGATCGCCTCAGCCCCCTCGCTGGGAAGAGCGCCCTGCCGCCCCGACAGCCGGCCTGACGGCAAAGCGCGCGCCTTGTGGTCACCTCGACTGCCACGACTCGGCCTTCGGCCGCTCATACCCGCGCCTTCCCCAGCGACTCGCCGAGAATGCCGGTCGGCCGGAACATCAGCACGACCACCAGCACCACGAACGCCACGATGTCCTTCCACTCGCCGCCGAACAGCGACTGCCCGTAGTTCTCGACCAGGCCCAGCAGCAGCCCGCCGACCAGCGCGCCCCGCAGATTCCCGATCCCGCCCAGCACCGCGGCCGTGAACGCCTTGATACCCAGGAGAAACCCGCCGTTGTAGACCGCACCCTGCGGGATCTTCATCAGGTAGAACAGCGCCGCCGCACCGGCCAGCAACCCGCCGACCAGGAAGGTCACGATGATCACCCGTTCCGAGTTCACCCCCATCAAGGTGGCGGTGTCCCGGTCCTGGGCGACGGCGCGGATACCCCGGCCCAACCTGGTCTTGTTCACGAAACAGTCCGTGACGAACCACAACAGGATGGCCGCCACGAAGACGACGAGGTAGACGTTGGTGACCGCCGCACCGAAGACGTCGAACACCTTGTGCGGCTGCAGCAGCCGGATCTGTGGCTGCGGGTTGAGGCCGAAGATCAGCTTCAGCGTCTGCTGGATGGCGAACGACGCGCCGATCGCCGTGATCAGAAACACCAGCCGCGGCGCGTTCCGCTTGCGCAACGGCTTGTAGGCCACCCGTTCCAGCAGCACGGCGACCGCGCCCGACGCCGCCATCGCGGCCAGGCCCGCCACGGCGAGGAACCCGATGATCTCGATCGCTGAGAGCTCGGGCGTTCCGCCGGCGCGGAAACCCAGCGCATAGAACGCCAGCCACGCGGCGAACGCACCGACGACGAAGACCTCGGAATGGGCGAAGTTGATCAACTTCAACACGCCGTAGACAAGGGTGTAGCCGAGCGCCACCAGGGCGTAGATGCCGCCCTGCGCCAGCCCGTCCACCGTGTTGTTCCAGAACTGCTCGGCCAGGCCGTGGACGTCGAAGGAGATCCAGCCTTCGGCCTGCATCACAGATGCGCTCATCGCTTTTTCTGTCCTGGGATCGAGCGGGCACGCACGTCCCCGATCGGCCGGGTGCATGCCCGCTCTTCAGCCGTTGCTAGGAGATCTGACCGTTGTTGACGATGGCGCCACCCTGCACCTTGTAGCTCCACACCGGCTTGTCGAACAGTTCGCCCTGCGCGTCCCACTTGAAGTGCTTGGTCAGGCCCTGGCCGTCGTAGTTCCGGACGAAGTCGAGCAGCCCGGCTCGGTCACTGATGCCCTTGTCGAGGCCCTTGAGCAGGATCGTGGTGACGTCGTAGCCCTCGGCCGAGTAGGTGCCGGGCGCCTGTCCCTCGTTGACGGTGAACGCGGTGACGAAGTCCGTGAAGTTCTCCACCGGGACACATGGGCAGGTGAAGTAGGTGTTCGCCGCCGCAGCCGCGCCCGCGCCCTTGATGAACTCCGGATCCTTCACGCCGTCCGGGCCGACGAACCTGGCTGTGACACCCTTGTCGTTCAACTGCTGCGCGAACGGACCTGCCTCCTGGTAGTACCCGGAGTAGAAGACGGCGTCCGGGTTCTCCGTGGAGATCTTGTTGACCACGGCGGAGAAGTCGGTCTGGCCGCTCTTGACCTTGTCCGTGCAGGAGGTCTTGCCACCCAGCGACCGCACGACCGAGGCGGCCAGGCCGGTGCCGTACTCGGAATCGTCCTCGACCACGCAGACCTTGTTGACCTTCAGCGTGTCGGTCAGGAACTTCGCCGCCGCCGGACCCTGCACCCCGTCATTGCCCATGCCGCGGAAGAAGGTCCTCCAACCGTGCGTGGTCAGCGACACCGCGGTGGCCGACGGGGTGACGGTGGCCAGGCCGGCGTTGTCGAACAGGTCGCCGGACGCCTTCGACTCACCGGAGAACGGCAGGCCGATGACACCGAGGATGTCCGGCGTGTTGATGACCTGGGTGACCACACCGGGCGCCTTGTCCGGTTTGCCTTCGGTGTCGAACTGCTTCAGGGTGACCTGGCAGTTCGGGTTGGCCTGGTTGTGCTGCCTGATGGCCAGGTCCGCGCCCTTGAGGATGTTCACCCCGAGCGCGGCACTGTTGCCGTTGATGGTGCCGGCGTAGGCCAGCGAAACTCCGGAACACCGGCCGTTCCCGTCGCCTCGCGGGTCGGCCGCGTTCGCCGCCTGTTGCGGGGCGGCCGCCGACGGGGTGTTGCCCCCTGCCGACGTCCCCTGGTTGCGGGCCGCGCACCCACCCAGCGCGAGCGAGGCCACTGCTGCCAGCACGATGACCCCGGTAAGTCGTGCCTTCGACACTCGTAATTCCTCCCGTTACCGATCGACCCGCTGTTCGGCGGACCGTTGCCCCCAGGGACATGGCCCGGGTACTGACAGTAACCGGATGACGTCACGTCGCATATAGTTACGAATGTCTGGTTTCGGCTGCATGACGGGCGTCACTTGAGTGTAGGCGCGGTTAACACCCGGTTGCCACAGTGGAACAACCGGGTGATGAACAACCAGTAAGCACCCACTCGTCCGAGTAGGTGATGAACTAACGCTGACCGATACTTTCGACCACGGCCTGCGCAACCGCCTTCATCGTGGTGCGCCGGTCCATGGCGGTGCGCTGGATCCAGCGGAAGGCGTCCGGCTCGGACAGCCCCTGCTGGGTCATCAGCAGCCCCTTGGCCCGGTCGATGATCTTGCGGGTCTCCAGCCGGTCGGTCAGACCGGCGACTTCGGCCTCGAGTGCCTGCAACTCGGCGAACCGGCTGATCGCCAGTTCGATGGCCGGAACCAGATCGCGCTTGGCGAACGGTTTCACAAGGTAGGCCATGGTGCCCGCGTCCCGGGCGCGTTCGACCAGGTCTCGCTGGCTGAACGCGGTAAGGATGACGACGGGTGCGACCCGGTCACCGGTGATCTTCGACGCCGCCTCGATGCCGTCCAGCTTGGGCATCTTGACGTCCAGGATCACCAGGTCAGGCTTGAGCTCGTTGGCCAGCTTGACGGCCTCTTCGCCGTCGCCGGCCTCACCCACCACCTGGTAGCCCTCTTCGCGCAACATCTCGACGAGGTCAAGCCGGATCAGTGCTTCGTCTTCGGCGACGAGCACCCGACGCTGCGGCGCGGTGGCGACACCGTTGGCCTCGGCAGCCTGTTCGGTCACCGGGGTCCTCCTGCGTGCTCGACGGAATAGGAATGCGGCGTACCGCGAAACCCGAGCCTACCGGCAACGTTGCGGCATCCTGAGATGGCGTTCACCACGTGGTGTGAGCGGATGGTTCCGTGTACAGCCCGGAGCTGTCTCCCACCCCCACCTCACGACAAACCCATCGCCCACCCCCGCTTCGGCGCGGCTGACCGGATACGTAGAGCTACCCCCGCCGCCCGGCGTGGATGGCGCCCCTCGTAGTATCGCCCTCGTACCGGCCCCCGTAGCCCAACTGGCAGAGGCAACGGATTCAAAACCCGTGTAGTGAGAGTTCGAATCTCTCCGGGGGCACCACCTCTGGCCTGCGGAAACAGGTTCCTGAGCAGGCCGGATCCGAGGGGAGATCAGCGCCGCGATGTCCGGTTGTGTACGGCGGGAACCGGTCGGCTACGGCTGTTCGCGGTCTACTTTTTCCGGATCCGTGGCCTCGGACGGGCGTGTACCCATCCGCCCGTTCCATGATCCGGGGAGCCGGAGACGACGGTAGCGGGCGGCGACATACCTGCCGGGGCGGTGGTGAAATCCGGCCCACCGGTGCGGCCGGCGGGGTGGCCCGGTGCTCGACGTTGGCGCCCACCTCCGGCGCGCAGGCGGGTCGACGATCCCCCGTCAGTACCCGAACGGAGAGCTGTTTCACTGCCTGCCGCTCCGGTGTGGCCGGACCAGGGCGCTGCTGGCGTCGCTGGGCTGGATCGCGCTGACGGCGTCGCGACTGGCATCACGGCACCATCGCGCGGCGAGGAGACCCCGCAGCGCGGTGCTTCGCAGCAGGTGAGGGTCCTCGCGCCCGGACACTGGGACCTGTGGCAGCGCGCGCGGTAGTCCTGTCAGGTCGACGGGGAAGCTGGCGGCGTGAAGGGGACGAGCGGGCCTCGATGGATCAGCGTCTGAAGCGGGCGGCGAAGGCCCGAGCCACGCCGGGCATGGCTTTGACCAGCGTCAATCGACCCTTGACCCAAGCTGCGGTTTCGAGATATGGGGCTGTTCGAACTTGAGCGGGGTTGTGTGATTGTCTGTTACTGTGTGTTACATCGTGGTGGCTGCGGATCGTGTCCGTGTGGGGTTGGGTGGTGGCGGGATGGGGATGCCGGTAGCGGCGAGGTGGTGATCGGGGTGCCCGCGACGGTCGGGATCATGGATCTTGCGAAGGAAAACATGATCGGGAGAAAGTCGCGGGCACCGTGGATCAGGATATGGCCTCGACCCTGTTCGGTGTGCAGGGCGTGGTGGTTGTCGAGGTGGATGTTGAAGCCGATGGTGGCGTGACGGTGTGGCTGGCCACCGATCCCGGGGTGGTTCCGGTGTGTCCGGACTGTGGGGTGGCCTCGACTCGGGTGCATGAGTATGTCCTGACCCGGCCCCGGCCGCTGCCCCGCCCGGCCGCTGCCGCGGCCGCGGGGGTGGAGCGGGTTGCGGTGGTGTGGGCCAAACGGCGATGGCGATGCGGTAATCCGGACTGTGCGCGTGCGACGTTTACCGAGTCGGTGCCCCAGATTCCGCCGGTGCCCGGCTGGTCGAGCGGGTGCGGGACCATGCCGCACAGTTGATCGGCGAGGCGGGGATACCGGTGTGCACCGCGGCCACGCAGGTGGGCATCTCCTGGCCGAGCGCGCACCAAGCGTTGATCGACCGGATCGATCCGGTACTGGACACCCGGCTTGAGCCGGTGGAGGTGCTGGGCATCGACGAGACCCGCCGGGGCCGGCCGCGGTTCACGCGTGACCCGGACACCGACCGCACTGTGCTGCTGGCTGACCGCTGGCACACCGGGTTCGTCGACCTCGCTGGTGATCAGGGCCTGCTCGGCC
This sequence comes from Amycolatopsis sp., assembly GCF_035276945.1. Taxonomy (GTDB): domain Bacteria; phylum Actinomycetota; class Actinomycetes; order Mycobacteriales; family Pseudonocardiaceae; genus Amycolatopsis_E. Next base: position 4,024 of record NZ_DATELF010000159.1, on the reverse strand, counting down.
AGGTCGAGGGCCGCACCGCCGATGACACCGCGTACTGGCTACACCACGCCGGGCCCGCCTGGCGGGCCCGGGTCCAGGTCGTGGTCATCGACATGTCCACCATCTACGCCAGCGCCGTCCGCCGGATGCTGCCGCACGCCCGGCCGGCGGTCGACCCGTTCCACGTCGTGCAACTGGCCACGAAGATGATCGGTGATGTGCGTCGGCGGGTGGTCCGGGAGAAATACGGCCGCCGTGGCCGGTCCGGGGACGGCGAGTACGGGGTCAAGAACCTGCTGCTACGCAACCGTGAACACATCACACCCGGCCAATTCGACAAGATCCCCTCCACTCTGGACGGCGACACGGCCGGTCAGCAGATCCTGCTGGCCTGGATCGCCAAGGAGAAACTCCGCGACCTGATCCGGCTGCGGGAACCCATCTGCGGCACCCACCCCACCCCGGAGCGGATCCGCCACCACCTCCACGAATTCTTCACCTGGTGCGCCACCTACAACCACATCCCCGAACTGACCAGCCTCGCCCAGACCATCGACCGCTGGCGCGACCCGATCATCACCGCCATCGAACTCGGCGTGTCCAACGCCAAATCCGAAGGACTCAACCGAGTCATCAAACTGGAAGGCCGCAAGGCCTACGGCTTCCGCAACACCACCAACCAGCGCCGACGCCTACGCTACGCCACCACCCGCACCAGCCGACGACCACCCACGGTCACCACACCAAGATCACCAACAGTGATCAACGAACAACACGACCCCGGCTAACTTCGAAGAGCCCAATTAGGCGACACTTGCAATGAGGCGATTCTGCAATTGGCTGTGGCGAAACTCGTAAGTACCGGCTACCTGACGCAGTACCCCACGGTGGTGGGCGTCATCGAGGAACGCCATCAGAGCCCACGGCAGGCGATGGCGAGCGGCGAGCCATACGCGGGCCAAAGTCAGCCTGCCGTAAGCGGTGGCGAGCCCGGCCGCCAAGCCTGCTCCAAGTCCGAACACCAAGCCACCAGCGTATCCGCCGATAACCAGGCTAGCCTGTCGAGGTCCCGCGGGAAACCCACTGGCGAACTCGACCACAAGTAGTCCGGCGACAAGCGCGGTGGCCAGCCCGATAGCGACCGCGACCACAACTGCTCGAATGAGCGCAGCAACGCGGTCGACGTTGTGCAGGAAACTTGGACTAACTGCTCTCGAAACATCTGCGGGGACATCGAGTACATACACGAGCGCGACGGCGAGTCCGACCGAGAACGCGTCCGCAAGTCCAACAGCGACTCCCGTGGCAAGTCCGATCCCGGCCCCAGCTGTTGGCCCCGCAACCAACCCATAGATGAAGCCGTCGACCAAACCCACCGCGATACCAACCGAAGGGCCGGACACGAGCGCCGCTCTACTACCCGCCCTCAATCCAACCTTGAGCCCCGTGAAACGACGTCTGAGGTCAACGTATTGACGAACATTCACCCGCAATGGCGTCGATACTGCCGAAAACCGAACGATGAGACCGTACACCACCGAGGAAATCAGCATGAAGGTGAGCCCGCCGACTATACCTAATCGCAGTCCCCAGGCGAGCACATAAATCGGTGTGATCAGGAGACTGGCTGACAGACCGGTAAGGAGTCCTATGCCAATCCCGCCAGAAAGTCGAGGGGTGAGCCTGCGAAGGTCCCACCATGCAAGTTCCCTGGTACCGAGCCTGTCAAGGTGAACGGCCAGAAACCGCAGCCACGCGTTCGCTTGGGCGACGTTCCACGAACTGCGACCGGAGGGGGGCGGCCGGTCTTCATATACCGACGGGATGAGGCGGTCCAGCAAATGAGCCTCGATAGTCCGACGATCGCTGAGACGCCTGTCGAGGAGTTCTGCGGGGGAGGCCGTAGTGTTGCAGTAGGCAACGCGAGCAAGAGAAGTCATCAAAGGCGTGGACAAGGCCGAGCACAACGGCCCGGTAGGTTCCCGATGCAGTTGCGCGAACACTGGGGTCCACTTATCGACGTGGGAAACGGGTGTGGCTTGTCCCAGATAGTTTTCCACCTCGGCGGGCAGTAGCGGCAACAATTCGATGACCGCCGCAGCCGCGAGCACCTCACTCGTGTGCACATGAGGTAAGGACGTGGGCCGTGAGGGATCGGGGGACCTCACGGTTGTGTAGTATTCCCGGGTTCGGCTGGTCAGCACCAGTGGGTCATCATCGGTCAGCGCCCGGTTGAGCGCGCCGATCGACTGAACCCGAACGTCATCGCTCATCTCGTCGAGGCCATCAAGGATGGGCAGCACGCGCCGGGTATTGACGAAGTGCTGTGCCACACTCTCACCCGACTCCGTAGCCACACGCAGCACGGGGTAAGTTTCCTCCAGGCACCTTGCGACCCAGGCGTAGAAATGTTCTGTGGCAGGATTCCATGAACCGAGTGTGAGTAGCACCGGCACTGGTTCACCAGAGTGACGTCGCAGGAGCAGTTCTCGGGTCAACCGCAAGGCGATGGCGGACTTTCCAGCTCCCGGCTCTCCGAGTATCACGAGCCGGTGGCTGGGAAGGCGCTCGAACGCATCCCCCACTTCAGTGAGTTCGCCGGACAGGTAGAATTGTCGCATCAGTTCCTCATCGCGGGGATCAACCGCCACTCCGGCGATAGTGTCGAGCCTGTCCATCAGATCCGCAGCAGCGGACCGCCACCGCACGGACAGTGGCAGCAAACGATTCAACTGTCGCACTTCCGTCTCGGCGCGCCATTGGACCTCGATCGCCGAGGCTAGCCTTTCCAGGATCTCCGGACTGTGTTCGGAAGCTCCAGATGCGGTCTGCTGCCGACGCTGCCGTGTGTTTCCCCACAGTCCGGCAGCGGCCACCGACAGCCCGAGCAGGCCGGCGAGCGCGCTGACAAGACTGCCCCATTGAACTGCGGTTGGCAAACCTGTCGCAGCTAATACCACACCCAATCCGAACAGCGTCACACCTATCGCAGCGCCACATCCCCAGGCGACCGACTTGAGTCGCCTATTTGACCGTCTGCTCATCGTGACAACACCTGCGCCGCGCGGCGCGTGTACGGCGCCATCGGCCCGGACTTGGAAGGGCGACAATAGCCCAGTGGTGACAACACTCCACTCATGTCGCCTCACCATACCGACCTCACCCACTCGCCTGTGCGGCTACCACCCTTTTGGCGCAACACATTCAAGGCGCCCCGCAACATCAGCCTCTGGCCGTGGCGCATCGGCACCATTGTCAAAGCCGCCCTCGTCATCCTCCACATCGACTACGACCGCACAACATGATCACCCACAGCAACGAACCGTTACCCGGAAAGGCTCAGTGTGTCCGACCGCCAGGTCACGGAGGGTTATTCAACCGGCCAGCCAAAGTATGGAGCAATGACGGTTGAGATGGCTTTTCGGAAGGTCTCGTTGGGCAGGGCAACGTCACGTTCGCAGTATGTAGCGTACTGTCACTCTAGGTAGCGAGTAGTGGTAGTGCCCGATTCCGGTCCCGACAGATCCACTCGGTGGTTTTCTTGATTGCATTGAGGCCGTTCAGTCGAAGAAGCGCAGCGGCAGCATTTCTCAGTGTCGCCATGACCTGTGACCCCCTCTTAACCGGCTAATAGTCGCGTTTGGACTGGTCCGCAGCGTGCCGGGTGGGTGTGGTCGGTGCTGGTACGTCTGTTCCGTATGAGTGACGAGGCCGGTCTTCGGCTTGAGGAACGGGATGACGGTTGGGCGTTGGTCGGTTCGGCCGCGTCGCGGTTCGGGCTGGTGGATGAGTATCTGGCGCATTTGGTCGACCGGCAGGCTGCCGTCAGCGGCGCGGGGGATGTGCCGGTTGGCGGGGCGTACGCGGACGCCAGGAAGTGCGAGCGCATCGCCGCGGTCGGGTTGTCCTTGGTTTTCCTGGTGCCGTTGCGCCAGGTGACCCGGCGGCAGGCGGCACGTCCTGCGGACAGAGCCAGTTCCCGCAGGGGGACTGGTTCGTCGGGGTAGCGAGGCTTGGGCGGGCGGCCTCGGCCAGTGGACAGCGC
>NZ_DATELF010000158.1:0-45848 GCF_035276945.1 Amycolatopsis sp. | reverse complement strand
CGAAAGCCCGACTCGCCCGTCGCGGGAGCCCGACTCGCGTGTCCCGAAAGCCCGACTCGCGCGGGGTCAGCCGACGAACCAGGCGACGGCGCCGCCGATGGCCAGCAGGGCGGCGACACCGAGGACGGCGGCCATGAGCTTGGCGGTCTTCCAGGTGCTGTACACGCCGCCGATCAGGAAGCCCGCCAGCGCCACCAGCAGGATCCCGATCGTCTCCTTGCTCACAGCACACCCTTCGTCGACGGAATGCCGCCCGCGCGCGGGTCGGGCTCGGTGGCGGCGCGCAGTGCCCGCGCGACCGCCTTGTACTGGGCCTCGGCGATGTGATGCGGGTCGCGGCCGTGCAGGACGCGGACGTGCAGCGCGATCTGGGCGTGGAAGGACAGCGAGTCGAACGCGTGCCGGGTCAGCACGAACGGGTAGTTCCCGCCGATGATGAAGGTGTTGAACTCAGCGGGCTCGCCGAGATGCACGCAGTAGGGGCGGCCAGACACGTCGATGGCGGCGTGCGCCAGGGTCTCGTCCATCGGGATCCAGGCGTCGCCGAACCGCCGGATGCCCTTCTTGTCGCCCAGCGCCTGCCGGATCGCCTGGCCGAGCACGATCGCGGTGTCCTCGACCGTGTGGTGCGCGTCGATGTGCACGTCGCCGGTGGCCTCGACCGTCAAGTCCAGCGAGCCGTGCACGCCGAACGCGGTCAGCATGTGGTCGTAGAACGGCACGCCGGTGGCGATCTCCACCTGGCCGGTGCCGTCGAGGTCGAGCACGACCGAGATCTCGGACTCCTTGGTGGTCCTGGAAACCTTGCCGACCCGGCTCACCGCGGAACCTCCTTGCTCGCCGCCAGGAACGCGTCGTTCTCCTCCGGGGTGCCGATACTCACCCGCAGGTGCGCCTCGACGCCGACGTCCCGGATCAGCACTCCGTTGTCCAAATAGGACCTCCAGCTCGCCTTCGCGTCGCTGAACGGTCCGAAGAGGATGAAGTTGGCATCACTGGGCACCGGCGTGAAACCCAGACCCAGCAACGCTTCTGCCACCCGGTCGCGTTCCGCGGCGAGCTTCGCCACCGAGGCGAGCGTCGCGTCGGCGTGCCGCAGCGCGGCCGACGCGGCGGCCTGGGTGAGCAGCGAAAGGTGATAGGGCAACCGGACCAACTGCAACGCGTCGACCACGGCCGGAGCGGCGGCGAGGTAGCCGAGCCTTCCCCCGGCGAAGGCGAACGCCTTGCTCATCGTGCGCGAGACGATCAGCTTGGCCGGGAAGACCTCGAGCAGCTCGACGGCGCTGGGCTGGGCGGAGAACTCCGCATACGCCTCGTCCACCACCACGATCCCGGGCGAAGACCGCAGCAGCCGTTCTATTTCGGACAGTGGGATCGAGCCGCCGGTCGGGTTGTTCGGGCTGGTCACGAACACCACGTCCGGCTTCCGCTCCGCGACGATCTCCGCCGCCCGCGCCGTGTCCAGCGAGAAGTCGGGCCGCCGCGGGGTGGGCGCCCAGTCGGTGCGGGTACCGGCGGCGATGATCGGGTGCATCGAGTAGGACGGCTCGAAGCCCAGTGCGCTGCGCCCCGGCCCGCCGAAGGCCTGCAGAATCTGTTGCAGGACCTCGTTGGAACCGTTGGCCGCCCACAGGTTCCGCTCGGTCAGCGGCACGCCGGTCGACCGCGTCAGGTACGCGGCCAGGCTTTGCCGGAGCGCGATCGCGTCCCGGTCGGGGTAGCGGTGCAGTCCCGCGGCAGCCTCTCGGACGGCCTCGGTGACGTCGTCGACCAGCTCCCGCGGCGGCGGGTACGGGTTTTCGTTCACATTGAGCCGCACCGGCACGTCCAGCCGCGGCGCGCCGTAGGGGGTGCGGCCCCGCAGGTCCTCCCGGAGCGGGAGGTCTTCCAGCTTCACGTCCTGGGAAGTCAACGGGTTCCCTTCGCGAAACGCGCGATCACGGCCTCGCCGTGCGCGGGTAGGTCTTCGGCGTTGGCCAGCGCGACCACCTTGTCCGCGACCTCGCGCAACGCCTCGGGTCCGTAGTCGATCACGTGGATGCCGCGCAGGAAGCTCTGCACGGACAGCCCCGACGAATGCCGGGCGAACCCGCCGGTGGGCAGCACGTGGTTCGAACCGGCACAGTAGTCGCCCAGCGAGACGGGCGCGTACGGCCCGACGAACACCGCGCCGGCGTTGCGCACCTTCGCGGCGACCGCGCGGGCGTCGGCGGTCTGGATCTCCAGGTGCTCGGCGGCGTAGGCGTCCACCACCCGCACCCCGTCGTCCACAGTGGACACGAGCACGGTGCCGGACTGCTTGCCCCGCAGCGCTTGCGTGACCCGGTCGCTGTGTTTCGTCGCCGCGGCCCGGGTGGCCAGTTCGGCGTCCACCGCGTCGGCGAGTTCTTCGGAGGTGGTGACCAGCACGCTGGCCGCGAGGGTGTCGTGTTCGGCCTGGCTGATCAGGTCCGCGGCGACGTGCACCGGGTCGGCCGTGTCGTCGGCGAGGATCGCGATCTCGGTGGGCCCGGCCTCGGAGTCGATGCCGATCAGCCCGCGCAGCATCCGTTTCGCGGCGGTCAGGTAGACGTTGCCCGGTCCGGTGACCAGGTCGACCGGGACCAGATCGGCGCCGTCGGTATCGGTGCCGCCGTAGGCGAGCAGCGCGACGGCCTGCGCGCCGCCGACCGCCCAGACCTCGTCGACGCCGAGCAGCGCGGCGGCGGCGAGGATGGCCGGGTGCGGGCGGCCCCCGAACTCGGCCTGCGGCGGCGAGCACAGCACGAGCGAGCCCACGCCCGCCACCTGCGCGGGCACCACGTTCATCACCACGCTCGACGGGTACACGGCCAGGCCGCCGGGCGCGTACAGGCCGACCCGCTCGACGGGCACCCAGCGCTCGGTCACGGTGCCGCCTTCGGTCACCGTGGTGGCGACGTCGGCGCGGCGCTGGTCGGCGTGCACCTTTCGCGCCCTGGCGATGGACTCCTCGAGCGCGGCGCGCACATTGGAATCCAATGTGGACAATGCACGGGACAGTTCCGGCACGGGCACGCGGACGGTCTCGGGCCGCACGTGGTCGAAGCGCTCGGCGTATTCGAGCACCGCGTCGACCCCGCGCTCACGCACCGCTTCCACCACCGGCCGCACCTGATGCAGCACGGCGTCGACGTCCACCTCGGCGCGTGGCAGGCGGGCGCGCAGTTCGGCGGCTGACGGGAGCGGTCCACGCAGGTCGGTGCGGCTTAACATGGGTCCAGGGTACGAGCCGGGAGGCCACGCCCGACCAGGGAGGTGCTGTGCTGCGGATAACCCTGTGCCAGGTCACGTCCAGCGAGGACCCGGCGGAGAACCTCGAGGAGATCCGGCGGGGCGTCGCGAGCGCGGCCGGTGAAGGCGCGCGGGTGGTGGTCTTCCCGGAGGCGGCGATGGCCCGGTTCGGCGTGCCGATCAAGTCGCTCGCCGAACCGCTCGACGGGCCATGGGCGAAGTCGGTCGCCACGATCGCGCAGCAACACGGCGTGCTCGTGGTCGCCGGTATGTTCACGCTCGCCGAGGACGGCCGGGTGCACAACACGCTGCTCGTCACCGGCCTCGGCCAGCACCTGGGGTACCACAAGATCCACCTCTACGACGCGTTCGGCTTCCGCGAGTCGGACACCGTGGCACCCGGCGGCGAAGTGGTCACCGTGACCGTTGACGGCGTCACGCTCGGGCTCGCGACCTGCTACGACATCCGGTTCCCCGAACTGTTCCGGAGGCTGGCCGACGAGGGCGCGGCGGCCGTCGTCGTGCCCACGTCCTGGGGCGCGGGTGAAGGCAAGCGGGAGCAGTGGGAGGTGCTGGTGCGCGCCCGCGCGCTCGACTCGGGGTGCTGGGTCCTGGGCTGCGGCCAGGCCGATCCGGCCGCGACCGGGGTCGCGGTGAACCCGAAGGCACCGACCGGTATCGGCTACTCGATCGTGGCCGACGGTTTCGGCCGGGTGCACGCCCAGCTCGGTCCCGGCCGGGACACGGCGACGGTCGAAATCGACCCCGCCGTCGCGGACCGGGCCAGGGCCGCTACCGGCGCACTGGCAAACCGAAGGCTGGCCTAGCCGGCACCCGCGCGACTTCCGTCTCGCCGCCTTCCTCGACCGGGGACGGGTGGCTGCTGCGCCACGACAGCAGCGCGATGCCGACCACGATCACGACCGCCGCGATCAGCTCACCGGCCAGCACGGCCGCTCCGGTGGCCGCCGACTCCCGCATCCACCACACCCCGATGGCGACCCCCACCAACGGGTCGACCGTGGTGATCACGGCCAGCGCGGGCGCGATCAGCCGTCCCTGCTGGAAGGTGTTCTGGGACAGCAGGAACCCGATCGGCCCCACCACGCACACCACGTACAGCGACCAGTGGGTGAAGGTCGCCTCCCAGCCGGTCCGGAGGTCGCCCGCCACGACCTTCATCAACCCGGCCGTCACCCCGTAGAACAAGCCCGTGGCCAGCGCCAGCCCCAGCGCCCTGGTCGGCCCGGTGGCCAGCCACGACCAGGCCAGGCCGGCCAGCGCGGCCACGCCGAGCGCGATGGCGAGCGGGACGAGGTGCCCGCCGGGCAGCAGCTGGTTGGAGCCGTCGCTGGGTCGCGCCAGCGCCAGGAACGACGACAGCCCGGCGACGCAGATCAGCGTGCCGAGCAGCACCAAGCGGTCCATCGGCCGCCGGTTCAGCCAGGCCGAGAACCAGCTCGCGAACGGCAGCGCGGTCACCAGCAGCGGCTGGACCAGCATCAACGGCCCGAAGCCGAGGGCGACCAGCTGCAGGCCGAGACCGGCCACGGTCGCGCCGATGCCGATCAGCCACAGCGGCCTGCGCGCGAGGTCGACCAGCAGCTTGGGGTGCAGGGTCTTCTCGATCGGGACCTCTTTGGTCGCCTTCGCCTGCGTGGCGCTGGCCAGGCCCATGCAACACGCGCCCGCGATCGCCGCGGGCACGGCCACCACCAGGTTCGCCCACTCCTGAGTCATCCGCACGCCCTCCTGGTATGTGCAACGTATCCGGCCCCCGTGCGTCTTCCCGGATACGGACAAAGAAGCTGGAATGTCACCTCCGGCGACGCACTGCCGCCGTAGCGTGACGCGCCGAGCGCCACAGCCCATGTAGATTTGACAGGCAGGGCGGGTACATTGAGCGCACTCCAGCCGCGGATGCCTCCACCCCGAAAGAGACAGCCAGGCCTATGCCACCACACCTGACCGTGCACCTGCCCCACTTCGGTTCGCTGATCCGGCAGGGTGCCAAGCACCTGCTCGAATCGACGATCGTGCCGCTGGGCCTGTTCTACCTGATGCTGATCACCGTCGGCTTCAGCGGCGGCCTGATCGCCGCCCTGTCCTGGTCCATGCTCGCCGTCGCGCGCCGGATCGTGCTGCGCCGCCCCGTGCCGGCCGTACTGGTGCTCACCACCGGGCTGCTGATCGGCCGGACCGTGCTCGGGCTGATGACCGGCAGCGTCTTCCTGTACTTCCTGCAGCCGACGCTGCAGAACTTCCTGGTCGCCATCGTGCTGGTGGGGTCGCTGCCGTTCGGCCGCCCCTTCATCGCCAAGCTGGCCGACGACTTCTGCGCCTTCCCCGCCGCCTTCAGCGAGCATCCCCGCGTGGTCCGGATCTTCCGCAGGCTTTCGCTGTTCTGGGCGCTGGTGTTTTTGACCAACGGCGTCACCACGCTGTGGATGCTGGCCGAGGCGACCGTCGGCGATTTCCTGATGGTGTCGACCGCGGGTTCGTGGAGCGTGGTCGGCCTGGCGATCGTGATCTCGCTGCTGTGGTTCCGGCGGGCGCTGCGCGGTGAGGGAATCGTGCTGCGCATGGGATCCAAGGCCGCGGCAGCAACCCCCTGATGGACTAGTCGAACAGCCTGCGAGCAGGCCGTCACCAAGGTATGGTCCTTCGAGTATGAGGTCCGACACCCGGTTCCGTCGGCGGATGATAGCTGATCGCTATCAGTGCACCGGACGGCTCGGCGTCGGTGGCATGGCCGATGTCTACCGAGCGCTCGACACCCGGCTCGACCGCGAGGTCGCGGTCAAGGTGTTCCGGTCCAGCACGGACGACGCCGGGCGGGTGCGCTTCGAGGCGGAGGCCAAGCTGTTGGCCAAGCTTGACCACCCCGGGCTGGTCACCGTGCACGACGCCGGGTTCGACGAGGGCGAGCCATTTCTGGTCATGCGGCTGGTAGAGGGAAAAGCCCTGGCCTCGCGGCTCGCCGACGGTCCCCTGCCGGCGACCGAGGTGCCGGCGCTGGGCAGGGAACTGGCCGAGGTCCTGGCCTATGTGCACGCGAACGACATCGTGCACCGCGACGTGAAGCCGTCGAACGTGCTGCTGGCCGACGACGGGCGGGCCTTCCTGGCGGACTTCGGCATCTCGCGGTTGATCAACGCCACCGCGCGGGTGACCGAGGCCGGGAAGATCATGGGCACGGTCGGCTACCTGGCACCGGAGCAGGTGCTCGGCGTCGACGCCACCCAGGCGGTGGACGTGTACTCCCTCGGGCTGGTCCTCCTGGAGTGCGTCACCGGGCGGCCCGAGTACGACGGCTCGGGCGTGGAAGGGGCCATCGCCCGGCTGCACCGGCCGCCGCAAATTCCCGGCGAACTGGCCGAGCCGCTGGCGTCCGTGCTTCGCCTGATGACCGCGAGCAAGCCCGAGGAAAGACCTTCGATCGCGGAGTGCGCCGCCATCCTGGCGGGCAGGCGCGCCATCGATTCGGCTCCGGTGACTTCCCGCCGCAGGTGGGCGGTACTCGGCGCGGCAGCCGGTGGGATCGCCGTGGTGGCCGCCGGATCGGCGCTGCTGCTGAGCGGGCACGAGCAACAGGACTCGGTGTCTCCGCAGCCCCCTTCGGTGCCGGCTGTGACGTCGACCGTCAGTTCGCCACCGGGTGTCCCGGGGCAGGCGGACCGGCCGGCACCCGACTCGCCGGGCCGGAGCGTTGCCCGCGTCGGCGGCAATGCGGACCTCGGCAGGAGCACCACCCAGCCACCCGGCGCCGATCCGCAGGCCGCGGGGCAGGACGCGACCCCATCGATCACCTCCACGACCATCATCATCTCCGACTCCCCGGCCACGGAACCCCGCAAGGGCAACGGGAAAGCCAGGACCAAGACCAGGACGGCGGACCGCTGAGCGTCAGGTGATGCCTTCCTCGATCGCGAGCCGGGTCAGTTCGGGACGGCGGCGGCGGCCGGTCTTGTCGCGGATCCGTTCGAGGTAGGAGCGCACGGTCCGGACGCTGATCGCCATCGCCTCGGCGATGTCGGCGTCCCGCTCCCCGGCGGCCAGCAGGGAAAGCACCTGCCGTTCCCGCTCGGACAGCACACTGCGCAGGCCCCTCGTGGAGTTCAGCAGATACGACGCCAGCGTCGGCGAAACGTAGGTGTTCCCGGCCGCGATCTCACGGACCGCGTGCAGGATGTCGGCGCCGTCGGCGTGCTTGGACAGGTAGCCGCGCGCGCCGGCCGAAATCGCACCGAGGACCTCCTCCTGACCCGCGTGCGCCGAGACCACGAGCACCTTGTGCCCCATACCGACGACCTTGTGCACGGCCGCCGAGTCCGCGACGCCCCGCAGTTTCAGGTCGAGCACGACGACGCATCCGGCGGGCTCCCGCGCGAGCGCGAAGCCCGCGACCGAGTCGGCGACCGGTCCCACGTCGATGTCCTCGGCCTGGGTCAGCACGGCGGCCACGGCCGCTCGATACAGCGGATGGTCCTCGATCACCCCAGCCCTGATCATTTCTTCGCCTCCTGTAGGCACTTTTCCCGTCAGGCGAGTGGCGCCGAACAGTCTATTCTCAGTGTCATCCAAGTCATCCATAACTTGGGGTCGGGTAGCCAGGCCGTGGCACCCGTCGTCCGCACCGGTCGGCGAGGATCGCGGTTCCCGTCCTCGTACCGCGTTGTCCACCATCATCAGAATTGCCGGTCTCACGTTTTGAACAACGTCTCGCATCACGGCTTGAAGGGGGCGCCGACCTTGACGACGGGCGAGATCCCTGTCCCGCTGGCACGCCCGGAGGGTGCGAACCACGCGCAGGGCGGGCCCCGTTCATGGCTGTGGCCCGTCGGGCCCGGCCAGATCGTGGCCTGGGCGGCCGCGGTCGCGGTGCCGCTGGTCTTCCACCCGCCGGGGCAGGCCGCGCTGTTCCTCCTCATCGCTCTCGCCGCGTCGGTCGTGGCGGCGACTTCGATCCGGTTCGCCGAGCGGCACCTGGCCGGCTGGGCCTTCGTGTGGATCTCCTACCGCCTGTTGCAGCATGGTGATCACCTCACCACCGACCCGTTGCGGGTGCTCGTGCACGACTTCCGGCTGCGCCAGCACCGGGACCGGGCCGGCCACCCGTTCGGCATCGCGGGGATCGGGGACGGCTGGTCCGCGGTCATCCGCGTCTCGGGCGAGCCGCAGGCCGGCGCCCTGGTCGCCGTGGCCCGCGCGGCCTGCGAAAACGGCGACATCCCCTTGTCCGGCACGCAGGTGATCGTGCGGACCGACGGCGACAAGCGGGTCTGGATGCTCGCCGTGCGGTACCGGGCCAGCCAGGCACCGCTGGCCGCGCTCCTGCGGGGCGGCGGCGAAGAAGGCGAACTGCGGACCACGGCCCGAGCGGCGCTCGCGGTGATGTCCGCGCTCGCCGGCGCCGGCTACCGCAGCGGGGTACTCGACGCGGGTGAACTCGCCGCCGAACTCCGGACCGCGCTGGGGGGACTCACCCTGAGCTCGGTGGTCACGGACGGCTGGCGCTCGTGGTCGTCCAGTGGCACGACGCAGGCCTGCTTCACCCCGCTCGGCGAAGTGGACCCGGCGAGCATGCTCACCGCCAAGGCACCCACCGCGTCGCTCACCGTGGCCTCATACAGCTTGTGGCGCACCGGATCCGGCGAGTGGCGCGACGAAAAGACCGTTCGCCTGGTCAAGTACCAGGGCATCCGCAACGCGCCGCGGGCCGCGGAGGTCGGCCTCCCGGCGATCCCGCTGTTCGGGCGCCAGGCGGCGGGCATGCGCCGGACCCTGCCGCTCGCGCTGCCCAGGTAGCGATTTCCCAACTTAGGTAGGTAGTTCGCCGCGGGTCCCGGAAATATATTCGGATTTCGCTGGAGTGCCTATTCCTGCTGGAGGTTTTTTCCATGCGAAAAACGACCGCTATAGCACTGATGGCCGCACTGATCGCCGGAGGAACGGCCACCGCGGAGGCGGCGGAACCGTTCATCATCGGTGGTGGCACGGTATCCAACGCACCGTGGGGAGCGCAAATCTACTGGGACGACGCGACCGCCTACGGCGGCTTCGAATGCTCGGGAACCATTGTCGCCGCGCAATGGGTGCTCACCGCCCAGCATTGCCTCAACGACCCGGGAATGCACGTCAAAGTCGGCAGCGTGACCCTCGGGCAGGGCAAGGACTCCGATGTGGACCGGCAGGAGGCCTCGCCCGACGGCGACATCGCGCTGCTGCACCTGTCGACCCCGATCAGCACCACCTACATGCAACTCGCGACCAGCGACCCGAGCGTCGGGAGCACCAACCAGATCTACGGCTGGGGCCGCACCCTCAACAGCAGCCCGCCGTCGAGCACCCTCAAGTCCGCCAACGTCCAGGTGACCGGTACCAGCAGCGACGCCTTCGGCGGGCCGGCCATCGCGAGCCGGGGCGTCAACGGAGCCGCCTGGCACGGTGACTCCGGCGGGCCGGAGCTTTCCGGGGGCAAGCAGGTCGGGGTCTGCTCGACCGGGCAGAACTCCGGTTCGAACACCCAGGGCACGCAGAACTACGCCAAGATTTCGGCCAGCCGCTCCTGGATCCGGCAGGTCGCGGGCGTCTGATCCCACTTCGGTGGTGAGCGGGAGGCGAGTTACCGCGGCACTTTCCGCTTACCACGCCGGGCCGCGAACCAAGCCACGTCAGCGAGTCCCAAGCCCTGGTGGTGCCGGCACCACCAGGCAGGAGAGACTGGCGTCATGCCTCGCCCGTACGTCCTGCTGTCCGCCGCGATCTCCCTCGACGGCTATCTCGACGACGCGTCCGAAAACCGGCTGGTGCTGTCGAATGCCGAGGACTTCGACCGCGTCGACCAGGTTCGGTCCACTGTGGACGCGATACTGGTCGGCGCGAACACCATCCGCACGGACAATCCCCGGCTGCTGGTGCGAGACGAGAAGCGCCGCCAGGCCCGGATCGACCGCGGGCTGCCCCCGGATCCGGTCAAGGTCACCCTTACCGGAAGCGGGAACCTGGACGAGGATTCGGCGTTCTTCACCACCGGTGACAGCGAAAAACTCGTTTACGCCCCGGACACCACAAGGATTCCGGAGCGCATCCATGCCGTGGCGAGCGTCGTGGAGGCGAGCGGCCTCGAAACCGTGCTCGCCGACCTCGCCGGGCGCGGCATCAGGCGGCTCATGGTCGAGGGTGGCGGCCGAATCCACACCAGGTTCCTGACCGCGGGACAGGTCGATGAGCTGCACCTGGTCCTGGCACCGTTCTTCGTCGGCGACCCGGCCGCGCCGCGGGTGGTCGGTCCCGGCCGCTTCCCGCAGAATCCCCGGAACCCGATGCTCCTGGCCGGAACCCGGCAGATGGGCGACGTCGTCCTGCTGCGCTATCTGACCGGTCAGGCCGCGACGGACTTCGCCAGGCTGAAGGAAGCCGTCGAACTCGCCGAAAACGCGCCACCGTCCTCGACCTTCCGCGTCGGCGCGATCATCACCGACGCCGAAAACGAGGTGCTGGCCACCGGATACTCCGGTGAGACCGACCCGCACGACCACGCCGAGGAGGCCGCGCTGGCGAAGCTGGCCCCCGGCGACCCACGGCTGGCCGGGGCCACGATCTACAGCTCGCTGGAACCGTGCAGCACGAGGGCGTCCCGGCACCTTTCGTGCACCGGACACATCTTGCGTGCCGGCATTCCCCGGGTGGTGTTCGCGTGGCGGGAGCCGGCGGTGTTCGTCGACTGCGAGGGCGCCGAACTGCTGCGCGCCGCGGGCCGGGAGGTGATCGAACTGCCGGAACTCACCCATCTCGTCCGGCGCGCGAACGCCCACCTTCCCGGCGTGGTCACTGGGGGACCCACAGGGTGACGCGGGTGCCGCGCCCCGGCGAGGACTCGATCCGGCACCAGCCGCCGACCTCGCTCAGCCGCGCCTTCATCGATTCGCTGACGCCGAAGCCGGGCGGCCGGGCGTTCTCGTCGTAGCCGGCACCGTGGTCCCGGGTGACCACCGCGACCCCGCCATCGCGTTCCTCCATCCGCACCACCACCTCACGGGTGCCGGAGTGCTTGATCGTGTTCCGCATGGCCTCACGCGCGGCGTCCCGCACCGCGAGCCGGCGAACCTCGGACAGCCGGTCGTCACCGATGTCGGAAATGGCGAGTTCGGCGCGCAGGCCGTCGCGCGCCATCTCCGTGGCCAGCGCGGCAAGCTCGGCCGCGAGCCCGTCCGGCGCGCTGTTCTCGCTCAGGCCCCGGCGCAGTTCGGTGGCCTGCGCGCGGGCGGCGTTCCGGACACGGGCGAGCTGCCCGCGCGAATCCGCCTCGTCACACCCGCTGGTCATCGCGATGGCTTCGAGCGCCTGCAGCACCGTGTCGTGGAGCATCCGCTCGGTCCGGGCACGCTCGCTCGTCTGGCCGAGCCGCATGCCGATCGCCAGCGCCAGCCGGGTCGCGATGCCGATCAGCACCAGCGTGCCGATCGCGATAACCGCGCTGGCCAGCAGCAACCCGGCCTCGCGCACCACGCCCGCGAAGCTGATCGAGGAGGTCCTCGGCAGGCGCCACAGCATGCCGATCTGGACGGCGACGCCGAGCCCGGCCAGCGACAGCCCGGCCGGTAGCCCACGCACCATCGTCCACAACGCGACCGTTCCGGTCAGGTACACCATCGACACCCAGCCCGCCGCCCAATACAGCTGGACCGGGGCGGTGAGGCTGATCAGCACGGACGCGGCGACCGACGACACCAGGTCGGCGACCAGCAGCACCCGGGTGAGCCTGCCGCTGGGATCGGGCACGCGCAGGACCGCGACGAAACTGAGGAGGCCGCCGAGGATCCCGATCCAGGCGACGACGGTCACCATCGGCGCCGCGGCGAGACCGAAGGCGACGCCGAACCAGACCCACATGATCACGAGCACGAAGACGCGATAGCCCAGCGGTAGCAGCACGGCGTACCGGGTGGCCCTGACCATCAGCGGATCACTCGGCGCCTCCACCTTGGTGGCGGCGACCGCGCCGATCCGGCGCGCGGCGGGTACCGGTTCCGGATCGTCCACTTCGGGCGGCAGTTCCCTCGGCGTGGACGCAAGCACGGACGCACCCTGGCGCAGCAACGCGCTCAGGAAGTTGGTTCCCCTCGCCACCTAGCCACCGCCCTGGTTCCTCGCCCGGTGGCTACTAATAGCAAGCGGCGCATGAGTACGACAACCACCAACCGAGTGTCATCCAGCCAACGGTCACCCTCGGTACAGATCGAGGCCGAGGTCCAGGGCCGGGGAGGAGTGTGTGAGCGCGCCGACGGCCAGGTAGTCCACGCCCGTCCCGGCGTAGGCGGCGGCGTTCTCCAGCCGGAGCCCGCCGGACGCCTCCAGCCGCGTCTTCGGGGACCGCTCGTCCCGCAGCCGCACGGCCTGGCCGCAGTGCGCGACGGTGAAGTTGTCCAGCAGCACCTCGTCCGCCCCGGCCGTCAACGCCTCCGCGAGCTGGTCCAAGGTGTCGACCTCGACCTCGCAGGTCAGTCCCGGCGCGTGCGCCCGGGCGGCGGCCAGCGCGGTGGTGACCGAGCCGGCGGCCACCACGTGGTTGTCCTTGATCAGCACCGCGTCGCCGAGCCCCATCCGGTGGTTGACCCCGCCACCGCAGCGAACCGCGTACTTCTGCAGCAGCCGCAGGCCGGGCAGCGTCTTGCGGGAGTCCCGGACCGCGCAGCCCGTACCGTCCACTGCGGACACCCAGGCCGCGGTCGTGGTGGCGATCCCGGACAGGTGGCAGAGCAGGTTCAACGCCGTCCGCTCGGCGGTGAGCAGCCCGCGGACCGGACCACGCAGCACGAGCGCGGGCTCGCCCGCGACGAGCCGATCGCCGTCCTTGCGGGCGCCGAGCACCTCGTAGTCCTCGCCCAGCACGGCGTCGAACACGGCCAGCGCCACCGGAATCCCGGCGACCGTGCCCGCCGAGCGCGGGGTGATCTCGGCCAGCGCGGTCGCCGTCTCGGGCACGGTCGCGTTCGTGGTCGCGTCCGGCCCGTACCGCAGGTCCTCGGCGAGCGCCAGGTCAACCACTCGCCTGACTTCCTCGAGATCCAGGCTCACGCAGCATCCTCCGCGATCATGCCGGCAAGGCGCGCCTTGTGGTCATCTTGACTGCGGCGAAACAACGCAGGGTGGTTCACGCGGCACCCTCCAGGACCGGATCCGCCAGCACGGGCTGGCCGGACGGGCTCAGCCGGATCAGCTGGCTGCGCTGCCACGAACCGTCGTCGCGGCTGGGGAAGTCGGCCCGGACGTGGCACCCGCGGGATTCCGTCCGCCGGGCCGCCGCGGCGACCAGTGCCTGCGCCACCAGGGTCAGCGCGGCATCCTCCACCTCGCGATGGGTCCGCAGCCGGCCCTCCGATGTGGAGAGATCGAGCACGGAACCCGCGACGGCCAGTCCCTCGGCGTCGCGCCCGATGGCGGCGTACCGGCTCATCACCCGCTGCAGCGCGTCCCGCTCGGCCACCGGCACCACGCGTTCGCGCTCCCTGGCCTGCCGCGGGTCTCCGAGCAAACCGGCCGCCAGGTCCGCCGCGGCGGCCTCGGCCGCACCCGTGCCGGCGACCAGGCCCTCCAGCAGGCTGTTCGACGCCAGCCGATTCGCCCCGTGCAGGCCCGTCCGCGCGACCTCGCCGGCGGCGTACAGCCCCCGCACCCCGGTGCGCCCGTCTGGCTCGGCCACCACGCCGCCGCAGGCGAAGTGCGCGGCAGGGGTCACCGGAATCGGCTGACGCGCCGGGTCCACGCCGATCGCCCGGCAGGCCGCGTGGACTGTGGGGAACCGGCGTGCGAAGCCGGAAAGACCGGTGGCGTCGAGGAAAACGTGGTCGTCGACGCCGCCCGGCGCCTCGGCCATCCGCCGGGTGATCGCGGCCGACACCACGTCCCGGGGGGCGAGGTCGCCGAGCGGATGGACGCCACGCATCACCGGCACACCGGCACCGTCGACGAGCACCGCTCCCTCGCCGCGCACCGCCTCCGTCACCAACGGGCAGCGGCCCCGCGCGCCCGGGGTGTAGAGCACGGTCGGATGGAACTGAACGAACTCGAGATCGGCCGCCTGCGCGCCGGCCCGCAGGGCGAGCGCGAGCCCGTCACCGGTGGCGATCTCCGGATTGGAGGTCGCCTGGTACAACTGCCCCAGCCCGCCGGTGGCGAGCAGCACCGCGGGGGCCCGTAGCCGTCCGAGCACACCGCCGGCGTCGAGCACGGACACCCCGGCGATTTCGCCACGCGGGGTAAGCAGCGCGTCGATCGCGATATGCCGCTCCAGCACCGGGAGACGCTGCCCGGTGGTCTCGGCCACGAGCGCCCGCTCGACCTCGGCGCCGGTCGCGTCACCGCCCGCGTGGATGACCCGGAAGGCGCTGTGCCCGCCCTCGCGGGTCCTCGCCAGCAGGCCGCTCGCACCGGGATCGAACCGCGCGCCGCGCGAGCGCAGCCACGCCACCGCTTTCGGCCCGGCGTGCAGGATCGCCCGCACCGCGTCGGGTTCGCACAAGCCGGCGCCCGCGGTCAGGGTGTCCTCGACGTGCCGGGCGACCGAATCGCCCTCGTCGTGCTCGCCATCCAGGACCACGGCGACGCCGCCCTGTGCCCAGCGGGTGTTGCCGTCGGCGACCGCGGCCTTGGTGACCACCAGCACCCGCAGGCCGAGTTCGCGGGCTCGGAGCGCGGCGGTCAGTCCCGCCACTCCGCTGCCGACCACGACCAGATCGGCCCGGGCCTCCCACCCTGTTTTCGACTGTAAGTCACAAACAGTCATTCGCCGCCGCCCGGCCTGCCGATCTCGATCATGCGCTGGACCGAGGCACGGGCGCGTGCGGCGGTCTCGGCATCGACGTGGACCTCGTCGGCGCCCTCGCGCAGGGACCGCAGCAGCGCCGCCGGGGTGATCATCTTCATGTACCGGCAGGAGGCGCGGTCGTTGACCGCCCGGAAGTCGATCTCCGGCGCGGCCTTGCGCAACTGGTGCAGCATGCCGATCTCGGTCGCCACCAGCACCGACGTGGCCTTGGTGTCCCGTGCCGCGTGCACCATGTCCCCGGTGGAGAGGATCTTCACCTTCTCCCGCGGCACCGCGCCCTCGCCGGCCAGGTAGAGCGCCGAAGTCGCACACCCGCACTCGGGATGGATGAACAGGTCCGCGTCGGGGTTCGCCGCGGCGCGCTCGGCGAGTTCGGGACCGTTGATCCCGGCGTGCACGTGGCATTCCCCGGCCCAGATGTGCAGGTTCTCCCGGCCGGTCTCCCGCTTGACGTGGGCGCCGAGGAACTGGTCGGGGCAGAACAGCACCTCGCGATCCGCCGGAATCGACGCCACCACGTCAACCGCGTTGGACGAGGTACAGCAAACGTCGGTCTCGGCCTTCACCTCGGCCGTGGTGTTGACGTAGGAGACGACCACCGCGCCAGGATGCTCGGCCTTCCACTCGCGCAACTGAACCGCGGTGATCGAGTCGGCCAGGGAGCAGCCCGCCCGCGCGTCCGGGATGAGCACGGTCTTGTCCGGAGCGAGGATCTTCGCGGTCTCGGCCATGAAGTGCACCCCGCAGAACACGATCGTGGACGCGTCGCTGGCCGCCGCGATCCGGGACAGCGCGAGCGAGTCACCGGTGTGGTCGGCGATGTCCTGGATCGCCGGGATCTGGTAGTTGTGCGCGAGCACCACCGCGTCCCGTGCCCTGGCGAGCCTGCGTACCTCATCCGCCCAGGCTTCGTCGGGTTCGACACCGCCGTACGGCGTGCTGCCCTGCAGAGTCATCATGGCCATCGGGGCCCTCCTCCTCACTCACCCGGTTTTCGCCTTATAATCGAAAACCGTGCGTAGCCATATTAACAGCAGCGCCCCGCTGGCACACGAGGTTTTGGCCGCCGTATTACAGGTGCGTTACGCCACACTGCGGGTCCTGCTGTGGCGGCGCGCCCTTGACCCGCACATCGGCCGCTGGTCACTGCCCGGTGGCCGGCTGCGGCCGGACGAGGACGTGGAGACCTCGATCCGGCGCCAGCTCGCCGAGAAGGTGGACATCCGCCAGCTCAAGCACGTCGAGCAGCTGGCCGTGTTCAGCGCGCCGGACCGGGTGCCGGGGCCACGGGTGGTCGCGACGGCGTTCCTCGGGCTCGTTCCGTCCGACGTGGACCCCGAGGTACCCGAAGACACCCGATGGCATGACGTCGACGCCCTGCCGCGCACGGCGTTCGACCACCGCGAGATCATCCTCCGCGCCCGCGACCGCCTGCGCTCCAAGCTCTCGTACACCAACCTGGGCTTCGCGCTGGCTCCCCAGCACTTCACCGTTTCGGCACTGCGCGAGCTGTACTCCGCGGCACTCGGGTACAAGGTGTCAGCGACCAACCTGCAACGCGTGCTGTCCCGGCGCGGCCTGCTCGCCCCGACCGGGGACACCGCGCCGCCGGGACGCAGCGGTGGCCGTCCGGCCGCGCTGTTCTCGTTCACCGGTAACGGAATCCGGGTAACCGACCCATTCGCGGTGTTCCGCCCGCCGTCGAAGTGACATCCAGCGGACGACGGGGTTTCCACGTACCGTGTTAGCCGTGACGGATGAGCGAAGACGGACCACCCTGCCGCTGTTTCCGCTGCAGACCGTGCTTCTGCCGTCGTCGGTCCTCCCGCTGCACCTGTTCGAGCCCCGTTACCGGCAGCTCGCCGTGGACCTGCTCACCGAGAAGGTGCCCGACCGGCGTTTCGGCATCGTGGCGATCAGGAATTCGGCGGTTCGTGAGGTGGAGACCCTCGATCACGTACACGCGATCGGGTGCACCGCCCTGCTCGGCGACTGCGAACGCCTGCCCGACGGCAGGTTCGACGTGGTGACCACCGGCGAGCGCCGGTTCCGGTTGCTCGACATCGACCGCGCCCGCGCGCCCTACCTGGTCGGCACCGTCGAGTGGGTGCCCGACGACCAGTTGCCCCCGGCCGCCGCGGAGGCGGCCGCCCTCCTCGCCGCCTCGGCCCGCTCGGCACACCGCCGGTACTGCGAGTCGGCCTGGGCCAGTGACGCGTGGGCGCCACCGCCGCTGGACACTCCCCCGGCCGAACTCGCCTACCTGCTCGCGGCCGACTGTCTCCTCCCGCTGACGGACCGGCAGCGGCTGCTCGAGGAAACCCATCCGCTGCGCCGCCTCCGCCTGGCCTGCCGGCTACTGGCCCGTGAGGCCGGTTTCCTCACCGCGTTGCGCGCTGTTCCCGCGCCTCCCCCCGAACTCCTCGACCTCACCGCGCCCGCCAGCTTGAACTGAGCAACGCGGCTGCGGCCGGACCCGGTGACACCGGCGATCACCAGGCCCGGGCACGACAAGGCAAAGCCCGCCCAAGCCGGGACCACACTCGTGCAGGGAGGCACGCACTTGCGCCGTGCGGTAAAGCGGCACAGCGAGAAGGGCGCGAAGCCGAGCGCCCCGCATATCAACCAGGTGGCCGATTCGTCCGAATCGCGGTCATGCGAGGTCCAGCACCGTAACCAGGCGGATCGGCCGAAGTAGCGAAGGACTCCTTGTGGGACTGCGCCGCCGAGCGCACGTCCGCGGTCCAGTTGGTGTGCGGCTTGTCGCCTTCGCGGCGCGGGTAGTCCCCGGCGAGGTTGGCGCGGTACTCCTCGCCGGCCGCCCAGCGCTGCAGTTGCGCCGCCCGCACCACCGCGAGCGGGTGTGTCAGGTGCTCCAGGTAGCTCAGCTTATGCAGGCTGTCCCGGATGTCGTCGACCCCGGCGTAATCATCGGCCTACCTGAGGAAGGACGAAATGTCCACTGTGGACGCGTCGATCCCGCCGGCGAACAGGACGTGGGCGCGCAGCGCGGCCGTGAACCTAGCCCAGGCGCCTGCCCAGGTCGTCGCGCCCGCTCCAGCCGGCGAGGAGGCCGTAGCCAAGGGCGGTCGCGAGCGGTTGCGCGAGGATGACCCAGATCGTCTCGATCCGGGGCGCCTGGGCGATCACGGTGTTCGGCACGGGCGTGCCGGAGATCGCGTAATGGCTGCTCGCGAAGGAGGTGCCCAGGGCGACGCCGAGCCAGGCGGCGAGAAGGGCGCCGAGCGTGGCGGCGATCATGATCACCGGGCCGCGCCGTTCCCGGAGCAGCCACACGGCCACCGCGGTGACCACCCCGGCGGACAACCCGAGCAGACCGTAGATCGCCAGGTCGTCGAAGCGGTGCCAGCTCTCCAGTTGCAGAGGGATGAGCTGGCCGCTGTCGCGCACCAGCACCCGTTCGGGCGGGGCGAGGCGGGACCACAGCCAGCCCAGCGGGACGCCCAGCAACCCCACCACCGAAACCAGGCTCACGGCGGGCAGCAGGTCGGCCTTGACGATCACGCAAGGGCGCGGCCGGTGCGGGGCGAACAGCGTCGAGAGCAGCACAGGGCCGTTCTCCGCCGGCGACTCGGTCACTCTGCCTCCGTCCATGAGTGCCGAGACTAGTCTGTCTCCTCGCTCGTGTACTCACCGTGTCGGCTGCATCGCGCGATCCAGCCCAGCGGGGTCACCTGGACCACCAGGCGGCGTGCGCATTCCGGGCAGAACCGGGGTGGCTCCAGCGCGGTACGCGGAGTGCGGCAATCCTCGTGCGCCCCGCCGTCCACGAGACGTCCACAGTGGACGCAAAACCGGGTCACAGGGTGTCGCTCAACGCCTTGACCGGCATCTTCAGCTCGGCGAGCATCGCCAGGTCCTGGCCGGCCGGGCGGCCCAGGTTGGTCAGGTAGTTGCCCACGATGATCGCGTTGATCCCGCCCAGCATGCCCTGCTCGGCACCGAGGTCACCCAGCGTGAGCTCGCGGCCCCCGGCGAACCGCAGCATCGTGCGCGGCATGGCCAACCGGAACGCCGCGACGACGCGCAGCGCGTCCTTGCCCTCGACCACGTCGTAGCCCTCGTACGGCGTGCCCGGCTGCGGGATCAGGAAGTTGACCGGCACCTCGTGCGGGTCCAGTTCGGCGAGCTGGACGGCGAACTCCGCGCGCTGCGCGAGATTTTCGCCCATGCCGACGATGCCGCCGCAGCAGACCTCCATCCCGGCCGCCCGCACCATCTGGAGCGTTTCCCGGCGCTCATCCCAGGAGTGCGTGGTGACCACGTTGGGGAAGTGCGACCGGGCGGTTTCCAGGTTGTGGTTGTAGCGGTGGACGCCCATTCCGACCAGTTCGTCCACCTGGTCCTGGGTGAGCATGCCCAGTGAGCAGGCGATCTGGATCTCGTTGCCATCCGCGCGGATGGCCTCGATGCCCTCGCGGACCTGCTTGAGCAGCCGCTGGTCGGGGCCACGCACGGCGGCCACGATGCAGAACTCGGTGGCGCCCGTGCCGGCGGTCTGCCGCGCCGCCTTGACCAGGCCGGGAATGTCGAGCCACGCCGAGCGCACCGGCGTGGGGAACCGGCCGGACTGCGAGCAGAAGTGGCAGTCCTCGGGACAGCCGCCGGTTTTGACGCTGACGATCCCCTCGACCTCGACTTCCGGCCCGCACCAGCGCATCCGCACCTCGTGCGCCAGCGCCAGCAGTTCGGGCAGCCGTTCGTCGGGCAGGTTCAGCACCTCGAGTACCTGCTGCTCGGACAGCCCGGCGCCGTTTTCCAGTACCTGATCCCGGGCCACGGCGAGCACATCGGGCTGTTCGAGCGCTGAAGTCACGGCGACTCCCCTTCGAGCGAGTCCAACGGATCATCATCGTGCCTCAGTCGCGCGCGGTGCGCGAGTCCATGTGGCCGTCCGCACGCGAGTCCCACACTCGCGGCGCACGAGTCCTGCGTTCGCGGCGCACGAGTCCTGGGTTCGCGGCGCGCGAGTCCTGGTTCGGGGCCTAGGTTTGGGCCGCGGCTTCCTTCTCGAAACGTTCGGCGTCGAACTCCCCACCGAACCACGGCGAGAGGCCGCGACGGGCCTGTTCGAGAAACGCGTCCCGGTCCAGCGCGCCCATGCCCTCCGCCAACGCGCCGAGCAGTGGCGCACCGGCCGCGACCGGCAGGTCCCGCACGTTGGACAGCGCGGCCAGGCCGGGTTCACGCGGCCACGACCCGATGACGACGCCGGCCACGTGCAGTCCGCGCGAAGTAGCGACTTCGGCGGTCAGCGCGGTCGTGTTCAGCGTGCCGAGCCCCGCTTCCGCGACCACCAGCACAAGCGCGCCGAGCGCCCAGGCGATGTCGACCAGGCTGGTGCCGTCCGGGCCGAACGGGACCAGCAGCCCGCCCGCGCCCTCGATGAGCACGAGGTCGTGCCGCTCGTCCAGTTGGGTGGCCGCGCGGGCCGCCTCGGCCGGACCCACCTGCGCGATCCCGCTGCGCCGCGCCGCCGCCTCCGGTGACAGGGGGTCGGGGTAACGCCGCAGCTCGCGGGTGGTGACCTCGCCCGCGAGCCGGACGATGTCCTCGAGATCTCCTGGTTCTCCTGGTGCGACGCCGGTCTGGGCGGGCTTGAGCACGGCGACTCGCCGGCCGCCGGTCCTGGCGAGCGCGGCGATCGCCGCGGCCACCACGGTTTTGCCGACGCCGGTCCCCGTTCCGGTCACCACCAGCATGCTCACGGAACTCCACGGTAGTACCGGCGACCATCACGATGGTGTGACGGGTGCTGCACCTCTCGCGACATCCTCCGAACGGGCAAACCGGGCGAGGGACAGAGCCCGACGCGACTGTTGGCTCGGAGCGAACCCAAAAGTCACGTCGGGCCGCGTCCTCACCGCCGCGCAGCGAGGTCCGTCGCCGAAGTGAACGAGTCGCTTTCGGCGTCGTACAGGTGCACACGCGCGGCACCCACGTCGAAGTACATGCCGACCAGAGTCAGTTCCCCGCGCGCTTCGGCCCGCGCGATCGCCGGGTACTCCCGTAACCTGTCCAACTGCTGCAACACGTTGTGCAGCGCCAACTGGTCCGCACCGGACTCCGGCAACCTGCCTTCGATGGTGACCAGGGGCCGGTTGCGCGCCCGCCGCAGCGTCGGCTCGGCGTGCCGGAGCCAGGACCGCAGCGCCGTCGCGTCCTGCGGAGCACCGTTCAACAGGGCCTTCATGGCCCCGCACGAGGAGTGCCCGCAGACCACGACCTCGCGCACCTTCAGGATGTCGACCGCGAACTCGACGGAAGCCCCGATCGACGAGTCCTCCGCCGCGCGCGAGTATTCGGGCACGAGGTTGCCGATGTTGCGGATGGTGAACAGGTCACCGGGACCGCTGCTGGTGAACAGATTGGGCACGATCCGCGCGTCACCACAGGTGATGAACAGGGTCTGCGGCTCGTGCACGTTGGCAAGGCGGCTCAGAATCGGCCGGACCAGGTGCGAGGTCCGCCGCTCGAACTCCCGCATACCGCGCCGCATCGAGCTTTCCGGGAGTCGCTGAGCCGGAATCTCCGGCGCCGCTTTCTCCTGCGCCAGCTGCCACTCCGACCAGGGCGCGAACCACCGGGGCACGATGTGCCGGGCGCGCGCCTTGTGCACGGTCGGCTCACCCGCCTTGCCGCGTTCGAACCACGGGTGCCCGACCTCGTCGACGATCACCGTGCCGCCGGCCTGCTCTTGGGAGTGCTGCCAGGCCGACAACGTGTCGAAGGCGGCATGGTCCAGGTAGTCGACCACGAGCTCCAGGGTCACCCTGGCGCCCTGCGGAATCCCGTGCAGCATGGCCGAAAGCCGTGGGATCGACAACGCGGACAACGCCCCTTCGACCACCACCCGCCAGCCGTCTCCGTCGCGTTCCACGTGGATTCCGGACCACAACAGGCGGCGCAACATCAGCAGCGCGGCCGCGCCGATACCGATCAGCACACCGGTGAGCAGGTCGATGAAGACGACGCCGCCCAGCGTGATCAGGTAGATCGGGAGGTCGCCGTGCCGGAGCACTTCCTTGATGTGCTTGAGATTGACCAGCTTCGCGCCGACATGGACGAGGAGCCCGGCCAGCGCGGCGAGCGGGATGTTGCGCAGCAGACCGGCGAGCACCGCGACGAACAGCAGGATCCACAACCCGTGCAGGATCGCCGAAGCCCGGGAACGGGCCCCGCTCTGCACGTTCGTCGAGCTCCGCACGATCACGCCGGTCACCGGAAGCCCACCGAGCGCGCCCGAGGCCATGTTGGCCGCACCCTGCCCGACCAGTTCGCGGTTGAGGTTGGCGCGGGAGCCGGTGTGCATCTTGTCGACGGCGACCGCGGACAGCAGGCTCTCCACGCTGGCGACCAGGGCGATGGTCACGACCGCGACACCGAAGTCGAACCAGCCGCCGTCGGGGAACTCCGGCACGAACCGGATGTCCAACACGTTCGCCGGCACGTCCACCCGCGGCACGGACAACCCGGCGACCACCGAGACCGCCGTGACGACGACGATGGCCGCCAGCGGGCCCGGCACCTTCCGCACGCCGGCGGGCAGCCTGCCCCACCCGACGAGGATGACGATGGTGGCCAGGCCGATCAGGGTGGCCTGGCCATGGTTGTTCAGGATCTGCCGCGGCAGCTGGAGCAGGTTGTCGATCGGCGAGCTCTGCGCACGGCCGCCCAGCACGATGTGCAACTGCGCCAGCACGATGGTCACACCGATGCCGGCGAGCATGCCGTGCACGATCGCGGGCGAGATGGCCAGTGCGGCCCTGGCGATCCGGCTCAGCCCGAGCAGGATCTGCAGCGCACCGGCGAGCACCGTGATCGCGCAGGTCACCGCCCAGCCGAACTCGGCGATGGTCTCGGCGACGATCACGGTGAGTCCCGCGGCGGGCCCGCTCACCTGCAACGGCGAGCCGCCCAGCACCCCGGCCACGATGCCACCGACGATGGCGGCGACGAGCCCGGCGACGATGGGCGCGCCCGACGCCAGCGCGATACCCAGCGACAGCGGGACGGCGACGAGGAACACCACCAGTGAGGCGGGCACGTCGTGGCGCAGGTTCTCGCGCACCGACCGCCAGCGGCTGGGCTGAGGGGGCGGCGCGTGCTCACGCTCGCGAGCCGATATGTCGACCATTTCAGGCCTCCGTGTTAGTTGTCCCCGACGGGGGAATGGACTCGGCTGCCGGTGTCCCCGGTGACTCCCGGTGCTCCCAGAGATACCGAAAGATGTGCGAAATGTCCGATATGCGAAAAGGGCTCGCGTCCCATATGGTGGATTTCGTGACTTTTCACCGGCCGGGGGGCAGGTCGAACTCGGCTATTCGTGTGATCTAGGGCACTTAGATCGCGCCCAAACCAGGCCAAAAACTACGAAGTGTTAGTCAAGTGACTTCGATCACACCAAATCGAGTGAACTTGGAACTCAGGGCACCCGGGCGGCCGCCACCATCGCCTCGGAGATCGCGTCGACGTCGGTTTCGGCGCAGATGTAGGGCGGCATCGCGTAGATCAGGTCGCGGAACGGCCGTAGCCACACTCCGCGATCGACTGCCACCTTCGTCGCCGCGGCGACGTCCACCGGGTGATCCAGTTGGATGACCCCGATCGCCCCGAGCACCCGCACGTCGGCGACCCCCGCCAAGCTCCGCGCCGGCTCCAGCCCGGCCCGCAGGCCCGCCTCGATCCGGGCCACCGCGCCCCGCCAGTCCTGGTCGAGCAGCAGGCCGATCGACGCGTTCGCCACGGCCGCGGCCAACGGATTGGCCATGAAGGTGGGCCCGTGGGCGAGGACCGGGACCTCGCCGCGCGAGATCCCGTCGGCAACCTCGGGCGTACAGAGGGTGGCGGCCATGCTCAGATAACCGCCGGTGAGCGCCTTGCCGACGCACAGCACGTCCGGGCTCACCCCGGCGTGCTCCGCGGCGAAGAGCGACCCCGTCCTGCCGAATCCGGTGGCGATCTCGTCGAAGACCAGCAACACGTCGTGCGCCCGGGTCAGTTCGCGCAGGGCCCGCAGGTAACCGGGATGGTGAAACCGCATGCCACCCGCGCCCTGCACCACCGGCTCCACGATCACCGCCGCGAGCTCGCCCGCGTGCCGTTCGATCGCCGCCGCCAGAGTGTCCACATAGGACTGCTCCGGCGGGGTGCGGAAACCGGCGGGTGGCGCGGGCACGAACACCTGCTCGGGCAGGACGCCGCGCCACAGCGAATGCATGCCGCCCTCGGGATCGCACACGCTCATCGGGTGGAACGTGTCGCCGTGGTAGCCGCCCCGCCAGGTGAGCAGCCGGCGTTTTTCCTTACGTCCCAACGACTGCCAGTACTGGAGGCACATCTTGACGGCGACCTCCACCGACACCGAGCCCGAATCACACAGGAACACGTGCTCCAGCCCGGCCGGGGTGAGTTCGGCCAGCGCCGTCGCGAGCCGGATCGCGGGCTCGTGCGTCAGACCGCCGAACATGACGTGGCTCATCCGCCCGGCCTGCGCGGCCAGCGCGGCGTCGAGCACCGGGTGCCGGTAGCCATGGATCGTCGCCCACCACGACGACATCCCGTCGATCAGCTCCCGTCCGCCGGCCAGCCGCAGGCGTACCCCGGCGGCCTCGGTGACCAGCAGCGGCTCCACCTGACCGGGCATCGCCGCGTAGGGATGCCAAACGTGCCGGGCGTCGAGGGCGAGGAGCTTCGCGGGATCCACGCCCGGCACCCTATGTCGTCGCGGGCGAGCGCACTTGCTCAACCAACGCGGATCGGTAGGGTCGCCAGTCCGCGCACCAGAGTGCTGTCCCGCCAGCGCAGTGCGATGGGCTCACCGTCGAGGGCCAGAGTGTCGAACCGGCGCAACAGGCCATCGAGCGCCACCTCGGCCTCCAGCCTGGCCAGCGGGGCGCCGACGCAGTAGTGGATGCCGTGCCCGAAGGCCAGATGCCCGCCCGGCTGCCGCGTGATGTCCAGCCGGTCGGCGTCGGGGAACCGGTCTCCGTCGCGGTTCGCGGCCATCAGCGACGCCATGACGAACTGGCCTGCCGGGATCTCGACCTCGCCCACCCGCACCGGCTCGGTGGTGAACCGGAGGGTCGCGATGTTGACGGGGCCGTCGAAGCGCAGGACCTCCTCGATGGCGTTCGGCAGCAGGGAGGGGTCCGCGCGGAGCTTGGCGAGCTGGTCCGGGTGGTTGAGCAGGGAGAGCACGCTGTTGCCGATCAGGTTCACCGTGGTCTCGTGACCGGCCACCAGCAGCAGGAACGCCATGGGCAGCAGTTCGGCATCGGACAGGCTGTCGCCCTCCTCGGACACGTGCACGAGGTCGGAGAGGAGGTCCTCGGTCGGCACCTGCCGTTTCTGACCGACCAGGGCGGTCAGGTACTGCGCCATCGCACCGGCGTCCCGTGCCACATCCTCGTAAGTGGACGCGGAGACCATGGTGTTGGTCCAGGAACGGAACTTCTCACGATCCTCGCGGGGCACGCCGAGCAGTTCGCAGATGACGGTGATCGGCAGCGGGAACGCGAAGGACTCCAGCAGGTCGACCTTGCCCGCCGCGGCGACGCCGTCGAGCAGGTCCGCGGTGATCTGCTCGATCCTGGGCCGCAGCCGGGCCACCGTCCTGGCGGTGAACGCCTTGTTCACCAGCTTGCGGAGGCGGGTGTGGTCCGGCGGGTCCGAGTTGAGCATGTGCCCGGACATCGCCTGCATGGCCGTGTCGGGCGTTTCGGTGGCGGTCACGTGCGTCCTGAACAGCTCCCGGGCGCGGTTGCTGTCCTTGCTCAGGCGGGGATCGGCGAGCACCGCCCTGGCGTCGGCGTACCGCGTGACGAGCCAGACCCGCAGCCCCCGTGGCATAACGGCCTGCCTTACCGGTGCTTCCTTTCGTAGCTGCCGGTACACCGCGTGCGGATCCTGAAGGAATTCGTGGTCGAGGTTGATGGGCTCGTCGAGCACCCGCATGAGACCCTCCCAGTCCGGTATGCCCCGACAACGCGCTGGGCGCTGGAATAGTGCCCACCGTTTCGGCGATGGCGCGCTCAGCGCTCGGCCAGCGCCCGGTCCACCCGCTCGATCACGTCCTGCCAGTATTCACGCTGCTCAGCGCGTTCCTCGGCGCCCGAAAGCCATTCCTGGTGAAACCGCACGGTCGTCTTCGCCCCGGACGGGCGGACCGTGACCTGGACGGTGGAGTCGTGGTCCCCCTCCCGCGGCCGCCAGGTGAGCCGGATCCGGTCCAGGTCATGGAAACTGCGAAGCTCTCCCATGGTCCCGCTCGAGGTTTCGTAGGTCGCCCCGCGCGCACGCGGCAGCACCGCGCCCGGCCCGAGCCAGATTTCCACTCCCTCCTTGCTGCTGAGAAACGCCCACACGTCGGTCACCGGATACGGCAGCGACTTGGCCACCCCGATCTGCCAGCCCGCACCGGCCGTCTTCCCCACTTCTCTACCCACGCGATCAGCATGGCATTGAGGACCGGGATCCAGCGCCCACGGACGCGGGTAGCCAGCGCAGGCGCGTGCCCGGCCGTCTGGCACTCAGGAAGGATCGAGGCATGAAATACCGTCCGATTTCCTTCCCCCGCCTCGCCGGCGAGTTGGCCGAACGAATTCTCGCGATGCCGGGCCGGGAGTGGGTACGGGTCGCCGTGGACGGGGCCGTGGACACCCAGGTACTGGCCGATGCGATGGCCGACCCACTGCGGGTCGGCGGGCGACCCGCCCTTCGGGTGTCCACAACGGACTTCCTGCGGCCCGCGTCGCTGCGGTTCGAGCGCGGCAGGCGGGATCCGGACGCGCGCTACTCGGATTGGCTCGACGAGGGAGGCCTGCGCCGGGAGGTGCTGGACCCGCTCGCCCCCGGCGGCAGTGGACTGGTGCTGCCCGCGCTGTGGGATGCCGGACGCGACCGTGCCACCAGGCTGGACCGTGCCCCGCTGCCACCCGGCGGGGTGCTGATCGTCGACGGGGAACTCCTGCTCGGCCGGGGACTTCCCCTCGAGCTCACCGTGCACCTTGCCCTGTCGGCAAGTGCTCTGCGGCGCCGCCTGCCCGAAGACGAACACTGGGCCTTGCCCGCCTACGAGCGTTACGACCGCGACGTACGTCCCGCCGAGGTGGCGGACGTGCTGGTGCGAGCCGACGATCCGCGCCATCCGGCCGTCCGGGAAGCCGCCTGACCGGCTCTGCCCGGGACGGAACACGTCGTGGCCGACCGGCAGTCGACAACGAACTCCGCGGCCGGTCTACCCGCACACGTGTCTTGCCAAAGCAGTTGGTTTTTCCCATGACAAGAAGAGATCATGCGAAGGTTCCACCTTCCGGTACCCCTGATCGCGCTGCTCGCGCCGGCGGGAAACGGCGTCGCCGGTGCGGACACGCCCGAGATGCCGCGCAATGTCGCTCGGCTGGACCACGTGGACACGCCGTCCGCGGTGACCGACCTTCATCCCCTGTCCCCGCGGGGACGTCATGTTCGGGAACGGGCCGTTCGGCCTGCGCGCGTGGTCACTCGCCGATCCCGCGCATCCCCGGCAGATCGGCGAACTGCCGGCCGCCGCGCTGGCCCTGCCGGGAGACGACGTGTCGAAGGGTTTCCGGGAAGGCGAGCACCTGCAGTCCGATCCCGTGCACAAGCTGGTGTTCGTCACCAGGGACCTCTCGGCGCGAACAAGCAGACCGGCAGTTCGGCGATCCACATCATCGACGCGCGCGACCCCGCGCACCTTCGCCTGATCAGCACGCAGATCGAGCCGGCCGGGCACACTTCGCAGTGCATCAACGGATGCCAGTACCGGTGGAGCGGCGGACCGAGCCACACCGTTACGGGAAACCAGCCACCGGACTGGGCCGGCCAGCCCGCGTGGGTCACTGACGTGCGCGATCCCACGAAGCCCTACACCTATCCGGCCCCGGTCGACCTGCACCGCAACTACGGTGTCACCGACTACGTGCACGACGTGCCGAAAGGCAGCGAGGCGGCCACGCCGTCCTATCACCGGGGACCGGTTCATGCCGCCCAGCACTCCGGCGGCATCGACGTCCTCCACTTCACGGCCTAGCCGACAAGCGACTGGAAGCGCTCGGCCAGCAGGTCCCAGCGCCAATGCTCGCTGACCCAGGCGCGGCCCGCGGCGCCCATCTTGCGGGCCCGTGCCGGGTCGTCGAGCAGCGGGGCGATCGCCTCCACCAGCTGCACCAGGTCGCGGCCATCGACCACGTGCCCGGTCACCTCGTCGAGCACGGTTTCCGGAGCGCCGCCCGAGCGACCCGCGATCACGGGGAGACCGGTCGCGGAAGCCTCCAGGTAGACGATCCCGAGTGCCTCCACGTCCAGGCCCTTGCCGCGGGTACGGGCGGGCATGGCGAACACGTCGCCGGCCGTGTAGTGGGCGGCCAGTTCCTGCCACGGCACCGAGCCGGTGAACACGACATCGCCGCCCAGCTCGAGGTCGTCCACCAGCGCGGTCAACCGCTTGCGGTAGGGACCACCGCCGACGAGCAGCAGCGTCACGTCCGGAATCCGCTTTCGCAACTCCCGCAAGGCCAGCACCAACATGTCCTGCCCCTTGCGCGGAACCAGCCGGGACACGCACACCACCGTCGGACGGTCGCCGAGACCGTACCGCTTCCGGATCTCCGCGCGGGCGGCTTCGTCTGGGCGGAACAGCGCGGTGTCCACGCCCGATGGCAGATGCTCCAGTCCGGCCATCGGGCCGAACGCCGCGGCGAACCGGCGGCGCGTGTACTTGCTGACATACGTCAGCACGTCGGTCGTGTTTCCGATACGGCGCAACGCCTGCCGTGCGACCGGAAGCATCGACCAGCCGACCTCGTGGCCGTGTGTGCAGGCGACGATGCGCTGGGCACCGGCGGGGCGGAAGGCGGGCCCCAGCAGCGCCAGTGGCGCGGCCGCGCCGAACCAGACCGCTTCGCAACCGCGCGCCCGCATGATTGCCTTCGCCCGCCGGAGCACGTCCGGCGTGGGCAGCATGAGCGAGGTGGGGTGCCGGACGACCTCGAACGGCGCGGCGTCGTCGAACTCGGGATGGGAACCGGAACCGGACTCCCAGGAGGGCGCGTATACGACCAGGTCGTCGGCGGGCAGGCGGCGGGCCAGCGAGTCGAGGTAGTTCTGGATCCCCCCGGGGCGGGGCGGGAAGTCATTGGTCACCAGCAGGGTCCGCAGCACGATGGGAGGCTACCGAGCCACGGAAAAAGGGGCGGCACCCGCCTTGCGCGGTGCGCCGCCCCTCGTTTCCCCACAGGTCAAGTAGCGACCCGGCGGGCATTGCTGATGTTGTTCGGGACCGATGAGATCTTGACCACATCGCCGGTGTCGGGCGCCTGCACCATCTTGCCGTTGCCCAGGTACATCGCCACGTGGTAAGCGGGCGAGCCCTCGAAGAGCAGGTCACCCGGCTGGATCTGGGACAGCAGCACGGCGACGCCGTTCTGCTGCTGCTGTGCCGCGGTGCGGGGCAGGGTCGTGCCCGCCTGATTGTACGACCACAGCATCAGCCCGGAGCAGTCGAAGGTGTTCGGACCGGTGGCCCCGTACACGTAGGGGTCCCCGAGCCTGCTCAACGCGGCGTTGATCGCGGACTGGGCGGCCTGGGTCGGCGCCGGCAGGCCCGGGGCTGCACCACCGGTGTCCCGCTGCGCGGCCCGGTCCGCGGCGGACAGCCTGGTCCGGACCTGGTTGATCTCGTCGATCTGCTTCTGCAGGTCGGCCGAGCGCGCGTTGAGGTCGTTGAGCAGTTGCCGCGCCGCGTCCGACGCGGCCTGCGCCCGGTTCTTGGCGTCGTTGGTCTGCTGCTGGGCCGCCGCGGCCGCGCCGGACGCGTCGAGGTAGCCCCGCAACACCTTGTTCTTGCCGTCGGCGAGCACCGCGAGCGCCGAGGACCGGTCCAGGAAGTCCTGGGTCGAGGTGCCGCTGAGCAGAGTGGACAGCTTCGCGAACTGGGCGCCACTGACGAACGACTCGTCGGTGAACTGGTCGACCTCGCCCTGGTAGCCGGACTGGTCGGCGAGGGCCTTCTGCACCGCCTGCTGAGCCGCGGCGAGATCTGCGTTCGCCTTGTTGAGGTCGGCCTGCTTGGCGTCGTAGTCCGCCTGCGCCCGCAGCTTCTGCTCGTTGAGCTGTT
This sequence comes from Amycolatopsis sp., assembly GCF_035276945.1. Lineage (GTDB taxonomy): Bacteria > Actinomycetota > Actinomycetes > Mycobacteriales > Pseudonocardiaceae > Amycolatopsis_E. Next base: position 15,603 of record NZ_DATELF010000158.1, on the reverse strand, counting down.
CGGCCTGCTGCGAGAGCTGACGGTACTGCGCCAGCGCGTCCGACGAGTTGGTCGGGGGGTTGTCGAGTAGGGGGGCGGGGAGGGCGGTGGCCTGAGGGAAGCCGACAGCCACGATTACGGCGGTGGCTGCCAGAGCTCCTGCGACCACGCGCTTCAACGGTTGCGACTGCACGCCGCGCGTGTCTCCTTTGCGCTCGGCCGCCTGCCGACGCCGCCACCGCGGAGGTCGGGGGCCCTCCGCACGCCGTACGGGTGGACACCTCACCCGACCCGGCTGGCAGCGACTCCAGCCCGGTCCCAGGCGCAGAGGTAGTGCACCTGGTTCAACGCGCTGGTTCCGGCGCAGCTCCCCGACAAAGCTGCTTCGGCGGCGATCTCGCGTCGCCGCCACGGGTAGGCGACTATCGCCCGCGAGATCTCGGACAGGTTACGGAAACGCAGCCTTCGCGTCTACCTGCCCCCACAAAAAAACTCTCGGTGATGACAGGGTCACTCATTTGGATCAGCAGAAATCCAATGGGTGTAACCATGCCCCCATCTGGATGAGCGCCCGACTACTGACCGTTCGTCGACCAGATCGACCGTTTGCCGTTTCCGCTGCTTCAGGCCGCTTTGTCCCGGAACGTCCGTCTCAGCGGAGTCATCCGCAACTCCGGTACCAGGCCACCGTCCGAGAGCGCCTGCACCGCCCGCCACTCGGTTTCGTCCCATTCGACCGGCCGTGGCGCATCCACCAGCGCCCCGACCACACAGTCGGCACAGGAAATGCCCCGCAGCACACACCGGCCGCAGTCGACGGTCACGCCTTCGTCGTTCACAAGTCCCTCCTCGAACCTTGGTTCGACTACGTCGGGACCTACGTTAAGCACCCCCACCGACAGTTTTGTTCGAGCACGTGTGCGGGCAGCCAGGCCGCGACACCGACCACCAACCTCCGGTCAACCACGACGGCGGCCTACCTCCCCACCCCCGTACACCATCGTTGTCGACCACCAAGCGCCCATCGCACATTTCCCCGGCGTACCCAGCAACATGGTTCGAGCACGTGCACGGGCAGCCAGACCGCGACACCGACCGCCAACCTCCGATAGACCACGACCGGCCTTTCCGCCCCGCGGCTTCGCGGGGTCGGGTCCCAGCCGATCGGGCTCAGACGCGGCCGAGGCGGGTGAGCAGGACCGCGGAGGCCACGGAGTGCGCGCCCAGGGAGCGCGTCGAGTCCGCGACCGCTCGGTCCGAGGTCGCCACCACCAGCGGGCGTCCGGTGGGTTCGGCGGCGACCAGTTCACGGATCACGTCGTCGGCGAGCACGCCGCGCTTCGAGAACAGCACACGGACCCCGCGGATCGCGGCTGTGGGCACCGCGAGCACGCCCGCGCCGTCGAAGACGACGGTCACCTCCGCACCGGTCCGCGAGGCCAGCGCGCCCAGTTGCTGGACGAGCCGGTCACGCTGGTCGGCAAGGGCGAGCTCCGGATAGCCGGTCTTGGTGACGTTGTAACCGTCCACGACGAGGTGCACGCTCGGCAGCGCGAGCAAGCGGTCGAGCGCGGCCGGATCGCGGACCTGGCTGCCGTTTGCCGCGCCTGCCCGCGCACCCCGGAGCTGATCCGCGGGCCGCAGCGTGCCGGTGCCGAGGGACAGCTCACGGCGCAGTCCGGCCACGGCACCGTCCAAGGTGTCCACGAGCAGCCGCAACCGCACCTCGTCGGCGTCACGGGCCTCGCGGGCGGACTGCCGCGCGATCTCCGCGTCGGCCACGGCCCGTTCGGCGCGGGCGCGTTCGGTTGCCGCCCGCTGCCGCTCACGCTCGAGCCGCGCGGTCAGCGAAGCCAGCTCTTCGTCCCGGTGCGCGTCCGCCTGCTCGGCTTGCGCTCGCGCCTGCTCGGCCGCGTCCCGCGCCTGCTTCAGCACGACACCCTGCTCCCGCAGGCGGCCTCGGAGCTTGACGACCTCCTCCTCACGCTCGCGACGCGCCTGGTCGACCGCTTCCAGCGCGGCCGAAAGCTCCGCCTGGAGCTGCGCCAGCTCCGCCTCGAGCCGTTGATTACGCGCGATCGCGGCATCCCGCTCCGCCCGCAGCGCCGTTTCGGCCGCGTTCTTGGCCACCAGCCGGACTCGCGAGTTCGCCGACGCTTCCCCGAGCAGCAGCGCGGCGGTGGCCGCGGCCACCGAATCCCCGTCGTTGGGGTTCAGCGCGTCGGGTCGGTACTCACGCAGCCATTCCAGCGTCGCGGTGCGGAAGGCGGACGAGTCCTGCAGAGTGGTCAGCAGGGCAGTCGCGCCGAGGCGGGCCCGTTTGGCCGGCGCGAACTTCGCGACCGGCCTCAACTGCTGCGGAATGTCCAGTCTGGGCATCTTCCCGAGTGCCTCCGCGGCGAGCTCGGCCAGCCGGACGCGGACGGGTTCGGGCAGCTCACGCCAGTCGTTGGGCTGCTCGGGCCCCGGCTCCGGCCGCTGGGCAGCGGAGGGCGGCCGGAGGACTGGGGCTGGGGCGGCCGGCTGTTCCGCGTGCGCTGAGGGCGGCATCCATCCAGGGTAAGGGCCGGACTCGCCGATGGCAGGTGTGGCTCGCCCAACGGGACGTTCGAAACGGCTGGAACGCGCGGGCGACGGGCCTCCGGCGTGGTCGTCCGGCGGCCACGAACGTCCCGTGGCGCGTCGCGAAACAAAATTGTCGGTGGGTGTGTTTAGGGTGCCGATCATGCGTGCCGCGAGTGATCAACTTGCCTTCGACGAGCTCGGCACTCCGCTCCGGGACACCACGTTCGTCGTGTTCGACCTGGAGACCACGGGCACGCGGCCCGGCCAGGACGGGATTACCGAGATCGGCGCGGTCAAGGTGCGCGGCGGTGAGGTGCTCGGCGAGTTCGCGACCCTGGTCGATCCCGGCATGCCGGTTCCGCCGCAGATCGTCGCGCTGACCGGGATCACCGGCGCGATGCTGCTCGACGCTCCGCCCCTCGGCCAGGTGCTGCCGGCGTTCCTGGAGTTCGCCGCCGGCGCGGTGCTGGTCGCGCACAACGCTCCGTTCGACACCGGTTTCCTGCGCGCGGCGTGCGGCGAGTACGGCTACGCCTGGCCCAGGCCGGCCGTGGTGTGCACCGTCCGGCTGGCGCGGCGGGTGCTCACGCGGCAGGACACGCCAAGTCACCGGCTCGCCGCGCTGGCCGCGCTGTTCGGCTCGGCCACGACGCCGAACCACCGGGCGCTGGTCGACGCCCGCGCGACGGTGGACGTCCTGCACGCCCTCCTCGAGCGGCTCGGACCGGTGGGCGTCCACTCGCTGGAGGAGCTGCTCGACTACCTGCCCGAGGTCACCACGGCACAACGCGGCAAGCGCGGGATGGCCGCGCACCTGCCCGAGCGGCCTGGTGTGTACCTGTTCCGTGGCCCTTCGGACGAAGTGCTCTATGTCGGGACGGCACGGAATCTGCGGCGGCGCGTGCGCCAGTACTTCACCGGTTCGGAAAGCCGCGGCCGGATCCGGGAAATGGTCGCGCTGGCCGGCCGGGTCGACGCGATCGAATGCTCGCACGCGCTGGAAGCGCAGGTGCGGGAGTTGCGGCTGCTCGCCGCGCACCGGCCCGCCTACAACCGGCGATCGAAGAACCCGCACGCCTCGTGGTGGCTCGTGGTGACCGAAGAGGCCTTCCCGCGGCTCTCGGTGGTCCGGGTGGCCAGGGACGGCGCGCTCGGGCCGTTTCGCTCACAGGCCGCCGCCAAGCTCGCCGCGGACGTGCTGTCCGGCGCCTCCGGGCTGCGCACCTGCACGCAACGGATCTCCGCGCGAGCGCCGTCGGGAAGGCCGTGCACGCTGGCGGAACTGGGCCGGTGCGCGGCGCCGTGCGCCGGACGGCAGAGCAGCGACGAATACCGGCCCGGCGTCGACGCGGTTCTCGAACTGATCGAAGGAACGGGGGCGGCGCCGCTGGATTCCGCGCTGCGCCGGCTCGATTCGCTCACCGAAGCGCAGCATTTCGAACAGGCGGCCCGGTGGCGGGACGAGCTGGCCGTGCTGGTGCACGCGGTCCGGCGGGCGCACAGGCTGTCCGCGTTGGCCGCCATTCCGGAACTGATCGGAGCATCCCCGGATGGCGCGGGCGGTTGGGAGTTCGCGGTGATCCGGCACGGCAGGCTCGCCTCGGCCGGAGTGGCCCGCCGGGGCGTCCCGCCGATGCCCGTCGTCGACGCGCTCGTGGCCGCGGCGGAAACGGTCGAGCCGGGGCCCGGCCCGCTGCGCGGCGCGCCTGCCGAGGAGGTCGGCCTCCTCCTGCGCTGGTTGACCCGGCCGGGCGTGCGGTTGGTCCGCACGGCGGTGCCGTGGGCCGAGCCCGCCCGCGGCGCCGGCGGCTGGGGCAACTGGCTTGAGCGCGCCGCGACCGCGGTGGCCCTGGAGAACACCGGCGCTGGCTAGGCTTGAGCCGAAACAGCCACTCACAACGAGGAGGAACGCGAGTGATCACCGCGATCGTGCTGATCCACGCCGTGGCCGAGGCCATCCCGGAGACCGCGCAGGCGATCGCCGACATCGACGGCGTCTCCGAGGTGTACTCGTGCGCCGGCGACGTCGATCTCATCGCGATCGTCCGGGTGGCCCGGCACGAGGATCTCGCGGACCTGATTCCCGGCAGGATCGGCAAGGTGCCGGGCGTGATCGACACGGACACGCACATCGCGTTCCGCTCCTACTCGACCAAGGACACCGAATCGGCCTTCGCGATCGGCGTTCCCGACGCCGACTGAGCCGGGAAAACCGAGGAGCCCAACGTGAAACGTCACGTTGGACTCCTCGTCGTCCGACCTAGTGGTCCGGGGTCTTCCAGCCGGCGGGGACCTCTTCGGCGGAAGTGGCCTCGCCGTGGCCGTTGCCCTTGGCGCGGTCGAGCGCCGCGGTTTCCTCGGCCGGGTCCGGCGCCAGCAACGTGCCGGGGACCGGACGGCCGGCCGCGCCGAGCTTGTTCATCTTCTTCGGCACCGGGGCGCCCTGGTACTCCAGCGGGATCGGGTGGCCGTGCGAGTCCACGCCCGCGAGCGGCTGGTGGACCTCGATGAACTCACCGTGCGGCAGCCGCTTGATGATGCCCGTCTCGACGCCGTGCTCCAGCACCTCGCGGTCGGCCCGCTGCAAGCCGAGGCAGATCCGGTAGGTGATGAAGTAGGCCAGCGGAGGCGCCACCAGCACCCCGATCCGGCCCGCCCAGGTCGTCGCGTTCAGCGAGATGTCGAACTGGTCGGCGATGATGTCGTTGAACCCCGACGCCTCGATCACCGCGAAGAACGCCAGCGCCATCATGCCGAGGCTGGTCCGCACCGGCACGTCCCGCGGCCGCTGCAGCAGGTTGTGGTGCGCGGTGTCCCCGGACAGCTTCCGCTCGATGAACGGATAGACCAGGAACAGCGCGAACAGGATGGGCAGGCCGACCCCGCCCGCGAAGAACACCGCCGGGACCGTGTAATTGCCGAGGTAGAGCTCCCAGGCGGGGAAGATCCGCAGTATGCCGTCGGCCCAGGCCAGGTACCAGTCCGGCTGCGAACCGGCCGACACCTGCGCGGCGTTGTACGGGCCGATGTTCCAGATCGGGTTGATCTGGAAGACGCCCGCCATCAGCGCGAGCACACCGGTGGTCACCGCGAAGAACGCGCCTCCCTTGAGCGCGAACACCGGCATGATGCGCACGCCGACCACGTTGGTCTCCTTGCGCCGCACCCCGGGGAACTGGGTGTGCTTCTGGTACCACACCAGCGCCAGATGAGCACCGACCAGCGCGAGCATGATCCCGGGCAGCAGCAGGATGTGCAGCGTGTACATCCGGGGCACGATCTGGTCACCGGGGAACTCGCCGCCGAACAGCGCCCAGTGCAGCCAGGTGCCCATCACCGGGACCGACAGCACGACGCCGGACAGCGTGGCCCGGATACCGGTGCCGGACAGCAGGTCGTCCGGCAGGGAGTAGCCGAAGAAGCCCTCGAACATGCCCAGGATCAGCAGCAGCCCGCCGACGATCCAGTTCGCCTCACGCGGCCGACGGAACGCGCCGGTGAAGAAGATCCGGAACATGTGCACCATCATCGCCGCGACGAAGATCAGCGCCGCCCAGTGGTGCAACTGCCGCACGAACAGGCCGCCCCGCACATCGAACGAGATGTCCAGGGTGGTCGCGAACGCCCGCGACATCTCCACGCCCTGCAGGCCGGTGAAGCTGCCCTGGTAGGTGACCTCCGACATCGACGGGTCGAAGAACAGGGTCAGATACACCCCGGAGGCGATCAGCACGATGAAGCTGTAGAGCGCGATCTCCCCGAGCAGGAACGACCAGTGTGTCGGGAACACCTTGTTCAGCTGGTGCCGCAGGCCCTTGGCCAGGTGGTACCGCTGGTCCATGTTGGTCGCTGCCTCGGCCGCATGCTTCTCGAGCGCGCTGGCACCCTTGGTGGGCGTGGTGAGTGAACTCATGACTTCCGCTCCCAAAAGGCCGGTCCGACCGGCTCGATGAAGTCGCTGCGTGCCACCAAGTATCCCTCTTCGTTGACCGTGATGGGCAACTGCGGCAGCGCGCGGGTCGCCGGGCCGAAGATCGGCTTGCCGTAGTGCAGCGCGTCGAACTGCGACTGGTGACACGGGCAGAGGATCCGGTTGGTCCGCTGCTCGTACAGCGACGTGGGACAGCCGACGTGAGTACAGATCTTGCTGTAGGCGTAGTACTCGCCGAAGTTGAAGTCCTCCTGGCCGGCCCGCTTGGTCACCCTGGCGACGTCCTCCGGGCGGAGCCGGATCAGCATGACCGGGGTGTCCGACCGGTTGAAGGTCGCGGCCAGCTTCTCCGGGTCGTCGCGCTGGGACTCGTGGAACGGGAAAACGGTCTCCATGCCGCCCGCGTCCAGGTCCTCCGGGCGGATGAGCACGATGTCGTGCGGCTTGCCCGTGTAGCGCCGGAGGTAGACGACGTCACCGGCGTGCTCCGGGGCCCACGGGGTGTGCCACAGCGTGTCCGCCGGGTTGTTCGCCTTCCACGGACTCTTGATGAACGACGCCACCGGAAGGGCCACCAGGCCGAGGCCGAGCGCACCACCGCCGAGCGCGGCGCTGCGCTTGATCACCGACCGCCGGGCGATCGTGCTGCGGCTGCCGGAGTCGGCCAGCTGCGCGACGATCGTCTGCTTGTCGATTTCCGCCGAGCCCTCGCCGGCGCCGTCGTTGCGCTCCTGCACCGACAGTTCCTGCGGAACGAACTTCTTGGTGTAGAGCAGGATGCCGATCGCGAGACCGAGGACCGCCAGGCCCAGCGTCACGCCCAGCGCGGGCGTGTAGAGGTCGTACCAGAAGGTGTCCCCGGACTCGGGCGACCTGTACTTCCACACATCCGGCCAGCACAACAGCACCACGAACGCGAGCCCGGCGAGCCCGGCGATGGTGAACCACAGCGCGATGACGCGTTCGGCCCGCTTTTCCGCGCGTGTGCCCTTGACCGGCCACGGCTCCGGATAGTCGACGATCTCCACGCCGTCCAGCGCCGCACCCAGCTTGACCAGCTGGTCCCGGTCCATCTCGGCCAGTTCCGATTCGGACGGCTGAGGTACGTCCTTGCTGCTCATGCCCTCGATCCAATCCACAAGGTCACGCCGACCAACGCGGCGATACCCACGACCCAAGCGATGACGCCTTCGGACGCCGGGCCGAACCCGCTCAGCGACGCACCGCCGGGGTTGTTGTTCCCGTCCGACACCGACTTGATGTAGGCCACGATGTCCTTCTTCTCGTCCGGCGTGAGTTGCCGGTCGGAGAACTTCGGCATGTTCTGCGGGCCGGTGAGCATCGCGGTGTAGATCTGGTCTTCGCTGGCCGGGTCGAGGCCCGGCGCGAACTTCCCGGCGGACAGGGCGCCACCCCGGCCGGTGAAGTTGTGGCAGGAAGCACAGTTGAGCCGGAACAGCTCGCCACCGCGCGCCACGTCCGAGCCGCGCAGCGCCGCACCGGTCTCGGCGGGCCGCTCGGGGCCGCCGCCGTTGGCCTGGACGTAGGCACCGACCGCGTCGATCTCCTCCGGGGTCAGCTTCGGCGGCTTGCGTTCGGCCTGAGCCTCCTGGCGCGCCATCGGCATCCGGCCGGAGGAGGTCTGGAAGTACACCGCCGCGTCGCCGACGCCGATCAGGCTCGGCCCGCGGTCCTTGACGCCCTGCAGGTTCGAGCCGTGGCAGGTGATGCAGGTGTTGTTGTAGACCTGCTCGCCCAGCCGCAACTGGGCCGGGTTCTCCTGGGCCTGCGCGGTCTGTGGCTTCGGCACGAAGACGGCGTAGGCCGCTCCCGCGCCGAGCAGCGCCACACCCAGCGCGAGCAGGCCCGCCACCCGCCTGCGCAGCTTCGTGCGCGCGCGGAACCTGCGCTCGGAGGTCTTCTTGCTGGTGGTCATCTCTGCGGCAACCCTTGCTGTCGGAGTTCGGGAAAAGGCCCTGCGGTCAGGGGAGGAGTTCGATGACCGCGAACAGGCCGATCCACACGATGTCGACGAAGTGCCAGTAGTAGGACACCACGATCGCCGAGGTCGCCTGCGCGGGCGTGAACTTGCTCAGCTTGGTGCGGATGAGCAGGTACACGAATGCGACGAGCCCACCAGCGACGTGCAGACCGTGGAAACCGGTCGCGACGAAGAAGATCGAGCCCCACGCGCTGGAGGGGATGGTGACGCCCTCCTCGATGAGACTGGCGTACTCACCCGCCTGGCCCGCCAGGAAGATCGCGCCCATCAGGAAGGTCACCACGTACCAGCGGCGCAGGCCGTAGACGTCCCCGCGCTCGGCGGCGAACACACCGAGCTGGCAGGTGAACGACGACGCCACCAGGATGATCGTGAAGGGCAGCGAATACGGGATGTCCAGGTGGATCGGCTCGCCGGTGGCCGGGTTGATCGGCGGCCAGACCCCGCTGGAGTTCTGCGCCTTGATCGTGAAGAACATCGCGAACAGCCCGGCGAAGAACATGAGCTCACTGGAGAGCCACACGATCGTGCCGACACTGACCATGTTCGGCCGGTTCAGCGAGTGCACCCGCTGGCTGATGGTGGGAGCTGTCACGAGTCGCATTATGTCCTCCTGGGTCTCGGCCCGCCCGGTCGGGTCTGACGCGGGTTGGCCGCGACCACCAATGCGGAACGTGAGGGATGGCCATGGGCATGTTGAATCGCGTGCGGGAGCTGCTCGGAAAGCGCCCGCAACCGCGGCTGGCGGTGGACTCCCCGGGTCTGGTCGTGGTGGCGGAGGCGTTTGACGTGGCAGAAGCCGACTCGGCGGTACTGGCCAGGGCGAAGCAGTGGACCGCCGCGGAGCCGGCCGTGCTGCGACACCATCTGGCGTTACCGCCGGAGGTGGTAGGCGAGGCGGCGCGAATCCTTGCCCAGGACGGGTGGGAATTACGCACGGTGTCCGGATCCGGCAGCTCGGTGCGGCTGCACGCGCTGCGCGTGCAGACCCTCGACACGCTCCACTGTGCGCAAGAACGCGCCAGAATGGCCGGGCTCGCACAACGGCTCGGCGGGGATTCGCTGGGCTGGGACGCGTTGCAGCCACGAGGACAGGCGTGAGATTGGCCACGGCAGGCCCGAGCCGGCCGCCGCACGGGATGGTGTTCGCGCTCCGGGGGCCGCGAACACTAGCATCTAGGTCCATGAGCGAGCAGCCGATGAGGGTTCTGGTCTTCAGTCACCGGCCGGAAGTGCGCGAGTCGATCATGTCGGCGGTCGGCCGCCGTCCCGCCACCGATCTCGGCCGGGTCGACTACGTCGAGGCCGCCGGTGTGGCGGAGGTGCTGATGGAGATGGACACCGGCGACATCGACCTCGCGATCCTGGACGGTGAGGCCCAGCCGACCGGCGGCATCGGGCTGTGCCGCCAGCTCAAGCACGAAATCGACGACTGCCCGCCGATCGTGGTCGCGGTGCGCCGCAAGGACGACCGGTGGCTGGCCACCTGGTCGCAGGCGGACGCCGTGCTGGTGCACCCACTCGACCCCCTGACCGCGGCGGAGACCGCCGCGGACGTGCTGCGGGGCCCGCGTGTCCCGGCCGTTCGCGCATGACCCCGCTCGTGCCGGGTCGCGGCAATCAAAGCGGTCGCAAGGCGTGCCTTCTTCCGCAGCCGGGGCGGCGGGTCGCCCTTCTCGACGAGACGAGCTGGGATCTTGACGAGCGCGCCGTCGAAACGATCGCGGTCGCGCACAATGTTGCGGAGAACACAGCGTGAGTAATAGCCAGACCTGGCCGGGGTTGCTCAACCAGCTCATCGTCGGCGCCGACCTCTCCGCCGATGACGCCGCGTGGGCGATGGACCAGATCATGTCCGGCGAGGCGACACCGGCGCAGATCGGCGGCTTCGCGGTCGCGTTGCGCGCCAAGGGTGAGACGGCCACGGAGATCTCCGGGCTGGCGTCCGCGATGCTCGCGCACGCGCGCCGGGTGCGCATCGACGTCCACGCGGTGGACATCGTGGGCACCGGAGGCGACCGGTCCGGTTCGGTCAACATCTCCACCATGGCCGCGTTGGTCGTGGCGGCCGCCGGGGCGCCGGTGGTCAAGCACGGCAACCGCGCGGCCTCGTCGAAGGCCGGGGCGGCCGACGTGCTCGAGGCGCTGGGCATCCCGATCGACCTGCCACCTGAGGGGGTCGAACGGTGCGTGGCCGAGGTGGGTATCGGCTTCTGCTTCGCGCCGGTCTTCCATCCAGGATTCCGGCATGCCGGGCCGGCGCGGAGCCAGCTCGGCGTGCCCACGACGTTCAACCTGCTCGGGCCGCTGACCAACCCGGCCCAGCCGCGCGCGGGCCTGATCGGGTGCGCGTACCCGGACAAGACCGAGGTGCTGGCGCAGGTGTTCGCCGAACGGGGCGCCACGGTGCTGGTGGTCCGCGGCGACGACGGCCTCGACGAGATCACGACCACGACCACGAGCTCGGTGTGGGTGGTCTCCGGCGGCGAGGTGCGCGCCGAACGCTTCGATCCCTCCGCTTTGGACATTCCCCGCGCTTCGGCGGAGGACTTGCGCGGCGGGGACGCCGCGACCAACGCCGAGGTGGTGCGCGACCTGGTAGCGGGAAAGCCGGGGCCGGTACGGGACGCCGTGCTGATCAACTCGGCGGGTGCGCTCGCCGCACACGCCGGGTTCACCGGTTCACTCTCCGACGCCCTGGCCACCGGGCTGACCAGGGCCACCGAGGCGATCGACTCGGGCGCGGCGGCCGACCTGCTCGCGAGGTGGGCGACGCACGCCTGAAGGCGTTGTCAGCCGCCCCCTTGCCCGGGCTCGGGGCGGGCTGAGGTCATCTTGATCGGGCGAGCCGGAACCCGAGGTCGTCCACGCGAAACGTTGGGTGGCTCTTGCGGCGGCACGAGGAGTTCCGCCAGATCGGCCAGGAACCAGACCTGGCGGCCTCGGTCGGACTCGGTGGCCGGCTTCGGCCCATTCGGCACACAGTGCGGTTAGCCGGATGCCGTGCTGCTCCTGGACGGTATCCGGCATGCGCAAACCCCCGCCTTCGGGCTATTACCCCAAATTGACCCTATTATGCACAGAATAGGGAATATGGAGAATGTACAGGCAAATAGACCTGCCTGAATCGCCCGGCGCACTCGTGAGCTGATAACTCGCGCGCCAGGGGGGAACTCACACGACGCCGGAGGGGACTCGCGTCAAAGCCGGACTCACCCGCCACGAAAGCCCGACTCGCACATCACGAAAGCCCGACTCGCGGAGGCGCGCAACCGTCGCGAGTTTCGCGTTCGGCTGGCGACGCGGGCGCGCGCCAGCGAGGCTCTTTATTCGTGGTTGGGGCCGGTGTGGTACTCGAAGACCAGGCCACCGACGGTGATCAGAATCAGCACGCCGGCGATGACGATCAGCCAGATGTGGAAGAAGGCCATTGCCAGACCCGCGGTGGCGACCGAAGCGGCCATGCCGATGGGCCAGTAGCTGCCGGGGCTGAAGAAGCCCATCTCGCCGGCGCCGTCGCTGATTTCGGCGTCCTCGCGGTCCTCCGGGCGCGGCTCGATGCGGCGGGAGATGAACCGCATGTAGCTTCCCGCGATCAGCGCGAGGCCACCGGTCAGGATCAGCGAGACCAAGCCGACCGGCTCGACCCCGTAGCCGCTCCAGTAGTACGTGGTCACGCCGTAGACGATGGCGATGAAGAAGCAGAATGCCGTGACCAAGTCGAAAATCCGGGCTTCGACCTTCATGGAAGTCCCCTTCTCAGTATTCCTGGCAATTCTGCGAGCGATCGCAGTCACGTCCACGGGGCGCGACAGTCGCCCCAACCGGTGTCACGTCTGGTGGGCGCCCCGCAGCCGAGACGGCGAAGCCTTCGGCGACAAGCCCGCTCACGGGGCGACCCGGGTGCCGCCAAATCATTATCGCACCCACCTCAGCTCGTGGCCGTACGCGCGGTGCGGTCGGTGTTGAACGGCTGTGTGGTCACCGCGTGCGGTGTGCACGGCTGCCCGCAGCCCAGCGCGGAGAGTGCTTCACTGGCGGTGTTCGGCAACCCGGTGGCCGGGTTGACCTGCGTCCGCAGCTGAATGTAGCGGGCGTACTCGTCCGCCGGCAGGGCCCGGACCTCGAAGTTCATCATCGAGTGATAGGTGCCGCACAGTTCGGCGCAGCGTCCGACGAAGGACCCGGGCCGGTCGATCGTGTTCTGGAACGAGGGGTCCTGGTTGTTCTTGTCCGGGTACGGGAAGACGTCCCGTTTGAAGTTGAACTCCGGCACCCAGAACGAGTGGATCACGTCCGTGGACCGCAGGTTGTACTGGATGGTCTTGCCGACCGGGAGGACCAGCAGCGGGATCTCGCCCGAGCTGCCCACCGTCTTGATCGTCTGCCCGGTGGAGTCCTTGGCCTCCTTCGGGTAGTCGAACTCCCAGTTCCACTGGAACGCGATGACGTCGACCGTCACGTCCGGGTTGGGCTTCTTGTTCAGCACCTGGCTCTCGGTGGTCGCGGTGAAGAAGAACAGCACGCACACCATCACCAGCGGCAGCACGACGCAGAACAGCTCGAGAGGCACGTTGTACTGGAACTGGCGGGGCAGCTGGGCCGGATCGGCGTTCTTCTTCTTGCGGTGGAACGCCGACGACCAGAAGATCAGGCCCCACACGATCACGCCGACGACCAGCGCCGCGATCACCGACCACGTCCACAGCCAGCGCATCTTGTCGGCCTGCTCGGTGACCCCGACCGGCCAGCCGAAGCGCAGCACCTCGTCACCCGAGCACCCGGTCGCCAGCAGGGCGACCAGCCCGGCCAGCGCGGCGACCTTACCGACCCTCTTCAACCCAGGCCTCCTCGAATTCCGTGGACAGCCGGAGTCTAGGGCGTCCTGCGGAGCGCGTCCGTCGAGGGTGGTGGTGGATGGGCGGGCTGGGGCTGACCGTTTGACATTCCCCGCTGACCAAGGGGTAACCGTCCCCGCCACGACGACCCGGCATACTGGGCCCTCGACAACCGGCGATGACTCGAGGGTGTGAGTACACGTGTGCGGCCTGCTTGGACTGGTCTGTACCAGCGAAAACGACGCGGCCAAGGCCCGTGACGCGGTGGGTGCGGCCCTGCGCTGCCAGCGCCACCGGGGACCCGACGAGACCGACACCTGGGCGGAGGCCGAGGTCGTCTACGGCTTCAACCGGCTCGCGTTCATCGACGTGGAGCACGCGCACCAGCCGCTGACCTGGGGCCCGCCCGAGTCGCCGAACCGCTACACCCTCAACTTCAACGGCGAGATCTACAACTACCGGGAGCTGCGTGAACAGCTCGCCACCGAGCACGATGCGAAATTCGCCACAGAAGGCGATGGCGAGGCGATCGTGGCCGGCTACCACTACTGGGGGCAGGCGGCGGTGAGCCGGTTGCGCGGCATGTTCGCCTTCCTGATCTGGGACGCCGACGAGAAGGTCCTCTTCGGCGCGCGCGACCCGTTCGGCATCAAGCCGTTGTTCTACTCGGCAGGCCCCGGTGGGACGGCCTTCTCAAGCGAGAAGAAGAGCCTGCTGGAACTGTCCGACGTGCTCGGCGTCAAGGAAGAGCTCGACACCCGCGCGCTGCAGCACTACCTGACTCTGCAGTACGTCCCCGAGCCCGAATCTCTGCACGCCGGGGTGCGCCGGATCGAGTCCGGTACCTCCTTCACCGTCTCTCCGGGCGGGCAGCTCAAGCACGAGCGGTACTTCTTCCCACAGTTCGCCGCGCGACCGGTGCACTCCCAGGCCGACGCCGACGCGCTGTACCAGCGGATCGCCGACGCGATGCGCGACTCGGTCGGCAAGCACATGATCGCCGACCCGGACATCACCGTCGGCGCATTCCTGTCCGGCGGCATCGACTCGACCGCGATCGCGGCCCTGGCCAAGGAGCACAACCCGAACCTGATCGCGTTCACCACCGGCTTCGAGCGCGAGGGCTACTCCGAGGTGGACGTGGCCGCCGAGTCCGCCGCGGCGATCGGCGTGAAGCACGTGATCCGCACGGTGACCGCCGACGAGATGATGGACGCGCTGCCGCTGATCGTCTGGTACCTCGACGATCCGGTGGCCGATCCGGCGCTGGTCCCGCTGTGGTTCATCGCCCGCGAGGCGCGCAAGCACGTCAAGGCGGTGCTGTCCGGTGAGGGCTCGGACGAGCTGTTCGGCGGGTACACGATCTACAACGAGCCGATCTCGCTGGCGCCGTTCGAGAAGGTGCCCGGGAGCGTGCGGCGGCTGCTCGGCAAGGTGTCGGAGAAGATCCCCGAAGGCACCCGGGGCAAGGACCTGCTGCGCCGGGGCGCGCTGTCCCTGGAGGACCGTTACTACGGCAATGCCCGGATCTTCCGTGACGACCAGCTGCGCGGCGTGCTCCGAACCTTCGTCGAGGGCGTCGGACACCGCGACGTGACCGCCGAGCACTACCGGACCTCGGCGGGCTGGGACCCGGTGGCCCGGATGCAGCACGTGGACCTGTTCACCTGGCTGCGCGGCGACATCCTGGTGAAAGCCGACAAGATGACCATGGCGAACTCGCTGGAGCTGCGGGTGCCGTTCCTGGACGCCGAGGTGTTCAAGGTCGCGGCCGGGATTCCGCTGGATCAGAAGGTCACCAAGGAGACCACCAAGTACGCGCTGCGCCGGGCCCTGGACGGGATCGTGCCCGCACACGTGCTCAACCGGCGCAAGCTCGGCTTCCCGGTGCCGATCCGGCTGTGGCTGCGCGACGAGATGTATGACTGGGCGCGCGGCATCGTCAACGACTCACACACCGACGCCCTGCTCGACAAGCGCGCGGTGCTGCGCCTGTTGGAAGAGCACAAGGCCAGGATGCTGGACCACGGCCGCCGCATCTGGGCCCTGCTGGTCTTCATGATCTGGCACGGCATCTTCATCGAACACCGCATCAAGCCCGCGGTGCCCGAACCCGCCTACCCCGTCAAGATCTGACGCGTCCAGCACTCGCACAGCAAGGGGCCACGACCCCGCCGGCATGGTGTCCAACGCTCACCCGCTTCAACGGGATGCCGTGATCCCTGGGTGCGAGACCCCGCGTCCCCTTCCGCCAAGGCCGATACGGCCGGCCACAACGCGAATTGTGG
>NZ_DATELF010000157.1:0-54555 GCF_035276945.1 Amycolatopsis sp. | reverse complement strand
CGGTGATCGGATCGTTACCCCGTTACTGGCTACAGCACGTCCCCCGTGTCTGTGCCAGTGGTGGTCGCGTACCCACCCTCTATCGCCATGCGCGCTCCGTCGAGGTCGCCGGAGCCCGGCCGAGCGGGATTTCGCCGAGTTCCGGACCAGGCTGTGCGCCCACTACATCGCTACCTACGTCGAGTGGACGCTCGCGGCGTCGTGGGTCAAGGTGTCTCGGCCTAATGCTTTGCGGGTCGGGCTCGATGAACGCGACGACCCGCTGCTCGCCGCCCGGGGTAGAGGCCGCCGGTGTACTTCGTCGAGATCCGGTCGACGATCCCCCGGCGGCGTCGCCAGTGGCGGGCACGCGGCGACCGCGAAAGCTCAGCTCGGGAGCTGCCACGACGTTCGCGCGCAACGAGAGAACAACCCCGACCACAACGCTGGCCGTGCGCCGTCGTCGACAGTTCCACGGTCGCTGTGACCAGCAAACCGTCCACGATCAACGGCCAGTTGGCAAGCGTCGTCTCATCCGCGCCGAACCGCATTGCGAATTCGCGCCCGTGCGGTGCGAGGCATAGGTAGGCATGCGAAACCCCGCTGTGCCCGGTCAGGTTCGAAGAGCCTGTTTGGCGCTGTGTGACGCGGCCTCGTAGCCGACTTGGCCGGCGAGCTCGACCCAGCCGTCAAACGCGTGGGCGAGGTTCTCCTCTCGGCGCGGGCCGTTCCATTTCAGCCCGTTGACGCAGAGGGTCGCCATGGCTGTGGCGGCTTGCTGAAGGTCGTCAAAGATGTTGAGCAGGGAGTCGATGATGATCGGTTCCATGACGTTGAGTTCGAGCTCTCCCGCGGCGACGGCGCAGCTGACGGTGTAGGCCGCTCCCCGAATTCGGTAGCTCAACTGCATGGCGTATTCCGGTACCACCGGATTGACCTTGGCGGGCATGATGGACGACCCTGCCTGCAAGGCTGGGATGGTCACTTCTGCCAGCCCGCCGTGCGGACCGGAGGAGCGTAGGCGCAGGTCCGCAGCGATCTTGGCAACAGTAATGGCTGCGCGGCCCGCCGCGTCGGCCACGGAGGCGTACGGGTCGAGGTGTGCCAAGGCGTCGAAGAGATCTTCTGCCCCGGTCACCTCCACGCCGAGCAGTGCCCGGAGCTCGTCGATGCAGGCCTGTGTGAAGCCCTCGGGGGCGCCGATAGACGTTCCGACGACAGTCGCGCCGATCGGCACCGCCGACAACTCGTGCACCGCTGTCTCCAATTCCCCGGCTCCCCGGCGGACGGCCCGTGCCTGGGCCCGCAATGTCTGACCCGCGCGGACGCTGACTGCGTCTTGCAGGCAGGTGCGCCCGAGATAGCGAGTCTCGTCGTACTCGGCCGCCTTCTCCAGCAATGTGCCGGCCAAGCTCCGCAACGCGGTGAGGGGTGCCCGAGCGAGGTCCATGATGGTCAACGCCATGACCGTCGGGATGGTGTCATTGGTCGATTGCGAGGCGTTGACGTGGTCGTTGGGGTGGACCGCGACTGACGCGAGCTGGGTGGCCCGTGCCGCGATGACCTCGTTGATGTTCATGTTCGTCGTGGTGCCACCGCCCCCGAGGACGAGGGCGGTGGGGAACTGCTCCACGTGCCGGCCTTCGGCGACCTCCTCACACGCCGCGATGATCGCCTCGGCGCGTGTGTCGTCCAGAACGCCGAGGGAGCGGTTCGCCGCCGCGGCCGCCCTCTTGATCAGAGCGTAGTTGCGGATCAGCGTCGGAATGTCACGGATGCGGCGACCCGGTGAGCCGAAGTTCTGCAGCGACAGTCGCGTCTGCGTGCCGTAGAGCACTTCCTCCGGTTCGGTCCGGGCAGGGTCTTGCGCCATGATGGGGATTCCTTCAGCAGGATGGTGGTGGTGATGTGACGCTAAGCAGCGGCCACCCCGAGGCGCAATTACTGTTGCTGTGGATGCACCAAGACGTGCTCGACCGCGCTTGCTTCGCTCAACTGGACCTAGGATGCTGTTGCGTTGACAGCACGGAGGTAGCGGAGCATGACGACATCGACCGCCGAAAAGGTGGCGCAGCTGCTCCTGGCGTTCGAGCCGGATG
Organism: Amycolatopsis sp.; assembly: GCF_035276945.1. GTDB lineage: Bacteria > Actinomycetota > Actinomycetes > Mycobacteriales > Pseudonocardiaceae > Amycolatopsis_E. The sequence goes on along the minus strand of NZ_DATELF010000157.1, from coordinate 52,477 downwards.
CCGCAGGCGGCAGTGTTGATCGCTCGGTCAGCGAGCTGGCGCGCATCGTGGGGCGTGAGCGCAGCCAGGTTTCCAGGATGTTGAAGTCCTTGAGCCAGGCCCGTGTCGTCGAGCAGGATCCCGAGTCCCGGCGTTACCGGTTGGGCTGGAGGGTTCGGGTAATGGCCGCTGGAGCCGGTGACCAGGTTCTGGTGCGCGCAGCCCGCCCGATGCTGCAGACCCTGGTCGCGCGCACTGGCGAGGTCGCGCTGTTGTCGGTCCAAGAGGCCAATCGGTCACTGACCGTTATGCGGGAGGAGTCGCAGAACTCGCTCCGGGGCGGCGGATGGGTGGGAAGGCGCTCTGCGATGCACTACACGGCCTCGGGTCGTGCCCTGATGTTCGACGCCGACGACGACATCGTCGAGGCGCTGACCGCAGACGACTTCGGCGCCGATCCGCGGTCGGCGCCGAAGTCTCCGCGCAATCTCGGCGAACTGCTCGAACGTCTGCGCGTTGAGCGCAGGCGGGGCTATGCGCTGGCGTCGGAGGAGATCGAGGTCGGGTTGACGTCGATCAGCGTGCCGGTGCGCAATGTGCAGGGGCATCTCGTCGCGGTCGTCAACGTGTCGGGCCCCACGCCACGCATGATCGACCGGGTGGAAGGCACGGCGAAGCTCCTGATGTCTGCGAGTGCGGCGATCACGAAATCCCTCGGCACCAGGCAGACGGGCTAGTCAATGGGGCGCGATAGGACGGTCGCGGTGGTGACGCTTGGCGGCACCATCGCATGCGCGCCGCACCCGCTCGGCGGCGTAACGCCATCGGACGACCCGGCCTTCATGGCCGGCGTGCTAGCCGACGCCCGCCTTTCCGCGACCGATCTTCCCGGGACCCACGTGATCTCGGCACCTCCGCTCGCGTCGGCAGTCCTCGATGCCCCGCGGCTGGCTGCTGTTGTCAGATCCCTCGAACGGGTCGTGGACGAGGGGGCGTGTGGAGTCGTTGTCACGACTGGCACCGACACGCTGGAGGAGGTGGCGTTCATGCTCGACCTGCTCTGGCGTCGTGCCGAGCCGGTCGTTGTCGTTGGCGCGATGCGCCACGGTGGGCTCCCCGGCGCGGACGGACCGGGGAACCTTCGCGACGGGCTCCGCGTGGCGGCACACGATCAGGCGCGCGGCATGGGCTGCCTGGTGACCTTGAACGGCCACATCCACCAGGCGTGGCAGGTTCGGAAGAGCCACACAAGCTCGCTGTCGGCGTTCGAGTCCTTCGTGTCAGGTCCGGTCGGGTCGGTTCACGAGGACACCGTCCGCATCACCTCGGCTTCTGTCATCGATCGGCCGCTGTTCATCCTCGACACCGTGACCGTGGTGCCTCCGGTCGCCTTGGTCACGGCGGCGTTGGCAGACGACGGGCGGCTGCTGGGTGTGGTGGGTGGCTTGGGTTATCGCGGGTTGGTCGTGGAGACGATGGGTGGCGGCTCGGTGCCGCCGCAATGGTCATCGCTGCTGGAACGCCTCACGGCGAGGATGCCAGTTGTCTACAGCTCGCGGACCGGCGGCGGACCAACCCTGCGTTCCACGTACGGCGGTGCCGGCGCTGAGCGTGACCTGCGCAGGATCGGCATGACGCCGGCCGGACTTCTGGACGGCCTCAAGGCGCGTCTACTGCTGGGGCTGCTGCTCGCAGTGAGGGCCGACCGGGCGTCCATGGACGAGGTCTGGGATCTGTTCGACTCGCCCACGACCCGTGGGCGACGATGCGAGTTCGTGGACCTCGCCGCACGCTGAGGAAAGTGGAGTCCGAGGTGAGCCGGTCGCGGACAGCCGGTGCGCATGATGTTGTTGCTGCTGCAACGCCCGCACTACTCTGTGTCCAGTCTGCTCTTGAACGGGAATCTTCGCCAAGTCCGCGTTGCTCTGAAAGCAACATCGGTCGGCACAAGGTCGCGTCGTCGCTACCTTGTTCAAACACATTCAGGTGGCCCGCAACACAGTCAGCGGTGAGGAAGAGATGACCGACAACCGACTCGACGCGCCGACGAACGACCCCGTGGTGATGGTCGAACTCAGAGACGTCCACAAACAGTTCGGAGACAACGTCGTGCTGCGAGGCGTGAGCCTGGCGGTCAACCGTGGAGACGTTGTCGCGGTCATCGGGCCGTCCGGTGGCGGCAAGAGCACCCTCTTGCGTTGCGTGAACCTGTTGGAGCGGCCCACCTCCGGTCAGGTCCTGATCGAGGGCATGGACATCACCGATCCCGCCACGGACCTGAATGCGATTCGGCGCCGGGTCGGAATGGTGTTCCAGCAGTTCAATCTTTTCCCTCATCTGAGCGTGATCGATAATCTCACCCTTGCGTCGCGCAAGCTCCTGAAGAAGGAGCGTCGCGTCGCCGAGGACCACGCGGAACAACTCCTGGCCCGAGTCGGTCTGACCGGCAAGGAAGGGAGCATGCCGCATCACCTGTCCGGCGGCCAGCAGCAGCGTGTGGCCATCGCGCGCTCATTGATGATGGAGCCCCACGTCATGCTGTTCGACGAGGTCACCTCGGCGCTCGATCCCGAGCTCGTTGGTGAGGTTCTCGACGTGATGCGCGAACTGGCCGACAGCGGCATGACGATGCTCGCTGTCACCCACGAAATGGGGTTCGCACGCGAGGTCGGGAATCGGGTGATCTTCATCGACGGCGGCGAGATCGTCGAGGATGGCGACCCTCGTATGGTCCTGACCGAACCTACGAGCGATCGCGCTCGTCGGTTCCTGAACAAAGTGCTCGCATAACCGGCCGAGCATCTCAAAACTCACCAAACAAGGAAGAAGAACAATGAGAATCACGCGCATTGCCAGCGCTGCCGCGTGTCTGGTTCTGTCAATCGCCGTCGCCGGCTGCGGCGGGTCGACAGCAACGTCGAGCGGAAAGCCCACGAGTCCGGTCGACGTCGGAGTCGTGGTACCTGCTGCCTTGACCAACCAACATGTGATCAAGGTCGGCGTCGCCTGCGACTACCCCCCGTTCGGTTACATCGACGTCAAGGGCAAAAACGCCGGCTACGACCCCGAGGTCGCGCGCACCCTTGCGGCTTACGCGTTCGGGGACGACTCAAAGGTCGAGTTCACCTGCGTTACGCCACAGAACCGAATCCCGTACCTCGAGACAGGCAAGATCGATCTCATCATTTCCACGCTCGGCTACACCAAGGAGCGCGAGAAGACCATCGACTACTCCGTTTCCTACTTCACCAGCGGCGCGAAGCTCCTCGTCCCCACAACCTCCGACATCACCGGGTGGGACAGCATCAAGGGCAAGCCCGTCATCACCAAGACGGGCACCACGTCGAGCACGTTCCTGACGAACTGCTACGCCGACTCGCAGCAACTGTTGCTCGATGGCACGAGCGATGCCGTGAAGGCCCTGAAGGCCGGCCGTGCCGCCGCGTTCGCGGAGGACAGCACGCTGTTGCTGGGACTGACCCTGAAGGACGACAGCCTCAAGGTCGTCGGCGTGGACAAGGCGCAGACACCGTGGGGCCTGGGCATCCGCAAGGGCGACACGGCAACAAAGAAATGGGTGGACGCCGTCCTGACTGACCTGCAGCAGAAGGACCGCCTCTGGGGTATCTTCACCCAGGTCGTGCCCAGCAAGGAGGCGGTCGAGGCGTTCGCCGGCAACATGCCGCGCCCCGGGCACGACATTGTGTACACCGACAAAGACACCCTGTCGGACTGTTCATGATGACCCCAGCGGCATTCACCAACCTCGCGGCCTTCGAGTACGCCGACGTCCTCTGGACCGGGCTACTGATGACGTTGCAGATCAGCCTGATCGGAATGGCGGGATCGGTCGTGGTCGGTCTGGCCGGCGCCGCCGCGATCACACTGCGGGTGCCCGTCCTCAGTCAGGCCATCCGGATGTACGTGGAAATCATCCGCAATACGCCGTTACTCGTCCAGGTGTTCTTCCTCTTCTTCGTCGCTCCACCGCTGGGATTGACCCTGAGTGCCTACGCGGTCGGCTGTATTTCCCTGATCGCGTGGGGCGGTGCGTACAACGTGGAGAACTTCCGCGCAGGGCTTGATGCGGTCGGACCTCGCTACCAAGAAGGGGCGCGGGCCCTCGGCTTCTCGCGGTTCCGCACCTTCGTCCACGTGACCGCACCGATCGGTGTGCGTCTGTCCATCCCGGGGCTGACGAACACGCTGATCTCGGTTCTGAAGAACTCGGCACTGATGCTGGGCATCGGCCTGGCAGAACTGACATTCGTCGTACAGAAACTGTCGGCGGACACTTTCCGGACCGTGGAACTGTACGTGCTCCTCGGTGTCGTCTACCTCGTTCTCGTACTGCTGCTGAGCTCGTTCATGCATCTGATCGGCCGACGCTACGCCCTGGCAGGAGGAGTCTGATGGACGACACCAGCTGGATCACCGAGACACTCGATCTCGTCGCCACCGGCGCCTTGCGCACGATCGCGCTCGCGGCCACGTCGGTGATCGTGTCCGTCGCGTGCGGTGTGCTGCTCGGGGTGCTCTTGTGCCTGCCGAACGGACGCTGGAGTACCCCGGCCCGGGGGATCCTCACGGCCTACTTACAGGTCTTCCGTGGCCTGCCCGTCCTCGTAACCCTCTTCATCGTGTTCTTTGTATCTCCCTCGCTCGGGGTCCAGTTGGCGTCCTTTCCCGCAGCGGTGGTGGGCTTGTCCCTATGGGGCAGCGCAAACGTGATGGAGGTCGTACGCGGAGCGGTGCGCTCGATCCCGACAGCCCAGTCCGAGGCCGCCTCCGCGCTCGGATTCGGGTGGACATCCGTCATGCGCTGGGTCGTGCTCCCGCAGGCGATCAAACGAATGCTTCCGCCGGTCGTGAACCTGATCGTGGACCTGATCCAGGCCACCACGCTGGCCTCGCTCATCGGGGTCGTAGAGGTCCTCCAACGATCTCGACAGGCCGTGGAGTACTACCAACTGTCCGAAGGTGACGGTCACGCGACACCTATCTTCGCCGCGGTCCTGTTGCTCTTCTTCCTCATCTGTTACCCACTCACTCTGCTCGCGAAGCGGATAGAGCGTCGGATCACAACCCCAGGGCGCCCGCCGTCCTCCTCGCTTCCGGCTGCCGAGCCGGCTCCAGCATCGACTGTTCACGCCGATCCGGCGAATCGCTGAACCGCACGAACATGGCTACGAGCGGTAGCCGCGAGGATCACCGCGCCCGCAACCGTCTGCTCCGGGCTGACCAGGCTCATGCGACGCATAGTCATCGCTGGTGAAGCGGCGACTGTGGCCCTCCTGGCGGTATCCCAAGCTCGAGCAGGCTTTCGTCGACAACAACCTCGTCCCGCACATGCGGGGCTCGAGCTACATCCACGCCTCTTCAGGCGGGCGCACCCTGATCTCTCCGTGGGAGACCGGCAGCGCCCACCCCGGCTTCCTCATGATCGACAGCCCGCAGAAGAACCTCGGCCAAGGCCGCGACCGTGACGCCGAGTTCGCCGACAGCGTCGCCGTCGCTGACTTCTACAAGCACCTACACGACTGGCCGGCCGGCCCCGGAGAAAGCGCCCAGATCTTTGTCGTGGATGATGTCCCGCCCCCTCTGCCGACAACGACATCGTCGTCCGCTTCTCGCGATGAGCTGACCAGCCACCGTACGGGCTGATCGAGGTCGAGGCGGCCTGATCACCGTGACGCCGAACCGCTTCACCGCCTGCTCCAGCCGGGCAGGCGCGATCGGCGCCCCATGATAGACGAGCAGCCGCAGACTGGAGGTGTCGGTTGTGTCGAGATCGGGATGATCGAGCAACTGGTACGAACACGACGGGAACAGCACCATCGCCGTGATCCGCTCCTGCTCGATGGTCCTGAGCACGGTGCACGCGTCAAAGCCTTCCTGGAGCACGATCGTCCCGCCGTGCAGCATCGTCGGCACCACGGACAGCCCCGGAGCCCCGATGTGGGCGATGAACCGCAACAGCCGGCACGATCCAGTGCTGTAGACGGCGTAGTCCGGGGTGTTCTCCCGCGCTGCGATGTTCCAGTACTCGGCCAGCGCCCCGATCCGCTCGAAGGTGTCGGTCGCGGCCTTGGGCTTGCCACCCGAACTGCCACCGGTGAACACCAACTCGGCAACGTTTTCGTTCCGTGCCAGCGGGGTCAGCGGATCCGCCGATCGCAGTGCCGCCAACTCCATCAGGTCACGCCCCGTGGTGCTCAAACCGAGCGAGAGCACCATGTCCACGCCGGACTTCTCCGCCAACTCGCGCATTCCTCCGGTGTCCAGCGCGGGCTCATACACCAGCGCGCTGGTCCGGGCATGGGCCAGCATCCGGGCCCGTTCCACGGTCGACGCGGCCAGCGGAACACCGACGTAGTAGCAGCCGATCAACTGCGCGGCGAAATGGACGAACATCATGCGCGGCGTATTGACGTTCAAGCCCGCCACCCCGTCTCCAGGCCGGAGCCCGCACTCGGCCAGGGCCCGCGCCAGACGGAATATCTCCGCCCGCGCCTTACCGTAGGTGATCTCCTGTCCCTCGTGCACGAACAGCGTTCTGTCCGTATACCGTTCGAATTCCTCGAGCAGAGCTGTCGGGTGCGCCACAGGGTGCGCCTGAGTGGTCCCGGAATGCATGTTTCGATCCTTTTCGCTTTGACAGCGCACACTGTCGATGGCGTCCAGGCAAATGATACGACAACCCTAGTTCGAAAATTTACCAGAAATGGTTCTTTCGAAAGAATTCTGATAATTTTTCCTAATATTACTGGGGAGGCCGCACGTCGACAAGCCGCCGACCGGACGAAATGAACGACAGCAGCAGAGAGGATCGCGGTAGGGACCGCCCTTGTTGCGACACGAGGTCGCACGTAGTGAGTGAGTTCGTCAAGGAGGTTCGACGTATGTCGAAGACGTAGCTACAGGTTTGTGTTCGACCTGTCCCCACCGCGACGTGCGTGGCCGGTTCCTGATCGGTCGGGTGCGAAGCTCGCGGGAAAGCCCAAGGGCCGCCGACCCGACCATGGCGGCTACAGGTGCGGGGAAGGGCTGGCATGGGGCGACTACCAGGAAACTCTTGCGGATGCCTCGACAAGTCCACATCCCGGGTTGGGTTGCGGTTCCGGGGTGAATAGGGACCGGCCGATGGAAGGCGGCAAGCGGCGGCCACGGACAAGGCGATGGCCAGCGAACACCGTTGTCCCCGGGGTAGAGAGAGCGCCCAACCCGGTCCGGGTCTCATGCGTGCGGAACGTGTAAACCCTGCCAGGGTCCGCAGCACATGCGCGGGTATGCGTGGTGCCTGCGGTAGGCCGACAGTGATGGGGGCGGAATCCCGTCTGGCAGGACAGGGTGTCCAAGAAGCGAACGCCGGCAGCCGAAAGGCAGCAGGAAACCGTAGGCCGAGTACCGGGAACTCCTCCCGGTGGTGGGCGGATAACTGGCCGGATACCGGGCTCGGTGCCCGGCCCTGAAAGGGGTGCTGACGTGGACAGGTGAGCCTTTGAATCGAAGTAGACGCATACGCCAGAACCAAGGGGCAAGTTGGACACTTCGGTGAACGGACCTGAGGGCCCGCACTCGGTCTTCGACGGTGATGCCTGGGATCAGGTGGACTGGCCAGAACACGAGGAACGGGTACGGCGGCTGCGGTGCAGGATTTTCAAGGCGGTCAAGAACGGGGACCTGGCCACGGCCAGGAACCTGCAAAAGTTGGTTCTGCGGTCCTGGTCGAACACGCTGATCAGCGTACGACAGGTCACGCAACGCAACACGGGCCGACGGACCGCGGGGATCGACGGGCAGGTCGCGCTGACCAGCCAGGCCCGGGCCGAGGTGGCGGTGCAGGTGCACGCCACCCGGGACTCGTGGCGGCCCCAAGCGGTTCGACGGGTGTACATCCCGAAAGCCAGTGACAAAACCAAAATGCGACCACTCGGCATACCAGTGATCATGGACCGCTGTCACCAGGGCAGGGTCCGTCACGCGCTGGAACCCGAATGGGAAGCCCGGTTTGAACCCCGATCTTACGGGTTTCGGCCGGGTCGCGGCTGCCACGACGCGATAGGTTCCCTGTTCCAAACCCTGTGCGGGAAATCCAAACGGGTGTGGATCCTTGACGCCGACTTGGCCGGCGCATTCGACAACATCGACCACGATCACTTGCTTAAGACGATCGGTGACTTCCCTGCAAGAAGGATGGTCGCCGGCTGGCTGAAAGCAGAGGTGATCGAGGCCGGGAAAGGGGTCTTGCCCACTACAGCGGGGACCCCGCAGGGTGGTGTTATTTCACCACTGTTGTTGAATATCGCATTGCACGGGCTGGAGGAGGCCGCTGGTGTACGTTACTACCTGACCGGCAGTCACGCCGGGGAGGTGGTCGGCACCAGTCCAACGCTGACCAGGTACGCCGACGACCTGGTCGTCTGCTGTCGTTCCAGGCAGCAAGCCGAACAGGTCAAGGCGAAGCTGGCCGCATGGCTGGCGCCCAGAGGGCTGGCCTTGAACGAGGCCAAGACCCGTATCGTTCGCCTCGATGAGGAGGGGTTCGGGTTTCTCGGGTTCCATCTGCGTCGCTACCCCAACGGCAAGCTGCTGATTAAACCGAGCGTCGAGGCCATCAAGAGGTTCCGCAAACGGCTCGCCCGGGAGTTCCGCGCGCTTCGCGGGGCCAACGTTGCGGCGATGCTGGCGAAGATCACCCCGATTGTTCGGGGGTGGGTCGCCTACTACCGCACGGTGGTGTCGTCCAAGGTGTTTGCCGCCCTGACCGACTACCTGTGGAAACTCACGTACAAGTGGGCGTGCTGGAGCCACCCGAACAAGCCGAAACGCTGGATCATCCAGCGGTACTACGGAAAGTTCAACAAGTTCAGGAACGACCGGTGGGTGTTCGGCGATCGGGACACCGGCGCCTACCTACCGAAACCAGCCTGGACGGAGATCGTACGGCATGCCCTGGTCAAGGGCGGGGCGTCTCCCGACGACCCCGACCTGGCCGCCTACTGGGCGCAGCGTCGCCGCAAGGTCACACCCCCACTGGATGCCTACACCGTGCGCCTGCTATCCAAGCAGGACGGGCGATGCACCCTGTGCGGGGAGAACTTGCTCATCCCCGACCAGCCACCCCAGTCCCCCGAGGGCTGGGAATGGTGGTTTCTGTGTGTGACGAAGAAAGCGATCAAGGTGGATTACCTGGTCCACCACAACGCACCCAACACGCCACGCGGTGACCGAACACACCTCGTACACGCCACCTGCAGCCGCACGGGCACACCCGCCCGGGCGGCGAACGCAAACACCGTGCTGCAGCCAACCATCTGAGCCGCCCTCGTGGCTTGCTTGGGCCGTGTGCCGCGACGAGTGGCATGCACGGTCCTGAGGGGACCCCGGTGCAGTAATGCACCGGGGTTACCCGGCCGGACGCCCTCCGCACAGATCCGAGCGCGCGGTCGGCGACCGGCCACCACCCGGTCGCCGATACCGCTGGCGCATGTCAGACCCGAAATACACGCTCGTCGGCATGAGCGGGCCTACTCGGCATCAATGCCGAGGCGCCACCGCCGAAACGACCACCCGGAGATGTCGACTACCCAACGCTACCGGTCGTCAGGAATTTCGACAGCCGCCACGCCGAACCTTCGCGTGAGCCGGCTTCACTGCCACCGGCAAGCCGCTGACCAGCAGGTTCAGATGTCGTAGTGATCCACTTGATCGCGACTGCTGAGCAACTCGATGCCGCATTACTCAGGTTGACGATCTTGGCGGTCGCTCGCGTTCGTCGGCCACCCGCTGTTGACTTGAGTGGATCTCGGTACGCACCGGCTGTCGAAATCCGTCCAACCGCTCGCCCCGCCAAGCTTGTGCCCTTGGGCGACCGAACCCGGGTGGGCGTCGGTCACCACATCACCGCGGGGCGGAGCACTGGTGTCAGAAGTCGGCTCGATGGTCGGCGGCCCACTGCGCGAAGGTGCGTCCCGGGCGGCCGGTGACCCTTCTCGATGGCGTCGGGGACCGGCGCCGGACGGTCGACGTGTCGTGCCCAGTCGTTGAGAGGTACGTCCGCAGGGGCGTGCGGACCCATGGCCTTCCTGGCCGCCTCCGGTGAAAGTTCCTCGTACCGCAGCGGCCGCCCGAGTGCCTTGCCCGGCAACGCGATCTGCTCCGCGTGGGTCAGGGACTGGGGGCCGGTGACCGTGTACGTCCGACCGGCGTGTTCGTCGTCGGTGAGCGCTTGGACCACGATGGCGGCGAAGTCGGCCGGGTGGATCGGCGCCCCGGCGGCCTGCGCGTACGGTCCCCGGACCACGTCGCCCGCCTTGACCTGCCCCGGCACGTCGAAGACCCATCGCAGAGCGTTGGCCGCGGACAGTTCCAGGCGCAGGACCGTCCATTCCAGACCGGAGGCGCGGATCTCCTGCTCGACGTCACGGTGGAAGGCGGCGATGTCGTGGTCCGCAGTTGTTCACATTAGTCGTGGGTTCACCCGGCAGTTGGTGTGGAGGTATCGGGCGGTGCTGTTCGTGAAGTCGTAGATCGCGATCGTCTGGGTGTCCTCCAACGGGTTCGCTGGCGGTATCAGGAAATGTGTTTCGCTCACCGGGAGCAGCTCATAGTTGATGTGGTCTGGTTTGTTGAGGAATTCTGCGTGCATGGGGTCAAGGACCAGGGTCAGGTACAGTTTTCCGTCTTCGGCTGATACCTCGTACCGGGCGCCGGGGCGTTCGTAGACGCCAACGTAGCTGGACAGGTCGAGGTTCAGCGTCGGGTCCGGTGTGGGCAGGTCGGGGATGGTGACCATGCCGAGGTCGGTCAGGATCTCGTTGAACACCTTGCGGTAGAAGCTTTCCCTTGGTCCGCCGTTGGTCAGCATCGCGATGGCGGTGTTGGAGTCCGGCAGGAGCCGTAGCCGGGCGTTCTGGCCGATCGTGCTGCCGTCGGTCGCGTAGACGGTTTCGCCGTGCCAGTCACACACGATGAGGCCGAGTGCCCATTCGGGCCCGAACATGTACGGATCCGGTACGGGCACCCGCGAACGCGTCATCTGTCGAATGCTTTCGGCCGAGACGATGCGCTGCCCGTTCGGGGCTGTGCCATCGTTGAGCAGGGCGTGCGCCATCGCGAGCACCTCGCGGGCCGTCGAGGTGATGTTGCCGCCGGGGCCGAAGGCACGCGGCAGGTAGTCCACCGGTGTGACGATGGGGCCTTCATCCATGGACCGGATCAGGTGCCCGGTTGCCGTCCGAGTTTCGTCCACCTGCTCGTGCCAACTGTTCGTGCTGGTCAGGCCCATGGGGTCGAAGAGGCGCTCCCGCATGACGTCGTCCCAGGGTTTGCCGTCGTGCACCTCCAGGATCCGCGCGAGAATGGCGTAACCCAGCGCCGCGCTGTATCCGTGGGTGTGGCCCAGCGGGAAGACCTGGGGCGCGTCGGCGATGTTCTCGACCATGCGCTCGTAGACGTCGTCGTCTTCGCCGGGGTCGCCGTAGGCTTCCTCGATACCGTTGGTGTGGTACAGCAGGTGACGAGGGGTGACCTTGGCACTCGCCTCGGGATCGGCCACCGTGAAACCGGGCAGGTAGGTCCGCACCGGCTCGTCCAGATCGACTTTCCCCTCGTCGACGAGTCGCATGAAGGCCAGCGCGGTCCAGGTCTTGGTCATGGAGCCGCACTGGTAGACGGTGTCCGTCGTCGCGGGTTCCCGTGTTTCCACGTTCTTGACGCCGACCGCGAGCTCGGCGAGCTCTCCGTCGTGGAGGACCCCGATCGCGGCGCTCGGGATTCCGTACTCCGCCAGCAGTTCGGCGACCCGGGCTTGAATTCGCGGTACGTCGATCGTCATCGCGGGAGACCGACCGCGTTCGCGGCGTCCGCTTCGAAGTACTCCGTCGTGGCGTAGGCGCCGGCGTGTGTTTCGAAGAAGTCCCGAACACCCTCGATGGAGTCGTGGGTGATGATGTTCACCGCCTTGGCCCCGTCCTTGCTCGCGACCGCCAGCTTCCACTTGGCGCCCTTGGGGAGCTTGGCGTGCGCCTTCTTCAGGCCGCTCCAGAACCTGCCATCGTCCGAGACGGTCGACACGGCCATCACGTGCATCGTTGTGTCCTCCCTTTCCGAATGAGCAAAAGCTACGTTGCGTTTCAGAAAGTGTCAACGAAACGAAGGCGCAAAATGTGATTTGAACGGCAATCGTTGCAACAGAAATGTGAGTGAATGCAATCACCTCAATCCCGCCGTTGCAATGTACTGTTGATGAACGCAAGGAGAGGAGGTGTGCCGGTGCCAGGAGGCAGGCTGACCCACGAGGACCGCCGGCGAATCGCGGCATGGCTGGCTGGCGGGCTCGGGTACGCCGAGATCGGCCGGCGACTGGGCCGACCGACGTCCACGATCAGCCGCGAGGTGGCGCGCAACGGCGCCCCCGCCGACTACCTGGCCGACCACGCCCAGCAGGCCGCCGGCCACCGTGCCCGCCGGCGCAAGCCGGCCCGGACCGCCGAACCGGCGACCGACGGACAGCCGACCGAGGTGGTGCGCGGCTTCGTGGGCCGGTTCGCGTCCCTGCTGGCCGCGACCGGCCTGCCCCGGATGACCGCCCGGGTGTTCGTGTGCCTGCTCACCGCTGACACCGGCGGCTTGACGGCGGCCGACCTGGTGCGCCGGTTACAGGTCAGCCCGGCGTCGGTGTCGAAGTCCGTCGGCTACCTCGAAGCCATGGAACTGGTGGTGCGCCAACCGGATCCCGGCCGGCGCCGCGAGCGGTACGTCATCGACGACGACGTCTGGCTCCGGGCGTGGCAGGCCGATACCGGCGCACACGGCGAGATCGCGACCGCCGCACAGCAAGGCATCGAGATCTTCGGCCCCGACACGACCGCCGGCGCCCGACTCAGCAAGATGGGCCAGTTCTTCGCCCGGCTCAGCGAGCAGATGAGCGGCAGCACCCTCACCGAGACCGCCGTGTACGACGCGCTGACCGTGCTCGCCGCCCTCGTGCACACCGGTCGACCGCTCACCCTGGACACGCTGGCCACCGCGCTCGGCTGGCCCCGGGACCGCGCCACCGCCGCCCTGGACGCGATCCAACACCAACCAGCCATCGCCGACCCCCTCGCTCTGCAGACCACCGGCCCCGAGACCTACACCTTCACGGCAAGACCGGACCGCCTGAGCCCGGCACAACGCGACGCACTCCAGAAGTGAGACACGCGAGTCCGCGGCCCGATACGGACTGGTGAAAGTCGAGGATCCTGTCCAGAACGATTGACCAGTTGGCTGTGGCACCGCCGTAGCTCCGATCACCTGCAGACCGCCGACGCGTGATCGTACGCGACGACCTGACCATCATCCCCGCTTCGATCGCGCTGTCCCGCGCGCTAGGTCATCACGAAATATGGCCGTTGATCGTGTAGCTCACCGATGTGGTAAACCCGGACGACGCGATCGGAGTCGCGCTGCTTGAAGACCTGTCCACCGTTCGGGGGGAACCTCATCCGGCAGTAATCCCGGAAGAAGCAGTACGTCATGTCCCTCCTTCACCGCGCTCGCAATGAACCTCGAGTCGAGCTCACACCGCAACCTCCGGACACCGACGCCACGGCGACAGCCGAACACGTGACACAGCCCGCCGAGACATCGCCAGTGCCGTCGCAGCGCGTGCCGCGCACCCGCACCGGAAGCGCTTGGGCCGGTATTGTGGCCGCGACTCTCATCGCCGTCGGTTTGATCGTCTTCCTGGCGCAAAACACCCGCAGCACCGAGGTTTCATTCCTGTGGATGACGACCAGTACCTCACTGGCCGTGGCGCTGGTGATCGCCGCCGTCGGCTCGGTCCTGCTCACTCTCATCGTCGGCACAGCGCGCATTACCCAACTACGCCATCTCATCCGCAAATCCCGCGGCTGACACCTGAGCAGACGCAGGTACCGTCCGGCTTCGCAAACACCCTTCGAAGCCCTCCCTCCATCGCACGGCAAGCGCTCTCGGAACAACACGATGGGAACGTGACGACACCTCTGCCAGGTCCTCAGTTGAGCGACGATCGCCCGACCGAACCACGGCCGCCATTCACGACCGAGGGCCACCAGACCGCTTCCGACCCGTTGGTGCCGCACGGTGATCAGATCGAAGGACGCGCCGCCGTGCCCGTCGGCACGCGCATACGTAGGGACTCCGGGATCGACTCACTACCCGACGCCAGAGCCGTCAGGACGGCGAAGACGTATCCGAGGGCCATCCGGCCAGTATGGTTCCGACGGTCCGTGCTGGTGTCCTGGGTTTGATCTCTCCGCCATCGCCCCCAGGGCCGTGATCTGCCACCGTTGTCGGCAGGTCAGCCGCGCCTCGACCGGCGAGTCGGTGACCGGTGGGCGACCTCGCCGCGTCCTCGGTCCAACTCGCCCAGCGCGGCGATGTCATCCCCGGCACCTCGCCTGATGTCGTCGTCGGCAAGGACTATTTTGACCCGGAAGGACGGCCGGGCGGAGTTGTCCGGGTGGCGGCCGGTTCTGGTGGGGATCGGGCCCCCGGGCGGCCTACACGCGACGACCATGGCGGCGCACGTCTGATGTTTGGTCCGGTCCGGTGCGTCGGTCCCGCATCGGCCCTGTCCGGCGGCACGGTGGAGGTCTATGCTGAGGGGGCGCCATCCGGCACGGCGTTCTGTCGAGCCTGCGGTATTCGACGGGAGCGGGGTCGTGGTGGATCGGGCGCCGCTCCGGACCTTGGCGACGCACGCGTCTAGTCGCAGACGCGCCAAGGAGGTCATGGACATGTTCTCGCGAACGATCAGCCGACGCTCCGCGCCGTCCCGCCAGGGCGTCCGCGTTGCCGGGAAATCCTTTTCTCCAGGCTTCGGTTCCATTCGAGTGGTTCGACGAAAGTCCGAAGTGGACTGTGTGGAAGCAACCGTGAGGTGATCACCGGAAACGTCCGTGACGGCGTTTCCGGAGCCCGATGGCACCGAACACCAAAGAAGGTGACTGCCACAACACGTCAGGTGAAAACCGCTCTGTTCGACCTGCCGCCGGAGCCGGACTTGATCTGTCCATTGTGGATTGATTGTGTCGGGACTGGCACCGAAATTTTCCCGGACGTTGGGAAAATCCCTGGTGGAGCGCGTAGTGTTTCAGGCAAGTGCCCTGGACCCCGGCATTCCGCAAGGCAACCGAGGGATTAGTCCTATGGCCCATCTCGACTTGATTCTCACTACCGCGCAGGTCACGGGGATCGCGGAACCTCATCGCAGCACGGTCGCGGCCATCCTGCGCGCAACCGAACAGGGTCTGTTCAGCGCCGCCGAAGCCGAACTGATGATCGACCGGGTCCGCACGCAGGTGACCACGTCGCCTTTGCCCACGGGCGGTCTCCCCTCCACGGGCAGCGGGCAAACATCGGGGGCCAGCATCCAGAACAGTCCAGATAGGGCAGTCGCATGACTTCGTCCACGGTAGTTCACCCGGCACCACGACCCGTCCCCGATCCGAAGCCGTTGATCCTTCCCGGCCGGTCGGTGCGCGAGCAGATCCTGGTCAAACTCTTCGTGCTGCTTCCGTTCGTCGCGCTGGTCGCGGCGGTGCCGATCGCCTGGGGCTGGGGGCTGGGTTGGACCGACCTCGCCCTGGCCACCGGCTGCTACGTGGTGGCCTGCCTCGGCATCACGGTGGGCTATCACCGGTATTTCACCCATCGCGCGTTCAACGCCAAGCGCGGTCTGCGCATCGCCTTGGCGGTGACCGGCGGTCTGGCCGCGCAGGGCCCCGTGATCGGGTGGGTGGCCGATCACCGGCGGCACCACGCGTTCTCCGACCGCGAGGGCGACCCGCATTCGCCCTGGCTGTTCGGCACCGGGCCGGTGGCGCTGGCCAAGGGGTTCTGGCACGCCCACATGGGCTGGCTGTTCGAACGGGTCAGCACCAACGCCGAACGGTTCGCCCCGGACCTGCTGGCCGACCGGGACCTGCGGGTCATCGACCGCCTGTTTCCCCTGTGGGTCGTGGTGAGCGTCGGGGTGCCCGCCGCGCTGGGTGGGGTGATCACCTGGTCCTGGTGGGGTGCGCTGACCGCGTTCTTCTGGGCCGGGCTGGTGCGGGTGTCCTTCCTGCACCACGTGACCTGGTCGATCAACTCGATCTGCCACCTGATCGGCGAGCGGCCCTTCGCCTCCCGCGACAAGGCCGCGAACTTCTGGCCGCTGGCGATCCTGTCGATGGGCGAGTCCTGGCACAACTCGCATCACGCCGACCCGACCTGCGCCCGCCACGGTGTGCTGCGAGGCCAGATCGACATCTCCGCCCGGGTGATCTGGATCCTGGAGAAACTCGGCTGGGCATCCGAGGTGCACTGGACCAACCCCACCCGACTGGCCCGCCTCGCCCGGAAAAACCGGACTGGGCACACCGGTGCCCCGACCAAGGAGACGACTTCATGACCGCTGTCCTCCCGTCCGTATCGACTGACCCTCCCTCGCCGGTAGTCGCGGTTCTGCCGACGGGCCGTCCGGGCAAGGCCCTCCTGACCCTCACGGCGCATCCGGACCCGCCCGGCGCGGTCGTGGTCGCCGTGCGCGGTGAGGTGGACCTGTTCACCAGCCCGCTACTGCGCGACGGTCTCCTCGCACACCTGCGACACACCGGCCCGCAGCTGATCATCGACCTCTCCGACGTTGGTTTCTTCGGAGCGGCCGGCATCACCGTCCTGGTCACCGTGGGGGAGGCGGCGATGGCGGCGGGAGTTGGGTTGTCCGTGATCGCGCGCACCCGCCCGGTCCTGCTGCCGCTGAGGATCACCGGGCTGGACGGCGTGTTGAACATTTACCCCGACCTCGCCCACGCTCTCCGCCGCCCGGGCGGCGGCCCGGACGGATGACACCATGCACAACCCCCGGGTCGCCGAAATCCTGTCGGTGATCGCCGACGGCCGAGGCGGGCAGGTCGCGCTGCCCGCCAGATTGTGTGCGGAATGTCTGTCGGTGTTGCCGGTCAGTGGAGCCGGGGTCGCATTGATGACCGCTGAAGGGCCTAGCGGAGTCGTGCTCGCGGCCACCGACCAACGGGCCAGGCAGTTGGAGGAACTGCAGTTCACCCTCGGTGAAGGTCCCTGCGTTGAGGCGTCCGGCAGTGGTCGTCCCGTCCTGCAACCAGACCTGGTGGCGGCTGGGCCGGCTCGGTGGCCGGGGTTCGGCGCGGCCGTGCTCGAGGCCGGCGTGCACGCCATCTTCGCGTTCCCGTTGCGGGTCGGCGCCATCCGCGTCGGCGTCCTGGATCTGTACCGCGACACTCCGGGGCACTTGACCACGCACGAACTCGCGGAGGCGGTCGCTTTCGCCGAGGCGGCGACGGTCGTGGTGCTGCACCTGCAGGACCACGACAGGCGCGACGGTTCGCATGCCGCGCTCGCGGGGCCGATCGATGGCCGAGCCGAGGTCCACCAGGCGACCGGGATGATCACCATCCAACTGGGTATCAGTCTCGCCGAGGCACTGCTGCGGCTACGAGCGCACGCGTACGCTTCGGGACGGACAGTGTCCGCCATCGCCGCGGAGGTGGTCAACCGACGTATGCGCTTCGACGACAGCGAGTCTGGCACCGCGACGGAGCGGGAACGGCCATGATCCGCAACGCAGCAAAGACAGTGGGCTCATGACGAGCCGGGAACAACTTCTTGCCAGCACCTTCGTGGATCTGGCCGATACCCTGGTAGCCGACTTCGACGTCATCGACTTCCTGCACACGCTGGCCGCACGTAGCGTGCAGTTACTCGACGCCGACGCCGCCGGGATCATGCTGGCCGACCAGCACGGTGGCCTGCACGTAATGGCCTCCTCCGCCGAGGAAGCCCGCCTGCTGGAACTTTACGAGCTGCAGAACAACGAAGGCCCCTGCCTGGACTGTTTCCGGTCCGGACGCCCCGTGGCACGGGATGACCTGCCCGCGATGCGCGCGTCGTGGCCGGCCTTCACCCAGCGGCTACAGCAACTCGGGTACCACTCGGCGCAGGCACTCCCGATGCGGCTACGCAACGAAACCATCGGGGCGCTGAACCTGTTTCGCACCGAACCCGGCCCGCTGAGCGAGGCGGACCGGGGGATCGGCCAGGCCATGGCCGACGTGGCCACCGTCGGCCTGATCCAGGAACGCGCCATCGCCACCCGCGAACTGCTCGCCACCCAGCTGCAGACCGCCTTGAACAGCCGCATCCAGCTGGAACAGGCCAAGGGCATGCTCGCCCAACGCACCGGCCTACAGATGAACCAAGTGTTCGAGCTCATGCGTGACTACGCCCGCGGCCGCAACCGCCGCCTCAGCGACGTCGTCGCACAGATCATCGACGGGTCGTTCGACGGCGAACTGCTCGAGAAGGGCCCGCGCACACGGCCCCGCACATCGCCCCAGCCATGACCGGCATCGCGCAACCTCGATCGACCCCACCCTCATCGGCACCATCTACGGAATGAACTTCCACCGCATGCCCGAACTGAACTGGGTGTGGGGCTATCCGTTCGCGCTGCTGCTCATGGCAATAGTCCGCATGGTCCGCATGGTCCGCGCCGGCCTGTACCGGATATTCAAACACCGCGGTTGGCTCTGACCACCGTGCTCGTTGTCCGTGGCAGCGAAATTTCGGCACCCCTGAAGACGAATTCCGGGAGCGAGCGTCGCAGGTTCTCGCGGTCGATCGGACGACGCCCCGGTGATCTGATTCTGCTGGCGATCGCCGGTGAGCTGGTGGCGTTACTCGCTCCGAGCGAAGCAGTGAGCTGATGAAACCTGGACCGGCAACGCGCGGGCATGGCAGGACAGGCGATTACACCGATGCCGGGTTTGGCGTCGACGACTGCGTCCAGGTTGGCGCGGCGGCCAGGATCGTGGGTGGTGCCGCCCCTGCCGTCTTCGACCTCACCTGACTCGAATGGTCTGAATGCCGAGATCGGTTCGCACCACGGCGGTCCGATGATCGGCGAGAGCGAGCTGCCGCACGGGCGATCCCAGTCGCACCACCAGGTCGACGCTGTTGTTGCCGTACCAACAGAGCAGCCTGCCGTCCTCGGTTCCCGCGACCACCAGGGACAGGTCGTCCAGGGCCGCGACAGCGACGATCTCGACCCACGGTACCCCGTGGAACTCGACGGCCACGTTGTCGCGCGTCAGGATGTCGGGGTTGCCCAGCCGTTCGGCCTGCACGACGGCGCCTCGGGGGACCACGATCACCGGCTCGCCAAGGTGCCGGGCTGCGGTCGGAACACGCTGCGTGAACACGCGTTCGTGAGTGAAACGCGCGGTGTCCAGCGAGACCGAGTGGGCGACGACGAAGGTGCCGTAGACGACGTGTCGTCCGGCCGATCCGGGTATCTCGATCGCCCAGTCGGGCCGGATCACGAACGCATCGGCGTCCTCCAGCGCGGTGGGCGTTCGGTCCCAGCCATGATCGGTCGGCGTGAGCAGCCACAGCGACGCCAGGACGTCCGGTTGGGACCACGCGATCGCCAGCAGGCCGTCGCCGCACGGGGTCAGGCCGCATACCTCGGTGTGGTCGGGAAAGGCGACGTCGAACGATGATCCCGCGTCAGCGTCGGCAGGCCATAGCCGGACTCCGCCGCTCCCGCCGCTCCCGTCGGACGCGCCGTCGGCGTCGGTCCCATAGAACTCGCCGTGCGCGCCGACCCACAACCGCGATCCCGTTTGCCACGTGCCGATGCCGAGCGGTCGCAGCCCCGTGGTGTCCAGCTCGCGGACGTCCGGACCGCGCCACAGATGGGCGGTGCCGTCCTGGAGGAGAATGGCGATGGTGTTCTCGTCGACACACGCGAAGTCACTCGGGGTGGTGTGCAGGTCGCCGATTTCCGGCGGTGGCGGCAGGCGCCACTGACGAATGAGGCCGGCCCTGGCGGACTCGGCCGCGAGCATGACTTCGTCGTCGTCGATCCGGGCGAACGCCACGGCGGAGATCGGCTCGCTCTCCAGTTGCACCGGGCCTTCGGCCGGCTCGCCGTCGACCAAGCCGAACAGTTCGACCCGACCGCCTTCACAGCCGGCGGCGACGAGCACCCGGTCGCCAAGGACCGTGGTCACGGCGACCGAGTTCACCCCTCCGGAGAGCTGCGCGATCTTCTCGGCAGGCCACTCGTCGGCCGCAGCGGCCTCGAACGCACGTGCCCTCTCGGCGGCGGTCGTCGACAGCCGGAACTCCAGACTGTGGCGGCTGCCGTAGGTGGTTGTGATTGCCCCGATGCGTTCGGGGTTTCCGACGTCGGCGAACAGTTCCTTGCGTACCTCCGTGTTGACGTACCAGGCGAACGCGTAGGTGTACTCACCGGACTCCCGGGAGATGATTTCGGTGAACCCACCGTCGGGCGCGACGGACCGGATCGTGGCGAGACTGTCCGCGCCATCCAGCACCGGTGTCTCGTACTCGCCCGTGCCGAACCCACCCCGGGTCGTCAGCTGAGCCACCCCGTCGCTGAAACCCACAGCGAGTGCGATCGCATCCTCGACCACCAGGCATCCGATCGCGGTGGTCCACGGCGGAAAGACGGTTGGCGACTCCCACTGCCGGCCATCCCTGGCCGCGGTCCATGGCCGTCCTTCCCGGCGTTCGGCCACCACGTACGCTTCGGTGGACACCGGCCACATGATCACTCGGCCGTCGGTGCCGCCGGACACCACCGCGTCGGCGTAGGCGCCGGCAATCTTCAACACCGGCCCGTCATGCCCCTTCTCCGGGGCGCGCACCGACTCACCAGTCAGCGGGTCGACGGCTTCGACCACGCCGTCGTGGTAGCCGAGGACGACAGCGTCCAACCCGTTCGCCTGCACCACGCCGACCGCGGTGACAATCGATTCGGCCCTGGTCGGAACCGCTCCGGCGATCTCCTCGCGCCACGCGTCGACCAGCCACACCGTCATCGGGCTCGCCACCACGATCCAGTGCTCGTTGCCTCGGCTCACCAGGGCGAGCCGGGCGGTCGCCAGCCGGGCGGGCAGCTCCACAGAGCCAACCTCGGTTCTGGTGGCCAGGTCCCACAGCCGCAGCGTGTTGTCCCCGCCGATGGTCGCGACCACCGTGCCGTCGTCGTAATGCAGCACCAGCAGGTCGAAGACCCCACCCGCGTGCGCACCGACGACGAGATTGGGTATCCGGCGCAGCCGCCACGCCTTCACGGGTCGCCACGCGCGTTCGAGGGAAAGGGCCGCCAACGCGGACGCGAGTTCGTCGTCGCCGACATCCTGGGCAGCCAGCTCCAGATAGGACGCGCGGGCGCCGCTGTCGTGACCGGCGAGCAGCCATCTTGCCTGCTCGTAGGCGTCGACGTGCACACCCTGCTGTGCCATCGCGTGCAGCAGGGCGACCGGTTCGGCGACGACCAGGAAGGCCGGGGCGCCGACCAGCGACGGGAGGTCGCCGACAGCGGCGGCATGGGTGGCGAGATGGTCGCAGGCGTACTCGTCCGCAGTGAGCCAGTCCGCGCCGTGACGTGCGACGAAGAAGTCGGTGACGGCCTGGTGCGCTTCCTGCTCGGAAACCTCGTCGGCGGCCAGGAACTCGCGAAACGAGTCGTGGTACAGCCGGAAGCGTTCGCTACCGACGAGGAACTGGCTGGACTGCTCCAGCGCGCGGCGCACCGAGCTGACCGGCAGTCCGGTGATGCCCACGAGCTGATCTCGGGTCAGGCCGTCCCCTCGGGCAACGGTCAGAGCGGACAGCACCGGCAGTTGACAATCCCACCAGAAGTCCCGCGATCGTGCCAGGACAGTGCGGACCCATGAGCGGTACAGGTCGGTCAGCCCGGACGGCAGCGCGTGTTCGGTCGGCGCGCTGGTCAGGCGGTCGTCCTGCGCGACCAGGTAGTCCACCGCGAAGCGCGCGTACAAGAAGTTCCCGTTGGCCGCGGCGGTGACGTTGTCGACCCACAGCCTGCGCACCAGGTTGTCCACGGTCGACAACCGCTGGTCGACGTAGCGACGGACGTCCTCGTTTCCGTCGGGCGGATCGGCGATCAAATCCAGCGCGGGTGGCGGCAGGTCGCGCAGCACCCAGGGGTCGGGACGGCTGGTCACCACGAACCGCAGCGGCGCTGGCAGCTCGGCGGGATTGCTGGCCACCACGCCGATGAGCCGGGCGATGTTGTCGTCCGAGTCGTAGCTGTAGCCGCCGGACAGATCGTCCACCACGACGAGTACACGCCGCTGGAAACCATCGGCAACCACGGCTTCCAGCGGACGACGAACAAGCTGCGCGAACGCCTGCCGGGTCGGCACATCCCGGGGCAGGCCGATCGAGACGTTCGTGACTGACGCCCCCGCCTCCACCGTGCCCACCGTCTGGCTCGCGTCGATCGAAATCATCGCGGACGCGCCGACCGCGGCACCGGCGAGGGCGTCGGCGAAGCCCGGTATCACGGCGGCCAGCCCGCGGGACAGCGAACGCACGAATTCCAGCGGGTCGAGCGTTCGCTCGTTGCTCGAGTCGCAGAAATGGGTCAACGCCAGTGCCGCCGCGGCAAGGTGCGGGTGGTCGCCGCCGCGGATCACCAGTTGGCGTACGAACGAAGTCTTGCCACTACCGGGCGGACCGGTGATCAGGAAGATGCGCGCGTCCTGCTCCCGCAGCCAGGTCTCAAGCCGCGTGAGCACCCACGACCTCGGTACGAAACCCGGATCATCGACCATGGTCGTCGATGTCGACGCCGACAGCCTGACCGCCGGCCGCCACCCGCTTGACCTTCAGGTCGGCGCGCACGTCGTCCGGGAGGACACCACGCGCGCGCAGCGCGGCCACGTACCCTTCGACGACGTCGGCCTCGACACTCACGTCCACCCTGCTGCCGGTCCGTTCCCGCGTCTCACCCCGGAACGTGATCCGCTGCCCGTATGCGACTTCCAGCAGCCGACGCAGGGCATCGACCGACTCCAGGAGTTTCGGGTCGTTCGGGTCCGGCACGACGCCCTCGTCGGCGTACTCGATGAGGGACCGCCGCAGTTCCGAAAGTGTTTCCGCGTGCTGCGCGACAACCGTTTCGGGCACTTCGGCCTCGGCCAGCGGAGCGTCCAGCCCCTCCGGGGCGGCGGCCTGCAGCGTGATCTTGACCCGCTTCTCCCGCCACTGCTTGAGCAGTTCCCTGGCCTGGTCGTACAGGAACTTAATGCCTTCGGTCAGCGCGACGGCTCCCACCGCGCCCAGGGTCAGCGGATCGGCCACGGTACCCACCACCTCTCATGCTGCGCTATTTCCTGTCGGCGCGCGGGTGGGTTCTGTTACCGACCAGGGCCGGACGGCGACGCTGCGGGGACTGCTGGCCGAACTCGGCTCGAACTTCGTGACCTGCGGCGATGCCGACGACGACCTCTGGTTCGCGAACACCGACCCGTGGCTGCGGCCCTTCACCTCGATCGTGCCGTTGCAGAGGCTCACCGCCGAGCTCGCCCGCGTGCGGGGCACGGATGACACCCTCCACGGCAACGTCGAACCATGGTGGTCGGCCATGACCAAACTGGAGCTGTGACATGACCACGACCGAGTTCCCCACGACGGTACCCACCGAGCGATACCGGCCCCGTCGGATGGAACCGCTCGGCGTGGTCGAGCGGGCCAGCTGGACGATCAAGGTAGGTGACCAGTCCTCGCGGCGGCTCCTGGCGAGAATCAACGCGGTGACCGCGGCGGAGACGGTTACGAAGCTCACCCCGTAGGTGAGGGGACCAAGACGGAGGATCCCGTCCCGATCGCTTTCACGAAGCGGTTGCCAACCTCACGTAATCAACGGCCGACTGGGTATCGACAGCGCGAGACTGGCCTCCACGACCAAGCGCCGTATGAGAACCGCAGGTCACCCCAGGTCCCATCCTTTGCCATGCCGCGAATACTCGAGGCCGCAACCGCCGAACCTTCAGCAGGCGCCTACGAGCACGAGCCGCGGAGTTTCACGGAAGGCTCTCGTCCAAGCGGAGGAACCTTGACCTCGGGACCGCCCGCGGCGGGCGAAGCTGGTGTGTTCAGAGTTTCTTTACCTGTTTTTTTCAAGGCGACCCGTGCGGGTCCGTTCATCCGGCCCTCATCCTGTCGAACCGCCAGACGCGGCAAGGAGAAGAAGAACATGCCCTCGCTGGGCAGGCAGGCTCCGGGATGACCCCCAAGCAGCGGCTTGGCGGGGACGAGCGCGTCCGGCGAACCCGGCCGTGGACCTCCTGATGCGTCGGCCGACTACGACTTCTTCTACGTGAATGGGTTTGGCTGTCACTCCTCGCCGAGAAGCACGTTGTAGACCTGAGGTGCGTAGAATCTGCGCGCACCACCAGATCCAGTAGGCAGTGGGGCGATTACTTCCAACTGCACAAGCTGACTTACGAGGCTATTAGCTCGACCGTAGGATATCTTCAACTCTTTCTCGACCGCTCTAACGGTAAAAGATACGTTTGAAACGGAAAAGTCAACCAGGGCGTGTGCGGTATCCGCCCGGAGTGTCGATTTTCGTACACGTTCTTTCATTTCCGCCTGTATCTCGACAAGTGTAATCATGCGATCGTGCGTTCGTTGCGCCGACGCTCCCAGGCCCTTCGCGAAAAATTGCACATATGGGTCCCATGCCGCTTCTGTGCTAACCGCGAACAGGTGGTCATAGTACTCAGTGCGCCGTGCCTCGAACCACGGCGACACCGTCAGTGTCGGCTCGAGCAAGACCCCTTGCTCATGCAAATTTACGACAATCAACATCCGGCCAATTCTTCCGTTACCATCATGGAACGGATGCAGGGTCTCAAACTGGTAATGAGCGAGTGCGGCAGTGACAACCGGGTCGATCTCACGCCCCACCTCTTTGTTTGCCATCCAATCAAGAAGATCACGGAGGTTTGCCTGGAGATCCAGACCGGGCGGTGAAGGCACAAAGCGCGCCGCATGTACGGGCAGGGCTCCGGGTCCTGCACCCTTGCGCTGCCCTATCACGACCTGGTGGTCGCGTACCTTGCCCGAAGATTGACCCTCTCCTTTTGTCTTGTGGACGAGGATTCGTTGGAGTTCTTCCAGCATGTTCACCGTCAAGGGGTGACCCGACTCGATCCAGTCGAATGCCCTTTCGGCCATCAGAACATAGTTGAGAACCTCCTGCATATCAGTGCTTTGCGGCCGTTCTTCGTCGGCCGTAAGCACTTCTGCCAGAGGTGCGTAAGTGCCCTCCAGCGCCGAAGTACTTTGCGCCTCGGCTCTCAACGAAGGCCTGCGAAAAAGGCGTGGATTCGGCAATCGCCGTGCAGTGCTGTCGAGCGCGGCAAGGGCAGCGCGAGCGTCCGCCACTGCGCGATAGGTCGCTCCACTTAATATCGGCGACTCCGCTGGCAACGGATTCGGCACAAATGCCTTGTGAGACCACTCGCCACGCTGTGGGTCCGTGCCATGGATTGCGACGAGGTTGCCAGGGGCATGTTCGGTGAAGGCGTGAAGGTCCACGATGTCACTCTAGCGCAGCATGTCCTACATCGTTCGGTTGTCTATCATCGCTGCGTTGGGTGACACGATGAGGCCGTTTGTGCGAGATCCGCCTGTCCACGTGTCTCCTGGATGCGCACACGTGGCATCCGAGCATGTCTGTCATGTGCAATGCAGGCGCCATCCATGTCACACAACCGCCGGATCACGGACATGGTTGGCGAGGCATGTCCGCGCGCCCTGCGAGTCCGTCAATCTCGGGAACGCACACATGTGGCATCCGAGCATGTCTGTCATGTGCAATGCAGGCGCCATCCATGTCACACAACCGCCGGATCACGGACATGGATGACCGGGTATGTCGGCGGATGACGCAGGTCGACCGAGGCGCATCGCAGGATGCTGCAGCAGGCCGAGCGGACCCTACTGGCGGGGCAACCGGCAAAACGCAGTCCTGGCGTCTGACGCTTCCGTGGCCTATCGGCGTGACGGACCCGCAAGTCCGTCACGATCCGTACCGTTTCCGAGAGGTCCTGCCCTACCTCGTCCTCGATGATCAGGGCCGGGTCGACGTGCTGAACGTGACGTGGCGCGGATACTGTAGCGCCCATCCCGCCAAGCAGGGCGCTCGATCTCCTACGCTTTACCCTCGCCAATCAACGGCGGATGAAGACGTTCGAGAGCGACAGGTCACCATTTGCATTAGCGATCAGGTCGGCTCATGGCCGATGTCGGCGACCAACTGGCAACAACGGCAAGCGCCACGCCGTAAAGCGGGTGTCGCAGGTTCGATCCTGCCGGGGCACAATTTCGCTGGACGATCTTGAAATCTGGGCTTTCAGCTGCGGAAACACCGAGCTACTTGCGGTCAGGCGGTCCAGTCGGCGTGCGAGCTTTACGCTCCGTAGTACCTGTGGCGGGGCTTGGCCGTATGCCACTGCGCGCTCATGCGGCTACTGCTTTGGCAACAACCGGGTGCATTCTGTGCCTGTTTGAGCTGACTGCCGCTTTAAGCTGACGGTCGCGCAGGACATGTGTCTCGCTGCTGTCCCCGCGTCGCGTGTCGCCGTCGTGCAGCCCACCACCCGCAACCGGGTCGACCTCGGCGTGTGATGGTCGATGTGACGCTGGGGGTCGCTTGGTGGTCGACCGGCACTTCCAGGGTGATCCGGTCGCGTGGGATACCGCCGCCTTCAGTGCCGCGAAGTCTAGCTCACAGTTCGGCCGGCCCGTGATCGTGTACGGCCCAAGTATCATCGTGCCACAATTATGCCCGAAAATCTTTACCGTAATGTCGAATTTCCGGGTGTAGCGCCCTCGGGAATAATTTCGTCAAGTTTCACCACCGACCTCTGGACGCCGCCGGGACCCTGCTGTGCGGCCGCGGTTTCGGCTACCAAGGCGTCGGCAAGCAGCGAGCACTGGGCAGAGTAAGCGCAGAAGGTTGCCGGGAGTCCTACCGCCGACGGAATCCAATTGACTCGATCCGCAGCGTACTCGACCATGGTCGCCCGGCCCTCTTATGCGTCGTCCCCTCGGTGCTGAGGCATGACGGCGATCTTTGGCGCCGTTACCAACGCCAGATCGCTACCACCAGTCAACGTCTACCTGAAGGACGCCGGTGCCGCCGACGACCAGACCGGCGCAGACGGCACCAGAACAGCGCGAGTGTGGGAATGCGGGAGCGGTGACCCCCACTGGTGTCGGGCTTGCGCGGAGGACGGCGAACACGGTGGTTTTTCCGATCTCCGGGTGCCCATGCGGAAGCGCGTGGTCCAACAGATCGCTTTGGTGCGAGGCGTGCCTTCCCGGGATCCGGAACACGCGCGGGGGTGCGGATTGGTCTGGTCGAGGACCCGCTCGCGCACGAGCACGCCGCACGTGCGGATGGGTGACCGTGGTTGCGTGCCCGATCATCGGCCGGTAGCCTTGGGGCGTCTTCCGCTTGCGGGCTCAGGACGATCGTCCCCCACAAGCATTCGTGAGTTCCCTGTTCTGCTCAGCTGAACGTGGCTTCGCTGAACGCCTTTTCCAGCGCGAACGGGGCCTCTCTCGGCGGTGTGTGCCGGAGTGTTCCGGCCGGTTACCGCATCCCCACTGATCAACCAGACTAGGAAGAATCCACTATGTACAGCAACGATACCCCGCACGAACCGCACCAGAACGATTCTCAGCTGCCTGTCGCCGGGGTCTTCGACACCCTGGACAACCGATCGTTCGTCCGTGTCAACGGCTACCTGGCTATGCCACACGATGTCTACGTCCCGCCAGCGCTGGTCCGCACGCACGGGCTGCGCCGCGGCGACACCATCACTGGTAGAGCGCACCCGGCCGGCAACGGTCACAAGCGCCCGTCCCTGGCCCAGGTCGACACGATCAACGGGCAACACCCTCAACGAGCGGCCGCCCGGCCGGCGTTCTCCGAGTTGGTCCCCGTCTACCCGCGCGAGCGCCTGCGGCTGGAGACCGAACCGCACGCCCTGACTACTCGCGTGATCGATCTGCTCATGCCGGTCGGCAAGGGTCAGCGAGCCTTGATCGTGGCGCCACCGAAGGCCGGCAAGACCTCGGTGCTGCACGCGGTCGCGCAAGGGATCAGCAAGAACCACCCGGAATGCCACCTCATGCTCGTGCTCGTCGGCGAGCGCCCGGAAGAGGTCACCGACTTCGCCCGCGCCGTGCCCGGCGAGGTCATCGCCGCCACCTTCGACCATCCACCCGGCGAGCACACCGCGCTGGCCGAACTGGCCATCGAACGTGCCAAGCGCTTGGTGGAGATGGGCCGCGACGTGGTGGTACTGCTGGATTCGCTGACGCGGCTGGGTCGCGCCTACAACCTGGCCGCGCCCGCCTCCGGACGCATCCTGTCCGGCGGTATCGATTCCACCGCCCTCATACCGCCCAAACGTTTCCTCGGCGCCGCCCGGGCGATCGAGAACGGCGGCTCCCTGACCATCTTCGCCACCACACTGGTGGACACTGGTTCGGCCGGTGACACACTGATCTTCGAGGAATACAAGGGAACCAGCAACGCCGAACTCACGCTGGACCGCACGATCGCGACCAAACGTGTCTACCCCGCGGTCGACGTGAGCAGAACCAGTACCCGCAAGGAGGAGCTGTTGTGCTCACCCGCGGAACTGGCGGCCACCCGTGCGCTACGCCGCGCCCTGCACCGCCGCGAGTCCCACCAAGCCATCGACATGCTCCTCGACGGACTGCGCACCACTCCGACGAATGTCGAGTTCCTCACCCAGATCATCAACACCACGTCACGCGACGGCGGCAATTCCGGCGCCGCTGGCCGGTAATCCCGGCAAGCATCCGCTACGCGACAGAAGAGGGCGTGTTCGCCGGGCAGTAAAAGGGAGCGACCGGCCCGTGCGACCATCGTACTGTGCACCCGCCCGACGATCCTTATCCCGACGCACTCGCCCGAATCATCCAGGCCCGCATCCGCGGCGACGAAGCCACAGCGCTTGCCTCCGTGACCCAGATCCGCTTCATTCCACAGGAAAAGAAAAAGCAACGATGGCCCGCGATCTCCGTCATCGCGAGGGTCTACGCTCGCGACCACTACCAGTGCCGGTACTGCGGTGAGCGGGTCATCCTGACCGCGGTGATGCGCCTGGTATCCAGACTGTATCCCGAACAGTTTCCCTACCATCCGAACTGGAAAGCGGACTCAACCCACCCCGCCTTCGTTTCCCGGTCAGCGACGCTCGATCACGTCCACCCCATCGCAGGCGGAGGCGATCCCACGGCACTGGACAACCTCGTCACCGCGTGTTGGAACTGCAACCGGCGCAAAGGAGACCTCGATCTCACCGAGCTCAACTGGCCCCTGGTCGAACCCCGCGGCAAGAACTGGAAAGGCCTGACCGACCTGTTCCGCCCGCTCTGGGAGGCATCCGGCCGACCAAAGCTGAGCGCCGACGACTCCGCCTGGATGAACGCGGTCAAGAACTCGAGCCCGACCTGCACAAACAACACCACATCCGAACGTGAGCACCACCCCTGAATGTGACCGTGATCGTCGGCGGTTACGGCGTCAACGTGCGCGGGCCTTCACCCGCTTCGGTGGGCCGTTCCCGGTTTCCAGCTTCATGGTTCTGGTGCGAGGGCGAGTTTGGCGTGGACAGTTTTCGCGTCAGGATGGTTGAGGCCGGTCAGGATGGTCAACGCCCGTTGCCAGAAGTCGCGGGCCGTGGTGAAGTTGCCGGCGGCGTGGTGGGTGTCGCCGAGGTGGGTGAGGGCGTCGGCTTCGTGGTAGTGGTCGCCGAGGACCCGGAAAAGGGCGAGGGCGCGCTGGTAGCAGGTGCTGGCGCGGGTGTGGTGGCCGAGGTGGTGATGGGCGCTGCCGAGGCTGTCCCAGGCTTTGGCCTGCCCGATGCGGTCGTCGAGTTCCTGGTGCAGGGTGAGGGACTGCCGACAGGCGGTGAGAGCCTGCTGATGATCGCCAAGCAGGACGTGGCACCAGCCGGTCCTGTTCACGGCCCGTGCGTGACCCCACCGATGGCCGGCGGCTTGGAACAGGCCCAAGGCCTGTCGGGCATGGTGCAGGGCCTCGGTATGCCGGCCCTGCCGCTCGCGCACCAGGCTGAGGTTGAAGTGGGTGTGTGCCTCCAATGCCGGGTCGCCGGCCTTTGTGCTCAGGTCGAGGGCGTGCCGCAAGTTGGTGTGCGCGTCGTCGATACGGTCCAGATACCGGGTGTGGACGCCGGCGAGAGTCAGATGGGCGCGGGCCTGTGCTGCCGGGTCGGCCAGCTGCCGGGCGGCGGTTACCGCGGCGCTCCCCGCCGCCGCCAGGTCGTGCCAATGCCCCTGGCGTTCGAGGAAAGTCCACAGGATCCAGGCCAGTTGCCAGTTGTGGGTGTCGAAGCCGGTGGCGGCGGCGTGGTCGAAGGTGGCCAGTAGCCCGCGGCGTTCGGTGGTGAACCAGGCCAGGGCTTGTCGCTGGTCGGCGGGGTGGTCGACAGTGACGCCGGGTTGGGGGAGAGCGAGGGTGATCGGGTCCCGGGCCCGGCTCAGCAGCAGGTCGGCGGTGTGGGCCGTGTGCAGGTAATGGTCGAGCAGGCGGTGGGTGGCCGCACGGCGCCGCTCGTCGGGATCGACGTGATGGGCCAACTCGGTGGCGTAGGTGCGGAGCAGGTCGTGGAGGGCGTACCGGCCGGGGGTGTGTTCGACGATGAGGTTGGCTTGGGTGAGTTCGGTCAGCAGCGCACTCACCCGCGCTACCGGCAGGGCGGCAAGGCTGGCCGCGGCCGTAACGGAGGTGTCGGGGCCAGGGTGCAGGCCAAGCAGCCGAAACAGCCGCGCCGCTTGGGCGGACAGCGCGTGGTAGGACCAGGAGAACACGCTGCGGATGTCGGTGACGGGGTCGCTGGTCGACAGGGAGTCCAAGCGGCTGGCCGTATCGCTGAGTTCGTCGGCCAGGGTGCGCAGGGGCAGTTGTGGGTGGGTGGCGGCTCGGGCGGCGACGATGACCAAGGCCAAGGGAAGCCGGCCGCACGCGGTGGTGATCGACTGGGCCGGTTCCGGTTCGGCGGCGACCCGCTCAGCGCCGAGGCGGCGGGTGAGCAGGTCACCGGCCTCGTCGGCGGCGAGTGCGTCGAGGGAGATCGGGCGGGCGCCTTCGGCTGCGACGAGGCCGGTGAGCTGGGTGCGGCTGGTCACCAGGACCAGACAGCCAGCGGCGCCGGGCAGCAGGGGGCGGACCTGGTCCACGTCGCGGGCATTGTCCAGCACGATCAGCATGCGTTTGCTGACCAGCAGGCTGCGGTACAGCGCCGCCTGCGCGTCGAGACCGGTTGGGATCCGCTGGGGCGGGACGTCGAGGGCGTCGAGGAAGGCTCGGATCGCTTCCGTGGCGGGCATCGGCGTGCCGGTCGGGGCGAATCCGCGCAGGTTGACGTAAAGCTGCCCGTCGTCGAACTGGTCGGCGACCCGCTGGGCCCAGTGCACCGCCAGAGCGGTCTTGCCGACTCCGGCGGCGCCGTGGATCATGCTGATCACCATTTCGGTGAGCTGCCGCGCGCGTTCGGCGCTGGCGTCCAGGGCTTCGAGGTGCGCCTCCCTGCCGACGAACCCATGCACCGCCAAGGGTAGCTGCGCCGGCACTGTTCGTGGCGCATTCGGCACCGGGTGAGGTAGCGAGTCCGTGTGGCCGGGTGCCGCGGCGACGCAGAAGCGTTCCCGGTTGGCTCCGGTCAGGCCAAGTGCGTCGGCCAACTGCCGCACCGTGGAAGGCCGTGGCACCGCATGGCCGTGCTCGATGTTACGCACTGTCTTGACGTCGAGTTTGGCGCGGCGGGCGAGGTCCTCCTGAGACAGCCCGGACTGATGGCGATGCGTGCGCAGACTTTTCCCAAACAATGACAAGCGCCCCCCGCTTCAGACCTTCGTTCGGCTCCACCTCGATGGCTCCAGCGTCGCTGCGGGCTACCGACCGGGTGTGCCATTTCCCGGCCAGTTACCGGCCAACGCCCTGGGCACGGCGACCGATCTGCGTGATCGTGGACGTGCAAGCACAGGATGCCGCGAAGGGGAACCAGTGGGTAACCGCCGGCTGGACGCCGCATCCGTCCACGGACGGTCGAGCCCAGGACGACCAAACGGCGGTGTTTCCGCGCCTTCCGCGTCCTCGGGGCGGCAGTGTGAGCAACAGGTAAACCGAATTCGCCTTATCCAAAGGAGATTCATGATGCGTAACTCGTTGGTCGTCCGGGCGGGGCTTTCCGCCGCTGCGCTGGCTGCCCTCACCGGTGCGATGGTGGTCACAGCCGCCGAGCCGGCAAGTGCCGCACCGGGCTGCATTGTCGCCGCGACGACAATTCGGGACAACTTCGGGGTGTTTGATGTCGCCGCACACCACAACGCCGCCGATGGACTGATCTCGCACAACGACATGGTGGCGGTGGCGGGCGGGAACTACCCTGCAAACCTCCGGTCCGCCGCAGCGGTTTTCGCGAACAACAAGCACCTGTTCGACGAACTCGACACGGCAGCTCATGGCGGCGGTACCGACAACCGCATTTCCCACAATGATGTCGTGGCCTTTATCGCTCGCGGCACCTGTAGCTGACAGCGGGTGACCGCCGCCTGGCCCGTGCGGCCCACCGTAGCTGGAGGCAAGATCGGATCTTGAGTGGTGCGGTGCCCGGCAGGCGAGAGGTGAGAACGACCCGACGGTGCCTTGGGTGCCCGACACCCTCGTTATCTCCGAGTCCTCCGGTCTGTGGCATGAGCAGGCTCGTCGGGTCGTTCCCCTCGCTGAACCCAACTGGCGGGGATTCCCACATCGCACAGTATCCGCGAAATCTTTCCATGGAGCGGAGCCGGCAACCGGTCGGCTGTCCTCGGCACCTTGGACACCGCCATGATCACCATGAATGGCCAGAGCCGCGCCAGGTCCTGACCCGAGCCGTTGTCTGGCTGACCACCTTCACTCCTCCCTATCCGCCAGTGCCGTCGCGCTCGCGAAGCGCCCGGTGCTGCAACACCTTTACTGGAGCCAGATGCCGGGAACAGCGGGTCACGCGGGTGGTGTGAGCGGCTCGAGCAGGGCGACGGACTCGTCGTTTCCGTGATAGCGCGCGGCGCCAAGGGCAGTGGCGTGGAAAGACGGCTCGGTGACCCGGAGATCCTGGCCCCTGGTGAACAGGAATTCGGGCACCTGGTGGCGGTCGTGGGCGGCCGCCCAAATCAGCGCGTACTCGACGACCAGTTCCGGCACCAACTCCGGAGCGTGGGCGCCGATCCGTTCCAGGCGTGCGACATTGGTGGGCAAGCCGCCGTCCGCGTCGAAATATCCCGGACCTCGTCGAAGATCACCCAACGCTGCCGCGAAGCGGAGGTTGTCAACCCGGGCACGGCATCGGGCGAGTGACCGGAACCTCGGTCCCATCGACCCTCGGGGTCAGGAAACCCGACGTCGGCGCCACCAGAGACTACCACCGGAAGTACCACCAGCGAGCCGGTCAGCACGTCGGCAGGAGGCGGGCGCATCGCGCCGATCGACATGGTCGGTCGGCCTACCGGGCCGATGGGCCTTCTGCTACAAAGAGTGTGCGGTCGTGTGCTCGACTGTGACCGATGCATCGGGGGCCGCGCACACGGGCCGTGAAACCGGCGCGAGGGGGAGGCGGTATGACGCTGCGTGCTGTGCTCGCCGACGACTCGGTACTGATCCGTGGCGGAATCGCACGCGTACTGCAGGACGAGGGCGTCCAGATCGTTGGTGAGGTCGGCGACGCGACGGCTTTGTTGCGGACTGTCGGCGAGTACCAGCCCGACATCGCGGTGGTCGATATTCGGATGCCGCCGTCGAAAACGGTTGACGGGATCGAGGCGGCGATGAAGATCCGGGCGGAGTATTCGCACACCGCGGTGCTGCTGCTGTCGCAGTACGTGGAAACCGTCGCCGCGATGAAACTGCTGGCGGGTGGGGCGGACGGCGTAGGTTATTTGCTCAAGGACCGGGTCTCCGACGTCGACTTCATCTCGGCGGTGAACAGTGTGGCGACCGGTGGCACCGCCATCGACCCGATTCTGGTTACCCGCATGATGGACAGGCCGCACCGCGGGCGGCAACTGCTGGACTACCTCACCGATCGCGAGCGGGAGGTGTTGTCCTTGATGGCCGAAGGCAAATCCAACCAGGCGATCGGAGCCACCCTTTTCCTCGGCCGACGGACCGTGGAGTCACACGTCTCGGCGATCTTCGACAAGCTTGAGCTGCGGCCTGAGCCGGATGATCATCGTCGTGTTCTGGCGGTACTGACCTATTTGAAGGCGACCGGGTCCTGAGGGGTGTCCGGCTCGGCGCAAGGCAGGGTGGCCGCGATTGAGGTACCCCCGCCATGCGGGCTGTCGACGGTGAACGTTCCGCCGAGCGTGGTCGCGCGATCGGACAACCCGCTCAACCCACCACCGGGCACGAACGCCGCACCACCACATCCGTCGTCTAGCACAGCCAGTCGAAGCGTCGCATCGGCGAGTCGCAAGCGGATTCGCACGTGGCTGGCCTGAGCGTGCTTGCAGGCGTTGGTCA
This sequence comes from Amycolatopsis sp., assembly GCF_035276945.1. Taxonomy (GTDB): domain Bacteria; phylum Actinomycetota; class Actinomycetes; order Mycobacteriales; family Pseudonocardiaceae; genus Amycolatopsis_E. The sequence goes on along the minus strand of NZ_DATELF010000157.1, from coordinate 18,030 downwards.
CCGCTTCGGCCGCGATGAAATAGGCGGCCAGTTCTATGCGGGTAGGGAGTCTCGTCGTTGTGGTGTCGATGATCTCGACGGGCAGCGGGGTTCGCTCGGCAAGCGAGGTCAGCGCGCCGGCGAGACCGCCATCCGCCAGGGCCGCCGGGTACACGCCCGCGGCCAGGTTGCGCAACTCGGTCAGCGCGGCCTTGAGTTCGGCCGCGCCGCGCGCAATCAGGTCACGCACCTGCGGGTCCTCGGTTGCCTGCCGTGCGCGACGCAGGTGAATCGCTGAAGCGACGAGGTGCTGCTGTGCTCCGTCGTGCAGGTCGCGCACGATTCGTCGTCGTTGGACGTCGCCCGCGACAACAATCCGTTTCCTCGAACGCTGCGCTTCGCTCAACCGCGCCCGGAGTTCAGAACGCAGCCGCTCATGTTCCAGTGCGAGTGTGGTCGCGCTGCGCACCGCGGCGAGCAACTCGGGATGGGCGGACAGCGACTCGTCGTAGATGACCGCGCCGAAAGGAACGCCGTTGCGCCCCAAGGTGGTCACCCCCCGCGAAGCCGGCACCTGCGAAAGGCATCGTCGGCGGCCGTCCTCGTCGAAATAGCATCCGTCTTTGTTCGAATACGTCCAGAGTACCAGGCTGGGGTCACGCAAAGCACGGCGAAGCGCGTTGCCAAAACCTTCGGAGATCGGCGCTGCGCCGATCTCGATCACTGTGGAGCTGATCGCCGCGCGCGTGAAATGATTGCGGCTCACGGCGAAGGCAACGACAAGCGGGAGCAGAGCCATTGTTGGACTGCGCAAATTCAACAGCCAACCAATCCACGGCCCGGTGAGGGGGGTGTTCGCGGCGATGAGAAGGCCTGCGGTGAAAACCGCGAACCCGATCAGGCCGCCGACGGCGACCGGAGTGAACTCCGCGCTGTAGGCCCGCGTGCCCGAGCGCCAACGAGACACCAGGGCCCCGACCAACACCACGGCCAAGGCGAAGGCCGCCACCCCGACCGCGAACTGCACAGTGACAGCGATCGTCGGAGCGTCCCGGACCAGCAACAGGTTGTGCGAGGGCGAGGCATGGACGGCACGAGCCGATCGAGGGTCGAAGAACAGCCACTCGCCGGCGACCCCAGCGGTCGCCAGAAACCAGCACCCGCCCACATACCAGCGTTCCCACCGCCTGCGAAGCTGACCCGTCGGATAGCCGAGACCGATCTGTATCAACAGCGGTATCGGCGTATAGGTCAGAACCACGCCCACGGTGAACAACATCGGATCAGCCGAGCGTCGAAGCCCTGACGCGAGCCAGAGCAGCCCGGCGAGCAGGACCAGTCGCCCTGTGCGGGCCTGCGGTCGAAACCGCATGACCACGGCGCCGGACACGACGGCCGTCACCCCGACGACCAGAAACATGATCAGCTCCGTGGCGCCGAAGGCCGGCAGGAAGCCACCGCGGTCGGCTACGAAGGCCATGAGCGGCCCCAGCGTGAGGGCGCGCGCCGGATCCTGCCTGCCCGCCTCCGACCAGTCGGTCGCCGAGATCACAGCGGCCACCAGCAAGGCCGTGGTCGTCGCGACGAACGCCGCCATGTTGCGACCCACAGTCCTCCCGCATTCCACGTCGCACACGCCGCCCGCGTGCGCACAGCAAACCACGCCACCTCTCCCGCGCAGAACCGTGCTGGCACGGATGCCGTTTTGCGTGTTCGCACGGGTCCGACCGGGGACGTCTCACCCTACGTTTTACGACGACCACGACAAAATTTCACCGAAAGGACCAAATGGACGTGAGGACGGCAAGGTTCGCCGTGACGGCCGGAGCCATGCTTGCCGTGACGCTCGGCGTGCCGGCCATCGCGCAGGCGGAGCCACAGACCCGGCAGGCGCACTACTACATCGAGATTGGTGGAACCTGGGATCCCACCGCCGACAACACCTACAACCTGGCCAACACCCGCCTCGACGGCGGCATCGCCGTCAAAGTCGACTATCCTGCCTCGCCCGGCCCCGGTATCCCGTTCGTCCAAACCAGTTACGACGAGAGTGTGCACCAGGGCTGGCTCAACGCCAGCCGCGCGCTGCAGGGCACCTACAACAACGACCCTGGCGCGCGGTTCACCATCGTCGGATACTCGCAAGGCGCGCACGTCGCAAATCTCGTGCTCAACGACGTGGCCGATGGCCGGATCGACATCCCCAGGTCGCAGGTGGACGGAAAGCTCTACGCGGACCCGATGCAGCCAGGCACGGGTATCGGTGCGATCGTGCCGCGGGGCTTGAGTGCCTTCGGCTTCACCTCACCAGGCCCTGGCCGGGTGGACTTCGCCGGTATTCCGGTCCAACGGTACTGCATCAACACCGACGGCGTGTGTGACTTAGCCTCGGGCCTTCAGGCACCCGGTGGCTACATCGCCCAGCACCCTTGCTATCCACGCTTCGAGTTGCCGGACACGCTGGCCTTACCAGTCGTCCACAATGCCTCGCCGTGGATAACGCCGCATCCGTTGCCGGCGTGTGCGCAGATACCGGGACTGCCCTGAAGTACGGACGGTGAACGCCGCCGTCGGCAGGTCACGTCAGGGGCGGCCAACGGAGGGATCGGCACACCAGGAGGCGGTTGATCGCCTCCTGGTGTGCGTCCGTGGGGGTTGCAGGTTGCGCGGCTATGGAGCGGAACAGGGCCGGAAGGCGTCGAGGACCGCGGAGTGGACGCCGCGGGTGCTGATCGCGTCACCGATGCCGAACAGGTGGAACGTCTCTCGCTCGTTGCGTACCTGGGTTCGCGGAGCGAGATCCAAAAGCTGCTGGTAACGGATTTCCCCTCACAAACCGCCGCCTACGATCACGGGCTTCAATGGACCCGGTCGGTGCCGAGCAACACGAACGCCATCCGAGCGATCTCCGAACCAAAATTGCGCCATGCATGCCGCGTCCGCTGCTGCACCACGATGTCACCCGCCTCCAGCAACGTCGGCTCGCCGTCGTCAAGGTCGAGCCAGATCTTTCCCTGCAGGACGATGGCGTAGTCCACAGTGTCCGTCGTGTGCATTCCGGGGTTGTCCACTTCGAAGCGTTTCGTCATTTCGGGCGATTGCTGGATCTGCTCGGCACCCAGAGCCGCAGGATCGAAACCGGGCTGCGCCATCACCGACTCCGGCGGAAAATCCACTATCGAAAACACCGTGTGACCCGGCGCCGGATGGTCCGGCCCTCCCACCGGCGCCCCTTCCTCCACATCCACCTCCGGCGGGGACCCCGTCGACCACACGACCGCCGACATCAACCCCGGCAACGCCGCGAAATGGTGTTCCGTCGGTACCGGTCCATCACTGAGCACCACCGCCTTCCCCGAACGCTGGCCCGTCACCAACCGCCTGATCGTCATACCACTCACTCCTCATCCATCATGGACGTTTCATAACGCTCGCCGCCCATCTCACAGCAAGGTGGCACTCGAAGGGAACCCGGCGCCCCCTTCTCGCAGATGCGGCGGAGACAGGCTCGCCGACGCGGTCTGCCGCATCGCGCCGTACATGCGGCGGAGGAGATCACCGTGCCCGCGCCGAGGGCCACCGCGGTCGAGGAGGCGGCACCCACATCAGAAAGTAGACGGGGAAAACCAGGACTGTCGAGCCGGCGAACCCGACGCGGAACAGGGTCGCCGGTCCGATCCGGTCCCCCGACGAGGCCCGGCGGGACCCGTAGAAGACCGATCGCGAGTCCGGACCCGGCTTGCGCCCGAAGTGGCCGGAAGTCCTCCCCAACAGGCGTCAGGCGTTCACCTCGGCCATGACATCGGCCCACCGTTCAATCATCTCGTGCTCGTGGCCGGCCGCCGTGTGGAACTTGGCCTCCTTGACGCCCAGGGCCTTCATCTCCTTGATCTGCTCGGCCAGCTCCTTCTTGGTACCTGTCATGCTGAGTGCCTTGATGACGTCTCCGGTCAGGTGCGTTCCTTCCGGTCGCAGGTACATCGTGTGGCCGCGATGGTTGGCGAGATATCGAGCGTCCGCCGGCTCATACCGCTCGTACACCTTGCGATATTGTTCGAGCTGCCCGGGGAACGGGAAGTCGCCGGGAAGAAGCGAGCCGAACTCCGCGGCCTCGACGGCGGCGTGAAACATGACCGAGGCGAATGGCCCGGCCTGTGCCTTTTTGCTGTCGGGCGATTCGCCGTCGTCGAGCACGCAGCCGCCGATGGAGCAGATCGGGTAGAAATCCTCCGGTCGCGGCCGCTTTCGGCCCACCGGGATGATCGCGAGCCTGTATCGGCGTCATCAGCCGTCGCGCTTCTGTTTCGAACGTGCGGCGGAAGCCGCCTCGCCGGTGTCGCACGTCGCGTCTGCGCAGGAGGAAAATTGCCCGCTTTTCGTTGCGGCAACGGGAACTGACCAGCCTCCGGGACCATCCCTCTCTCGCAGGCGAGGCCTGCGCTCAACTACGCTCGCTCACAAACCAGGGGCAGGCAGATCCCCGAAATCGCCGAAAAGTGGGTAGTCGGGGAACCACAGCACGTCAACGTGCTTCTCGCTCTCGCGCAGTCGTTCCGCCGTGGGCGGCTTGTCGGGTTCCAGGAAGTGCACCACGTTCTCGAAACCGTCCGGAGCGACCATTCCCATGAAACGGCTCCTGGGCGCCGCGAACGCCCACGAGTGGATCCAGTTGCGCGGCAGAAGGCCGAACTCACCCTCCTTGAGGTCCTTGACGATCTTCGTCCCCTTCTGGTCGTCCAGGAGCACGCGCACGAGACCGTCGAGCACGAAGACCGCCTCCGTGGTCTCCCGGTGGACGTGCGCAACGGTCGGCACGGCCACGTCACCGGAGCACACCATCGCCGCCAGGTCCCCGTCGGTGTCCGCCGCGCGTGTGAGCATCGTGCGCAAGGTGTTGTTGGCCAGGTTCTGTTCGCCCTCTCCGGGCCCGAGGATGTACGGGGCACCGAGACCCACGTCGTCCAAGGACACGTGGGCGGGAATGTGAATACGCTCCGGACCCATGATCCGCCCTTCTGCCGGTCTGCACTGACACGTTCGCGCACCGATGCGCGTCGCTTTCGACTGCTGCCGGTCCGCCGGGCATCCGAGCGGAAGACCTCGACCGTGCGCTGGTTCGTCATCGTGGCCCGCGGCTCAGGCGCGGAGCCAGGACGACGGGACAGGGTGATCGCCGAAACATTTGGACCGCGCGGTGAACGCGGACGCCGTCAGCCCGGCGGGCCCCGCACCCACCACAAGAACGTCGGTAGTGACGGTGCGCATGAGCGGAAAACCTCCAGCAGAGTCAACGGCGGGTCGCGGTGGGTGTGTTGATGGCCGGCACCGAGGCTGCGCTTGTGGCTGTCGTGTCCTGGATAACAACGAGTTGCGGCCGAGCGCCAGTGACCAGTCCCATTGGGCGGGAGCGCCACCACCTTCGTCTCGACATCGCTCTTGACACGTCCAGAACGGCGCCGGCGGTTTCAGTGCAGCGGTCGACCTTGGCGAACACCTGCGAGCGGTCACGAGCCAGCCGTGCGCAGGTAGTCCAGTCCGTAGCAGACGCAGGCCGGCCCATCGGCCTGAACAGGAGCCAAGCCGGGATGATCGTGCATACCACCGCCCGACACCACACGGCGGGTGTCCACCGGCTTGGTCCGGACCCCCGGGTCTTCCGCCGTTGGGGCGTTCAAGTTGTGAAGCGTTAGTACTGCTGCCGCGGGGTGTGATCCTTCGGTGTGTCGTGATCATCGAGACGGTCACCGCGTGATCAACTTCTAGGTGTGTTGGGACTTGAAGAGGGCTCGGTGGCCGCGTAGGGACTGTAGTTGATGATCGCCTGGTGGCCGATGAGACGGGTTTTCTGAAAAAGGGCACCGCATCCGCCGGGGTCCATCGGCAGTGTTCCGGCACGGCCGGGCGGATCGAGAACTGTCAGCTGGGCGTGTTCTTGACCTACGTGTCGGGCCAGGGGCCGGGCATTGATCGACCGGGAACTCCACCTCCCCACATCCTGGGCAGAGGATCGCCAGCGGTGCGCCGAGACCGGAATCGATGACGATGTGCCAGTTCGCGACCAAGCCCGAACTGGCACAGCGGATGCTTCAACGGCTGCTGGATGCCGGCGTCGAATGGTTCACCGCCGACGGACCCTACGGCGACAACCCTGGCCCGCGCGCCTGGTGCGAAACAGGCCGGGCTCAGACGGATTCCGACTCTGCGCGCGTGGACGATCAGAGGTGGGGTCCGAGGACGCTGACGGCTGACCGGGTCATCACGATATCCATCCTGTCCGCCGTCTCGAGCGGTCAGCTCGAACTCTCGTCGCCCTGGTTCGGCCTGGCGGTTTGGGTCTACTCGCTGAGTGCCTCGCAATACCGGCGTTGAATCAGTTGCCGGCGCGCGGCCTCCCATTCCTGTGCCGGCGCGATCGGCGGCGTGTCCATTGCGATATTCGCTTCCGGTTCTCCGGACCTGGTCGAGTCCGGCTTGCGCGGCCGGCCCTGCGATGCCGTTAACGGCTCGATGTCGAAAAACACCCTTGACCGCAGGGTTCTGAACACTTCGTCCATCGCCGCCTCCGTAAGATGCGGCCATTTGGCCGCGTAACGGTTCACCCGATTTGGGCGATATCACAAGAAATTTACCTGAACAGCGGACAATGGGGGCCGTGATGGGCGTTGTAGTCCAGGCAACCGCGCCAGGCGCTGTCGAGGTGCCCGCCCGTCGGGCGTTGGCGCCAGCGCTGCTTTACCTGGCCGTTCGTGCAATCGGCACCTTGATCTGGTGGGGCATGACGGCCGCCAGCGACCGCGTGAACTGGCGACCGTGGGATGCCGACTGGTATCTCGCCATCGCCGAGCATGGTTATGCCACAGCGGGTGCCGGCATGGTCGACGCGCACGGTAGCCCGGCTCCTGACGGCACATACGCCTTCTTCCCGCTATATCCGCTGGTCACGCGAGCGTTCGCGGTTGTGCTGGGCAACTACGTCGTCGCGGGCATCGCGGTGTCGACGATTGCCGGTATCGCCGGCGCCTACGGGGTGGCGCGGCTGGCTCGGGCGATGCGGGGGGATCACCGGGCCGAGTTGATCGCCGTCGTCCTGGTCGCGGCCGCGCCGATGTCGGTGGTGTACACGCTCCCGTACCCCGAGGCACTGCTGATCGCGCTCGTCGTGTGGACGCTGGTCAGCCTGTTGGAGGGCCGATGGTGGCTGGTGCCGTGGCTGGTCGCCGCGGCGGGCCTCGCCAATCCGATGGCCGGCCCGCTGCTTGTGGTGGTCGTTGTCGCGGCCTGTCTGGCCGTGTTCCGGGAGCGCGGCGAGACTCGCTGGTGGGCCGCCCTCTCGCCGTTGTACGCGGCGGCTGGGATGGTGGGCTATCTGCTGTGGGTCTCCGCCACCGCACCTCACTCCTACTTCACGATCACGGAGAAGGGGTGGGGAAACAACGTCGATTTCGGCGTCACCACCACGGAATGGGTCTTCCAAGAGTTGACCATGGGCACGCACGCCTACTTGGTGGTGACCGCGGCGGCGATCATCGCCTCGGTGGTGGCGGTTGTAATGGTGCGGCGGCGGATGCCGTGGCAGGTGTGGCTTTACACCGCGGGCACGGTCGCGCTGATCGTGGTGCACAGCGGCCTGGTGCAGGACCGGACCCGACTGCTGTTGAGCGCTTTCCCGTTGCTTGTGCTCGCGGCTGTGCGGCTGGCTCGCTGCTCCACCCGGGTCGCGGTGGTGACCACCTGTCTCATCGCGTTGGCCGGTCTGTGGTTCAGTGCCTACTCGTTGAGCGCCTGGAAATACGCGATCTGAAGGCCCCGCTACGGCTTTTCCGGGGTCGCGGTGAACAGGTGCGGGCGGGGTTTGATCAGGTTCGGCAAGGTGATCGACGCCAGCTCGCGCGCCGGGTCGAGCGGCACCAGTTGGTGGAAGATCGCGAGTTGGACGTTCACCGGATCGGTGCGCGAGTGCATCTGGCCGGTCCGGATGGCCTCGGTCTCGCCGAAGGCGGCTCCGGACCGCCACCCGGTGAGTCGGAGCGGGACCTGGGCCGTCGAGCCGTCGGTGTAGGCGACGATCAGGGTCGAACTGACGTTGCCGTTGTCGCTGGGCCCGAGCAGATGCAGCCGTTCGTAGCGGTCCGCGGGCACGTTGATGGTCTGTCCGGTCGCGACAACATTGTTTTGGCTTCCCTCGCTGCCATTGGTGAACAGGAACGGCACCCCGTCGGCGGTCAGCTGCCCGGTCTGGGGCAGTTGGGCGGCGGGGTAGGTGTTGCCGGTGCCGTCGAAACCACCGTCGCCGAAATAGAACTCGCTGGTGATCGCGTCGTCGTTGTCGAGCACCGAGGACAGATCGACGGTCACGGCCTGTCCGGCGGGCGGGAGCGGCGGCAGGCCCCGGGGTTTCGCGGGGTCGCTGATCGACACCGGTGCGATCGTGAGGTCCGGCCTCGCTCCCGCGGCATGCACGAGGACTTCACCGCCACGCGGCACCTCGATCTCGAGCGCGCCGTCCGGCAGCTCGTGCCAGTGCGGCCGTCCCCACGAAGCCCGAACCGTCAGCGGTCCCGGGATTCCCGTTCGGAGGCGCAGGGGTTCGCCGGCAGGACCGTGGACGCGGACGAACTCGGTGCAACCGCGCGACACCCCACTCGTTGCCGAACTCCGGCCGGTGATCCTGCACCTGGCTGCTTCTGCCGGGCAGTCTTGGCTCCACTTGTCCGACGAATCCGGGGAGATTTGGCCCCACCGGCTCAACTGGAAGTCGGGCCGGCAAACCGGCTCTGAGCAGGACTCCCCGCCCGTCCTTGCTGCTTTGGAAGTGACCACAGGTGGAGCTGAGACCGGCCGGACAAGTGGGGCCGGACTGGGGCGGCAAAGACACCTGGCTGTGGTCGACGGTGAACCGGACGGCGTTGGCGCCCGGCTCCTGGTATAGCCCGGTGGCGAGGAACCGTTGCCCAGGAACGGCCCCTCGTACCAGGTCCGCGGCACGCGCTGCCACTCAACGACGCGACCGCGCTGGTCGCGTTGCGTACCGCGATCGCGGCCATCGCCGGAACGGTGACCGTCTGGGAGGTCGGCGGCGACTTCCTGCTCGCCGCCCTCGGTGGCGCGGGACCAGGTCCTGGCCGGCGAGGAATCGGGCCCAGTCCTGGTCGCCGGCCATCCGGTCGCGAAGGCCCAGCCCGGCTTCCGCGGTGGTGTCGTCGGCTCCGGCGACTCCGGGGAGCGCGGCCAGCATGGCTCCCGCCAGCGTGCCACCGAGCAGGCCACGACGTGAAAATCCCTCGTGCAAGGTCGCTCCCGGAGTCGATGACAACGGCGACAACAGTGGGCGGCGCCAGATAGATCGGATGTCTAATCCGGTCGACAGCGCCCAATAACTATCGGAGGAGAAGTTCAGGAAGAGAGATCGGATGTTTCCCAAGCTGCGCGAGATCGGCGAGCAGGTCCTTTCCGGCTTGATGACGGCTGCGCTCAGCGTGGCCGTCACCACAGTTGAGCGTTCAATCGAATAGAGGTAGCGTCCTGATTGCTTACTTGAATTGTCAAGTAAATGTCGAGAGCCATGGAGGCTGCCGTGACGGACGCAACCGCGCTGGGGGCACCGCCCGCGAACATCAGGACCAGTGTGCGGGTGCCATTGAGCTTCGGCGACGGCTACCGGACCGCCGCCGACGTGTACACGTTCAAGGGTCTGGTGGATGGTAAGGAGCACCTCGCGCTGGCACTGGGCGACTACCGGAGCGCGGCGGTGCCGTTGGTGCGGGCGCATTCGGAGTGCATGACCGGCGACGTGTTCGGCTCCGAGCGGTGCGATTGCGGCCCGCAGTTGCGGGAAGCGGTGGAGCGGATCTCCAGTACCGGTGGCTACCTGCTTTACCTGCGTCAGGAGGGTCGGGGCATCGGCCTGTACGCCAAGCTCGACGCGTATGCGCTACAGGACGTGGGGCTGGACACCTACGCTGCGAACCGGGCGCTGGGGCACGCCGACGACGAGCGGGACTACACACCCGCCGCGCAGATGCTGGCCGCGCTCGGCGTCGAGCACGTGGATCTGTTGACCAACAATCCCGACAAGCCCGCACAGTTGCGTGCGCTGGGTGTCGATGTGCGCGCGGTCAGCCCGACCGCGGTGCACGCCTCGCCGCACAACCTGCGTTACCTGGCCGCCAAGGTCGTCCAGACCGCCCACACGATCGATCTCCCGTCGGCGAGTTGATGGCCATGTGGGTGGACGACCACGCCGAGTTCGACCAGTGGGGTCGGGAGGGGTGACGTCGACGTCGGGCATTTCACGCCGCTGTCAACACCCTGGGTGCTCGCGAGGACGAACTGGCCGGTCAGCGCACGGTCATTGATGGCTATTGGGCCGGTATGGGCAAGCGCTCCATCCGGCTCGGCTGAGCACGCGTGCGTCCATACGTTTCGACGGCGGGAACGATCTGGCTACCTTGTGAAATGGTGACGACGGGCGCGGCGAAAATATCGACTCATCGGCTACTTGTCGGTAGCCTGCCGTGACGCCGGGATGTGGAAGACCCACTTTCCGAGCGCCGGGAGGGCTCAGTGATCAAGCTCATGTTCGCGGACGACGAGGAACTGGTTCGGGCGAGCCTGCGCGCGATGATGTCGGGAGCGCCGGATATCGAGGTGGTCGGGGAAGCCAACGACGGCAGGTCGGCAGTCGAAGCCGCCCGTCGGCTGGCGCCGGACGTCGTGTTGCTCGACATCAAGATGCGGGCGCCCGATGACGGGATCCGGGCATTGCGGGCGATCCTCGCGCTGCCCTCCCCGCCGACCGTCGCCATGCTCACCACTTTCGACATGGATGAGTACGTGAGCCTCGCGTTGCGGCTCGGTGCCAACGGGTTCCTGCTGAAGGACATCGAGCCCGCCGCCCTGCTGAGGGCGGTTCGTGACCTCGCCCGCGGCGGCGCGGTGCTCGATCCCGGCGTCGCCGTGCGCATGGTGCGCGCGCATCGTGAGGGCCAGCGCGCCGCCCAACCCGCGCGCAAGCTGCTGGCGTCGCTGTCCGAGCGGGAGCGGGAGGTCGTCGGTCTGATCGGGCAGGGCCTGTCCAACGCCGAAATCGGCGCGAAGCTTCACCTGTCCGAGGCGACCGTCAAGGGGTATGTCTCGGCGGTGCTGTCCAAGATCGGCGCCGCCAACCGGGTGCAGGCCGCGTTGCTTGCCTATCGCGGCGGCCTGTTGGATCCGCTGTAGCCGGTTCTTAGGCGGGTCTCAGCACTGTCGGCGACACTGTCTACATGCGCATTCTCGTTGTCGATGACGACCGGGCGGTCCGGGAGTCGCTCCGGCGGTCGCTGGAGTTCAACGGTTACCAGGTCGAGCTGGCCGGCGACGGCGCGCGCGCGCTGGAGATGGTGGTGGCCGACCGGCCGGACGCGATGATCCTCGACGTGATGATGCCGAGACTGGACGGCCTGGAGGTCGCCCGGCGGTTGCGCAGTACTGGTGACGACCTGCCCATCCTGGTGCTGACCGCGCGGGACACCGTGTCCGACCGGGTCTCGGGCCTGGACGCGGGCGCCGACGACTACCTGCCCAAGCCGTTCGCGCTAGAGGAACTGCTCGCCAGACTGCGCGCGCTGTTGCGCCGGGCCGCGCCCGACGCACAGGCGGGGCCCGACGCCGAAGAGCTTTCCTTCGCCGACCTGACACTCGACCCCGGCACTCGCGAGGTTCGCCGGGGCGGCCGGGAAATCAGCCTCACCCGCACCGAATTCGCGCTGCTCGAACTGTTCCTGTCCTACCCCAAGCACGTGCTGACACGGGGGCGGATCCTCGAGGAGGTCTGGGGCTACGACTTCCCGACGTCGGGGAACGCGCTGGAGGTCTACGTCGGCTACCTGCGGCGCAAAACCGAGGCAGACGGTGAGCCCCGGTTGATCCACACCGTGCGCGGGGTCGGCTACGTCCTGCGGGAAACACCGCCGTGAGCCAGATTCTGAGCCGACCGACCACCGTGATGCACGTGGGCGACCAGAACTACGCCCAGCGCGGGACGAAGCGGCGGATTTCCCTCCGCACGAGGGTGTCGCTGCTTTCCGCGGCGTGCGTCGCGGTCGTGATGGCGCTCGTCTCGATCGGCGTGTACATCACCGTGTACAACAACCTGTACCGGCAGATTGACGACAACCTGACCCAGCGGGCCAGCGCCGTGCTCAACGACCCGACGGTGACCAACAGTGCCGGACAGTACCTCGGCTATGTCACACAGCTGGTCGATGTGCGGTTCGATCTGGTCGATGCCATGGGACGGGACCGGGTCGGGCGGGTCACCGAACGCCCGCCGATCGGACCGGAGGAGCGGGCGGTGGCCGCCGGCACCCGTTCCTCGTCGCTGCGCACCGAGGCGGGCTACCGGGTGCTCGCGGTCCCGTACCAGTACCAGCCCGGACTCGCGCTGGTACTCGCCCAGCCGCTGAACGCGACCAAGCAGGCGTTGCAGCAGCTCGCGGTGGTGCTCGCGCTGATCGGCGGCGGGGGGATCCTGATCGCCGCGGTCGCGGGCACGGCGGTGACCAGAACCGGCCTGCGGCCGGTCGAGCGGCTGACCTCGGCGACCGAGCACGTCACCCGCACCGGCGACCTGCGGCCGATCCCGATCAGCGGCGACGACGAGCTGGCCCGGTTGACCCACAGCTTCAACGCGATGCTCGGGGCGGTCGCCGAGTCGCAGGAGCGGCAGCGGCAACTGGTCGCCGACGCCGGTCACGAGCTGAGAACCCCGCTGACCTCGCTGCGCACCAACCTCGAACTGCTCCTGTCGGCAAGCCGATCGGACTCGCGCAACCTGTCCGAAAAGGACCAGATGGAGATCGAGGCCGACATCAAGGGGCAGCTGGACGAGTTGACCCAGCTCATCGGCGACCTGGTGGAGCTGGCCAGGCAGGATGCGCAGGCCGAGGCGTTCGAGCGGGTCGAGCTGGTGGATGTCGTCGAGCGTGCCCTCGACCGGGCCCGCCGACGGGCCGGGGAGATCGAGTTCGCCGTGTCGCTCCAGCCGTGGGTGCTCGTCGGCGACTCCGGTGGCCTCGAACGTGCCGTGCTCAACCTCCTGGACAACGCGGTGAAGTTCTCGCCGCCGGGTTCGGCCGTGCGGGTGTCGATGTACCCGCTCGGCGACGGCTCGGCCGTGATCGAGGTGGCCGACGCCGGCCCCGGGATCGCCGACGCCGACCTGCCGAAGGTGTTCGACCGGTTCTACCGCTCCTCCGAGGCGCGTACGCTGCCTGGCTCCGGGCTCGGTCTGTCGATCGTCAAGCAGGCGGTGGAACGAAACGGCGGTACCGTTTACGCTGGCCGCGCGCCCGAGGGCGGTGCGTTGATGACCATTCGCCTCCCTGGCTCTCCCGGCTGAGTTCGTCACCCTGACCGGCGCGTTGTTTGATCGTGTAGGGTTTTGTGTAATTGGTGGTGGCGACGGGAGTGGTGGTGCTGGCGCGTCAACGGCAGGCGGTCATTCTCGAAGAGGCGCGCAGAACCGGCGCCGTCCTGGTCAGTGACCTGGTGGCCAAACTCGGCGTGTCCGACATGACGATTCGCCGTGATCTGGACGTGCTCGCCGGCCGTGGCCTGGTCGAGAAGGTCTACGGGGGCGCCACGGCGATCCTCGGCAAGAGCACGGACGAACCGGGCTTCGAGGCGAAGTCCGTTCAGCAACGTACGCAGAAGGAGGCCATCGCCGAACTGGCCGCCAAGCTGGTCCGGCCGGGCACGGCGATCGGGATCTCCGCGGGCACCACCACCTGGACGCTGGCTCGCGCGCTCGGCTCGGTACCGGGCCTGACCGTGGTGACCAACTCCATCCGCGTGGCCGACGTGCTCCGGGACTCCCCACAACCGGACCGCTCGGTTGTGCTCACCGGCGGGGTCCGCACGCCGTCGGACGCGCTGGTCGGGCCGGTCGCGGTGCACAGCCTGCGCCGACTGCACCTCGACCTGGTCTTCCTCGGCGTGCACGGGATGGCCGAGGGGCCGGGTTTCACCACGCCGAACCTGACCGAGAGCGAGACCGACCGCGCGCTCGTCGAGGCAGGACGCCGGTTCGTGGTGCTCGCCGATCACACCAAATGGGGGATCGTCGGCATCTCGACCATCGCCAGCCTTGACGAAGCCAACGTCGTGGTCACCGACGACGGCTTGGCGGAGCCCGCTCGGCAAACTCTGGCCGAGCACGTGGGCGAACTGCTCATCGCCCAGGTGGAGGACGCGGACCCGGAGGGCGACGGTGCGGGCTGACATCACGAGCGGACCCGCGATCCCCGCGGAAAACGGAGGAAAGGTGAAGCGCACGGTTCGGCATCTCGCCGACGGCAGGGAAATCATCTATTTCGACGAGCGCCCGGACGCGCCCGCGGGCACCGCCGAGGACACCCGTGATCTGCCCCCGGTGGCGGCGACCTCGGAGATCCGCTTGGATCCGTTGAGCGGCGAGTGGGTCGCGATGGCCGCACACCGGCAGACCCGCACCTACAAACCGCCCGCCGACCTGTGTCCCCTTTGCCCGAGCAAGCCGGGCAAGCCCAGCGAAATTCCGGAATCCGACTACGACGTGGTCGTGTTCGAGAACCGCTTTCCCTCCTTCTCTCAGGGCGTTTCCGAAAGTCCGTCCACAGTGGATGATCTCGGCCTTGTGCCGACCGCACCGGGCCGCGGGCGGTGCGAGGTCGTGTGCTTCACCAGCGACCACAACGGCTCGTTCGCCGGCCTGCCACCGAGCCGGGTGCGCACGGTGATGGACGCGTGGGCGGACCGGACCGCGGAACTGTCCGCCATGGATGGAATCGAGCAGGTCTTCCCGTTCGAGAACCGGGGCGAGGAGATCGGGGTGACCCTGCATCACCCGCACGGACAGATCTACGGCTACCCGTTCGTCACACCCAAGACCCAGCGAGCGTTGGAGGTGGCCCGCTCGTACCAGGAGCTGCACGGCCGCCCGGTACTGGGCGACGTGCTCGCTGCCGAGCGGAAGGTGGGCACCCGGGTGGTCGCCGAGGGCGAGCACTGGACCGCCTTCGTGCCCCCGGCCGCCCGGTGGCCCGTGCACGTGCTGCTGGTGCCGCACCGCCAGGTGCCGGACATCCCGGCGCTGAGCGCGGACGAACGGGACGACTTCGCGGAGGTCTACCTTCGGGTTCTGCACAGCTGTGACCGGCTCTACGACCGACCGCTGCCCTACATCGCGTCCTGGAACCAGGCACCGGTGCGGACCGGCCGGGATCTGGGCTGGCTGCATCTGGAATTGTTCTCCGTTCTGCGGTCGAAGGACAAACTCAAGTACCTGGCGGGCTCGGAGTCGGGTATGGCCGTGTGGATCAACGACGCGACCCCCGAGCAGATCGCCGACCGTCTCCGCGCGGCGGGCTGAGAACCTCGGCATACTTCATGTTGGAACCTCAGCCTGGCCTCAGCCGGCTCTCAGGACCGACACGCAAGGTGTGGATATGACCGAGAACGACCCCAGCGCATCCCAAGGCGGCGATGCCCCCCAGGATGCCGCTCAGCGGCAGCCGGCGCCCGCGCCGGCGCAGGAGGACGAAAAGACGCCCCCGCGGGGTACGCCACTCGGTGGCCAGCAGCAGCCGAACCCGTGGTCGGCGCAAGCACAGCAGCAGACTTCCGGTTACCAGTGGGCGCACCCCGCCACCGGTCCGCAGCCCTCGCCGTACGGCGCAGCGACCACCTACCCGGCACCGGGCATCCCGCACCAGCGCCGGCGCGGTTCCGGAAAGCTGGTCGCGGGGGTGGCGGTCCTCGCCTTGGTGGTCGGCGGAGGAGCCGGGTGGGGCGCGAGCTACATCGCCACCCAGAATTCGAGCAGCAGCAGCGCCTACAACGCGCTCAACCAGCCCTTGCCGAGCCAGACGAGCAACACAGCTCCCGCGGGCAGTGTCGAAGCCGTGGCGCAGAAGGTGTCGCCGAGCGTGGTGGAACTCGTCGTGGCCGGTAGCCAGGCGCAGGGCGAGGGCTCCGGGTTCGTGGTCTCCACCGACGGTTACATCGTCACCAACAACCACGTGGTCGAAGTGGCCGCCAACGGCGGCACGATCCAGGCGGTGTTCCAGGACGGGACGAAGGTGCCCGCCTCCATCGTCGGTCGTGACCCGACGACCGACATCGCGGTGGTCAAGGCGACCGGGGCCAAGAATCTCACGCCGGTCGAACTGGGGAACTCCGACAACCTCAAGGTCGGCCAGTCGGTGGTGGCGTTCGGTTCGCCCTTCGAGCTCACCGGCACCGTTACCTCCGGCATCGTCAGCGCGCTGCACCGCCCGGTGCGCGCCGGGGGCAGCTCGGGCGACCAGACGACCGTGATGAGCGCGGTCCAGACCGACGCCGCGATCAACCCGGGGAATTCCGGCGGGCCGCTGACCAACCTCACCGGTCAGGTCATCGGGATCAACTCGGCGATCTACAGCCCGCAGTCCTCCGGCGGCCTCGGCCAGAGCGAGGCCACCAACGCTGGTATCGGCTTCGCGATCCCGATCAACCAGGCTCAGCGGACCGCGCAGGAGATCATCAGGACCGGTAAGGCCACCCAGACCTACATCGGCGCCGGCGTTGCCGAAGCCCAGCCGGGCGGCGCGCTGATCCAGCGGGTCGAAGCCGGCAGTCCGGCGGACCAGGCCGGACTCAAGGCCGGTGACGTGGTCACCAAGGTCGACAACCTGATCATCGACGACGCCGACGGCCTGGTCGCCGCGGTCCGGACCAGGGCGCCGGGCGAGAAGGTGACGCTGACGCTGAGCGACAACCGGACGATCCAGATCACCCTGGGCGGCCAGCCCGTTCAGGTCAACTGACTTCCAGCGCTCGGCCGGAGGCCCGGCCGAGACCAACCCCGGCTCCGGGCAACCTGTCCACAGGTTGCCCGGAGCCGCTTTTGGTCGCCCGTGAACCGGCTTGTCGTCACCCTGGTCAGGCGCTGAGCAGTTCGGGGCGGTGTCGTAGCGCTTCACGGACTCTCTCCACCATGCCTTTCGGATCGGTTAGTAGCTGTTCTGGTGTCACTACGACGAACTGCCAGCCTTCGGCCCGCAGGCGCTGATGCCGCCACCGTTGGTGATGTGCCGGCGCGGAATCATCGCCGTACTCGACGGCCAGCTTGTCGGCGGGAAAGCAGAGACCGAGGCGGAAGCCGAGCACCTCGGCTCGAATCTCCGGGACGAGCCCGCCGAGCCGAAGCCAGACCCGGATTTCGGATTCGGGCACCGAATCCGACCGTGGATCGGCCAGGGCCAGCGCCTTCCTGGCGCGGACGACGCCGTGGTCGCGACGGCCCTGGAGGAACATCGAAAAGGTCGTGACGTCGATGAAGCCGCCGCGGAGAAGCACGTCGAGCCAGCCAACCGTGTGCGGCAGCGACCTTCGGAGTTGGTTGTCGCGCAAGATGTCCAGCGTGGCGCGCAGGGGTGTCGCGAGCCGGATCCCCCGCCAGGACGCGCTCGTGACCGAACCCAGGGTGGATCGGCGGATGTGCATTCCCCGTCGCACGGTGAACCGGTCACGTTCGGGCACGACGAGCTCGACGGGATCGAACGGGGCGGCCAGGTCGTGGCCGTGGACGGCGGCGGCGGACGCGCCGGTGATGGTCGCGGTGGCGGGCGCGATCAGCGCCGCCGCCTGGCAGCGCAGCTCATGGGTCAGTGGCAGGTGCGCGGGCACGTAGACGTTGTGGAAAAGGCGAGTGAACAGTTGCGAACGCAGCTTGGCCGCGCTCAGCAGTCCAGTGCCGGTCACATCGCTGCCCAGAAAAGGCTGGGTCATCCAGGGCGGGTCGGAAATGGCTTGTCGGGTCATGGACTCCACGATGGGGCAAACCACGACATTCCGCTCGAACTCAAGATCAAAAAGGCCGAGTTGTGCACAGGGTTGAGGTTGTCCACACGTAAACATTCACCTGTTGGGTGGTGTTTCGGCGGCTGCCGCGGCGGTGGTGAGGGCGACTTCGTCTATTCGCCAGCTGGTGTAGCGGCCGCTGTCGTTATCTTGGGTTTTGAGTAGTCTGGCTCGTTCAAGGCGGGACGC
>NZ_DATELF010000156.1:0-21505 GCF_035276945.1 Amycolatopsis sp. | reverse complement strand
CTCTTAATCAGCGGGTTCGGGGTTCGAGTCCCTGATGGCGCACAGTAACCCCAGGTCAGAAGGCCTGGGGTCTTTTGCGTCCAAGATCACGGCCAACCGAAACCCAACCCGTTGGCCGTTGACTACTTACCCGAACTGGCGTGAGGTAGGTGCTGCGCGGCGGCCATACCGCCTTCCTCGGGCGGCTACAAGCCGACACCAACCCCTACACGGGCATCACCCCTGAGTGGGTACGTTGACCGATCCCGACGCCCTTGTCAGAAGGGACGAGGAGGACCATCGTGCCCGACAACAAGTCACAACGTTGTGACCTGGGAAAATTCCTACGTAGCCGTCGTGAGCGGATCGATCCGTCTACCGTAGGTCTGCCAACCGATCGACGGCGCCGCAAGCCTGGACTCCGCCGCGAGGAGGTCGCCGTTCTGGCCGGCTTGAGCACAAGCTGGTACGCGTACCTTGAGCAAGGCCGAGACATCAATCCATCGCCCGAGGTGCTTGACAGCCTCGCCCGCGTGCTGCAACTCAGCGAGGACGAACGCGGCTACCTCCACCTGCTTGCCTATGGTCGGCGACCGCTGACGGCGCCGGCCTCGCAACCCCATGACTACGATCTGCTCTGGGAGATTGTCCGGGCCTTCCGCTCTCCTTACCCGGTTTACGCCAGGAACATGCAGCTGGACGTGTTGGCGTGGAACGATGCGACCGAGGAATGGTATACCGACTTCGGCAAGTTTCCCCGCCAGCACCGCAACGTTGCCTGGTGGATGCTCGTGGAACCCGAAGCGCGCGAGCGTTTCGTGAACTGGGAGGAAAATGCCTGGTACATCGTGGGGCGACTCCGTGCCGCGTCGGCGACGATGCTGGGCGACAGACGGCTGACCTGCCTGATCACGGAATTGTCCAATGTCAGTCCCGAGTTCGGGGCGTGGTGGCCCGACTATCCCGTCTGCAGTCAGCGCCCCAACACCTGGTCGCTCCGCCATCCCACGCTGGGCGTGCAGGCAATGCAGGTGGTAGTCGTTCGGCCCGTGTGGGCGGATAATTTCGCAGTCGTTTTGCATTTGCCCGTCAGTGACGTCGTGGACGATTAGGTTGACCGGGGTCAACGGGTGAAGGCCCCAAAGTACACGCCGGAGCCGCTGGCGGTACTCACCGACGAACGGTTCGTCGCCTGCGTGGGCGGGGATGCTCCGGGTGTTCAGCCGGGAACAGCTCAAGGTCTCCAACGAGTCGATCGACCCCAGATGGCTGAGTGAGTGGTCCCGGAACGGGGCGCGAGAAACATCGGAACCGGAACGTTCGTGGATCACGCGGGTCCGACACTTTCTCGGACGGATTTCGCCGGCGAGCTCTGGCCGCTCATGGACCTCGTCAAGGGTTGGTGGGATCAGCGATGGTGCGTCGGCAGGCACGGTCTTCCAGACATGGGGCATCGGAGAACTCCATGATCTCGGAATTCCGCGCCTGTCGCTGCCGTCGCGCGCGCTCGCGTTGACCTGGGCGGAGCCCCGCCTCGCGTCGATCCCCATCGCTCGCGCTTGGGGCGCGTTCTTGGGTGTTGGGGTGTGACCGAAAAACTGACAGACCCGAGTAGCACGTCAGGGCTTGATCAGGCAGGTTCCGAAGCCCCGCTGAAGAGCGGTTTGGTGATGACGGCTGGTTCTGATGCGGGATTCGTGCGCGGCGGCAGTATGAGCACGAGCTGTGGGACCGTCAGTTCGTGCTCGGCATTCGTGCTCACGGTGCCGGTCGTACCAGCGGGCGAATGTTGCGTGTGGACGAACGTGTGCTCGGGCACGCGATACGAGTGATCTCGCGGTCACCATCGCGACCGGCGCGCTGCCGCGGCATGTTGCTACCCACAACCCCTGGGAACCACTGAAAGAAGCACCGCGCGGCGTGGTGCCGCCGAGATGCTGTCGGAGGAGCCCTGCAGGGCGCCGCGCACGTGCGCCGCCGCGGCGGCGACCAGCCCATTGGTTGTGCGCGCCGACTTTGCGTCGGTGGCGTCGATCATGGCGACGCGGCGACGTGTGTGTTCGGTCTGTGCGGCCAATTTCCGGGCCGGAGACCGCTTGATCAACGTTGATGTCCTAGTGGTCACGATGGCCGGGCGATCTGCGGTTGAGGCCGATTGAGGGAGGAGAGGTCGGTGCGGTGCTCGGTGACGGGACCGGCGCATCGGTGTGGGTATGTCGGCGGCTCATGGTGGTAGTGGCGGTGTCAGCATCCACGCTGTGGTTTTCCCGATGGTTACTTCCGCGAGGACATCGGGAATGCTGCATAAACGGTGTCTTCCGCGGACGCGTCCGCCACAAGATATTTGTGGTGTGGCGAAAAGCCGCATATCAGGTTCTTCGCCAACCGGTGGAGACGAGAAAGAAAGAGCAAGCCATGTATGAAAAGGACAACCCGGCGGAGTCACTCGAGCCGCTGCAGTCCCTCACCGACGACGAACTGGGCGCCATCCGCGGCGGGGCTGCTGCTGGGCTGGGCGCGGCTGACATGGGCGGGGCCGCAGATTCTGGGTCCGAGGCGGGTCAAACATCTAATTCTGGGTCTGACTCGGGTGCAGCTGTTGTGTACAGAGGGGGCTCCGAAGTGGCGCAGGGGATGGGCGCGTCTTCGACCTGACACGAGGTCGAGGCGTCTGCATGGCGCTGGCGGGTGGCCGGTCCGCATATTGATCTTGAAGCAGCGCCGCCGCGGATTTTGCACAAACCATTCATGATCAACTAGTGGCCGCACCCACGTTCACCGGCCCCACCAGCCAAGATCACGAAGTCCGGCTGGAGTAGGACGGTGTCGTCGGCTCGATGACGTGGACCGCGGCGCATGCGAGGAAGCCGTGCCCTGGCGTGCGTCGCGGTCCGGTGACTTACACCCCCGGTTAGTGTTGTCCGGAGCGTGGTCCTCACTTGGCCGCGTACGAGATCAGGTAAAGAGCAGGCTCGGCGCATCCCTGGCGGTCTCGAGGGCCTGCGCTGCGTCGGCGAACAGCCCGGTGCACACTACTTCCTCCAACTTGACCGTCGTCCGTGGTGATTGGGCAGGGCAATGTCATGTTCGCCGTGTGTAGTCGATTATCGCTCCAGGTAGCGCGCAGTGGTAGTGCTCGATTCCGGTCCCGGCAGATCCATTCGGTGGTTTCCTTGATTGCGTTGAAGCCGTTCAGTCGTAGAAGCCCGGCGGCGGCGTTTCTCAGTGTCGCCATGACTTGCCACCCGCTTCCTGAGTAGGCTTGGTGTGCGTCTTCATGTCAGGTGGTGTCGCGCACGTAGTGGCTTTTGTTGTCGATTCCCCAATGTTCTCGGACATGGTGATGTAGATCGGGGCCGCTTCCAGATGATTGTCTCCGCCGCCGGCGACTGTCCATGCGTGCTCTTTGGTGATCCTGGCCCCGGCGAGTGTGAAGACCTCACGGCGAATACACGCGACTTGCCGCACGTGCGGGAAGTCGATACCGGTCGCGTCGGTGACCCACGTCGACCACTGGCTCACCTGCCCACGCCCTTTCCCACACGGCCCGACCTTTCTCGCATCAGCGGAAGACATTTCCCGAACACTGATTTCAGTAATGTTGGCTGGTTTTCCCTTGACCGTCATCACGTAGTCGAAGCCGCGCCCGGCGACAACATGATCGGCCGTGTCGCGCTGAGTGTGCGCGGCGTCCATCGTCACCACGACACGTTCCTCGTCCGCCGCAGGAACTCCTGCCAGCAAGGTCTCGACCTGTGTGATCTCGTTCGTGCCGTCCGGAATCCGCACCTGCGCGACCGTGACCCCCACGCCGTGGATCATCGCCGAGAACAACGTAAAAGTATCGTTGTCACCGGTCCGGGCGCCACGCAGCACCTTGCCATCAATCGCGAGCACCAGCATGTCATCGGAATCCGGGCGCGCTCGCTCACGTGGCCACATGCCGATCAGGCGGTCCAGCCCACCAGCGTCGATATCCTCCAGCGCGCGTCGGATCGTGGGCTCGCTCGGCCACCCGAACACGCCCCGGAAATAGCACCACTTCCCGCCCGGTTTGGCCAGCAACGACTGTGGAAAATCCGCAACCTGATCGGCAACCTGACGAAAATTCGACGCACCAGCCAGCACCGCCACCAACGACACCGACAAAATGAACACCAACTCATACACCCGCCCCCGCGCACTCCGCCGATTCTTCACACGCCCCAAACATCCAACAAACTCGAAATACCGCACTCCTCCGCGCCATCAGCCGCATTCGACAACGACGAGAAACCATGACACACTGACACCGGATGACCTTCTGCGTGGGAGAATGTTGACGTAGCAATCTCCATATTCCCAAACGAAAGATCATCCCCGTACCGGACCCCGTCCCAGCCACTCAGGGCGATCACGCTACGTCATGATCAACTACATGAAGTCAACATGACGTGGCCCTGGGTGATCGGGTAGCGGGTCGCGCTGCGCCTGGCTATCGCAGGCAATGGCTCACAGCTTTATTTGAGGAATCGCAACATTCGTGCGACGGGAAAGGATTCGCGGTGGCGGGCAGTGGGGATAAACCGGCGCCGGATGCCGACGGCTCGTCGGTTTTCGAGCCGTTGAATCGCGGGCTGTTCCGACAGTCGGCGCTCGCGCACTACGAGCGGTGGGGTGGCGATCCGGCCGGTGCCGAACGCCGGCCCGACGGCGGGTCGGCAAAGCGATGGTGGCGGGTTGCCGTCACGGCGAGCCTGACGTACCTGGTGGTGCTCGGTCTGTTTTCCGTGCTGGTCCAGGTGCCGGTGTTCGTGAGCGTGCCGGTGCTGTTGGTGGGGGCGGACGGGGTGCGGTCGAGCCGGGTGGTGGCCGTTTTCCCGGAGAGCGCGGCGGGGTTGGTGCGGCGGGGGACAACGGTGCAGGTGCCCGCCGCGGACGGCATGGGCACGGTCGGGGTTGCGGTGTCCGGTGACGGGTCGGTGCTGACCGTGTCGCAAGTGGTGGCCGTGTTCCCGGCGCTGGCCGGGGCGGGGGGCCTGCCGGCGCGGGGTGTGCTCGCGCAGGGCACCGGCCCTTCGGCGCCGGGCGGTCGTGCCTTCGGTGCGAATGGCGGGTCCGTGGTGGTGACCGCCAGGGGCCGCGTGGCCGATCGGCCACTGATTTGGCTTGTCTCCTCGACCGGGCTGTCGGCGGGCTCGTAGCCGTCGGGCGGGCGGGCGTGGCGTGGCGTGGACGGCGCCTACCGTCACAGGTGAGAAAACGATGATTGGGGAAGGTGTGAAAGGGAGTGGGCGGCACCGGGCGGTACGGATCCGGCCCCGGCGGCAGGTTCCGGTGCTGATCTCGGACACGATGACCGAGTGCGGCGCGGCCTGCCTAGCCATGGTGCTGGGCTATTTCGGTCGCCTGGCCGCGGTCGAGGAATGCGCGAAACGGTGTTTCGTCGGCCGGGACGGGGCGAGTGCGCTGGCGGTCGCGACCGCCGCCCGCGGCTATGGCCTGCAGGTCAAGCCGTACCAGGTGGAGCGGCTCGACGACCTTGCCCGGATCGACCGGCCGGCGATCCTGTACTGGGGGTTCAACCATTTCGTCGTGCTGGAACGGTTCCGCGGCGAGGACGCGGTGATCGTGGACCCGGCGCGCGGCCGGGTCGTCGTCGACCGGCAGGAACTGGACGAGAACTTCACCGGCGTAGCCCTGGCCATGGCCCCGGGGCCGGGGTTCCGGCCCGGCGGGACCCACCCGGCGAGCCCCGGTTGGGTCATGGCCAAGCGGGTGCTGCGCGCTCGCGGCGTCGGCCCCGTGATCACCAAGGTTGCCCTGGCGTCGCTGCTGCTGATCGGCCTCGGGGTGATCGGGCCGGTGGTGACCACGATCGTTGTCGACCAGGTCATCCCGGCCGGGCAGCGCGCCACCCTGCAGGTGATCGCGGCCGGCGTGGGGCTGGTTGTCCTCTGCCGCTCGCTGGTGAGCCTGGTTCGTGGCCTGCTGCTGGTCAACCTGCAGAACCAGGTCGACCGCACCCTGTCCACCTCGTTTTTCGAACATCTGCTCCTACTGCCCTACAGCTTCTTCCAGAGCCACTCCGTCGGTGATCTGCTGGGCCGGATGGCGGCGAACAGCCAGGCGCGGCTGGTGCTCACGCAGAGCACGTTGAGCGGTGTGCTCGACGGTATCCTGGTCGTCGCCTACGCCGCGGGGCTGTTCGCCGTGTCCCCGACGTTCGGGCTGGTCGCGGCCGGGTTCGGGGTGGTGCAGATCCTGCTCGTCGCCATCCCCGCCCGCCGGATCACCCTGCTGGCCGTTGCCGAGCTCACCGAGGCCGGCAAGACCACCGGCTTCGCGGCCGAAGCACTCCGCGGCATCGACTCGGTCAAGGCCGCCGGAAGCGAAGCCTGGGCGTTCAGCCGCTGGCATACCCTGTACGAACGCCAGCTCACCGCCGGTACACGACGGGCGCGGCTGAGTGCCGTGGTCTCGGTCGCCATGACCGCAGCGGCTGACGCATCCACCCTGATTCTGCCTCTGCTCGCCGGCTGGCAGGTCCTCTCCGGCGCCTACTCCGTCGGCGCCATGTTCGGTCTCATCGCGCTCGCCGCGAACTTCTCCCAGCCACTGACCCGGCTCGCGGTCACCGTCCAACAGCTTCAGGGCGTGCAGGGCCAACTGCGCCGGCTGGCCACCGTCCTGGCCACTACTACCGAACAGGGTCCGGGCACGTGCCGCCCGGCCCCAACCCTGACCGGCCATATCGACCTGCACGACGTCGGCCTGCGCCACCCCGGCGCCGGCTCGTGGGCGGTCCGCCATATCGCTCTCACCATTCCCGCCGGAGCCCAGATCGCCTTCGTCGGTCCTTCCGGCAGCGGCAAATCCACTTTGGTCAAAATGATCCTCGGCTTCTACCCGCCCACCGAAGGCCGGGTCCTTCTCGACGGACACGACCTGCGCGAGTTGGACCTGCGAACTGTCCGCCGCCAGTGCGGCGTCGTCACCCAGGAGGTCGCCGTCTTCAACGGCACTATCCGCCAGAACATCGCTTTCGGCAATCCCGACCTGCCATTCTCCGAGGTCCGACGCGCCGCGCAACTCGCTGACCTCGAACGCGATATCGCCACAATGCCCATGGGCTACGAGACCATCATCTCCGAAAACGGCTCGGCGCTCTCCGGCGGCCAGCGCCAGCGCCTCGCCCTCGCCCGGGCCCTCTCCCACCGGCCCGCCATTCTCATTCTCGACGAAGCCACCAGCGCCCTGGACACCCTCGCCGAAACCACCATCGGCAACAACCTCGCGCACGCGGGCATCACCACCATCACCGTCGCGCACCGGCTGTCCACCATCCGCCGGGCCGACACCATCGTTGTTTTGCACAACGGCGGTATCGCCGAAATCGGGAACCACGACACGCTTGTCGCCTACGGTGGCCTCTATGCCGCCATGGCCACTGGCGCCGAAACCACCGTGTAAGTCCCCGGATGAAAGCTGATATCCGAGTTGGCTCAACGGCACTTGCTATTCGAGCCAGATGTGCAGGGCCCACCACCAGCGGAGGGTCTCCAGCATGGTGGGCGTGACGTTCAGCGGCACGCCGATGATCTCCGCGAGCCTGCCGAGGCGGTACCGCACCGTGTTGGGGCGGACGTGCAGGGCGGTCGCGGTGTGGTCGAGGCGCCGGCCGTGGTCCAAATAGGTCAGGGCGGTACGGGACAGTTGCCGGTGGAAGTCGTCGTCGTCGAGGCTGCGCAGAAGGGTTTCGTGAGCAAGGCGGCCAGGGTGGGTTGCGCCGCCACTGCTGTCTCGCCGGCCAGGTCCGTGACGTGGCGCAGGCCCAGTCGGTCGGCGGCAGGTAGTGCGGTGGTGCACGGCAGGTACCGCTCGCGGATCTCCGCCAGCGTCGCGGCCGGGGCGGCCACGACCAGTGCGTCGACCTCGAGGGTGGTGGGCAGCCGAAGTGCGTGCGTCATCTCCGAAGGCGGTGCGGACCAGATCACCTCGATCAGCTTCGCGACCGGAAACAAGATCGCGTCCGTTCCGGTCGGCGACCACCCGCGGCGTGTGCGCCTCGGGTACGTGCCGGCCGTCTGGACCGGCCCGTCGGCGAGTTGACCGCCTCCGCGACGCCGGATCCGGCATCGCCCGCTCGCGGCTCAAAGGATCCCAGGCCAACAGGGCGGCGACCAGTAGGCCCAGAACACTTCCATTTCTTTTTCCCTTTCTCCCGGTAACTCGGCATAGCGGAAACGGCCGGCCTGGTTCGGCCGGCCGTTTCGCGGGTCAGCCGGCGAACACGCTCAGCCAGCCGAGGATCAGCCCGAACACGAAATGAGTCTGCATGGTCGTGTCACCTCCTTTCGCTCAGCGGCGCGGACCACATGGGTCTGGTCCGCGGACGAGACCGTGGGGGTGGTGGCCGGAGCTTCGGAATCTCGCTGGGCCGCGGTGAAACCCGCGATCACGGCGAACGCGACCAGGCACAGAACCAATCTGGCAATTGTCGAGAAAGGGGCGATGACCATCATGTTTTCGGCCTTTTCCAAAGAGTGGGGAAGCGTGGTGGGGAGTCCGTTTCGCTAATTTGAGAATGGCTTCATGGCGTGGCTCGCGGTAGGTATTTCCTGTTGCCTGCCCGGGGCGGAAACGGCCAAGGCGCGGTGCGTTGCGCCGATGGGGTTGGTGCGCTTGCGTCGCGCGCGTTGGACCGTTCAGGCTGTATCTCCACACCGAGTGGAGGCATCTGGATGGGCGACGGGCACAACGAGCTCGCGGAGGAACTGAAGTCGCTGCGGAAGGGCCGCGGGGTGCGGGTGGACCGGATCGGCGAGCGGGTGGGGCCCGCGCTGCGCCGGGTGTGCGGTCTGGTTCGCGGCGATTCTCCGGCGGAGATCAGGGAAAAGATCTCCTCGACCTTGCTGGCGGCGATCGATTCGTTGCCCGAGGACCTGCGGAGCCCGTCGCTGGCCGCGTTCGCGCTTGACGAGGGTAACCAGCAGCCGTTCTATCGGGACCGGATCGACCAGGCCGCGGAAAGGCTGAAACGCAACCCGCGCACCATTCGCCGCTGGGTCGACGAGGGAATCAGGCACCTTGTCGAAATCATGGAGAGTCGTGCCTTGGCCGAGGAGGCCGTGGACGATTCGGGCCCCGGCTGGTACACCGCGAACCTGCGTACGCTGGTCAACCTCGCCCTGCCCGCCCCGGAGGCGTTCGAAACCCGGACCGTTGTCGCGGAGCGGGACGGTCTGCACGCGCTCGACCTGGCGCTCACGGTGACCGCGCCGCCCGGCGGCGACGCCCCCGAACTGGACATCGACGTGTTTTCCGGCGGAAGGCTGGCCGGCACCCGCCGGCAAGCCTCCGACCGGGTCGGGTTCGAACTGGCCCTGTCACGCCCCCTGACGCGGGGCGAGCGCCACGAGTTCACGTTGCGTTTCCGGATGCGCGAAGGCCGCGAAATGTCGCCGCACTACGTGTGCGTGCCCAAGTACCGATGCGACCACTACCTGCTGCGGATCAAGTTCGATCCCCGGCGCCCTCCGGCGGCGGTCTGGCGCCTCAACAGCGCGTTCCAGCGCGATCTCGACGATCCACTGGCGACCGGTGAACCCGCGGAGGTGGACGAGGCGTGCGAGGTGGGCGCCGAGTTCCGTCGGCTGGCGCGAGGGCTCGCCCACGGCTTCCGCTGGAGCGGCACCAGGCGATGACGTTCGGGGCCGGATCGGACACGTGCGAGGTGCCGATCACCGGCCACTCCGGCCGTGCGTCCTGCCGTAGCAGTTCCCCGGTCCAGGACGCACAGGCAGGCCGCGCCCACGGCGGGTTTCCCGTACGGGCCGACGGGGGAAACGGGAAAGAATTCAGAGACCGCTGGAATTTGAATGTTCCCCGACGGCCCTGATTGGACAAATAGCGGACAGATTCGGGACAGTTACGGAGAGGAAACGGGAAACGCCGGATTTACCGGCAAGTAGGACTTGTCAAGCCCCTGGTTGGTTGAGAAAAAATGCTCTCCATCGTTGAGGGGCCTGGAGCGCCCCTCGGTCCGGCGACCACATCCCCTCAGGAGAGGCACTTAAGGTGACGCAGGTCTTTCTGAACTACCGGACGGTCGACGAGCCGTACGGCGCGGTGATGCTGGATCAGTTGCTGTCCGACAGATTCGGTTCCGCTGCGGTTTTCTTCGCGTCGAAGTCCATACCGTTGGGTGCGGAGTGGGAGGCCGAGATGTTCAAGGCCGTCGGCGAGTCGGACGCGCTGCTCGTGATCATGGGACCCCAGTGGCTGACCGCCGCGGACGAGCACGGAAACCGGCGCATCGACGATCCCCGTGATTTCGTTCGCCGCGAAATACTGACGGCGTTCGACCTCGGCAAGCAGGTCATTCCCGTGCTGCTTGACGCCAGGCGGGTCAAGCCGGAGGAGCTGCCGGAGGAGTTGCGACGGCTGTGCGACCTGCAGGACATCAAGATCCATTTTCGGAGCGCCCGGCCCGATGTCGACCGGCTGGCCATGAGGTTGCGCCAGCTGATCCCTGGGTTGCGCGCCGCGGAGAAGCCCAACGAGACCGCGCCGGCCGCGAAGTTCGTCGCGAAGGTCGAAAGCGGAGTGCTCAACCAGGCCGAAACCATGCACTTCGACGGCGACTTCTATGCCGGCCCCAAGGTCGGCTGAATCTCCGGAAACCTGATCGCGGAGTCCACAATTGACTGACGACAACGCCACTGACGCGCAGGAGAAGGCGCCGCAGCCGGATTCTCGGCCACCCAAGGAGCAGCCGTCCGCCGGGGAACCCGGGCACCCCGATCCCGCCACCCGCGAGCAAGCCTTGACCAGCTTGGTCTCCGACGCTTCGGAGCTGTCCAGTGTCCGGTTCGGAAAGATCATCTCCGAGGGGATCAGCCGGCTGGCGGGCGTGAGCACGGTCAACGTGTTCCAGGGCGACTTCACGGTCGGCGGTGATTTCGTCTCGGGCGCGCCCACGAGCCGGCGGTCCTCGGCCGGCCGTCCCACCAGGGTGCGGCTGGAGCCCAAGGAACTGGTCGAGCGGACGGAGTACTTCGTCCCGCCACCCGGATTCGAGCAGAGTGTGGAGATGTTGACCGACAACAATCTCCTGATCCTTTCCGGACCGGCGGGAACCGGCCGGTACACCCGTGCGGTCGCCACGCTGTACGAAGCCATGCGGCGAACCGGGCGTGATCCCGAGGTGGTGAAGCTCACCGGTTCGGTGCTGGGCAACCTGACCTGGCGGGTGCCGCAGCGCGGGTGCGGGCTGCTCGTCGTGGACGAGCCCGGGAAGAACGGCAGCTGTGCGGCCGAGAAGATCACCGACGGGTGGCTGTCGCAGGCCGCGGATCGGCTGGCCGAAAACGAAAGCTTCCTCGTGGCCGTTACCGGTCCGGTCCGCGGCGCCCTGCTGACGGCCTCGCTGCGCGCGGAATTCGTGCTCGAGGACCCGGAGTTGCCCGATCCACTCGAGATCGTGCGGCGGCGCGTCAGCGGCGAGGTTCCGTGGGTGGCCTCGGATCTCGACCTCCGCCTGTCCGACGCCGGCCTCGAAGAGGTTTTGGCCGAACGGGACGATCCCGGGTTCGCGACCCGCGCCGCGGTCAACCTGGCCGAGGCCCTCAGATCGCCGGGGGAGACGGGTCTCACCGAGGTCGTGGCGAAGCTGAGCAATCCCGAAGATCAGGTCCGGGCGTGGCTGGAGAACGATCCCGACCCGGCCGAGATCGCGTTCGTGCTGGCCACCGCGGTCCTGGAAGGGGCGAGCTATCTCTACGTCGCCGACGCGGCGGTCGCGCTGTACCGCCAGCTGAGCACCGGCACCGCGAGCCTGACCCCGCGCTATCTGCGCTGGCTCATGGCGGAATATCGGTGGATCGAGCTGGTGGACCCGCAGGAGGACCAAGGTGGGCCGCCCGCGCTGCGGTTCAAGCAGGCGCACGTGCGTGCGGTTGTGCTCGCGATGACCTGGTTCGAGCTCGACGGCGCGCGCACGAAGATTCTCTCCTGGCTGAAGGGGCTGGCCGAGCACAGCGACGTCGAGGTGCGAGCCCGTGCCGCGCAGGCGGCCGGCATCTTGGCCGACAACGACTTCGAACATGGCGTCCACCAGTACCTGTTGCCTTGGGCGACCGCACGGTCGAAGCCTCTGCGGCAGAGCGCCGCGCTGGGGCTGAACGTGGCGGGCGCACTGGGTGGGCACGCCGAGTCCGCGTGGTCCTATGTGGAGCAATGGGCGGATTTGGTACGTTCCGGCAATATGCGGAACCTGCCGGCCACCGCCGGGCTGGCGGTGGGTGGACCGCTGGGCACGCGAGATCCCGGCCGGGCGCTGCGCGTGCTGCGAACTCTTGTCTACGACGGAAACTGGGCGTTGCTCGAGCCGATCGCGATGAGCACGCAGACCTTGCTGGAGGCGGGCCGCGCCGCGGAAGTTCTCGATGCCCTTCTCGAGTGGACAGAGCCGGTGTCCACCGAGGAGGCCACGGTGAAGGCGCTTACCATGTTCGCCTTCGCCGTTTCACCTGAGGAATCTTCGGACGATCATCCGCTGCTGATGGACACGGCCCGTCAGCACCGTAGCGCCCTGCCCGAGCTCTGGGGGCGTGCGCTGGCGAACGAGTCGGCCCGCCCGCTGGCTCTGGATGCCCTCCGGTCGTGGGTGCGGATCGCCGACCGTGACCCGGCGATGCGAGCGACCGTGCTGGACGTCATCGGGGGTATCGCCGATCGGAGCATCACCGATTTCGACCGGCTGCTGCACGCGCTGCGGGGATGGGCTCGTGACCCGAACGACCCGTCGGACGCCGCCGTGGACTTCTACGACCAACTTGTCGAAGCGGGAGAAGAAGCGTGACGCACCAAACCTACAACCCCATTCTGGAACAAGCCGAGCTGCGCCGGATCCGGATCGGTTCGCGATTGCGGACGCCCGCGATCGGCACCGCGCTGGTGCTCGAGCGGTCCGCGGGAGAGCCACTCGTCGTCTGGCCCGGGGGCCGGGTACCCGACCCCCGGACCGGGAACTACCGCCGGATGTACCGCGTCGACATGGCCAACCGCGGTCTCGCGTTCACCGGCGACGCGCCCAGCTCCGACGCGGTTTTTCCGTTCACCGTGACAGTCCGGCTGACGTGTCGCGTCGTCGACCCGGTGCGGATCGTGCGTGACGCGGTGTGGGACATGACAGCGGCGCTCAGCCCGTCGATAGGGAGCATCGTGCGCGAAGTCGCGTCTGGGTTCGACGCGATGCATCCCACGGCCGCCGAGACCGCGATCACCGCGAGACTCAGCTCCGCCTATTCGCCTCGCATGGTTCAACTGAGCGGGTTCTCGGTGTCGGTGAGCGCGGCGGACATCGCTGAGATCGTCACCACGCGGCGGGAGATCAGGGTGCAGGAGATGCGCCGTGACGCCATGCGTCCGGTGGCCGGCGGCGGAAGGCAGGAAATGCTCGCCCACCTCATGTCGATCGACGGCGGCAACCCGATGTCGCTGCTTGACCGGGAGCGTGACGACCGGGAGGCCGAGATCCGGGAGAAGCTGGACGCTTTGCGGATCCTCATGGGCGAGACCACGGAGGACTTCGATGCCGCGGAGGTCCGGAAGCAGGTCCTCAGCGAGTTCTTTCCCGGGGAGGGCCTGTCGATCCCGGGGAAACAGGGCGGCATCCGCGATCGCCTCGAAAAACGGTCCGGGCGCGGCCGGGTGATCGAGGGCAAGGCGCCGTCCGAGCCGGAAAGGAAAGGCGAGGCTGCTCCGCCGGCGGGCGACGAGGATTCCGGGAGCGAGAGCTGACGTGACCACACCGGAATTACCGAGTCTTCCCGAAGGCGTCGAGGCGGAGCGCGGCGTCGTCGCGGCGCCGCTCGACCGGGCGACGATCTGGCTCACGCCGCCACCACCACCCCCGCCACCGGCGCCTCCAGTGCCCGCGGTGCGTCCGCCGGTCGGGGAGCCTCCGTCGCGTCCGGCGCACCGGCCGATGACACCCAGGGCGCGCCGACGGCTGGTGAAGCTGGGCGTGCGTGCCGTGGCGGCGATTTTCGTGTTCACCTTGCTGAGCAAGCTTGTCGGCCAGCTGTCCAGCGTCGGGGATTCGAAGCCGGACCCCTCGTCGGTGCCGAGCCCGACCGCCTGCCCGGCCGAAGTCGCTCGATGGCTGCCGGGCAGTGGCGACGACGCGGTCCTGGTCGCTCAGTACCGCACCGACCGGCACCTGGTGACTCTGTGCCGGGACCGCACCGGTCAGCTCCACTACGACGGCCAGGTGAGCGGCGCCGAGGTGAACTCCGAGAATCACATCTCGCTCGACGCGGTCCAAACCGCGAACGGCTTCACCGCACGCAACAAGACCTACCTGTACGAGATCAACGGTCTGGAACTCACGTTGAAGAACAACGGCAAACTGATCAGCCAATGGCGGCTGACCCGTGTCCGGCCCTGAGAGTCGCAGGACGCCAAGGAGACGTTCTACCCCTACTGGCTGGAAACCATGAAGTACGGCGCCCGAGCCCTCGGCTGGGCGGTGCCCACGCGCGCGGAATACGACGAGTACGTCCGTGGCGCCCAGCCGATCTTCGCCGGCAGCCCGAACGAAATCGCCGACCGGCTCATTTCCGTCGGCAAGCCCGTCGGCGCCGACCGGTACGCGATGCGGATGGACTGGGCCGGCGCGCCGCATTCCCGGGTGATGACCGCGATCGAACTCCTGGGCGCCGAAGTCCTGCCTGCCTAAGGTGCGCAAGGAACTGGACGATTCAGCCGCCTGACGCACGCGTGTCCCACGTTCCCGTCGTGTGAGTTCCCCATCCGCCGTCAAGCACCGATGCGGTCGGCGTTCGACTTCGCGATGAGGAACCACAGCAGGCTCCCGAGGAAGGCGCGACACACACGAAGACGGACCACACCAGCTTCGTGCCACCGGTCAACGCCGACCGCATGCTCCCGCCGGTGGGCGCGCAAATCAGACGTCCGCGCGGAACTGTCTCCGACCTCGCATCAAGTGGGACGAGCATTCAGACCGATCCGGCCTCCGATGCCGGCCGAGACCCGGTACCCGCGTTCCTTCGGCAGCAACGCGAGGGCTTCCGATGCCCGGCCATCCTTCACCATCGCGTGCACCGAATGCGCCAGTTCGGTCCGGTCCGAGATCGACACGATCCACTCTGCGACGTACTTGCGGGCCGCGACCCCGCCCAGTCCGATCTGGATGGCTCGCTGGTGAAGCGGGGACAACTGGAGGTCCTTGTCGGGATCCCATTGGATCCGGACCGGACTTTCGGCGAGCTGCCTCCGCCATTCTTCGGGGCTTTCGTGGTGCCCGGGATCGAACGCGGACAGGCAGGAGTTCCGCAGTGCCCAGTCGAACCCGGAGCGCTTGACGCGGATCGCGAGCACCCGTTCCTGGCCGGGCTTGGTCGCCCAGCCCGACCGGTACATCATCCAGAGGAACGACGGTTTGATCCACGTCATTCTGTCCACTTTGAACGGAGGCACGAGGGTGCCGGTGGTCAGTGCGGCGGTCGCGATTTCCGGCGAATAGGCCTGGTAAACCGTGACCGTTGCGTCGTCGTACAACGCGCGAATCACTCTTGTCATGTCGGGTTGATGCTACGCGAAGCCATGCCGGTGGGACGACACGAAAACGCGGCGGGCGCCTGGCACTGGACCTGCTCGCCGCGCCCACGTACTGGCGGCTGGTCGTTCGGCAGGAGCCCGCCGAACCCGGTTTACCTCGACGACCTGGCCGAACTCGCGGGCCCTTCAGGTGAGTTCAGTGGACCGCGGCTCTGCCCCGCATGGTGAAACCCAGCAGCGCCCCGAGAACGAAACCGATCACATGCGCCGCGTAGGCGACCGACCCGGCCTGCGCGGTCCCGTATCCGGTGGCGTACAGGGCTTGCAGGAGGAACCACATCCCGAGCATGAGCCATGCGGGCACGCGCAGCGGCAGGAAGAACAGGACAGGGATCAAGCCCCACACCCTCGCGCGCGGGTAGATCACCAGGTACGCGCCGAGCACCCCGGCGATGGCGCCGGACGCCCCGATCAACGGGACTGCCGAATTCGAGCTCGTCAGGGCATAGCCGTAGGCCGCCGTGTAACCGCACGCGAGGTAGAACAGCAGGAAGCGGATCCGGCCGAGGCGGTCCTCGATGTTGTTGCCGAAGATCGCCAGGAACAGCATGTTGCCGAGCAGATGGCTCCAGCTGTTGTGCAGGAACATCGAGGTCAGCACCGACAGTGGCGGCGACTTCTGGTAGCCCGGCGTACCGAGCAGGCAACCGGCACCCTGCTGGGTCACCACCCCCTGCCCGGTGGGTACCAGCGCCGGGGCCTGGTCGTGCAGCAGTTCGACGGGCACGGCGCCCCAGCGCTCGATGAACGCCTGAAGCTGGCAGAGCTGGCCCAGGGTCGTCTGGCCGATCAGCGAATGCGCGGCTGCGGGCATTCGCAGGAACACGACCACGTTCGTCACGATCAGCGCGTACGTGACCCACGGGGTGCGGCGCAGCGGGTTCACGTCGTGGACGGGAATCACGTCTCAGTTTAGAGCGAGTCACGCGGAGCGTGTCCGTCGAGGTGGTGGGCGCTTCTACGGTCCCGCAACGGGAAAGTGCCCGGCCGGGCACGGCTCCCGGCCTCAGGTCGCGATGTGGTCGAGCCGCTCCGCGGCGGGCCGGATGGTCCATGGATCCCCTTCGGGCGGATTCGGCTCCTTGGGCAGCGCGTCCCTCGCCCGCGTGTTACCGGCTTCGGCGGCGTGCAGGATGTCCTTCGCCGCCCACTGCTGGAAGTTCAGTTCCGGCTAGGTCCACGCCGACGCGCCCAGCGTCGCCGGGATCAGGAAGTCCACCGCGCCGAACAGGCTGCCGCCGTCCGGTGACCGGTAGGATCACAGGTCCCCGCCGATGTTCTTGCCGATCTGCGTCAGCCGGGTCAGGGCGATCAACGGGTCAGCGCGATCAAATTGAAGGTCGCGTAGTGCCAGCTTCGGGTGCGGGGCAACTCGAGTGGCTTGGGAGCCGTCCACCTTGATCCGCACCGCGATGTGCTTCGGACCCGCTTGCCGCACGATGTCCCTGGCCAGCCGGGTCCGTCCGGTGTGGACGGCCGGCGCGGCGCTCAGCATGTCGTAGTAGCTGCCGTGGTTGTTCGTCGACGCGCTCTCCCTCCGTTCCGACAGGACTGGTCCGCAGCCAGGTCAGGAAGTCGCCGAACCACTTGCCGATGCCGTCGTGATCGCTGTGGTGCCAGCCGGGCGCACCCGCGTCGAGGATGGCGGCCGCGTCGACCACGTCGGCCAGTGCCTCGGTGAACTCGATGACCCCGGATGTTCGGCCGTCCGCCTGGCAGGGAATGCCTGCGCGTAGTTGAGGTTCGGGTGCATCCTGGTTGCCGCGTCGAGGAACCACGTGCGCAGGTCGAGTTCCGCCCGCTCGGCGTACCCACCGATCGCCCGTGTGGTACCAGGCCAGCGACAGCCGGTGAATCGCCGCGAACGCGTCGTTGCGCGCTTCGTGGTCGGGGATCGAGTCGACGAGCGGGTTCCGCTGGCCGTCCCGCTGCACGGACGGGCAGCCTCACGGGTTGTCCGGGCTCACCGGCTGGCTGGCCCACCAGTAGGGGGCCAGGCTCAGGTAGTCATGCTTGTCGCCGCTGGGCGGAAGCCGGCACTGGCTGCCAGTCCGTTCGAGATGACCAACGCGGCGATACCCGCGACGACGGTAAGCCTCTTCGACATGCGCGCTCCGTGATCCTCATCGGTCCGCGGTCCGCGTGAACATATGACCTATAGTGCGCTACCTGTCGAGTGTGAAACGCAATTTCGCCCGCCCCGGTCAGCAGCGCGCGAGCACGGCGGGCGGCGGTACCGGGAGCCGGCCGTGCGCCGCGGTGACCGTGCCGCCGCCGACCGCGATGGGGGAGACGGCCCAGATTGGCCGAACACATCGGATGAACAGCTCGGCACTGCTCCGACGAATGGCTGGCGGTGTCGGGTGTGTCTGGGAAGTCTGGGAAGTCTGGGAAGTCACTGCCCCCAGTGCGAGGGCCGGTGCAGTGAGGTCGGCATCCTCGTGGCGTCGTCGCCCTTGGCCGCCGCGAGCTGAGGCTGGGTCAAAAAGAGACTCGTGGCCAGATTGGTGCCGCGCAGGTCCGCACCCCGCAGATCGGCCCCGATCAGATCGGCCAGCCCCAGGTCGGCCCCGCGCAGGTCGGCGCCCATCAGAAACGCCCCGCGCAAATTGGCCCGCCGAAGATCCGTCCCCCGGAGTTTCTTTCCCGCCAGGTCGGCGCGCTGGAGTTCACGCCCTTTCCCCCGCGCGGCCCGGCTGACCCGGCCCAGCAATTCGCTGACTTCTCCCCAAACCACTCCCACATCCATCCCGGCAAGCACCTCGGCGGCCGACCCGGCGAGCTGCTCCACCTTTTCGTGAACGCCGGCGACCTCGGCACGAAACCTGACCGCCGCCGCGATCCGCCTGGCTTCCTCGAGGTACCACAGCAGCTCATGCAACTGCCGGACCACTGGAAACACCCGGAACATCACCGAGGCCACGTCCGGCGAGGACCGCCAGTCCACCCCACCGAAAACATCCTGCGAAACCCGCTGCCCCGCCCCGAAACAATCATAAACAGTACACCCGACAAACCCCCGAGGCCGCAGCTCACGATGAACCGAACACCGAAAATCCTGGGCCAAATTGAGACACGCGGTCCCCGCCGGCTTATCCACGGGAAAATCCGCCGACCTCGAAAACCCCAACACCACACAACACAACCCAAAACACCGAGAACAGTCCCCCCGCAACCCACTCACAACGCCACCCCGATCACACAAGCCACCAACCTGATGCTGTCCAGCCCCCACTCTAACCCGCATCGGTCAGTCCTCACCCCAAACCGGCGCCGCTCAGCCCCATGCCAAACCGATTTTGGCCAGTCCCATGCCAAATCGGCGCTGGTCAGCCCCCATCGTGCCCGCGCCCGCAAGGCGATGGAGCTCGCACCGTGGGGGGCGCGGGGGCTCGGCCCCCAACATTATGACGAACCCAGGGAAGGTGGCACACCGAACAGGCAGGCCCAGTGGGGTGAGTGACGGGACTCGAACCCGCGACATCCTGGACCACAACCAGGTGCTCTACCAGCTGAGCTACACCCACCGTGCGACGTCTCTCGACCTCGGCCCGCATATCGTAGCGTGCCGTCCCGGCGGCTTGGAAACGGGTTATGCGCTGTGCCGTTGTCGCACTTCGAGAGCGGCGGCGCGGGCTTCCTCGCTGGTCGGTCCGGGCATGGGCACGAAGGCGGTCCGACGGTAGTAGTCGAGTTCGCCGATGGACTCCTTGATGTCGGCGAGCGCGCGGTGGGTGAGGCCCTTCTCGGGCTTGGCGTAGTAGATGCGGGGGTACCAGCGGCGGACGAGTTCCTTGATGGAGGACACGTCGACCATACGGTAGTGCAGGTGGGCGTCGAGGGTGGGCATGTCGCGGGCGATGAAGCCGCGGTCGGTGGCGATCGAGTTGCCGGCGAGGGGGGCGCCGCCCGGGTCGGGCACGTGTTCGCGGATGTAGTCGAGGACCTTGCGCTCGGCTTCCGCGAGGGTGATGGTGGATCGGCGGACCTCTTCGGTGAGTCCGGACCGGGTGTGCATCTCGCGGACGACGTCGGGCATACCGGCCAGTACGTCGTCGCCGGCGTGGATGACGAGGTCGAGGCCGTTGCCGAGCACGTTGAGGTCGGCGTCGGTCACCAGCGCGGCGATTTCGATCAGGGCGTCCTTGGCGAGGTCGAGCCCCGTCATCTCACAGTCGATCCAGACAAGACGATCGGTCACCGGACGACCCTAACGCCTGGCGCCGCGACCAGGGGCGAAGGTCCGACCTTCGGGGCCGGGTGGAACGGGCCGCCCCCGTCGCGGCCCGTTCCACCCGGCCGTTCCCGCACTGTCAGCCGGTGATCTGGTCGACGATCGTCTTGGCGTCGTTGACCGGGATGGCGAAGCCGATGCCGACGGATCCGCCGGATGGGCTGTACATCGCCGAGTTGATCCCGATCACCTGGCCGGACAGGTCGACCAGAGCGCCGCCCGAGTTGCCCTGGTTGATGGCGGTATCGGTCTGGATGGCGGTGTAGCTGGGCGAGGACCCGGTCCGGTGACTTGTCTGGCCGAAGGGTGCGGGCTGCCCGCCCGAGATGTCGGACAGTTTCCGGTTGAGCGCGCTCACGATCCCGGAGGTCACGGTGTTCTGCAGGCCGGCGGGCGAGCCGATGGCGACGACCTGCTGGCCCACCTTGAGCCGGCTGGAGTCGCCGAGCGTCGCGGCGGTGAGCCCGCTGGCGTTCTGTGCCTGTATGACGGCGATGTCGGCGGTCGAGTCGGCGCCGAGCACGTCGGCCTGGTACTTCGTGCCATCCGAGAGGGCGACCGTCACCGCGGTGGCGCCCTCGACGACGTGGGCGTTGGTGAGGATCTTGCCGTCGGAGGTCAGGATGACGCCGGAGCCGATGGCCGCGCCCTGGCGGGTGGTGACGTTCACCTGAACGACGCTGGGCAGCACCTTCGCCGCGACCGCGCTGACGTCGGTGCTCGTGTTGCCGGCGACGGTGGCCGTGGTGGGGGAGGCCGTGGTGCCGGTGGGTGAACCGCTGTCCAGGGTCGCGATCGTGGCCCCGCTCGCGCCCCCGACCAGCGCGGCGACGATGGCGGTGACGGTCACCAGCCGGGCGCCGGGGCGGCCCTTCGGGGGCGCCGACGCTGGGGCGAGCACCGGCGGGGCGTAGTACGGATAGCTCCGTGGCTGGTACCCGGTGGGCCGGACGTCGTTCTCGCTCATAGGCCCAGGATCTTGGGCGTAGCTGGGAAAATCCTGTGGCAGAACCCAGAAATTTCCTGAGAAGAATTCCCTGAGGAAACGCGCCGGAGTGTGTGTTGGCAGATCGCACGCGTTTCTCCAGCGTCACTCGCGATCTGTTGTCCGGCGACTTCCGCGCTTGTTCCGTCGCGCTCACGGTGTGCCCATTCAGGGTCGGTCTGACGGATAACACGCTCGGGCGGAGTAACTACTGCCGATCCGTGCTGGCACTCTCCAGTTCCTCCCGGAGGGTGCGCTGGACATGGGCCATCGCGTCCAGAACGGCGGGGCAGGCGAAGCGCGTGCCCAACTCGTCGGGCGAGACGTCCTCGACCCACTCGTGCAACCACCACAGGTGCCCTTGCGGGTCGCGGACGCGGGCGCGCGCTCGCCGAATGCGAGCAGTGTCGGGTGGGTAACCACATGCGCTCCGGC
The DNA here is from genome assembly GCF_035276945.1 of Amycolatopsis sp. Taxonomy (GTDB): domain Bacteria; phylum Actinomycetota; class Actinomycetes; order Mycobacteriales; family Pseudonocardiaceae; genus Amycolatopsis_E. The sequence continues at coordinate 245 of NZ_DATELF010000156.1, read as the reverse complement.
CGCAAGAGCATGCTCAACGGTCGTGGCCACGTCGGCGACATAGACCCGCAGGTGAGCGGGGGTGGGTGGCCAGCCCGGCTTGGCATCGAACAGCATGAGGACACTGTCGCCAAGTTCGACCCTCACGTCGGGCGGGGGATGGGGTGGCCCGCGCTCGACCCGGGCGGGGGCGGGAGACCCAGGGAGCGCGGACCGGTCAGGGAAGGGTCATGGCGGTCACGGGCGCGCAGCCGGTGACGATGGAA
>NZ_DATELF010000155.1:0-16745 GCF_035276945.1 Amycolatopsis sp. | reverse complement strand
GGAAAGGTTGTTTCACAGAGTTTCGGTGGTCATGGCGGTGCGGGAAACGCCCGGTCCCATCCCGAACCCGGAAGCTAAGCCCACCAGCGCCGATGGTACTGCACCCGCCAGGGTGTGGGAGACTAGGACACCACCGAACACAACCAAAAAAAGAGCCGCGAGGCTTCGGTCGAGAGCAACTTTCTCCCGAAGCCCCGCGGCCTTTTTGTCGTGCACCCGTATCCTGGCCCAGTGAGCACTCCGTGCCTGCTGATCATCCAGCCCGACGAAACCGCCCCCCTCGGCCCGCTCGGCGACTGGCTCACCGAGGCCGGCGCGGAACTCGACGTCCGGCTGCCTCCGGGAGACCAGATGCCCGGCGACATCGATGGCTACCAGGGAGTGATCTGCCTCGGCGGCGGCATGAACGCCGAAGACGACCAGACGCACCCCTGGCTGGCCGAGGTCCGGTCCTTGCTCGCCAAGACCACGCGCAAGGGAGTGCCCACGCTCGGTATCTGCCTCGGCGGCCAGCTCCTGGCCGTCGCGACCGGCGGCCGGGTCGCTCGTGGAGACGCCGGTCCGGAAGTCGGTGCCGGCCTGGTTTCCAAAAAGGACGCCGCCTGGACCGATCCGCTGTTCGCGGAACTACCCCTCATGCCGGATGTCATGCAGTTCCACGAAGACGTGATCACGGCCCTGCCGCCCGGCGCGGTCTTGCTCGCGTCCGCTCCCCGCTATCCGCACCAGGCCTTTCGTCTCGGCCGCTATGCCTACGGCCTCCAGTTCCACATCGAAACCTCGGTGGAGGTCGTCCAGTCGTGGGCCGCGCAGGCCCCGGCCCTGGTCGCCACTGCCCGCCAGGACGCCTTCACCACGGAGACCCTGACCACGGCTCACAATGACCTGGCCGAAGCCTGGCGGCCGTTCGTCATCCGGTTCGTCAACCTGTGCGCGGGCACCCTCGCCGCTGCCTCTTCCCAGCCGCCGTCGCTTCCCCTCACGGAGTTGTAAAGCCAACGGCGTGGGCAGGCTACGGTGGAGGCTGATGGCTGAGCTAGCACGAGAAGCGGCTTCCCCCGCACGGTATGGCTTCACCGATGCCCGTGCCGGGGAGCAGCTGCGCGCGGCGGGCTGGTGGAGCGAGGCGGGGCCCGACGAGGAGAGTATCGGCATCCTTGCAGCACTCTCCCGTTCGGCGGATCCAGACCTGGCGCTGCGGGGCCTGGAACGCATACGTGAAGCCAACCCCGCCGGCTGGGACGAGCTGGCGGTGGGACTGCGCGACAACCTGTTGCTCCGGGGCCGCCTGATCAGCGTTCTCGGTACGTCAACCGCGCTCGCGGACCTCCTGGCCAGCGCGCCCGGCGAATGGCGGCGGCTCGCGGCGGAAGAGGGCGCCGAGACCGAGTCCTATTCGAAGATCCTGCTGAAAGCCGTGCAGGGCTGCGGAGGGACCCTCAAGAACACCGACGCCGAGCAAGCGCTCCGAACCGCGTACCGGTGCCTCCTGCTGGAGATCGCCGCCGCGGATCTTGGACACCTGGTGGAAGCACAGCTCGGCCGCCCGTCCTACGCGGAAATCACCGGGCGGCTCACCGCGCTTGCCGATGCCGGGCTTATCACCGGGCTGGCCGTGGCTCGAGCGGAGGCAGGTCAGCCGGGCGCGGACCAGGCCCGCCTGGCCGTGATCGCCATGGGCAAATGCGGCGGCCGCGAGTTGAACTACGTCAGCGACGTCGACGTCATCTTCGTCGGCGAAGGCGATCTCCAGCTGGCGACCAGGATCGCCAGGACGATGATGCGGGTGGCCGGGAACTCCTGTTTCGAGGTCGACGCCGCCCTCCGCCCCGAGGGCAGGTCCGGTGCCCTGGTTCGGACGCTCGAGGGACATACGGCGTACTACCGGAAATGGGCCCACACCTGGGAGTTCCAGGCGCTGCTGAAGGCACGCCCGGTGGCCGGGGACACCGGGCTCGGCAGCCAGTACATGGACATGGTCGACTCGCTCGTATGGTCGGCCGCCGAACGCGAGAACTTCGTTGCCGAGGTGCAGCAGATGCGGCGCCGGGTCGAGGGCCACGTGCCCGCCGAACTGGCGGACCGTGAACTCAAACTGGGCCGTGGTGGGCTCCGGGACGTCGAGTTCGCGGTGCAGTTGCTACAACTGGTGCACGGGCGGGCCGACCCCGAACTGCGGTCACCGTCCACTATGGAGGGTTTGGTCGCGCTCGGGGCCGGCGGCTACGTCGGCCGGGCCGACGCCGCGGAACTCGAGACGTCCTATGAGTTCCTGCGCACCATCGAGCACCGTTTGCAGCTGAGGCGGCTGAGGCGGACCCATCTGTTCCCCGAAACATCGCAAGCGGCGGAGCTCCGCGTGCTGGCCCGCGCGATCGGCATCCGTCCCGAGCGCGATCGTGGTGAAGGTGACGTCCTCGTCGCGGAGTTCCGACGGCACGCCCAGCGTATCCGGCGGCTGCACGAGAAACTGTTCTACCGGCCGCTGCTGCAGGCGGTGGCCGGTGTGCCGACCGAGGCCTTGCGCCTGACGACCAAGCAGGCGGCTCGCAGATTGGCCGCGCTGGGCTACGCCGCCCCGGACGGCGCTTTGCAGCACATCAAGGCGCTCACGGCGGGAGTCTCGCGCCGCGCGTCGATTCAGCACGCGTTGCTCCCGGTGTTGCTCGACCTGTTCGCCGACACACCGGACCCCGACGGAGCTCTGCTCGCCTACCGCAAGGTCTCGGAAGCCCTCGAAGACACACCTTGGTACCTGCGCGTGCTCCGTGACGAAGGTGCCGTCGTCGAACGTCTCGCTTGCCTGCTCGGTACGTCCAAGCTCGTACCCGACCTGCTGGTGCGGGCACCGGAAGTCCTCCAGCTGCTGGCCGATCCGGCTCGCCTGGCGGGCCGCGAGCCGGTGGAGGTCTCGAAGTCCCTCCGCGCCACGGTCCGCCGTCAGCCGGGGCTCAAGGCGGCCGTGGCGGCCGCTCGTTCCCTGCGCCGCCATGAGATGTTGCGAGTGGCCGCCGCCGATCTGCTCGGTTTGCTGGATGTGCAGGCGGTTTGCGCGGCGCTGTCGCGGGTTTGGGTGGCGGTGCTCCAGAGCACCCTCGCCGCGACGCGGCGGAGGCTGCAGGCCGAATTGGGCCGGGAACCCGCACGGATCGCGGTGATCGGGATGGGCAGGCTGGGCGGCGCGGAACTCGGCTACGGCTCCGATGCGGATGTCCTTTTCGTCTGTGAGCCCAACAACGGCGCCACGGACGAAGAGGCGGTGAAGTTCGCGTCGGGCGTCGCTGAGACCGTCCGTAAGTTGCTTGGTGCGCCGAGCGCCGACCCGCCGCTTCATGTCGATGCCGACCTCCGGCCGGAGGGGCGCGGCGGTCCGCTCGTGCGCACGCTGGACTCCTATCGCGCCTACTACGCTCGATGGAGCCAGGTGTGGGAGGCCCAGGCCCTGCTTCGCGCGCGCTTCATCGCCGGGGACGACGAGCTTGGCGACCGTTTCATCGCCGCCATAGATCCGATCCGCTATCCGGAGGGCGGCCTGGACGCGGCCCGGACGCGGGAAGTTCGCCGGATGAAGGCGAGGGTGCAGTCCGAGCGAATGCCGAAGGGCGCCGACGCGACACTGCACACGAAGCTCGGCCGGGGTGGGCTCGCCGACGTCGAGTGGACCGTGCAGTTGCTCCAGTTACGCCACGCGTATCGCGTGCCGGCGCTACGGACGACCGCCACCCCGGCCGCGTTGGAGGCGCTCGCGGGCGGCGGCCTTGTCGACCCGGCGGATGCCGCGGCGCTGACCGAGGCGTGGCTGCTCGCCACCCACGTGCGCAACGCGACCATGCTGGTGCGGGGCAAGGCGGCCGACCAGGTCCCGGGTTCCGGGCGGGACCTCGCCGCCGTCGCCCGGGTCCTCGGGTACACCGCCGACGACGATCCCGGCGAGTTCCTGGACGCCTACCGCCGCACGACCCGTCGCGCCAACGCTGTGGTGGAGCGCATCTTTTACGAAGCCTGATCATGCCTAGAGTGATGGGGTGACTGAACGCGAACCGTTCCGTACCCAGATCAAGGTCCGGCACTACGAACTCGACTCACTGGGTCACGTCAACCACGCGGTCTACCACTCCTACGCCGAGGTCGCCCGGCTCGAGGCGATGGAGAAGGCAGCGGGGGACCGCGACGGCCTGCGTGCCGAGAATCTCGCCGTGGTACTGCTCGAGTCGCACATCGTGTACCGGCGTGAACTCCGGGCCGGGGACGTCGTGGAGGTCACCTGCGAAATCGAATTCGGCGACGGCAAGATCTTCCACGTCACGAACGAGATCTTCAAGCTCGACGGAACGCTGTCCGCCGAAATCAGGTGCACCCTGGGGCTCATGGATCTCGAGCGGCGCAAACTGCTCGACGACCCGCGGGGCCGTTTCGAACGCGCCGGAATCGATCTCAAGATACTGACCACGTCTGACTAGCGGGTCTTCTCAGCGCACACGCGCGATCGCCAGTGATGATGCGCTACCACCGGGCTGTCGACAAGCTCCGAATCCTGGCCGACGAATGCCAGCGCGTGACGCATTTGCCGGTCGAGGAGGCGTTCCTGCGGGAGGCCTGTGTTTTTCGGCGAAGTCCTCGACGGCACCGACCCGCTCGACTTGGTCGAAGTGGTGTTCGCGCGTGCGATTCTGGCCCCTGGAAGGGCCCGACGAGGCCATGCACGACGCGCTGCGGGAACGCCGGTTCAGGGACCTACCGAGGCTCAAGGCGGGCCCGGAGGAGTTGCGGTGGCGCACGCCACCAACCCGTTCCAGGTAGAGCCTGCCCTCTCCGCCATCGCAGCACGCGTCGGTGTGGGCCAGCCGGTCTGTCGCGAGAAGCGTCGACTGCCGTCACGTACCCGGCCTTGGACAGGGCTGCTTCGCCGACCGCGACGGCCTTCTTTGCGCAGTTCCGCTTCATTCTGCGGATACATGCCCCACCCCGGTCCTCCACGCGCGAAGGCCCGCCAGTCCAGGACTGGCGGGCCTTGACCGGCGCACCCAGGTAGTGCTTCGACCTCGGGCAGCCGATGCGCTGACCTGCACCTTTGCTAGCCACACCTGGGTTGATCCTGTGGTTTGTGCTTGTTGTCGGTCGGAACCGGGCGGGTAGTACTTGCGCAGCCAGCCGTTCGCCGGCGTCGGCCAGTCCTCGCGGTAGGCCCTGGCCGGCTTGGGAAACGTGCCCTCGCTGAGCCGCTCGTCGTCCAGCCGACTGATCAGCTCGGCGGCGGAGATGGCGCGGATGTTGTCCTCGACGAACACCTTGCTCAGGAAAGACAGCACGAGTGGCGCGTTGTCGGCCCGCGGCAGTTTCCACGCCGGGTCGCCACGGCGCAGCAGGTCGAGTTCGTCGAAGTCCATCGGCAGTCATTTCACCACGAGCGGGCGCGGTGGGGTCACGGCTGGCACGGGCGATGTTCCACGGCCGCGTCGACGCTCGGATCACCAGTTGCGGGTCGAGCTGAGCTGGAGTTGTTTCTGCAAGACAGGGTTGACTTTGCGGACGGCTGCCTCGTCTGCGTGGAAGGCTTTGGCCGCCTCGGGATAGGTGGCCTGCGGTGCGCCGGACCAGTATCGGATGGCCCGGTCCACGGCGGCGGCGAGTGCGGCGGGGTCGAATCGGGTCAGGAGGTCGTCGGAGTTGGGCAGTCGCCACCAGGCGGCCAGGGCGCGGGCGGTGAAGGTCAGGCCATGGTGGGCAGTGGTGTTGGTGAGCAGGAGCGCGGCCACCGGATCAAGGTCGATTCGCGGGGCCGGTGCGACCTTCGGTGGCTGACAGAACCAAGTCGCACGGCCCAGATGCCAGGGGGCGGAGTAGGGGAAGATTTCGTCCAGCAACCGGTCGGGTGACCACAGCAGCAGGTACGGGTACTCGTTGCGGCGGGCCTCCAGGACACCGGCGGTGCCGCCGCGCTCACCGGCGACCGGCTGGTCGTAGTTGCCGCAGGTGAACCCCGTCGGCGTGACGCCCGCGGGGACGCCGATGCCGTAGAGCGGGCCGGCGGCGCCGTAGAGCCGGACGAGCGCGGCCAGCGGGGAGTCCGGCGCGACCAGTCGGCCGAGCCTGCGATGTTCTCCGGCGCCGACCTGGTTCCAGAAGTTGACGACCTTGCGTTCCTCGGCCTTGCCGGGCAGCGCGGGCCTGACCGGTTCGGCGACCGGCGTCCGCGCGGTCCGGGCGACCGGGGCACGATGCTGGCGTTCGACTTGCGGTGGGCGCCGGGCTCGGTCGGTGGTTGGCGCGGGAGCCCTGCCGGGAGGTGGAGACGCCGGTCGCGGCGGCGCCTTCTGGGTGGCCGGTGGTTTTCCGGCCGCCGAGGACGCGGGGGTGATGGGGGTCGGCGGTGTGGGTGTCGCGGCCGGCAGGCAGGTGGCGCAGCCAAGATGTGTCTTGGCCGCGACCAGCGGGACGTGTGCCTGGCAGTTCGGGCAGCGGGTCGGGGCGACGGCGCCGAGGAGCGGCAGGTAGTCGAAGGCGACTGGCCAGCGGCGGTCGCCACGGCGGACGTCGGTGGCCAGCCGCCACGCCGGGACGTCGATCAGTTGTAGCCGGTACGGGCGCAGCGCGTGGCCGTGGCGGTACTTCTCGGTGATCTCGGCCAGCCGCCGGTCGCGCTCGGCCAGGGTGGCCTGGGCGCGGGAGTCGAGCAGTGCGGTACGGCGCTGGTCGGCGTCGGTGCGGCGCTTGTCGATGGCGGCGAGGGCGGCGGCGTAGTAGTCGGTGGCCCGAGCGATCTCCTCTGCCCGCTCGGCGTCGGCCCCGGCGGCCAGAGCCTGGCCGCGGACCGCGGCGGCCTCGTCGAGGAGTTGGTGGGCGGCGGCCAGCGCCGGAACCAGATCGGTGGTCCGCGGCTTGCGGCCGGGTTCGCCGTTCGCGGCGGCCGCGGCATTCCGCACGCGCGCTGCGGCGTCCTCCGGCAAGGCGACACGCGAGGCCCCGTCCACCAGGCACTCGGCCACTTCGGTGAACGTCTCCTCGGCGGAGACGGTGTGGCTGACCAGCGCCCCGAGCCGCAGAACCGGGCGGTGGGTACGGATCGGTGTGGCGGTGGCATCGATCCGGCCGTGTTCGATCGGGACCTGGTCGCGCACCCGGGCAAGGACGTCCTCGGTGGACATCGGCTTCGCCGAGTGGGCCATGGTAACGACCGCGACGTCCCCTTCGCCGACGATGGCCTCCGCGGCCTTGTCGATCTCAGGGTGCCCCGCGCCCAGGAACAACGCGCCGTCCTCGCGGGCGATATCCGGATCGTCGGTGATCAGCGCCGATTCCGGCAGGTCGTGGGTGGCGGCCAACTGGTCGGGCAGCACCGCCAGGACGGTGTCGCCGGACTGCTCCCACAAACCGCCGCGAGCGTCCAGGTAGTCCAGCCAGAACGTGAAAGCGGGGCTACGGCGGGCGAGGCTCATGCGTTGTCGTCCGTTCCGACCAGGGCGTCGACGGTGCGCCGTTCGGTGAGATGGGTGGTGCGTGCCGCGGCCAGTTCCTCGCCGATGGCGTCCATACGGCGGGCGAAGCCGGCGTCGCTCTCGGTGGTGGTGAAGGCGTCGAACACGGCCTGCTCGAAATCGAAATCGTCGTCGATGCGGCCGAGGATCATGTCGAGTTCCCCGACCACCAACTCAAACATGTTGATCTTGGTTTCCAGGACGTGCAGAATCCGTTCCTCGATGGTACCCCGGCAGACCAGGTTGGTCAGCAGTACGTCGTGGGTTTGCCCGACCCGGTGCAGCCGGCCGAGGCGCTGTTCGATCTGCATCGGGTTCCACGGCAGGTCGAGATTGACCATGACGTGGCAGAATTGGAGGTTGCGTCCCTCGCCGGCGGATTCGGTGGACAGCAGCACCGGAACGTCGTCGGCGAACGCACCGATGACGCGTTCCTTCTCGGCGCGGGGCAGGCTGCCGTGATACACGGCGGTGTTGATGCCGGCAGCGCGGACCGCCGCGGCCACGGTGTCAAGGGTGTGGCGGAAGGCGGTGAACACCAGCACCTTCTCGCCGCGTCCCACGTGATCGGCCAGCGTGGCCACCAGCCGCCGTACCTTGGCCGGGTTGGTGATCGCCTGGGCGACGGTGGCCAGGTCGGCCCAGCCGAGCTTGGCCAGGGTCGGCGCGGCCGCCGCCGGAAGGGAGCCGGCCAGGCGGGCAACCGAGCGCAGCGCGAGGCGGCGGGCGGCGGGCGCTTCCTTGGCCTCCACCCGGACCCGCCCGGCCAGTTCGGCGTAGAAGCCGTGTTCGTCGGTGTCCGGGGTGACGACGACCGTCTCGGCGAGGCGTTGCGGCAGCCGCAGCGCCACCTCGCTGCGCCGGTGGCGCACCATCACCTGACGGGTCCTGGCCCGCAGTTCGGTCAGGTTACGGGGCTGACTCAGGTCCCCGCCCGTAGTGGTGTGGCGGGCGCGGAACTGAGCCGGCGTGCCCAACAGGCCAGGTGACACCAGGGAGATCATCTCGTACAAATCCTGCAGCCGGTTCTCCACCGGAGTGGCGGTCAGCAACAGCAGGAACCGGGCGGTCAACGCCCGGATCAGCTTGCCCGACGCGCTGCGCGCGACGCGCAGCCGGTGCGCCTCGTCGGCGATCACCAGATCCCAGCCGGCGCCGGTGAGTTCGGTTTTCAGCGGGTCGCGGCGGGCCCCGGCCAGCGAGGCCAACAGCACTGGCTGGTTCCCGCGTGCGGTGGGGACACGGTCCTTGCCGGACAGGATCATGGTCGGCAGGCCGAACTTGCGTTCCAGTTCGTCCCGCCACTGCTCGACCAGACCCGCCGGGGTGATCACCAGGGTCCGGCCGGCCAGCCCCCGCAACCGTAGTTCGGAGGCGATCAACCCGGCTTCGATGGTCTTGCCCAGCCCGACCTCGTCGGCCAGGATGGCGCGGCCGCGCATCCGGCGTAACACCGTGGCGGCGGTTTCACGCTGGTAGTCGAAAGGCTCGAAGGCCAGCTGCGGCAGGGACAGCAGTGTGTCGAACCCGGGCCGGCGCAGTACCGCCACCGCCTGATCCACCAGCGCCGAGGCCCCCGAGTCCGCGGCTGGAGCGGCGGCCAGCCGGCCCACGAGCCGCAACAAAGCTTCGGGCAGGACCGATTGGCCAGGCGATTCAGCGGAGTCGTGTACCCGTACCACCATCGGCCCGACTATAGTCAGTCGCCCACGCCCTCCTGATGCCCCGCCCGATCGCGGCGTGTCCCTGGCCGTCCTGAAGGCAGGACCTGGCCGGTTGGGTGTACCGCTCCGGCTCGATGTTCTCCCGGGCGCGTTCCGGGAGAACATCGAAGAACTCCTCGCGGCTGCTGATGATCACCGATCACTGCGCGTAAAGCCGGACGCGCCGTTGGTTGATCTTGCCGTGTTTCGATGGTGCACCGGTGACTGTGGTCGTCAGTACGTCAAGACCAAGGTTGTCCGTGTGTGTCGCGGGTGCGGACGCCACGTCTCCGAAGCCGGTTCAGGATGGTGGCCGGGGTCGACGCCCAAGTGTTCGCCGATCCGCGCGAGCGGTCCGGCGGGTGGCGCCGGGCTTCGACCGCGCGATGGCCCGCCGGCCGACTGCTGACGGGCCATGATTCTTGTGCTGGGACGGCCTGGAAACGGTCTGGAGGCCGGTGCTGGACACCGAGCGTGGCGTCGGACGGCGACCGACTCGCACCGCGTGCAGCGGCGCTGTCCTCGGACCGGGTCAGCGCACGCTCCGCAGGTGTTGCCGAGTGGAGCGGTCGAGGCGGTGATTGGCGTCCTCGGTGGAGAACCTGCGTGGGTCGAAGTCACCGGAGGAGGCCAGGCCCAGCCAGTCGAGCATGCTCTCGTGCTCGTCGGCATTCGGGTCGGCCAGTGTTGCCTTCAGCTCCTGGTAGCCCCACACGCCGCCGCAGTCCTCCGGCGGGCACGCCCCTCGGCCGGCGGTGCAGGTCGCACCGGCCGCTCCGGCGTCGGCGGGCAGGATCTTCTCCAGGGTGATGTCGTGTTCCCAGCCGTCGCCGAAGTCGTAGGTGTAGAGCAGCCGGTCGCCGACGGCGGCCAGCAGCTGGGACGGGCGGACCGCCCGCTCGTCGGTGTGGCCGAGTTCCGGGTCGGGCCGCCCGTAGTCGGCACCGCCGGCGGAGAACACGTGCAGGTGGCAGTCCTGCCAGCCCATCGCGGCCTGGATCACCGCGTGGAGTTGGCCGAGGTCAAGATCGGCCGGCACCTCCAGGCGCCGCCACACCGGCGGTTTCGTCACTCCGCGCAGGGCGACCTTGATCTGGTAGCGGGCGCCGGGTCGCGCCGCGGTGGCCGGGCGCAGCACGGGAGTCCGGGCGGGCACCACGGGCGCGCCCACCGGTCGGCCGGTCAACAAGGTGATCAGGCGGGACGCGGCCGGATGGCCACAGTTGGCAAGCAGCGGCAGGATCTCGGCCAGTTCGGCGCCCGCCTGAGCTTGGAACAGACCGGACATCAGGTGCAGGGGCAGGTCGGGTGGCAGCGCGCCCAGCATGATGTCCAGTGCGTCCACGGTGATCCACGCCGTGTCGGTCTCGGCCGGCTCGGTGCCGGTCTGCTCGGCCAGCCAGACCCGCGCGTAGGCGCCGAACCCGTCTGTGGCCGCCCACTCCCGCCAGGCGGGTGCCGCGTCCGGACCGCACTCGCGGGCCAGGGCAAGGGCGGTGAGCCGCTGCTGCCCCGAGGCGGGTTCGCCGGTGGCGATCAGCTCGCGGGCGGCCGCGATCGGCGGGCGGGCGGCCAGCCATGGACGGGCCATCAGCACGGCGATCCGGTTCGGCAGTCCCACCACCGCGTCCACCAGCGTGGCCGCGTCGGCGTCGGGCGCCGGGGCGTTCTGGCGGAACAGGAAGTCGGTGAACCAGCGACCCAGCGGGGTCAACTCGGCGCCCTCGCCGCGCAGGACGGCGATGCCGAACTCGCCAAGGGCTTCGACGATCTCGACGATCTCATCGCCATCGACGCCGGTCATGCCGTACAGCTCATCGGGAAGGCCGACCATGCCCGGCCCAGTCGTGGTCGCCGACGTGCAGGACGGGCAGGAACAGCCCGGGGTGGCATCGCCGAGAACGTCCGCGATGCCCGCGTCCAGGTCATCCAGCGAAACCGCGCCACCCCGCTCGTGCAGGACGACCAACACGCCCAGCGTCTCCGGATCGGGCTCGTTCGACTCGCCGGCCAGCCCGAAAAACTCCAGCACGCACCGGGTCCAGACGGCCAGCACGGCGTCCGCGGTCGCGTCGGTCCAGGCCCTCAGGGCCGCGTCGGCCGTCGCCCGGCCACGGTCCACCTCGACGAACCCGGCCGTCGACGCGACCGCCCACGCCATCATCAGCTCATCGATGTCCAGCGCGCTGCGGGGCCTGCGCGTGGGCAGCTCAATGCCGAGCACGTCACATGCCTCGACGGCGGCGGCGGGCTTGAGCACTCCACGGGTGGTCACCGGCCGACCGGTCCCGACCCATTCGGCCAGCGTCCGCGCGTCGGTGAGGACCGGACAGCTCCGGGCCGCCGACGCCAATCGCGCCGGCGAGGAATCCAGTGTGCGTCCTCCAGTACGGGATGGCATGCGCAAACCTTACGGAAAGCCAGTTGCCGTGTGATCAGATGGTCCTGGTACCCGCTCACCAACCCTGGCCGCTTGCCGAAGCGGCCTGGTTGCCGCGTCGAACCTCGGCGTGGCCATGGCATCGCCGAGCGACTGGCCGCGCGAGGGACGATGGGACCATGCGCTACCGCCGAGCCGTCGAAAAGCTGCGCCTGTTGGCCGATGCATGCCAGTGGACGACGCGCCTGCCGATCGAGAGGCCGTTCCTACAGGAGGCCTACGTCTTCGGTGACGTTCTCGACGGTGTTGATCCCATCGAGTCTCTTCAGGTCGCGTTCGCGCTTGACCTGCCGCCGGAGGAAGTGCCCTGGTGCTCGCAACCGCCGGGCACAGCGTGGCTGCTGGACAGCCTGCGGCTGGACAAGGGCGGCCTCGCGTATTGGTGGGCGTTCCCGGCACGAGCCGGTGTGGAACCACGTTATCCGCGATCCGGTTCGGTTCTGGTCGCTCGACGGGACCGACGAAGTCGTGCTGAATGCGCTGCGCGACCGTCGGTTCACGGAACTGTCGAGGGTGACGGCGAGCCCGACGGAACTGCGGCGACGCACCAAGGTGGAACTCGACCATGCGCTGGTTCGACTCCGTGCCGTCCACGAGGCGTATTGGGAGCGTGACTGGCGTCACGAGCATCGAGGGGGCGGCCGCTACCCCGAGCATCACCTCTGGGAGGTCACGGAGGGTTACCTCGACCTCCTTGACGCTGCGCACCACCTGGCCGCCGAGGCGGGCGGTGGTGGCGCGACCGCCTGAGCAGGATCACCAGTCGCGGGTCGAGCTGAGCTGGAGCTGTTCCTGCAGGATCGGAGTGACTTTGCGGACGGCTGCCTCGTCTGCATGGAAGGCTTTGGCCGCGCCGGGACAGGTGGTCCGGGGTGCGCCGGACCAGTATCGGATGGCCCGGCCCACCGCAGCGGCGAGGGTGGTGGGGCTGAAGCGGGTCAGGACGTCGTCGGAGTCGGGCAGTCGCCACCATCGGGACGGGCCGTTTGGCGACGTGTGTCCGCGCGGGGCCGGCAGGGGCACGATGCGCCTGCTCGGCCGGTGCTGAGCGCCGGGTTCGGTCGCGCTCGGTGCGGGAGTCGTACCTGGGACGGGGAGACGCTGTTCGTACCGCTGCCTTCTGGGGCACTGGCGGTTTTCGGGCCACCGAGGATTGGGGTGTGGCGGGGTTGGCTGCATGGGTGGCGCAGCAGGCAGGCACGTGGTGCAGCCGAGGCGGGTATTGGCCGCACCGGGGGCGCGGGCGCCTGGCAGTTTGGGCAGCGGGTCGGCATGACGGTGCCCAGGAGAGGCAGGTCATCGAAGGTGAGCGGCCAGCGACGATCGCCGCGACGGACGTCGGCCAGCCGGCGCACGAGCCACGACAAAGATGCGGGTAGGACCGACTGGCCAGGCGATTCAGCGGAGTCGTCTGCCCGTACCACCATCAACGCGATGGTGGTCGGTCGCCCACAGCCTCCTGGCGCACCACCCTACCGCGGCGAGTCCTTGGCTCGTCGTGAAATCAGTGCTCCACCAGTTCCGCGCGAAGATCCGACTCAATGATCTCCCGGGCGCGTTCCGGGAGGGGAGCGTCGATCTCGATCGCGACCTGTTGGAAGGCGCGATGGCCGGGAAGCCGAGTGAGGCACTCGCGCACAAGCTGGCGAGCGCGATCGAGTTCGCCACGCTGACGAGCCAGCTGTGCTTGGAAGAACGTCAGCTCTGGTCCACCGAGGGCGGGATGCTGGGCCAGCTTGTCCAACCGGTCGTCGGCGTCATAGTCGGGCAGCCGGTCCAGCAGCAGACCGTGCCACTCGGCCAGGTCCCCGGTCCGCTGACCGCGTTCGAAATCCCCCATGCCACCGGCATGATCGAGTGCGTCGAGGTAGTGGTCGGCGAAGGTCACCCACATGTCCGGCGCTTCCAGCCCGCGGCCCAGGACGCTGGCGAGGCTGTCCTCTTTCTGGGCGATCGAGCCCCAGCCACCGCGTGTCCAGCCGTACTGGGATTCCCACCGGACAAGTTGGGGTGCGGCCAGCGCCGCGAACCGGACGAAGCCATGGGCGTGGCGCAGGCGATCCCACAGTCGTTCCACCGCGTCCGACACGACGAATCGTGCCGCCTCCATCGGATCGTCCGACCTGAAGTAGTCGTAGCGGCGGGTTTCGCACGCGAGGTCGATCAGCAGTTCCAACGCGGTGGCCGCCGCTTGGTCGACGGCCAGCACCGACAGCGTCTGGCTCGCCAGACGCTTGAACGTGACGCGCCACTGGCTTCGCTCCTTCGGCGAGACACGCCGGTCGCCGCAGATGTATGCGCCTGAGCGGGCCAGCGAGACGAAAACGCGCACGTCATCCAGTACCGCGTCCGGATCAACGGCCGGCCCGGCGGCCGGTTTGGCGGTGCCAGGATCGAGTTCTGCCTCAACGCGCTCGCGCAGCTTGGCGTCACCGCGCCAGTACAGGTTCCACAGCGCCTTCTTCAGGCGCTTGTCGTCGAGGCCGGCCAGCTTGCCGAAGAACTCCTCGCGATTCATCCGATTCATCGGCACGGCCACGGATAGTAGCGGATGTGCCGGGTCCGGCATGACGACTCGCCACCAGGCCATGAAGGTGAAGCAGTTTGTTCGGTGCGGCGGTGAGTCCGCTCTGTTGTCCGTACTTGTGAGCACGCTCGGCTGGGCCTGCTGGTGATCGCCGATCACTGTGCGTAACACGGGGTGGAGTGTTGGTTGATCTGCGCGGACAGTCGTTCCCGCAGGTCATCGCGCGTAACGCTGGTAGTCGAAAGCGTGCGGCCACAGCGCCATGGCCCGCCAGCCAGGCGCTGACGGGCCATGATTTTCGCGCTCGGACGGCCTGTGGACGGCCTGGGAAGGTGGCCTGACCGCCGTTTCCGCTGGTCAGACCACTGACGAGACTTCCAGGATCACACGTCGTAGTACAGCGCGAACTCGTACGGGTGCGGGCGCAGGCGCAGCGGGTCGATCTCGGCCTCGCGCTTGTAGGAGATCCACGTCTCGATCACGTCGGAGGTGAACACGCCACCCTCGGTGAGGAAGTCGTGGTCGGCCTCGAGGTTGTCCAGCACCTCGTCGAGGCTGGCCGGTACCTGCTTGACGTCCTTGGCCTCCTCGGGCGGCAGCTCGTAGAGGTCCTTGTCGATCGGCTCCGGCGGCTCGATCTTGTTCTTGATGCCGTCGAGACCCGCCATCACCATGGCGGCGAACGCCAGGTACGGGTTGCCGGAGGAGTCCGGGCACCGGAACTCGATCCGCTTGGCCTTGGCGTTGCTGCCCGTGACCGGGACACGCACGCAGGCGGAGCGGTTGCGCTGCGAGTACACCAGGCTCACCGGCGCCTCGAAGCCCGGCACCAGGCGGTGGTAGGAGTTCACCGTCGGGTTGGTGAACGCCAGCAGGCTCGGGGCGTGCGCCAGGATGCCGCCGAGGTAGTGCCGCGCGGTGTCGGACAGGCCGGCGTAACCGGACTCGTCGTAGAACAGGGGCGAGCCGTCCTTCCACAGCGACTGGTGGCAGTGCATACCGGAACCGTTGTCGCCGAACAGCGGCTTGGGCATGAACGTGGCCGTGTAGCCGAGGTTATGGCACACGTTCTTGATGATGTACTTGTAGACCATCAGCCGGTCCGCTGTCTGCACCAGGGTGCCGAACCGGAAGTCGATCTCCGCCTGGCCGGCCGTGGCCACCTCGTGGTGCTGCACCTCGACGGGGACGCCCGCTTTGATCAGGGCCAGCATGATCTTCGAGCGCACGTCCTGGAGCCGGTCCACCGGCGGGACCGGGAAGTAGCCCTCCTTGTGCCGCGGCCGGTGGCCCAGGTTGGGGCTCCCGCCGTTCCGGCCCGAGTTCCACACCCCCTCTTCGGCGTCGATGTGGTAGAAGGCCTCGTGCGCATTCTGGTCGAATCGCACGTTGTTGAAGATGAAGAACTCCGCTTCCGGCCCCCAATACGACGTGGTGGCGATGCCGGTGGTGCGGAGGTACTCCTCGGCCTTGAACGCGATGAATCGCGGGTCGCGCGAGTAGGGCTCGAGCGTGAGCGGGTCGTAGATGTCGCAGGTGAGCGAGAGCGTCGGCACCTCGAGCACCGGGTCCACGAAGGCGGTGGACACGTCGGGGAGGAGCAGCATGTCGCTCTCGTTGATCGCCTGGAAGCCGCGAATGGACGAGCCGTCGAAGCCGAGCCCCTCGCGGATCATCTCCTCGTCCAGCGTGGCGGCCGGAATGGAGAAATGCTGCCAGGTGCCCGGCAGATCACAGAACTTCACGTCGACGACCTGAATGTTTGCCTGGCGGATCAGGTCGAGGAGCTTGCCGACCTCGCTGGTCAGCGTGACGCGGTGCGGGGCACTGGTGCGGGCGGTCGTGGCCATGGCAGTCTCGCGCGGTGTGTCAGGGTGGCTAGTGAGATGCCCCTGCGTCGCATCGCGAACACAGGGGCATTGGGAACGCTGTGTGGCAGCGGGACCATGTCCCCGGCGGATCGCGGCGGCGGCGCAGTGTGCGGTTTCGGGCGGGCTGTCGCATGGAGCGGCTCCGGTACCGGTGACGTGGTCGACAGCGTCAGTATAGGGGTCGCGCTCGGGCGTGTCAAGACAATCGTGCACGAAATGCTAAAATGTGCTTACAACTTCGCCAGAAATCGCCGATGAGGGAAACTGTGTCCCAAATATTGTGCAGATTTTGCATCAACGATGGCCCTTTGTCACGCTTTCATGGTCCCGGCGGTACCTCCCTGGTCCTTCAACGACGCGTTAAGCTTGGTGCTATCGACCGGTTCGTCCTCGGAGGCACGCTGCCGCTCCTCGTCTGCTCCTCGTGTCACGCGCCGCTCCCGGACGGCAGCAGCCATTGTCCCCGCTGCGGCCCCGGCAGCCTCGCCCTGCTCGGGACGGGGCACCTGGCTCACGCGGTCCCGCTGGCCGACACCGGGGACCGAAGCCATGCCCTCGGAC
This sequence comes from Amycolatopsis sp., assembly GCF_035276945.1. GTDB lineage: Bacteria > Actinomycetota > Actinomycetes > Mycobacteriales > Pseudonocardiaceae > Amycolatopsis_E. Next base: position 168 of record NZ_DATELF010000155.1, on the reverse strand, counting down.
GGGCCCTCGGGCGCCATTACCGGGTGGTGCGGCTGCTTGGCCGCGGCGGCTTCGCCGAGGTGTACGAAGTGAGGGACGAGGATTTGCAGCGTCGGCTGGCCGTGAAGGTGCTCCGCTCGGACCTGCCGTGGAGCGCGGCGACGCTCTCCCGGTTCAAGCAGGAAGCCC
>NZ_DATELF010000154.1:0-66563 GCF_035276945.1 Amycolatopsis sp. | reverse complement strand
GCACGTTTCTGCAGTCGAAGCTGCGGTGGGAGGAGCGGACCGAGCCGGGCCAGGCCCGCGCCCCAGCCGGCCGCCGCGCAACCGGCGCCGGAGCCCAAACCGGCTCCCGTCCCGGAGCCACCCAAGCCCGCGCCGGCACCGGAACCCCCCAAGCCGGCACCCGCGCCCGCCGCGCCCGCACCGGCCGCGAGCCAGGAGGCCGAAGGCAACGGGAGCGCCCCGTATGTCACGCCACTGGTCCGCAAGCTGGCCACCGAGCACGGGATCGACCTGTCCGCCCTCACCGGCAGCGGTGTGGGTGGGCGGATCCGCAAGCAGGACGTGCTGGCCGCGGCCGAAGCGAAGCAGAAGGAGCAGGCCGCTCCCGCAGCGGCTGCCCCGGCCGCCCGGCCGAGCACGCCCGCCCCGGTCTCGCCGGACCTGTCCGCCCTGCGCGGCTCGGTGCAGAAGGCCAGCCGGATCCGCCAGCTGATCGCGCAGCGCACCCGCGAGTCGCTGCAGACCTCCGCGCAGCTCACCCAGGTCTTCGAGGTGGACATGACCAGGGTGGCCAAGCTGCGTCAACGGGCGAAGCAGCAGTTCCTCGAGCGCGAGGGCGTGAAGTTGACCTTCCTACCGTTCTTCGCCAAGGCGACGATCGAGGCGCTCAAGCAGCACCCGAACGTCAACGCCTACTTCAACGAGGAAACCAAGGAGATCACCTACTTCGGCGACGAGCACCTCGCGGTCGCGGTGGACACCGAGAAGGGCCTGCTCTCCCCGGTCATCCACAACGCGGGTGAGCTCAACCTGGCCGGCCTGGCCACCCGCATCGCCGACCTGGCGGCGCGCACCAGGGCCAACAAGGCCAGGCCGGACGAGCTGTCCGGCGGCACCTTCACGGTGACCAACCTGGGCAGTAACGGCGCCCTGTTCGACACGCCGATCATCAACCAGCCGCAGTCCGGGATCCTGGGCGTCGGCGCGGTGGTGAAGCGGCCGGTCGTGGTGACCGGTCCCGACGGCGAGGACACCATCGCCATCCGCTCCATGGCCTACCTGGCGCTCACCTACGACCACCGCCTGATCGACGGCGCGGACGCGGGCCGCTTCCTCACCACGGTCAAGCACCGCCTCGAAGAGGGCCGTTTCGAAGACGAACTCGGTCTCTGAAAAAAGGGATGTGGTGCGGGTAGCGGTGCAAGCCGGCTGCTCCGCCGCTTGAAAACGGCCTATAGCCCGAGTTTCCTGGCACACGCGCCCCCGGATCCGTCGCTTACCGGGTCCGGGGGTGCGTAACGCCGCGTGGTGAGCAACGATCGAGCTATGCGAGTACTGATCGCCGGGGCGAGTGGGCTCATCGGCACACCGCTGGTGACCGCTCTGCGCGAGGCCGGGCACAACGTGCGGCGGCTCGTCCGGCGGGAGGCCCGCGCGGCCGGGGAGTACTCGTGGGACCCGCCGGCGGGCCGGATCGACGAACACGCACTGGACGGCGTCGACACCGTGATCAACCTGTGCGGCTACCCCGTCGGCATGCGCTGGAGCGCGGCACGGAAACAGATGATCTCCGACAGCCGGGTGGAGCCGACCGAAGTACTCGCCGAAGCGGTGGCCGAGCGCGGCGTCCCGTCCCTGATCAACGCGTCCGGCATCAACTTCTACGGCGACACCGGGGAGACCGTCGTCGATGAGTCGTGTCCTCGCGGGCAGGGCTTCCTGGCCGGGCTGTGCGAGAACTGGGAAGGCGCGACGGCGACGGCTTCTCGTGCGGGCGCGAGGGTGGTGCTGCTGCGCACCGGGATCGTGCTCGGCCCAGGCGGCCTGTTGAAGCCACTGAAACCTCTGTTTCGAATCGGGCTCGGGGGCAGGCTCGGGGGCGGCAAGCAGTACATGCCCTGGATCAGCCTGCGCGACGAGGTCGCGGCGATCCTGTTCCTCGTCGAGCACGAGACGCTGTCCGGGCCGGTCAACCTCTGCGTGCCCGACCCGGTCACCAACGCGGAGTTCACCCGCACGCTGGCCCGCGCGCTGCACCGCCCGGCGCCGTGGTGGGTCCCGGCGGACGCGCTCCGGATCGTGCTCGGCGAGGCCGCCGACGAACTCGCGCTGGTCTCGATCCGGGCGGTGCCGCAGGTGCTGGAGAAGGCCGGATTCGCCTTCGCCGACACCGACATCGACCGCGCGCTGACGGCCGCGCTTTGACTCGATGGCTCACGCTCGGCGGGGTGCTGTTCGCGCTGTTCGTGGCTTTGGGCATCACGGTCGCCGGGCAGCCGCTGGCGGTCGATCTGGCTGTGGCCGCTGCGTTCCAGGGGCTGTGGCGGGGCACGACCGGACAGGTCACGACGGTGGTCAGCGACGCGTTCGGCATCGTGGTACCGGACGTGTTCGCGATGGCGCTGCTGGTCGCGTGCGTGTGGTGCTGGCATCGCGGGTTGCGGCGGGAGTTGCTGGTCCTCGCGCGGGTGCTGCTGGTTGTCCTGCCGTGCCGCCTGATCAGCACGGCAGGGAAGGAACTCTTCGCCCGCGTCCGGCCCCGCGAGTACGCGCAGTTCAGCTACCCGAGCGGGCACGTCGTGGCGGCGGCGAGCACCGGTTTCGCCGCGGTCCTGCTGTGCGTGTGGCTGGCATCCCGCGTGACCCGTCGGGTGGCCGTCGTCTCCGCGATCATCACCGCGATGGTCGCGGTGACCCGGCTGGTGCTGGGCGTGCACTGGCTGACCGACACGATCGGCGCGGTGCTCGGCGTGCTCGGGGTCGGGTTGCCCGTCGCCGCCACTGTGAGGTTGCTTCCTGGACCCGTGCCGGCCGTGACTGGCTCGGCGTAGCCTTGCTCTTCGTGAGTGCTTCTTCCTGCCGCGCCACCACCGACCCCGTGGACGTCCGCTCGATCGGCACGATCGACTACCTCGAAGCGTGGGAGCTGCAACGCCGACACGCCAACGCCCGCGCCGACGGCGAGGGGCCGGACACGATGCTGCTGCTGGAGCACCCCTCGGTGTACACGGCCGGCAAGCGGACCGAGCCCGAAGACCGCCCGGTCGACGGCAGCCAGGTGATCGACGTCGACCGCGGCGGCCGGATCACCTGGCACGGACCGGGACAGCTGGTCGGCTACCCGATCGTCAAGCTGGGCGACCCGATCGACGTCGTGCACTACGTGCGGCGGCTGGAAGAGGCGCTGATCCACGTGTGCCAGGGGTTCGGCGTGCGCACCGGCCGGGTCGAGGGCCGCAGCGGCGTGTGGGTGCCCGCCGACGACCGGGGGCCGGAGCGCAAGATCGCCGCGATCGGCATCCGCGTGCAACGCGGCGTGACCATGCACGGCTTCGAGCTGAACTGCAACGCGGACCTGTCGGCGTTCGGCAAGATCATCCCGTGCGGGATCCGCGATGTCGGGACCACCTCGCTGGCCTTCGAACTGGGCCGTGATGTCCCCGTCGCCGAGGCCCTGCCGCCGACCCGCGACGCCGTCCTCGCCGCCCTGGAAGGTGACCTCCCGGTCCGGGACCACTGGCTCCCCCGGCCCGCCACGGTGTCTTCCTGACTCGGGGCCGCCCGGCGGAGGCGGCCCCGGGAAATCACGACAGCTGCGAGGTGACTTCGGCCGCGATCAGTTCCACGTGGTCGAGGTCGGTCAGGTCGAGCACCTGGAAGTAGACCCGGGAGATCCCGGTCGCCTCGCGGTACCGCCCGATCTTGTCGACGACCTCCGCGGGCGACCCGGCCAGGCCGTTCTGGCGCAGCTCGGCCACCTCACGGCCGATCACCCCCGCACGACGGGCGAGCGCGGCCTCGTCGCGGCCGACACACACGACCTGAGCGGTGGAGCGGACGATCTCCTCCGGGTCCCGGCCCACCGCGCGCGCCGCGTCCGCCAACCGCCCGAGCTGCGCGACCGCGGTCTCCTGGTCGACGAAGGCGATGTTGAACTCGTTGGCGAACCTGGCCGCCAGCGCGGGCGTCCGCTTCTTGCCGCCACCGCCGATGATCACCGGCGGGCGCGGCGACTGCGCGGGCTTCGGCAACCCCGGCGCTTCCTCCAACTGGTAGTACTTGCCGGCGAAGGAGAAAGTTTGCCCGGCCGGTGTCTCCCACAGGCCCGTGACGATCTCCAGTTGCTCGGCGTAGCGGTCGAACCGCTCGCCCAGTTCGTACAGCGAGATCCCGTACGCGCGGTGCTCGGCGTCGTACCAGCCGGAGCCGAGACCGAGTTCGACCCGGCCGCCGGACATCTGGTCCACCTGCGCCACGGAGATCGCCAGCACCGACGGGTGCCGGAAGGTGGCCGCGGTGACCAGGGTGCCCAGCCGGATCCGGGAGGTCTCCCTGGCCAGGCCGGCCAGCGTGATCCAGGCGTCCGTCGGGCCCGGCAGGCCGGACACCCCGCCCATCTTCAGGAAATGGTCGGACCGGAAGAACGCGTCGAAACCGGCACTTTCGGTCATTTTCGCGACGCGGAGCAAATCGTCGTAGCTCGCGCCCTGCTGAGGTTCGGTGAAGATCCGGAAGTCCACACCCCCAGCCTAGCCACGTTCGCGAACGCGGTTCAGCAACTGGACGATCACCGTCTCGACTTCGGCGCCGACGCGCCTCGGGTCCGGGGAACTCGCGATCTCCGTGGCGGCGGCGGAAAGCGCGCCGAACAGCAACCGCGAGGTGACCTCCACCGGAGTGTTCCCAGCCAGCTCGCCGGCCTCGATGAGGTTTTCCAGGTTGGTACGGATCAGCCCGAAGGAGGCCCGGTCCTCGGCTTCCCGCCAGCGTTCCCAGCCCATCACCACCGGCGCCTCGTGAATCGCGATCCGCTGGTACGCCGGGTCGAGACAGCTGGAAATGAATTCGCGCAGACCGAGCAGCGCGCGGTCCCAGGGCGGCTGCGGCCCGCGCATGATTTCTTCCAGGCGGCCGAAAACCTGGCTTTCCACCTTCTCGAATGCCGCCTCGAACAGCGCCTGCTTACCGCGGAAATGGTGGTACAGCGCACCTTTGGTGACCCTGGCCCGCCCGGCGACCTCGTCCAGCGAGGTGCCCGCGTAGCCCCGTTTCGTGAACAGCTCGATCGCGCTGTTCACAAGGGCAGATCGGGTGGACTCGGAATAGTCGAGCCGCCTGGACCGCGTTGTCGCCACCCTCACAGCTTACGTCAGGGTGATCAGGACATACCCGTGGTATGTTGGCCATGTCGGGAACATACCGACGGTATGCAGAAAACCTTCAGTATGGCCAGCGCCACAACCGGGGAGGCCACATGAGCTGGAACGACTTCTACCGACGGCGCGACGTCACCGAGTCCGTCCTGCGCCGCGCCCGCCACGCCCCCGAGGGGCCGCTGCCCTTCGCCGAGATCTCCGGCGCGCAAGACGTCTTCGGCAGCGAGGAGAACCTCCTGCTGGCACTGCACTACAAGTGGCGGCAGGTGCTCGCGGGCTACCTGCGGGCCGAGGTCACCGACGACTGCGACCACGTCGCGGCCGTCACCCGCGCCTGGCGCCGGGCCGTCCGGGACAACCAGACCCTGCGCGCGGTCCTCGACGCCCACGACGACCACCCGGCGCTCCACGGAGTTCACCAGGCCCAGCAGCGGACGCTCGCGGTCACCGCGGGCCTCGCGGACGCGGCCGAGCCGACCGACGAGGTCACCAGGGTCGGCGCCGCGTTCGAAGCGCTGTTACGCCACGGCCAGGAGATCCGGCCCGGTCGGCCGCCTGCTGCGGATGCCGAGCACCCGACACCCTTCGTGAAAAGGTTTCGCGTCGCACTAGGATCGGTACATGACGAAGTGGACCGACGCCGAAATCTCGGACCAGTCCGGCCGCACAGTGCTGATCACCGGTGCTAACTCCGGGCTCGGCCTGCAAAGCGCCAAGGTGCTCGCCGGCAAGGGCGCCCACGTCCTGCTCGCCTGCCGTTCCCGTGAGCGCGGCGAGCGGGCCGCGCGATCGGTCCGCGGCGCCACCCTCGTCCCGCTCGACCTCGCCGACCTCGACTCCGTCCGCCAGGCCGCCGCGCACGTTCGTGAGCTGACCGGCGACAAGCTCGACGTCCTGATGAACAACGCCGGCGTGATGGCCACGCCCAAGAACCTCACCAAGGACGGGTTCGAGCTCCAGTTCGGCACCAACCATCTCGGCCACGCGGCCCTGACCTGGCTGCTCATGCCCGCGCTGCGCGGCGCCGGGGAAGCCAGGGTCGTGACCCTGTCCAGCCTCGCCGCCCGTGGCGGCAGGGTCGACCTCGACGACCCGAACTTCGAGCACCGGCGTTACCAGCCCGGCACCGCCTACAGCCAGGCCAAGCTCGCCAACCAGGTGTTCGCGATGGAACTGGACCGCAGGCTGCGGGCCACCGGTGAGGACATCGTCAGCGTGGCCGCGCACCCGGGGTACACCGCGACGGGACTCGGCGGGGCGATGGCCCGCTCGTACCCGAACCGGCTGCTGAGCACGGTGATCAACACCGCGACTCGGCTCGGCGAGATGGTGTTCGCCCAGAAGGTCACGACGGGCGCGCTGCCCCAGCTGTACGCGGCGACCGCGCCCGGGGTCAACGGCGGCGACTACATCGGCCCGGGCAGCCTCGGCGGGATGCGCGGCTACCCGGTGATCGTGCGGCCGCAGGCCCCGGCACTGGACCGGCGCACCGGCTCGGGGCTGTGGCAGCTGACGGCGAAGCTGACCGGCGTCGCCCCTGATCCGGCCTAGCGCTCCGGTTTCCCGACGACGCAAGCCGCGCTCGGGGTCGCGTCGTCGCACCGTGATGCCCCTCGTGGGCCTGCCGGGAATCGCGGCGGCGAAGCGTAGGCTGGGGCCGTGACTGTTGTGCCGGAAGGTCGGAAACTGCTGCGGCTCGAGGTCCGCAACAGTGAAACGCCCATCGAGAAGAAGCCGTCCTGGATCAAGACCCGGGCCAGGATGGGCCCGGAATTCACCGAGCTCAAGGGCCTGGTGCGCCGGGAGGGCCTGCACACGGTCTGTGAAGAGGCGGGCTGTCCCAACATCTACGAGTGCTGGGAAGACCGTGAGGCCACCTTCCTGATCGGCGGCGACCAGTGCACCCGCCGGTGTGACTTCTGCCAGATCGACACGGGCAAACCGGCCGAACTGGACCGCGGTGAACCGCGCCGGGTAGCCGAGAGCGTGCAGGCGATGGGCCTGCGGTACTCCACCGTCACCGGTGTGGCCCGCGACGATCTCGAAGACGGCGGCGCGTGGCTGTACGCCGAAACGGTCCGGCAGGTCCACGCGCTCAACCCCGGCACGGGTGTCGAGCTGCTGATCCCCGACTTCAACGCCGACCCCGGCCAGCTCGCCGAGGTGTTCTCGGCCCGCCCGGAGGTGCTCGCGCACAACGTCGAGACGGTGCCACGGATCTTCAAGCGCATCCGCCCCGGCTTCCGGTACGACCGGTCCCTGCGGGTCATCACCATGGCCCGGGAGGCGGGGCTGGTGACCAAGTCGAACCTGATCCTCGGCATGGGCGAGACCCCGGAAGAGGTCGAGCCGGCGATGCGGGACCTCCTCGACGCGGGGTGCGAGATCCTGACCATCACCCAGTATCTGCGGCCTTCGGTGCGGCACCACCCGGTGGACCGGTGGGTCAGGCCGGAGGAGTTCGTCGAGCACGCCAAGACCGCGGAGACGCTGGGTTTCGCCGGCGTGATGGCCGGTCCGCTGGTCCGGTCCTCCTACCGGGCGGGCAGGCTCTACGCGCAGACCAAGCGTCACCGCGGCGAGGAACTGCCGGAGAACCTGGCGCACCTGGCCGAAGCCGGCCCGGCCGCGCAGGAGGCGGCCAGCTTGCTCGCCAGGTGAACACGTGATCACCGAGGTGCTGAACTGGCTCCAGGGCCTGCCACAACCGGCGCTGATCGCCGCCACCGGTGCCCTGGTGTTCCTGGAGTGCACCATCGGCCTGGGCTTTCTCGCGCCCGGCGAGTCGGGCCTGCTGATCGCCGCGACCACCGTGAACTCCGTGCCGCGGTTCCTGATCCTGTGGGCGGTGGTCACGGTTTGCGCCGCCACCGGCGACTCGATCGGCTACGCGATCGGCAGGCGGTGGGGGCCGCGGTTGCGCGAGACCAGGATGATCCGCCGCTACGGCGTGGACGCCTGGGACAAGGCGACCGGCGTGCTGCAGCGCCGCGGCGCGTGGGCGGTGTTCTTCGCCCGCTTCCTGCCGGTGATCAGGACTCTCACCCCGGCCGCGGCGGGCACTTCCGGCCTGCCGTTCGCGAAGTTCCTCCCCGCCGCGGCCGCCGGGGCGCTGTGCTGGTCGGCCCTGCACATCAGCCTCGGGGCCGCGCTCGGGGAGGCGGCGAAGCGGGTCGAGGGAATCCTGAGCACCGGCGGACTGATCGTGGTCGGGGTGCTCGCCGCGGTGGGCGTGTTCCTCCTCCTCCGGTGGAAGAAAAAGAAGGTCGACGGCAGGTTGTGAGTCACCGCGTGGACGGCAGGAACCTCCTCGCGACCGAATGCTCTTCCGACGCACCCTGACGCCAGTCGGTGATCCACGGGCCGGTGCCTTCGCTGGTGTCGAAAATGCCTTCCTCCAGCCAGGTGTAGCGGCCATCGAGGGTGCGCGAGGCGAGCCGGTAGTCGACGTCGTCGGTGTTGGACCACAAGGCGTCGAACAGTGCCTCGACCCGCAGCCGCGCCTGCTGGCAGAACACGTCGGCCAGTTCGTAGGCGGCCGCGCCCTGCTGCGCGTCCTCGGTTCGGTGCATCTCGGCACGCACGCAGGACGCGGACATCGCGAACAGTTCGGCGCCGATGTCGACGATCCGGCTGAGGAAGCCCTGCCGCTTCTCCAGCCCGGCCTGCCAGCGCGCCATCCCGTAGAACGTGGAACGGGCCAGCTTGCGGGCCGTCCGCTCGACATACCGCAGATGTGGCGCGAGGCGGCCGAACTCGCGGAACGCGGCCGGTGACTGCCCCTTGCCGGTGACGAGTTGCGGCAGCCACCGCGCGTAGAATCCGCTGGCCTTCGCCGCCGCCTTCGCCTTCGCCGGCAGATCGGCCTCGGTGTCGGCGAGCGCGCCGGCCGCGGACAAGTGGGCATCAACGGCTTCGCGTGCGATGAGCAGGTGCATGATCTCGGTGGAGCCTTCGAAGATCCGGTTGATCCTGAGGTCCCGCACCACCTGTTCGACGGGCACGGCACGTTCCCCGCGAGCGGCAAGGGATTCCGCCGTTTCATACCCTCGGCCGCCGCGGATCTGCATCAGCTCGTCGCCCAGCTTGCAGGCCATTTCGCTGGACCAGAGCTTCGCCAGCGCGGCCTCGATCCGGATGTCGTTGCGGCCTTCATCGGCCATATGCGCCGAAAGGTCGAGCACGCTTTCCAACGCGTACGTGGTCGCCGCGATGAAGGAGATCTTGTTGGCCACCGCGGCGTGCTCGCCGATCGGCTTGCCCCACTGCACCCGCACGGCCGACCACTCACGGGCGATCTTGAGCGCCCACTTGCCCGCACCCGCGCACATCGCCGGAATGGACAGCCGGCCGGTGTTCAGCGTGGCCAGCGCGATCCGCAGGCCCTGCCCCTCGCCGCCGACGACGTTCTCCTTCGGCACCCGGACCTTGTGGAACCGGGTCACCCCGTTCTCGATGCCACGCAGACCCATGAACGAGTTGCGCCGCTCGACGGTGATGCCCGGCGTGTCCATCTCCACGATGAACGCCGTGACGCCGCCGCGATGGCCCTCGGACTTCGGCACCCGGGCCATCACCACGACCAGTTCGGCCACCACACCGTTGGTGGTCCACAGCTTCACGCCGTCGAGCTCGTAGGCTTCGCCATCCTCGGTCGGCGTCGCGGAGGTGGCGAGCCGGGCCGGGTCGGACCCGACATCGGGCTCGGTGAGCAGGAACGCGGTGACGGCGCCCTTGGCGCACCGGGGCAGGAACCTCGCCTTCTGCTCCGGGGTTCCCGCCAGTTTGAGCGGCTCCGGCACGCCGATCGACTGGTGCGCCGAAAGCAGCACGCCGAGTGACGAATGCACCGAGCCGACCAGCATCAGCGCCTGGTTGTAGGCGACCTGGGTGAGGCCGAGCCCGCCGTAGGCCTCCGGGATCTTGATGCCGAAACAGCCGAGTTCGGCCAGGCCCTTGACGTAGGTGTCCGGGATGCGGGCCTCGCGCTCGATCACGCTGCCGTCCAGGGTTCGGCAGTACTCGCGCAGCTGGGCGAGGAACTTCTCGGCCTTGGCGCCGGCTTCCCCGCCGGTGCGCGGGTAGGGATGGATCAGGTCGAGCCGGAACCGGCCGAGATAGAGCTCCTTGGCGAAGGACGGCTTGCCCCAGCCACTTTCCCGCGCTTCCTCGGCGACCGCCCGAGCTTCCTTCTCCGTCACCTTCGGTTGATCAACCACGAGGCACCTCTTCAGGAGGAGTCAAGTCTTTGTGACCTGAGTTACTCACCAGTGTTACCCATCGGTAGCGCCGAGAAAACCCCTCTCGGCGAATGTTTCACCGCAGCCGGCCACCCGCTCCGGTAATCTGGCTCACCACACCTGGCGGCGGGTCGCCCCTTCGCGCGACCATTCATCCGATGCCCGAACTGACCCTCCCCCGCCCGATCGGCTTCGTGCTGGGCGGCGGTGGCAGCCTGGGTGCCATGCAGATCGGCATGCTGCGCGCCCTCGAGGAGGCAGGGGTCCGGCCCGACCTGGTGACCGGCACCTCCGTCGGCTCGCTCAACGGCGCGATGCTGGCCTTCGACCCCATTGACGCGGTGGACCGCCTGCGCAAGACGTGGTCGCACATGACCAGGCCGGAGGCCTTCCCCGGCGGTCTGCTCAGCCAGATGCGCACGCTGCGCAACGCCAAGACCCACCTGTTCCCGAACACGGGACTCGCCGCGATCATCAACGACAACCTCGGTCCCGATGTGCGGTTCGAAGACCTCGCCGTCCCACTCGGCGTGGTCGCCACCGACGTGGACACCGCGGAGCCGCTCCTGGTCCGCTCCGGCGAACTGCTGCCGATCTTGCTCGCCAGCGCCGCCATCCCGGGCATCTACCCACCGGTGGCCAGCGACGACCATCTCCTCTACGACGGCGGCCTGGTCGCCAACGTACCGATGCGGCAAGCGCTGGAAATGGGCGCGCGCTCGCTGGTGGTCCTCGACTGCGCCTTCCCCGGCCAGGTGCACTCGCCGCCGCAGACCTTCGCCGAGGTCCTGATGTACACCGCCATGGTCAGCATGCGAAACCAGGCGGTGCTGGAGGCGCCGATCGCCGCGGCCCAGGTACCGGTGGTCTACCTGCCGGGGCCCGCCCCGGTCCGGATGAGCCCGCTCGACTTCAGCCACACCGAGGAACTGACCGTGCAGGCGTACCACGCGGCCCGCGGCTACCTGAGCGAACTGACCGTGGACGGTCCCGGACTGTACGGGGGGCCGGGAGTCAGAGCACTCTAGGCACCGGTGACACCGGCCACTTGCGGACAACAAACCGGGTCGGTGCGCGTCATGTCGAGCGCGGTATTTTGAACCGTCCCACGCCTGCCCCCTCCGCAGAAGAGACGACATGTTGTTCACGCAGATCTCACATTCCCGTGGCAGATCGAGCGCGATCGCGGCCGTACTGACCGCCGCGCTCGCCCTGCCGGCCTGCAGCAGTTCCAGCGATTCGGGTGGCAATTCGAACGCGGCCGGTCAGGCTTCGGCCGCCCCCGGCGCCGCGGTGACCTTGTCGATCTCACCCGCCACGGACGCCACGAACATCAGCCCGGCCACGCCGATCGTGGTCAAGGCGGCGGGCGGCACCCTGACCGACGTCACCGTCACCAACACCGGCAAGAACAAGACCATTTCCGGCAACTTTTCCGCCGACAAGACGACCTGGACCACCTCGGAACCCCTGGGCTACGGCAACGCCTACGCGGTGAGCGCGAAAGGCGTGGACGGCGCCGGGAAGACCGTCGAGCAGCAGGGCAAGATCACCACCCTGTCCCCGGCCAAGCAGGCGAACCCGAACCTGATCCCGGCACCGGCGACCGTCGGGCAGACCGGGGTCGGCGTCGGCCAGCCGATCGTGTTCCAGTTCAGCTACCCGGTCAAGAACAAGGCCGCGGTGGAAAAGCAGCTTTCGGTGGTGTCCAATCCGCCGCAACAGGGCGGCTGGTACTGGATCGACGACAAGAACGTGCACTACCGGCCCAAGGAATACTGGCAGGCAGGCACCACGCTGACGGTGAGCGCGAAAATCTACGGGGTCGATTTCGGCAACGGCGTCTACGGCGCCGAGGATCGCACCGAGACGTATCGCGTGCACGATTCCTGGATTGCCAAGGCGGACGGCAACACCGAGCAGATGCAGATCTTCCACAATGGACAGATGGTGAAGTCCATGGCGATCTCGCTGGGGAAGGACTCCACCCCGACTCACCTCGGCCCGCACGTGATCTCGTTCAAGGCGCAGAAGTACACCATGGACTCCTGCACCTACGGCGTCTGTCAGGGCCAGCCGGGCTGGTACCGCTCGGACGAGTACTGGTCCGAGCGGATCTCCAACGACGGCGAGTTCGTGCACGAGAACCCGAACAGCGTGGGCGCCCAGGGCAACACGAACGTCTCACACGGCTGCATCAACCTGAACGAGGCGAACGCGGAGTGGTTCTTCAACAACCTCGGTCTCGGTGACGTGGTCGAGGTGACCAACTCTGGCGGACCACAACTCCCGCTCTGGGACCTCTACGGCGACTGGTCGCTCTCCTGGGACCAGTGGCAAAAGGGCAGCGCCCTGAACTGAAGACTGTCTTGAAAGCGTTTGCGTGGCGGTGCGGGTCGCGGAACCCAGACGACGCCGTCCGGGCAGGCAGTTTGCGCCGCCACCCGCACCGCGAGTCGCTCCAGCGCTGGGACCCGGGCGGGCCTGGCTCTCCCTCGTCCAGGTCCGCCCGGGCAGGGCCTTCGCGTGTTCCGCCGTACGGTCCCCCGCAGCCGCCGGCGGCGCTGCGGAGGGATCCGGCCGGTTCGTGATCCCATCCCCGGATCACGGCGTCCGACCACCACTTTCCGTAGCGAGGTGCCGCGAAGACCAGACAAGATTTACCGGCTTTGCGGTCTGATAACCAGCAGGTGCCGAAAGCTCTCACTCGGATGGAGCAGCAAGAGTGACGTTCAGTAGCTGATTGTCGTGCCCGTCGGGCCCGGAGTTCGGCAAGGCCAGCGCCACGAGGAGGAACGTGATGGCGCGCGCCATCGCCGCCGCGAGCGCCACCGAGACGGCACGCGTGTCCGAGGCGACCATCCGGTAGACCCGCCAGCACCGCGGTATCGATCACGGTGCCGATCCGCTGGCCGGTCTGGAGCGCGGCACCGGCGACCCCGACCATGGCGGTCGGCACGCATTCCAGAGTGAGCGCGGTGTTCGGGGAGATCACCATGCCCCCGCCGACACCCGCGGCGAGCAGCGGAAGGGCGGCGAGGATGCCGAAATTCTCGCTGGGCGCCAGCCAGGCCAGCAGCGCCACCACGGTCAGGCCGGCGACGACCAGGACCAGCCCGGCCAGCGTCAGGGCCCGGCCCCAGCGTGCGACGAGCCTGCCCGCGACCGCCGAGGCGATCGACGATCCGATCGCGAACGGCGTCACCGCCAGCCCCGACTGCAGCGGCGAATACCCCACCCCTGCTGGAAGAACAACGCGAACACCAGCCAGAGCCCGGCGAATCCGCAGAAGTAGGGCGCACCGAGCAGGGCACCCGACGCGTAACCGGGCGTCGAGGTGAACAGCCGGACGTCCATCACGGGCGGGCGTCCGGCGCGCGCGGTTCGCTGCTCCCACACGACGAACGCGAACCCGAACACCGCCGCGACGGCGAACAGCCACCACAGCCTGCGCAACCCGTCCTGCTCCGCCTCCACCAGCGGCAGCAGCACGCCCAGCACAGCCAGTCCGAGTAACAGGATGCCCACGAAGTCGATCGTCGAGATTTCCGAGGCCAGCCGCACGGAGCACCCCGCGACTGGCGGCCCCAGCCGCATCGCCAGCACAAAGGCCAGCGCCCCTGGCGTAGAACACCCACCGCCTGCCCTCCTCGGGACCGAACGCGGTGATGACCAGCCCGCCCAGCACCGGACCGACCGCCGTGGAGACCCCGATCATGGCACCGAACAAGCCGAACGCGCGGCCGCGCTCGGCGCCGCGGAACAGGTCCTGGATGAGCCCGGTGTTCTGCGGGGTGAGCAACCCGGCCGCGTACCCCTGCAGCAGTCGCGCCACGACTAGACGAGTAGGTCTGAATACGATCAGTGATCGTAGGCGGTGAGTGAGCGGGTGACTGGCTGGCTGGTGCGGAAGTTGTGCCAGATCGCTGCGCTGAGGGCCAGTAGGCGTTGGGCGATGCGGGCGCCGATGCCTTCGATGCTGCGGGCGCCGTGTTGTTCGAGGTCGAGTTGGCCCTTGAGGGTGTCGTTGACGGATTCGATGAGCTGGCGGACCTTGTTCAGCATCGGTTCGCCCGCCCGCAGGACCTCCTTCTTGCGGGAGGGACGCAGGAGCGTGATGCCCTGTTCGGACAGTGATCGTTCGAAGGTTTTCGCGGCGAAGCCCTTGTCGCTGATCAGCAACAGCCCAGCCCGGTCCTTGATCATCTCGGCGTCGACCTCGAGCATCACGAAGCCGGCCGCGAGTGTGACCGCGAGGGCCTTCCAACGTCGTGGTCGGGTTGGTAAGGCCGTTCCGTCACCTGTTCATGGTGACATCGGCCGACCACTCGCTGTGGACCGGACCAGCGCCGGCACGAACGCCTCCCACAACGCCTTCCACACGTCGTGCCCCGACCGGTCAAAACAAGCCCCACCGATCAGCAGGATCGCCGGATCAACCGGATTTCCGAAGATCTCGACGCACAGCCGCCGTTGACACCCAGGAGGTGCTCACCATCGGACAGGCAATGGGCCACACTGGAATGTACCTTCGCAGTGTCGAGAAGTGCCGTGCCCCAGGCAGGCTTGCCCCACTCATCGGGTCCTTCCTTCGGATACCAGGCCACGGCCAGCTTGAAGGCGTCGCCTTCCACGCCGCCGTAGCGGGTGGACAGGTCCTGCAACATGCTCCGGAAGTCATCCAGGAACTGCTGGCGCCGTTCCGGTCACACCCGGATTTCCCCGCGACGCCGAGTGACGGCAGTTCCGGCACGGCGCGGTCGAGTGCTGCTACCTCAGCCTGCACCTCCTTCATCAGGCTTCACCAGGTCGAGGAGGTAGCCGAAACTCAACTCGTCACGGTGGCGACGCCCGCCGATCGGGCCGACAAGACGCGGAGAGCCAGTACGAGCGCGCCGTGGTCTGGTAGATGCACCAGGGCCTGCAACTCGCCGCGTTCCCGCGTCGTCAGCTCCACCGGCCCAGTCAATACCATGACTGGTCACCCCCACGTAAACTACACAGAATCACGAGACACTAGGGGGCGCCGACGAAACCGAGGGCTTCGCGGGCGAGGTCGGGCCAGGACAGGTCCGAGTCGGGGTCCAGGGCGAGCCACTCCTTCATCGGGGTGCCCTTGTTCGCGTCGAAGCGAACACCCTCCCCCGCGGCGACGAGCTCGTCGACCCGGGTTTTCGGCAGCTTCAGCACCAGGTTTCCGCGCACGAACATCGCGAAGATCTTGTTGTTCACCCGCAGTGCCGTGCGCCCGAATCCACGGCTGGGCCTCGGCGGCGTGACACCTGGCAGCCGAAGCATCTCGTCGACGAGCGCTTCGAACCGTTGCTCACCCGGTGCCGCCGCCATGATCACGTCCCCGCGGTGATTCCCGGGATGGCCTTCAACTCGCCCATCAGCATCGAGGTGACTTTCACCGGATAGTCGTAAAGCGCGAACACCGTCTCCCGCTGCCTGCCGATCAGCTTGAGCCGGACTGGCGTTTCTCCCTTATGTGCCAACAAGGTCTGCTTGAGTTCGCCGACCACGCTCTTGTCCAGTTTCTCGGCCGCGCAGTGGAGCACGAGCGGAGGTTCGTCATCACCGTCGCCCACCTCGGACAGGTCCAGCGGCACCAGTCCCCCGCCGAAGACCGACATCTTGTCCTCGCGCCAGTTCACCCTGCCCTTGACGAGCACGGCATTGTCCTCGATCAGGTCCGCGGCGAACATGGTGTAAGCCTTGGGGAAGAACAGCACTTCCAGGGCGGCGTCCATATCCTCGACGGTGCAGATCGCCCAGGGCTCCCCCTTCTTGTTCACCCGGCGCTCCAGCGAGGTGATCAGCCCGGACACCACCAGTTCGCCTTCCCTGGGCGGGTTGTCCAGAATGGCCGCGATGGGCCGCGGGGCGTGCTTGCGCAGGATCCGCTCGGCGCCGTCCAGCGGATGCGCCGACACGTACAGGCCCAGCATCTCCCGCTCGTAGCCCAGCAACTGCTTTCGCGGCCACTCCTCCTCGCCGAACTTCAGATGCGCCAGCGGCGAGGACGAGTTGCCGACGTCGGCTGTCTCGTCCGCGGCGCCGAACAGGTCGAACTGGCCCATCGCCTCCTGTCGCTTGAGCGGGACCACCGCGTCGACCGCGTCCTCGTGCACCTGGATCATCGACAGCCTGGTGCTGCCCAGCGAGTCGAACGCGCCGGCCTTGATCAGCGACTCGATCACGCGCTTGTTGCAGGCCACCAGCTCCGACTTGTCCAGGAAATCGGTGAACGAGGCGTACTTCCCCTTTTCCGTGCGGGTCTTGATGATCGACTCGACCACGTTCGCGCCCACGTTGCGCACCGCACCCAGGCCGAACCGGATCGCGTCCCCGACCGCGGCGAACCGCTGCCCCGATTCGTTGACGTCCGGCGGCAGCACCTTGATGCCCAGCCGGCGGCACTCCGACAGGTAGACCGCCGACTTGTCCTTGTTGTCGCCGACCGAGGTCAGCAGGGCGGCCATGTACTCCGCGGTGTAGTTCGCCTTGAGGTAGGCCGTCCAGTACGCGATCAGGCCGTAGGCGGCGGCGTGACTCTTGTTGAACGCGTAGCCGGCGAACGGAAGGATGGTGTCCCACAAGGCCCGGACCGCCTCGTCGGAGAAGCCGCCGGGGACGATGTCGCTGGCCTTCATCCCCGCGTGGAAGCCCTCGAACTCCTTTTCCAGGACCTCCTTCTTCTTCTTGCCCATCGCGCGGCGCAGCACGTCGGCTCGGCCCATCGAGTAGCCGGCGACCTTCTGCGCGATCTGCATGATCTGTTCCTGATAGACGATCAGGCCGTAGGTCTCGGCCAGGATGTCCTTCAGGGGCTCTTCCAGTTGCGGATGGATGGGCTTGATCTGCTGCCGGTTGTTCTTGCGGTCGGCGTAGTCGTTGTGGGCGTTCATGCCCATCGGGCCGGGCCGGTAGAGCGCGAGGACGGCGACGATGTCCTCGAAGCCGGTGGGCTGCATACGGCGGAGCAGGTCGCGCATGGCGCCACCGTCGAGCTGGAAAACGCCGAGCGTGTCGCCGCGGCCGAGCAGCTTGTAGGCCTCGGCGTCGTCCAGGCCCAGCCGGTCGAGGTCGATCTCCCCGCCGCGGTTGGCCTTGATGTTGTCCAGGGCGTCACCGATGACGGTGAGGTTGCGCAGGCCGAGGAAGTCCATCTTCAACAGGCCGATGGCCTCGCAGGACGGGTAGTCCCAGCCGGTGATGATGGAGCCGTCGTCCCGCTGCCAGACCGGGATGGCGTCCGTCAGCGGCTCGCTGGACATGATCACCGCGCAGGCGTGGACGCCCGCGTTGCGGATCAGCCCCTCCAGGCCGCGGGCCGTGGTGAAGATCGTCGAGACCTCTTCGTCGGTCTCGATCAGCGAGCGCACCTCCGACGCCTCGGCATACCGCTCGTGCTGCGGGTCCACGATGCCCGACAGCGGGATGTCCTTGGCCATGATCGGCGGCGGCAACGCCTTGGAGATCTTGTCCGCGATCGCGTACCCGGGCTGCCCGAAGTGCACGCGCGCGGCGTCCTTGATCGCCGCCTTGGTCTTGATCGTGCCGAAGGTGATGACCTGGGCGACCTTGTCCACCCCGTACTTCTCCGTGGCGTAGCGGATCATCTCGCCACGGCGGCGGTCGTCGAAGTCGATGTCGATGTCGGGCATCGACATGCGCTCCGGGTTGAGGAACCGTTCGAACAGCAGCTTCTGCGGAATGGGGTCCAAATTCGTGATGCCGAGCACGTACGCGACCAGGGCGCCCGCGGCCGAGCCACGGCCCGGACCGACCAGGATGCCCACCTCGCGGGCGTGGCGGATCAGGTCGGCCACGATGAGGAAGTAGGCGGGAAAGCCCTTTTGCACGATCACGTCGAGCTCGAACTCGCACCGCTCGACGTACCCCTCGGGTATGCCGTCGGGGAAGCGCCACTTGAGCCCTTCCATCACCTGGTGCCGCAGCCAGCTCGCCTCGTCGTGCCCCTCGGGCACGTCGAAGACCGGCATCCGGTCCTTGTGGGTGTAGACGTCCTCGTACGACTCGACCCGCTCGGCGATCAGCAGCGTGTTGTCGGCCGCGCCGGGCACCTCGGCGTCCCAGTACTCACGCATCTCCGCGGCGGACTTCAGGAAGTAGCCGTCACCGTCGAACTTGAACCGGTTGGGATCGTTGAGCGTCTTGCCGGACTGCACGCACAGCAGCGCCGAGTGCGAATCGGCCTGGTCCTTGGTCACGTAGTGCGAGTCGTTGGTGGCCAAGGGTTTCAGGCCGAGCTTGGCGCCGATCTCGAGCAGGCCCTCGCGCACCGACCGCTCGATCGGCAGCCCGTGGTCCATCAGCTCGAGGAAGAAGTTGTCCGCGCCGAAGAGGTCCCGGTAGTCCGACGCCGCCTGGATCGCCTCGGCCCGCTGGCCCAGCCGGAGCCGGGTCTGCACCTCGCCGGACGGGCAGCCGGTGGTGGCGATGATCCCCTCATGGTGCTCGGCGACCAGTTCGCGGTCCATCCGGGGCTTGCGGTAGTAGCCCTGGATGCTGGCCAGCGAGGACAGCTTGAACAGGTTCCGCAGGCCCGTCGCGCTCGCCGCCAGCATCGTCATGTGCGTGTAGGCACCGCCACCGGAGACGTCGCCACCCTCGCCGTACTCGTCGGCGCCGCGCTGGTTGCTCTGCCCCCAGAACACGGGTTTCTTGTGGAACCGGCTCTCCGGCGCCAGGTACGCCTCGATCCCGATGATCGGTTTCAGCCCGGCCTTGCGCGACTGCTGGTAGAACTCGTCGGCCCCGTACATGTTGCCATGGTCGGTCATGCCGACGGCGGGCATCTCGAGGCGCTTCGCCTCGGCGAACAGCGGGGCGATCTTCGCCGCACCATCGAGCATCGAGTACTCGGTGTGCACATGCAGGTGGACGAAGGAATCGTTCGACACCAGCGAAAACCTCCCCATAAGTGGCGACCGCGACTGGATGGCTAGCCTAGCTCGCGCCCCCGACAGTTTCGCGGAGGCGTGCCGCACCGCGCGCGGATGATCACAGGACAGGGCCCGACCTGGAGTCCTTCCCCCAGGCCGACCCGGACGACGTGCCGTGATCGGCCGGCCGCGGCGTGTACGTCATCAGCGGACTCGGCTTCCCCGCCAGAGACGGTCTTCCCGAACTGACCGGGGAGGAGCGCACCACCCTCGCCCGGCTTTCCGGGCAGGACTGGATGAGCGGAGTCGACCACCACGCGCTGCCGCGCGCCGCAGACCTTCGCCTACGGCTGGCACGACTCGCCGACCGCCGCGCTGGCCGGCATGACGCAGAAGTTTCGCGAGTTCAGCTTGGCGGGAGCGCCCGTGCAGCTGATCCCCGGGCCCTGATCCTGACCAACCCCTGCGTCCACTGGTTCACCGGGACGTTCGGTGGCTCGTCCTGGCCGATGCACCTTACGCAGGACCCTCCACTGTAGACAGGAGCGCTGCCGGCTTCACCGGCGAGCGACGAAGTCGTCGCGGCGACCGCCGTGAACGTGCCGAGGACGTGCCGTGAACGTGCCGAGGACGTGACGGCGTCCGGGACCGTACCGAACTGATCAGGAGAGCGGTCACGGGGCACGACGCTTGACAACGAGCGGAAGGGCCTGGACTATTATTTTCCATGAACCTGTCCGACAGCAGTACAGCCGGACATCTCCCGCGCCGGGTCAGCGCGATGGAGGTCGTGCTGGCGCACCTTCGCCACGCGATCGAGCGCGGCGAGTACGCGGTCGGCGACCGGCTGCCGTCGGAAGCGAACCTGGCCAAGGAGTTCCAGGTCAGCCGGTCGGTGGTGCGTGAGGCGTTGCGCGGGCTGCAAGCGCTCGGACTGACCGAATCGCGCACCGGCAGGGGCACCTTCGTGCAGGCCTGCCGGCCCGCCGAGCATCCGACGTTCGGCTCCTACACCGCCCGTGACCTGCTCGAGGTCCGGCGCCACGTGGAGATCCCGGTCGCCGGATACGCCGCGATCCGGCGCGGGCCCGACGACCTCGACCTGCTGAACCAGTTGATCGCGCGGATGCAGGCCGAAACCGACGACCTGGCCTGGGTGGCGCTGGACACCCTGTTTCACATCACCGTGGCCAAGGCCTCCCAGAACCCGGTGTTCGGCAAGGTCATCAAGGAGATCCGCAACGCGCTGGCCGGCCAGTCGACCTTTCTGAACAAGCTCGGCGATCGCCGGGAGCGGTCCAACCTGGAGCACCGAAGAATCGTGGCGGCCATCGCGGAAGGGTCGCGGGAAAACGCGATCGACGCGATGACCGACCACCTCGACCATGTCGCCGGCGCGGTGGAAAGGTTGCGCCGCGGTGTTTCCCCCGCCGCGGGAGAACGGGAAACGTGACCGATCGGATTCTGCGGGCCACCAGCACCGCCCGGACCGACGCCGGATACCGGGACTGCGCACGAGGGCGGGTCCGGTCATGAGGCATGAACCACTGGTTGAGGTGTGGCGCGACGGCCTGCCCGAGAGTGTCCATTATGGATCGCTCGTGGTGCTCGGCCCGGACGGGGCCGTGCGCTTCGCGCTCGGCGAGATCGATGCTCCTTGCTATCCCCGGTCGACCGCGAAGCTGATGCAGGCGGTGGGGCTGGTCAGGCTTGGGCTCGACCTGCCGCCCGACCTGCTCGCGCTGGCCGCGGCGAGCCATTCCGGCGAGGAGTTCCAGCTCGCCGGAGCGCGGCGGATCCTGGACACCTGTGGGCTGACCGAGCACGACCTGGGCAACCCCGAGAGCCTGCCGTACGAGGCGGAAATCCGCGACGTCTGGCTCGCCGCCGGACGACCCGCGCGGAAGCTCGCGCACTGCTGCTCGGGCAAGCACGCCGCCATGCTGGCCGTCGCCCGTGCCCATGGATCGTCCACAGCGGACTACCTGGATCCCGGTCACCCGCTACAGCGGGCGCTGGCGGACACGGTCGAAGACCTCACCGGCGAACACATCGCGTGCGTGGCGGTGGACGGCTGCCGCGCGCCCCTGTTCGCGGTTTCCCTGCGCGGGCTGGCCCGGGCCGCCGGCCGGATCGCCGCCGCGCCCGCCGGATCGCCCGAGCGCCGGGTGGCTCGGGCGATCCGGCGTCATCCGGAGATGCTCGCCGGTCCCCGCCGTGACGTAACCCGGCTGATGACCGCGGTGCCGGGCCTGATCGCCAAGGACGGCGTGGAGGCCGTCCAGGTGGTCGGCCTGCCGGACGGCACCGCGATCGCGCTCAAGATCGCCGATGGCGGGGATCGCGCACGCATGCCCGCCACGCTCGCGGCGCTCAGCCTCACCGGTACGACCCTTCCCGGCCCGCTGGGAATGCCGGACAGCTTGAGGGCGACCTTCGGGGCCTGACACTTTTGGAAAGCGGCCTGAACTCGGGCTTCCTCGGTCGCCACCAAGAGGATTACCCTATCGTGTAAGAACACCTGTTCGCATCGGTGGCTATTATGAACGTATGTACGAGGGGATTTCTGAAGCAGGGGAGGGGGTTCCTCCCGAACCTGACGACTACCTGCGAGAGGTGTTGGAGTCCGATCTTGGGGAGTTGTCCGCGGCCGGGTCGCTGAAGTTCGCGCGGGATGTGGCGCGGCTGCGGTCGGCACTGGAGGCGCGGCGGTTGGCGGCGATCCATCGGTACGAGGAGTCGCGGGCCGAGGAGGAGTGGTCGCCGGACCTTCTGGCGTCGGAGACCAAGGTGAGCATCGCCCGCGCCAACCGGGAGGTGAGCCTGGCATGTACGTTGCGCGATCGGCTGCCCCACACCTGGGCCGCGCTGCGCACCGGCGACCTGGACCGCGCGCGGGTCGACCAGATCGAGCACGCCACCGCGGTCCTCGACGATGCGAAGGCACGCCCGGTGGGCAAGTGGCTGTTTCCGAAAGTATTGGGCTTGAATCCCCGCCAGCCGGCCGATTTCGCGCGCCTGCTGGTCGCCCGGATCGATCCCGACGGCGCTGCCGAACGGGCCCGGATCCGGCGCGAGGAAGGCCGGCTCCGCATCGAACCCGTCTCGGACAGGATGGCATGGATGAATATCCTGGGCGGTATCGAGCGCGTCCTCGCCTGCAAGGACCGCGTCGACCGGATCGTCAACGCCCTGCCCGCGGACGATCCGCGCACCTGGGACCAGCAGGTAGCGGACACCATCCTTGACCTGATCGAAGGCACCACGACCAGCGACACCCAGGCCCACATCTATGTCACCGTCGACGTCAAAACCCTGCTGGGACTGAACAACTTCCCCGGGAACCTACGCGGCTACGGCCCGCTGCCCGCCGACATCGGGCGGGAGCCGGCCTACAGCCTCAAGACTGAATGGGCCGGAGTCCTGGCCGATCAGGACGGGCGCAAAAGGAATGGTCACCAAAAAATACCGATTCCGCGGCCGACTCGCCGAATTATCCGGCTCCGAGACCAAAAATGCGATTTTCCGGACTGCAACCGTTCCGCCCGATACACCGACGTCGACCACACGTAACCACACCACGCCAACGGCCCCACCGACGAAGACAACGGCCAATGCCGCTACCGACAGCACCATCGCGCGAAAAAAATTCCCTTTTGGACAGTCAAACAGCATGCCGACGACAGCACCACCTGGGCCTCCGACTTCGGCAACACCTACGCCACGCAACCCGAACCGATCGCCGACCCGGACGTTGAGCCACCATACTTCTCAGACCCGTTGGCCTGGTCGGCAAACGGCTGAGCAAGGCGGAAAATCCCTGCTAGGGTCGGACACATGCGAGACGACGACGTGGTGCGGCTGCGGGCGGAGACGCCAGGCTGTGCCGAGGTGGTCCACCTCAACAACGCGGGCTCGGCGCTGCCGCCTGCCCCCGTGACCGACGCCGTGATCGACTACCTGCGAACGGAGTCCGTGCTCGGTGGGTACGAGGCTGCCGACGCCGCCGCGGATCGCCTCGAAGCCGTATACGCTTCACTCGGGCGTTTACTCAATGCCGGCGTCGACGACATCGCACTGACCGACAACGCCACCCGCTCGTGGCAGGCCGTGTTCTACGCGCTCCGGCTCGGGCCCGGGGACAAGATCCTCACCTGCCGTTCGGAGTACGCCGGCAACGCCATCGCCTACCTCCAGTCCGGTGCCACCGTGGAGGTCGTCGGCGATGACGAGACCGGACAGCTCGACGTCGCCGACCTGGAGCGCCGAATCGACGACCGCGTCAAGCTGATCTCGATCAACCATGTGCCCACACAGGGCGGCCTGGTCAATCCAGCGGAGGAGGTCGGCGCGGTCGCCGAGCGGGCCGGGATCCCCTTCCTGCTCGACGCCTGCCAGTCCGCCGGCCAACTCGACCTCGACGTGACCCGCCTGCGCTGCGACGCGCTGAGCGGCACTGGGCGCAAGTACCTGCGCGGCCCGCGCGGCACCGGGTTCCTCTACGTCCACCCGCGACTCCGCGCGAGGCTCGAGCCCGCGATGCTCGATCTGCACTCGGCTGCCTGGACCGAGCCCGGGAAATACGAGATCCTCGATTCGGCGCGGCGGTTCGAGGTGTGGGAGCGCAACATCGCCGCGACCCTCGGCCTCGGCGTGGCCGTGGACTACGCGCTCGCGATCGGCCTGCCCGCGATCGAGGAACGCCTAACCGGGCTGGCCGCCCGGCTGCGCGGCCTGCTTTCCGGGATCGACGGCGTGAGCCTGCACGATCAGGGCAAGCGCCAGTGCGGCATAGTCACTTTCAGCGTCGCGGGGGTGCCCGCCGACAAGATCAAGACACGGCTGAGTAACGCGAAGATCAACACCTCGATCGTGCACCGCTCCTCGGCCCAATATGACTTCACCGCTCGGAACCTGCAAGAGACGGTGCGAGCCTCGGTGCACTACTACAACACCGACGACGAACTCCGCCTCCTCGCCGAGGAGGTCGAGCGCATCAAACAGGAGTAACGGTGACCGGGGTGGCCAGGACGCGGTCGTGGCCGATTTCCCGGCCGGGACGGTCAGCCCGAACGACGCCAAA
The DNA here is from genome assembly GCF_035276945.1 of Amycolatopsis sp. Lineage (GTDB taxonomy): Bacteria > Actinomycetota > Actinomycetes > Mycobacteriales > Pseudonocardiaceae > Amycolatopsis_E. The sequence continues at coordinate 42,193 of NZ_DATELF010000154.1, read as the reverse complement.
GCACGGCAGATCGGCCGAGGCCGCAGGATCCGGAGCAGCGGGTGCTGCCGATGTCACTATGGGCGTGGCAGGGCAAGCTTTGGGGAACGTTTCCGCGGTGCTGGCGGCCGTCGTGTTCTCGACGCTGTCAGTGTTAGCGCTATACATTCTGGGCCGGCGACGGCTCGTGAGCGGGCTGACGCCGGGCTTCGGCAAGTGACCGGCAAGGAGGCAGTAGGCATGCCAGACTTCACGCCTACCCGTGAAGACAAGTTCTCGTTCGGGCTATGGACCGTGGGCTGGCAGGGGGTGGACGTGTTCGGCAGCGCCGCCCGGCCGCCGCTGGACCCCGCGGACGCGGTACACAAGCTCGCCGAACTTGGTGCGTACGGAATCACCTTCCACGACAACGACGTCTTCGCGTTCGGCGCCGGCGCGGGGGAAAAGGAGGCGGCGCTCAAGCCGTTGCGGGAGGCACTGGCCGCGACCGGGCTGGCGGTGCCGATGATCACCACGAACCTGTTCTCGCACCCGGTGTTCCGCGATGGCGGTTTCACCAACAACGACCGGGACGTGCGCCGGTTCGCGCTGCGCAAGGTGCTGGACAACCTCGACCTCGCCGCCGAACTGGGCGCGCGCACGTTCGTGTGCTGGGGCGGGCGCGAGGGCGCCGAATCCGGCGCCGCCAAGGACATCCGGGCCGCGCTGGACCGGTACGCCGAGGCGGTGAACGTGCTGACTCGGTACATAGTGGACTCTGGTTACGACCTGCGGATCGCGATCGAGCCCAAGCCGAACGAGCCGCGCGGCGACATCCTGTTACCGACCGTCGGGCATGCGCTGGCGTTCATCAACGAGCTGGAGCGCTCCGAACTGGTCGGGCTCAACCCCGAGGTCGGCCACGAGGAGATGGCCGGACTGAACTACGCCCACGGACTCGCGCAGGCACTGTGGCACGGCAAACTGTTCCACATCGACCTCAACGGCCAGCATGGCCCGAGGTTCGACCAGGACCTCCGCTTCGGCGCCGGCAACGCGCGTGGTGCGTTTTGGACGGTCGACATCATCGAAAGCGGCGGCTACGACGGCCCCCGGCACTTCGACTTCAAGCCACCGCGCACCGAGGACTTCGACGGCGTCTGGGCCTCGACCGCAGGCTGCATGCGGAACTACCTGATCCTGCGGGGAAAGGTCCGCGCGTTCCGGGCCGACCCGGAGGTTCAGCAAGCGCTCACCGCGGCTCGCGTGCCGGAGCTGTCCGAACCCACCTTGTCGCCGGGCGAGACGCTCGAATCCCTGCGTTCCGACGAGTTCGACCCCGAGGCCGCCGCAGCTTCCGGCATGGCGTTCGAGCAACTCGACCAGTTGGCCCTGGAGCACCTCTACGGCGTCCGCTAAGGACAGGACGGGTGAGCATTGCCAAACGTTGTCACCGCGGCGAAACAGTGCTCAGGCCCATGGCCCGCTGAGCGCGAGAGGAGCGGGCCATCCGCCTGATCTGGTCAACAACGAGCCCGATCAACCGGTTACCGCTCCACGACCTTCCCGGCAAAGACCTCAAGGCGGCGGGTGGTGTGCACGGCATCGAGCATCCGGCGGTCATGGGTGACCAGCAGGAGCGTGCCGGGGTAGCCCGCCAGCGCCGACTCCAGCTGCTCGATGGCGGGCAGGTCAAGGTGATTGGTGGGCTCGTCGAGCACCAGCAGGTTGACCCCACGCGCCTGCAGCAGCGCGAGTGCGGCGCGGGTCCGCTCACCGGGGGACAGCGTGGCGGCCGGGCGCAGCACGTGCGCGGCGCCGAGGCCGAACTTCGCCAGCAGGGTGCGGACCTCGGCAGTCGCGAGCTCCGGAACCGCCGCACCAAACGCTTCGACCAGCGGCGCGTCGCCGTGGAAGAGTCCGCGGGCCTGATCGATCTCGCCGACCACCACGCCCGGGCCGAGCACGGACTGCCCCTCGTCCAGCGGAATCCACCCCAGGAGGGCGCCCAGGAGCGTCGACTTGCCTGAGCCGTTCGCCCCGGTGATCGCCACCCGGTCGGCCCAGTTGATCTGGAGGTCCACCGGCCCCAGGGTGAACGCACCGCGCTGGACCACCGCGCCGCGCAGGGTCGCCACGACGGCGCCCGCGCGAGGTGCCGCGGCGATCTCCATCCGCAGTTCCCATTCCTTGCGCGGCTCCTCGACCACTTCGAGCCGTTCGATCAGGCGCTCGGTCTGGCGGGCCTTCGCAGCCTGTTTTTCGGTGGCTTCGGTGCGGAACTTACGGCCGACCTTGTCGTTGTCGCCCGCCTTCCGCCGCGCGTTCTTGACACCCTTCTCCATCCACGCCCGCTGCGCCCGCGCCCGCTCCTCCAGTGCGGCGCGGGTTTCGGCGAATTCTTCGTACCGTTCGCGTGCGTGCCGCCGCGCGACCTCTCGCTCCTCGAGGTACGCCGCATAGCCACCGCCATAGCTCCGCACCTGCTGTTGCGCCAGGTCGAGCTCGACCATCCGGTTCACCGTCCTGGCCAGGAATTCCCGGTCGTGGCTGACCACCACCGTGCCCGCACGGAGCCCGGTGACGAACCTTTCGAGCCGGTCCAGACCATCAAGGTCCAGATCGTTGGTCGGCTCGTCGAGCAGGAAAATGTCGTACCGGCTCAGCAACAGGGACGCCATCCCGGCTCGGGCCGCCTGCCCGCCCGACAGCGCGGTCATCGGCTCGTCGAGGGCGACCACCAAGCCGAGTTCGGCGACTATCACTTCCGACCGCTCGTCCAGGTCGGCACCGCCGAGCGCCAGCCAGCGCTCCAGCGCCTCGGCATAAACGTCTTCGGCGCCCTTTTCGCCCGCGCCCAACGCTTCCGCGGCCACGTCCAGCGCGACCTGCGCGGCGCCGACCCCGGTCCGGCGCTCCAGGAAGGCACGCACGGTCTCGCCCGGCCGCCGGTCCGGCTCCTGCGGCAGATGTCCGACCGTGGCGTTCGGCGGGCTGAGCCGCACTGTGCCCTGCTCGGCCGGGATCAAGCCGGCCAGTGTCCGCAGCAAAGTCGACTTGCCGGCACCGTTCGCGCCGACCAGCCCGACCACGTCCCCGGGCGCGACCACGAGGTCGAGTCCGTTGAACAGCACGCGGTCCCCATGGCCGGCGGCCAAGCCCTTCGCGACGAGTGTGGCGCTCACTCCCTGATGGTGTCATGCGCGAAATCGACGAATTCCTTGGCCACCCGGTGGGGTTTCGTCGCTGACCGCGAGCACGCCCGCCGCCGCGGAGAAGGCGGCCATGTCGTCGCGCGCGCGGAAGGCCAGGGCGCCTGCCACGCGGTCGCGGCGGGCCTGCACACGAAACGAATTCCTTGGCCACCCGATGGGAAAGTATCCTAGCATCCGGTGAACACTGGGAGGATCTCATGACTTCAGACCGCTGCGCCGTCGTGATCGGGGCGCTCCTGCTCACAGCCCTGGCGAGCCCGGCGACGGCCTCGGCCGACGTCAGCCCGCACTGCCAGGACAGCAACTACTGCCTTTTCCCGGGCGCCAACTTCACCGGGACCAAAGCCGTCGCCTCCGGCCGCGGCTGCCAGCCGGTGAGCCGTCTCGGCTTCACGCCCGCGCGTTCGGTGGCCCGCGGGTATGGCGACAGCTACGCACTCGAGTTGTATGCCGACACCAGCTGCACAACTTCACTCGGCACGGTCTCGTATGAAGTGCCGGACACCTCGGCCTTGGCCTACCAGCTCGTCGCCATTCCGGGCTGACGCTTCGCCATCCGCTCGACGAGAAAGTAAACAACTTCCACTCCTTGGGGTAACGACCGGGTGTCAACCAAATGCATGGCGTAACCGGCGGGACCACGGTTGCGAATCCCAGTCGAGACCGACTGGGGGAGGTTCGTTCATGCGAAGACGGTGGAGCCGGAATCGTCCGGGGGCCGATCGGGTTCCCATGCCCCATCCGCTCCGGTGGACGTTCGTCTTTCTGGTGCTGTTCACGGCTTCCGCCACGCTTTTTCTCGCCGGGACCGTCTTCCTGGCTCACCTGACCGCCTGGCTTCGCACGGTTCGTGACGCGCACCTGCTCGACGTCGTTTCCGCGGTACTCGCGGTCACGGGAATTCTTGCCGTGCGCAGGGCGCTTTTCGCCAGACTCGCCCGCAAACCCGGCCCGATCCAGATCACTTCGGCCGGGAGCACGATCACGGAGGGCGGGCCGGCTGTCGACGGGATTCTGGCCGACATCCGGCAAACGCTGACCACCATCAGCATTTCGACTCCGCAATCGTTTCCGAACGCACCGTCCTCCAGCAACATTCTCGACGACGTGAAAACCGCGGCCGATACCACGAAGAACGTGGTGGCCACGGCCGCGGCGTTGCTGAACGCGATTCTCCAGGTTCGGCACGCCTACCGCGTTTCCGTGCTCGTGCGCGGCCCCGAGGGGGCACGGCCGTGTGGGTTGACCGTGCACGTGACGATGCTGCCGGGCAATCACGGGGTGATCGAAACCGTCTGGGGCGACGACTGGGCCGACGTGGTGAGCCAGGCCGCGCACCTGATCGGTTCGTTCATCCTGCCCCGCAGCCGCCTCGCCGCACTGCCGCCGTGGACGTCCTGGCACGGCCGGAACATGCCGAGCGAACTGTTCCATCACCATCAGCAGGCGCGGCATCACCTTCGCGAGCGCGAGTACGAGCGGGCCATCGGCGCGTTCCACCGCGCGCTCAAGATCGATACCCAGAACTCCTACCTGCGGATCGAGCTGGGCCAGGCGCAGGAACAGCTGGGCCTGTTCATGGACGCGCTCGCGACCTACGCTGACGTCATCTCGGTCGAGTCCTGGTACGACCGGCAGCTGTGGCGTCGCCTGTGGGGAGTCCACAAGACCAGCATGGACGGCACGCCGCCGAAACGCTTCGGGCGCAGTCCGCACGGGCGCGACGCGCTGCTCATCGCCCGCTACCGGCTCGTTTCCCGGTTGGCCGCCGCCGACCGGCTCGCCGACCAGTGGCAGCGCGGGCTGGCCCCCACCGACGGCGGAACTCCCCGCAATCCGATCCGCGCCGTCGAACGGCACGCGCTCCGCGGGCGCCTCAAGGGGTGGCTGGCCGGATATGCGGTGGCCTACTGCGACCAGCAGGGGCTCACCGACCCACAGGCCGACGTGTTCGACGCCGGCCGAACCCGCGTTCGCCATTTTCTGCAGTATGTCGCCACCCGTGAGTCGGCACAGCTGGTTTCCGACTACCGGTGGACCGGGGGCCGCCGCCGGCCGGGAATGCCGGTATCCCAGACGGCGCTCAACGTCCTCGCCGTCTGGGCACCGCTCTACCTCGATTTCGCGGATGCCTGGCTCCACACCAATGGCACCGACGAGCGACGGAAGAAACCGCCCACCGCGGCCGAACTCGACCTCAAGATCGAAAACGTCCTCAAAAAGAAACCCGCCAGGGCACGAGAATGGCAGGAATACTACAACGCCGCGTGCGCCGTCGCCGTCGCCTTGGGCGACTGGCCGGGAAACACCGTCGACGAACAGAGCCGGAAAGAGCTGGCTCGGTGCGCGGTCCGCTATCTCGAGCGCGCCGTGAACTGCACGGACAGCGGAAACGTCAGCGTTTACGCGCAATGGCTCGCCACCGGTGACCAGGATCTGAACCCGCTGCGCACGACGAGCGAGTTCGTCGTCTTCCTCGACCGTTACCTGCCCAACGACGAACTCCGGGTGCCCCGGCCGGAAAACCTGCTGACCTTCATCATGGCGATGCACAACATCGCACTGCTCCACCGGTATGCGGCGATGCGCGCGGCCTGGTGGTCCCGGCTTCGCCGCACGGCCAGCCAGGAGGAACTCGAAGCCGAAAACCGGGTGGCCGGGATGGTGCGCGCGTTCGCACTCAACGACCGTGACTGGCGGACCAGGCTGGAACTCATCGAAGAAGCGCTTTCCTTCGCTCACCGGACGAACCAGCGGACATTCAGCAGCGCACTGCCGCAGTTCCAGGCCGACCCGAACATTCGCCGTTATTTCGCCGATTCCTCGTCACGGTCCGTGAACGAGTACTACGACGGCATCGCGGCAAAGCGGGACGGCGTGTGGCAAAGGGTGCTGGCGTTGCTGCCGGAACCGTCCACCGGAAACGGGAACGGACAACCGGTGCACACGACTCCCGGCGCGGCGATGGCGTTCTGGCGGCGGCTGGCCGATGAACTGAGCGCCGCCTTGCACAGCGATTACGGCACGAACTCCGCGGAAGCGTCGGTCAGCCAACCGGCCGCCGTGGCAAACGAACCGAAGACGAACAGCAGGTAGACCGGCGTCCGAGCTTGCCGGAGGATGACCTGCGTGCGGGCCAGGCTGGCCGGGGTAGCCGACAACGCGTCCGGGGCCGCCGCGGCCACTGGCAGCGATCCTCGAACACCGCGAGATGCCGGAACGGATCGGCATGGATCGGCATGGATCGGCGTCTGACCGGGTCACCGGGCGGCTGACATGACCGGCCACTTCCAGCCGAGCTGCCGGAGAACCCTGGCCCGGTCGAGCACTACGGTCAGCCTCGCCCGGTCCTCCTCGGGATTCCAGTACCGGGCCGAGGCGGTGGTCTGGTCGTCGTGCTTGCGGTAGAGCATGCTCGGCTCGGCGATGAACTCGCCAGGAGTCACCGCCTCCAGCACGAGCAGGAGGCCGATCGTCTCGGCTCCGGTGACGGCGGGCCAGCCGCCGAGCGCCCGGACGAGGTCGGTGTGCGCGGCCAGGTTGGCGGCCAGCACGGACAGCCGGTCCTCGAGTTGTTCGGTGAAGAAGAGATCGTCGGGCAGCGGCCCGCCGGGCGGGTCGTAGGGGCCGGGTGAGGTCGTGCCGTCCTGGTTCAGGTCAAGACCAGCCGAGGTGCACCAGGCCACCCGGCCGAGCGTCTCAATATCACGGGCCAGCGCGCCGGGAAGGAACAGGTCGTCGGCGTCGAGCGTGCGGACGTACCGCCCACGGACCCGGGACAGGGCCATGGTCCGGGCCACTCCGGCACGCCCCGGCAACGCCGAGGAAAGGGAAATCCGGGGATCCTCAGGCAACCCGGCGCCGGGCAGCCCGGTGGTGCCGTCTTCCTGGACGCACCATTCCCACGTCCAGCCGGGCGGCATTTCCTGGCCGCGCAAGGATTCGTAGGTTTCGAGAAGGTGGTGGTGACCACCGCTGAACACCGGTGTCACCACCGTGATCACTTCCTGCACCCGTCCAGACTAGCGGCCCCACAGGTACGCCCTCGAGTTGTCCACAAGGGACTTTCGGGCCTCCCCGACCCGCGAGTCGGGCTTTCGGAACACGCGAGTCGGGCCTTCGTGACCAGCGAGTCGGGCTCTCCCGAAGGGCGAGTCCGGCTTTCCCGACCGGCGAGTCCGGCTTTCCCGACCAGCGAGTCCGGCCTTCCCGACCCGCGAGTCCGGCTTTGAATAGTCCTCGGCGACAGGTACACGGTCACCCGGCACCAACGCCGGTCTCGAGCACCTTGGGCCCGCCCGGATCAGCTTGCCCGGTCCCGGCGCGCCCAGTTCGCGCGCCGGCTGCTGGACGACACCGATCTCTCGGCATCGCCTTCGCGTCGGGATTCGGCAGCCCCCGGCAACCCGGACTGTTGGAGGTCTTCTCAGGCGGCGGGCACCTGCTCCGGCGCGCCCCTGCCGTGCGGGGAAGGCCTGACCCACGTTGTCAACCGGGTTGGCGAAGTGCACCGACACCGACCCCGGCGCGGAAGTCGCCGTCCTCTCCTAGGGCCGGCCCCCTGGTCAGGGTCCGCCCCGGGCTGGTGGGTTTCGGCACGGGGAGCACGTTCGAGATCGGCGTCCGCCCGATCCTGACCCGTTCCCCGCTGCGGAAGGCCTCGACTTCAAAAGCACCCATCGCCCGCTGCGGGTGAGGGCATGGGGCCATCTCGCATTTAGCGTCATCGAATGACCACGATCAAGGCTGGTTCTCCGATGCCGCGCGTCCTGGTGATCCTCGTGGGCGTCGCGGCGGGTGTCGTGGCCCTCGCCGGGATCAAGGCGACCGCTTGGCTGCTCGCGCCGACCTTGCTCGCCCTCGTCATCGTGATCACGATAGCCCCGGTGCACCGGTGGTTGCGTGCGCACCGCGTCCCGGCCTGGGCCGCCACGACCGCACTGATCCTGACCGTCTACGGCGTGATTGTCACGTTCGGCGTCACGGTGGTCGTTTCGGTGGCACGCCTGGCCAGCCTGCTGCCACAGTACACACAGCGGTTCGACGAACTGCGAGCCGGGATCGCCGATCAGCTGGCGCGGCTGGGCATCGCGCCCGGCCAGGTCCGTGAAGCCGTCCAGGGCCTGGACTTCAGCAGGATCGTATCCTACCTCGTTTCCTTCCTGACGGGACTGACCGGTGTCGTGACGGGCCTGGTGTTCCTGCTGGCGCTGTTGCTCTTCCTCAGCGTCGAGACGAACGGGTTCGACGAACGGATGGCCGCGGTAGCGACGGCCCGGCCGCACATCGGAGGCGCACTACGGGAATTCGCCGGGAAGACCCGCCGCTACCTCTGGGTCACCACGGTCTTCGGACTCATCGTCGCCGTCCTGGACACCGTCGCGCTGGCGCTGGTGGGTATCCCGCTGGCGCTGCTGTGGGGACTGCTGTCCTTCGTGACCAACTACATCCCGAACGTGGGATTCCTCCTGGGGCTGCTGCCACCGGCGCTCCTCGCCCTGCTCAGCGGAGGCTGGCAGACCATGCTGGTCGTGATCGCGCTCTACTGCCTGCTCAACTTCGTCGTGCAGTCCCTGATCCAGCCCTATTTCGTGGGTGACGCGGTGGGGATGTCCGCGGTCATGACGTTCCTGGCCCTGATCTTCTGGACGTGGGTCCTCGGTCCGCTCGGCGCGATCCTGGCGATCCCGGTGAGCCTGCTCATCAAGACCACGCTCCTGGACGCCGACCCGGACGCCGGCTGGCTCTCCGCGCTGCTGCACCTCTCCGGCGCCGACTCCGGTGACAAGGCGCCGAAGAAACGGCGTATCCCGAAAGACGGATGACCGGCCCGAGCACCACGGCCCGCCGATTCATCACGACGGGGTGAGGCAGCCGCCCGCCGTCCGGTGGAGGGTCGAGCCGAACCTTGGAGGACGTCATGACCCAGGCCGGCGCACACTACGCCACCCCCAAGCAACCCACCGGCTGGACCGGCTGGGTCGCCTTCGGCGGGATCATGCTGATTCTGCTCGGACTGTTCCAGGCGGTCGAAGGACTCGTCGCGATCTTCGACCACGGCTACTACCTGGTCACCTCGGCCGGACTCGTGGTCAACGTCGACTACTCGGCGTGGGGCTGGCTGCATCTCGCTCTCGGCATTCTCGCCGTCGTCGTCGGCATCGGGCTGATGACCGGCAACAAGGTTGCCCGCGTGGCCGGTGTGATCATCGCCGCCCTGAGCGCGATCGCGAATCTCGGCTTCGTCGCGGCCTATCCGGTATGGTCCCTGCTGGTCATCGCCCTCGACGTGCTCGTGATCTATGCGATCGTGGCGCACGGCGAGGAAATGACGCTCACCCGGTAAGTACCCGCCCGAAGGGGCAGCACCGCCCGCTCTTTCGCAGGGACCGCGGGTCCTTTCGTGGGGGACGCGACGGGCCTAACGTTCGACGGGATGTCGCGAGAGTTCGACCTTCCTGCCGAACGGGAGCCGCGAAAGGACCGGCGTCCGGTAGCTACGCGTGCCGACGCCGTGGCGAACGAGCGATCTCCGGCGGGAATGCTACGGCTGCAGAACTCGGCCGGAAATCGCGCGGTCACCGGCGCGGTCGTCCAGCGCGCGCCGCGGACCGCCGCCCCGGCCACGGCCGTGCACGAGGGAGTGCCCATCACCGCCGATCCCGCCCAAGTCAGCGAGGCACTGAAACAGCAGGTGGTGTTGAAGGGCTGGGAGAGTGCGCGCGGCTGGGCCACCCGGTTCATCAACATGGACATGACCGCCGAACTGAAGTTCGCAGAGCTGGGCCAGGGCATTCCGCGGGACACCCTGCGGCAGCTCCGGGACGTGCTGAACCGGCAACTCGACAAGCTGGCGCAGGAACGTCCCAAGTTCCTCCAGGACTTCGAGCAGGCCTCGGTACGCAGGGCCAAGGAGGTGCTGGCCGCCAGCGAAAAGGAGATCACCGAGCAGCTGACGTCGCTGGGCATCAAAGAGGACACCCTGCTGGGCATCAAGACCGGCGGCTACGTCATGGACCAGGGCAAGGCCACCGGGCTCAAGTCCGCGACCCAGGAGCTGATCAGCAAGCGGATGGAGGCCGACAAGGCCGCCAACGTCTATTTCAAGGCCCGGGACGAAGCACAGGCGATCTTCGCCAGGAACAACGCGCCTTCGCTGGCCGAGGCGCTGCCGGAGCTGACCCTCCCGCCCGAGCTTTTCCAGCGAATGGAGGCCAGCCGCGCGGACGGGCTGCGGGTCGCTCGCGAATACGACGCACTGGCCGCCGAAAAGCACAAGGCCTTCCCGATCCTGGCCACCCTGTCGACCGGGCCGGACGCGCTCAAGCAACTGATGGATCTCGCCGGGCGCAAGCCCGACGACATGGCCACGAAGATCGCCCTGACCGCGCAGGAGAAGCTCGACAACATCAAGACCGTCCGCGGCGAGCTGGGCGGCCGGTTCTCGGTGTGGACGGAGCCCCACCTCCGCGAGCTGACCAAACAGGAGGTCAAGGTCGAGTCCTGGCAGAGCCGGCTGATCGACGAAAAGGTCGCCGCGGTGGCCGCGGCGGACAAGGACACCCAGATGCTGATCGCGGCGATCGCGATCGGGCTGGGCCTGATCGCCGCGATTCCCACCGCGGGCGCGAGCCTGGCGGTCGCCGGGGTGGTGACCGCCGCCGCGGTCGGCAGCATGGCGTTGTCGGTGTATGGCGCCTACGAGCACTACCAGGACTACAAGCTGGCGACGGCCGCGCAGAGTTCCAGCTTCGACCGGGCGAAGGCGATCTCCCAGGGCGAGCCGCCGGACATCTTCTGGCTTGCCGTGGACGTCGTCACGGCCGTCGCGGACATTCAGGCCGCGGCCAGCGCGTTCAAGACCATCAAAACGCTGCTGGCCGAGGCCAAGGCCGCCGAATCGGCCGAGAAGGCGATGGAACTTGTGCGGGCCAGCCGCAAGGCCGGGCTGGCCGAGGAAACCGAAACCAAACTGGTGGCGGCGGCCATGGGAGGCGGCGACGAGAAGAAGGTCGCGACCAGCCTCGAGCAGATCAGGCAGGTGTTCAAGCGGGCCGTGGCCAAGGGCACGGACGCCGAACTCTCCGAGGCGTTCCTGAAGGCGGCCGAAAAGGCGATGGCCGAGGAGAAGATCGCGCTCTATGCCGGCACCGCCGAAGAGAAGCAGGCAATGATCCTCGACCTCGTGAAGCGCAACGCGAAGCCAGGCATGAACGTCGAAGCCAGGGCAGCGGAACTCACCCGGCAACTCGAAAAGGCCACCGGGCTTTACGACCCGCTGACCGACACCATCATCGTCAAGGGCAACCGGTCGGCGTCGGCGGTGGCCGCCACCTTGGCCCACGAGCTGACCCACCAGCGGCAGAACCTGGTGATCGGGCTGGAGAACATGGGCTCCCTGCACCAGGAGTTCCAGGCGTTCTACGCGCAACAGCAGTTCCTGCGAAACCTGAACCTGCCGCCACATCGCATTCCGGAGGCCTACCGGTGGCTGGTGACCGCCGACAACGAAGCGATTCGCGCCTACGTCTCGGCGCGGTACAAGACGACTCTGGGACCGGTAACCTTCAAGAACCTCGACGAATCGTCCGCCTGGATCATCAAGATGATGAAGAGCCGATGACCGCCGCCACGCCGTCCGACATCGCACGCCGTCTCGTCGCCGAGTTCCTGCTCCCGCCCGGCGATGAAATCCTCGAGGTCCGCGCCGGGACCGCGGCCACTCTGGTGGCCACCTCCCGGACCGGCTGGCGGGTGGAACCGGTGCCGGAAATCGGCACCACGCCGGTCGGCGACGGATATCGGCTGTTCGGCGTCCAGAAGGCGACAACGGACACCGGCGACCCGGTCGAAGGCTTCGCGGTGCTGCCGGACGGACGGGCCTTCCGGATGGGCGATCCGGCCCAGCTTCGAGCGTTCTACCGCGAGGTCACGCCACGACTCGCGCCGCTGGAGGCCGCGTTCCTGGTCGCGTTGTTCGTGGCACCGCAACCGGCGCCGCGTTTCCTTGTTACCGACGACACGCCCGGTCCGCCCCAGGTCGTGGCCGACGCGCCAAGCCGCTCCCGGGTCACGCTCCACACCTACACCTGGCAGTTTCCCGACGAGACCGAACTCCGCGTCTATGAACGGTGGGAAGTGCGCCAGGACGACGAAATCGAGTGGGACCGCGACGACCTCGGTGCGCTTACGCCGTAGTGGCGACGGCTCAACCTGCGCCGGTACTCGACCAGGATCGTCCGCAGCACCCGGGCGCCGTCGGCGAACGTCCTGAGGTTGGTCTTTCCGAAGATCCGCGGACGCTCCACGCTCGGCACTTCCGCGATCGCGAGACCCGCGGCGGCGGCCCGGCAGTGGAGGACCGCCTCGATCTCGAACCCGTCGCCCCACCTGGGCGTGTCCAGATTGGTGGGTGGCAGGTCGAGCCGGGGCACGATGTCCCGCCAGAGCGCGTTGTACCCGTAGCACAGGTCGGTGAACGACGTGCCGAACAGCAGGTTGGTCAACCCGTTCAGGGCCGCGTTCCCGGCGGACCGCAGCGCGGTCAGGTCGTCACTTCCCCCGTCGGGGTGGAACCGGGTGCCCTTCGCGAAATCAGCGCCACGGACCAGTACGCGCACGAACGCCGGGATCTCCTTGGGGTCGGCGGAACCGTCCGCGTCGAACATCACCACGATGTCCCCCCGCGCCGCGGCCAAACCGCACGCCAGCGCGTTCCCCTTCCCGGTCCGGGTCTGCGTCAGGGTTTCGATCGAGGGCAGTACCCGCCGGGCCACGTCCACCGTCCCGTCCACCGACCGCCCGTCGACGAGCACGACCTGATCGACACTCGGCAACTCCGGTAACACCACTTCGAGATTCCGTGCCTCGTTGCGGGCGGGAATCAGGACAGTGATCGTGGGATCCGCGCACCGGCCCATCTGCTGCTCCGTCCGGCATGACCAATTGGCTGATGCTTATGAGTCGATGCGCGGTTCACCCTTGTTACCACAGAATTTGTTTTCCGAACCAGGCGAAGGGAATTCAAGAGACGGTGTCACACCTCGTTCATCGATCACCCGGACGCCGAAACAGCGAATATCACTCACGTTTTCGGGCGACATCTCGGGACCTTCGGCCCTTGCTCTCGTTCTTCCGCGGTAATGCGTGGCATGCGTGCGGAACAAGACCCGCGGCGGGAGCGCCTGCGGTGAACCCGGCAGGAGGGTGAGGAGCCGGTCATTGGCCAAGATGGTGGTTGCCGGGCAGGGTTGCGTTGTCCTCTTGTTGTTGAGGCACCTCGTGCGCGCGGGCACCTCGTGACGGGGCTGGACACCTCGAAGAAACGCTCGAAGCCGGCAGCGGACTCGTCCGCGGCGACGACTTCTTCGTGGGCGGCCTGTAGCCCAAGGCCCCAATGCCCCACGGCTCGCGCTTACGGCCTCGGCCCGAAGCCGGCCGGCGAACGCCGGGCCGTGAAGTCCACAGTGGAGCGTTAGGCTCCCAGGCTGCCGAGGGCTGATCTGCTCACAGCGGAGAAACCGGCGAACGGCACCGGGTGGCGGCATTGTCGGAGCATGACCAACAACGAGAAGCAGCTGTTCGACCACCGACTCCGAGAACGGTTCTTCAGCCAGCGGGTACTGGTCCTCGACGGCGCGCTCGACGACGACAACGGGACAGTGCTCGCCACCCAGCTGCTGTCCCTCGCGAGCGAGGATCCCAGGAACCACATCGCGTTGTGGATCCACTCACCAGGCGGCTCGGTCCCCGCGATGCTGGCCATCCGCGACGTGATGCGGCTCGTGCCGTGCGACGTGGCCACGCTCGCGCTGGGACTGGCGTGCAGTGCCGGGCAGTTCCTGCTGTCCGCGGGCACCCCGGGCAAACGCTTCGCCCTCCCGCACGCCCGCATCCTGATGCACCAGGGCTCGGCGGGAATCGGCGGATCGGCGGTCGAGGTGGAGGTGCAGGCGGACGACCTGCGGCACACCCGGGACACGGTGCTCGGGATCATCGCGGAGGACACCGATCAGCCGATCGACCGGATCTTCGCCGACTCGCTACACGACCGCTGGTTCACCACCGAGCAAGCACGCGAGTACGGCTTCATCGACCACATCGTCGACAGCCTCGGCCAGGTTGTGCCCGTGCGCACCCACTCGCTGGGGCTCGGCCCGGCGATGGGAGCCCGCGCATGAGCACGTACACCATCCCCAACGTCATTGCGCGCGGTGTGGGTGGCGAGCGGATCATGGACGTCTACTCGCACCTGCTGTCGGAGCGGATCGTCTACCTCGGCACCGCGATCGACTCCGGTGTGGCGAACGCGTTGATCGCCCAGTTGCTGTACCTGGAGGCGGACAACCCGGAACGGGAGATCAACCTGTACATCAACTCCGAGGGCGGCGACCCGTCCGCGATGCTCGCGCTGTACGACACCATGCGCTTCATCAAGGCGCCGGTGGCGACGACGTGCGTCGGCCAGGCGGTCGCGGCCGGAGCGGTGCTGCTGGCCGCTGGCGAGGCCGGGCACCGCTTCGTGCTGCCCCATACCCGGGTGGTGCTGCACCAGCCCGCGGCACAGGGCCGCGGCACCATCCCAGACCTCATTCTCCAGGCCGACGAGGTGGTGCGGGTGCGCACCCAACTGGAGGAGATCCTCTCGGCACACAGCGGCCGCGCTGTCGCGGACCTGCGGCACGACACCGACCGGGACCGCGTGTTCGACGCGGCGGGCGCCGTCGGCTACGGGCTCGCGGACCGCGTCCTCGAGCACCGAACCTGAGACCGCGGTCTCAGGCGGCCATGAGCACGGGTCCCGCGGGACGGCGCCCGACCGCGGGGCTCGCACCGCGGCGCTGCCGGATGTCGCTCACGATGCCGGCGAGCAGGTCGGCGAGGTCGACTCCGAGCGCACCGGTGACCGCGGCGATCATCTCGCTGGAGGGCTCCTTGCGACCCCGTTCGATCTCCGACAGGTACTGCGGCGAGATGCCGGCCCGCTCCGCGATGTCGACGAGGCGGCCGCCCTGCTCCTCCCTGGTCGCTCTCAGGCTCCGGCCGAGCACCTGACGCCACAACGGTTCCAGCTCATGATCCGGGGTGGGGGTGGGCTTCTGGTGGAAGGGAAGAATGTCCGCCACAACCGTCATTTTGGCACCGGTCCGGCGCCCGGGGCAGCGGTTCCGCTCCCAGCGGAAACACCCGCGACTGGAGCCCGCGGGGCGGCGTCACCTCGTCGTCGGTCGTCGGCAGACCAGACCCCGACGGTAGCCGACGTCCGGTCATGCCGACCAGCTCGATTGTGGGCGCAGCAGGGTTCGAACCTGCGACCCCTTGCTTGTAAGGCAAGTGCTCTTCCGCTGAGCTATGCGCCCTCGACCCGGCGGTGTCCGTGCGGACACCGCCGGTGACGAAGATCAGGCCGTGAGCTCGGCCACAGCCTTCTTCCAGGACTGCTGGTCACGAGCTTGTCCCGGCGGGTTGACCTCGGCGTAGCGGACCACGCCCGCGGTGTCGATCAGGAAGGTGCCCCGCACCGCCAGGCCCGCGTCTTCGTTGAAGACGCCGTACAGCTTGGCGACCTCGCCGTGCGGCCAGAAGTCCGACAGCAGCGGGAACTGATAGCCCTGCTGCTCGGCCCAGGCCTTGAGCGAGAACGGCGTGTCCACCGAAACTCCCAGGACCTGCACGCCCTGGCCGTCGTACTCGGCGAACTCGTCGCGCAGCTGGCACAGCTCGCCGGTGCAGATCCCGCTGAAAGCGAACGGGTAGAACACCAGCAGCACCGGCTTCTCGCCCTGGAAGGACGACAGGGTGACCGCCTGCCTGTTGTAGTCGTTGAGCGTGAAGTCCGGGGCCTTCGAACCGACCTCGACCGCCATGAGTGGGCACCTCTCCCGCGTGGCTTGCTGTCCTCTGGCCTCCAACCTTAGCGTGCGCGGGTTCAGCGCTTGGACTTCGACTTCGGCGACACCAGTTTCGTGCCCGCCCAGTTCGGCCCGACGCTGATGCTGGAGGTCTGGGCCAGCCCCACGGTCGGCACGGCTTCGGCGATCTCGCTCGGCTCGACGTGCCCTGGCTGCCCGGTCTTGGGTGTGAGCACCCAGATCACGCCGCTCTCGTCGAGCGGGGCACGCGCGTCCATGATCGCGTCGACCAGGTCGCCGTCATCCTCGCGCCACCACAGCAACACGACGTCGACGACCTCGTCGGCGTCCTCGTCGAGGAGGTCGCTGCCGATATGTTCCTCGATCGCGGCGCGCAGGTCGTCGTCGACGTCGGCGTCCCAGCCGATCTCCTGAACCACCATGTCCGGCTTGATCCCAAGCCTCTCGGCGACGCTGCGGTACTCAGCGTCTCCAGCGGCGACCACTGCTTTCACTCCTCCAACTACGACGGGGACGGGTCTCCATCCCCCTTGCTACACGGATGGGGCTAGCGAACACGGCCGAAGCCCGGGGCGCAACCGTCCACACCGGATCTGGTGCCAACTCGTTTCGCCGCGTAGGAGCACTCCAACACTGTCGGCGACCGGATTAACACCGCCGAACGGAGCCAGCCGGACACACCTGGCTTAGGGTGGATGTTGCCTCTCGCGCGTGTACGCGCGTATGTCGCGGCGAGGCGGCTGAACGTTACCGCCCAGTAGCGATGACGGCAAGCCCGTAAAGGACGACGATGACAGGGCAAGGCTTTGCGAACCCTGCCCTGAACCAGTGACAACCGGCGAGGAGATCCCTTGGCCCCCCAGAACGACCGCGCCGGCGCGCAGCAGGCCCCGGCCCGAGTGCGCGTCATCCGCGACGGTTTGGCCGCGCACCTGCCCGACATCGACCCTGAAGAGACCGCAGAGTGGCTGGACTCCTTCGACGAGGCGCTCGCCAGGGGTGGTCAGCAACGGGCCAGGTATCTGATGCTGCGCATCCTGGAGCGCGCTCGCGAACGCAACATCGGCGTACCCCCGCTGACGGCGACGGACTACGTCAACACCATCCCGACCGAGAACGAGCCGTGGTTCCCCGGTGACGAAGAGATCGAGCGGCGGTACCGGGCCTACATCCGGTGGAACGCGGCGATCATGGTGCACCGCGCGCAGCGGCCCGGGGTCGGCGTCGGCGGGCACATCTCGACCTACGCCTCCTCGGCCGCGCTCTACGAGGTCGGTTTCAACCACTTCTTCCGCGGCAAGGACCACTCCGGCGGCGGTGACCACGTCTTCATCCAGGGCCACGCCTCGCCGGGCATCTACGCGCGCGCGTTCCTCGAGGGCAGGCTGAGCGAGCAGCAACTCGACGGGTTCCGCCAGGAGTACTCGCACGCCGGCGAGGGCGGCGGGCTGCCGTCGTACCCGCACCCCCGGCTGATGCCGGCCTTCTGGGAGTACCCGACGGTGTCCATGGGGCTGGGCCCGATGAACGCCATCTACCAGGCCAGGTTCAACCGCTACCTGCGTGACCGGGGCATCAAGGACACCGACGACCAGCACGTGTGGGCGTTCCTCGGAGACGGCGAGATGGACGAGCCCGAGTCGCGAGGCCTTGTCCACGTGGCCGCGGGCGAGGGCCTGGACAACCTCACCTTCGTGATCAACTGCAACCTGCAGCGGCTGGACGGCCCGGTCCGCGGCAACGGCAAGATCATCCAGGAGCTCGAGGCCTACTTCCGCGGCGCGGGCTGGAACGTGATCAAAGTCATCTGGGGCCGCGAATGGGACGCGCTGCTGCACGCCGACCGCGACGGCGCGCTGGTCAACCTGATGAACGTCACTCCGGACGGCGACTACCAGACCTACAAGGCCAATGACGGCGCCTACGTCCGCGAGCACTTCTTCGGCCGCGACCCGCGGACCAAGGACCTGGTCAAGGACCTCTCCGACGCCGACATCTGGAATCTCAAGCGCGGCGGCCACGACTACCGCAAGGTCTACGCGGCATACAAGGCGGCGATGGAGCACCACGGCCAGCCGACGGTCATCCTCGCCCACACCATCAAGGGCTACGGCCTCGGCCCGGCGTTCGAGGGCCGCAACGCCACGCACCAGATGAAGAAGCTCACCCTCGACGACCTCAAGCTCTTCCGGGACTCGCAGCGCATCCCGATCAGCGACCCCGAGCTGGAGCGCGACCCGAAGCTGCCGCCGTACTACCACCCCGGCCCGGACTCACCGGAGATCGAGTACATGATCGGGCGGCGCCGCGCGCTGGGCGGGTTCCTCCCGGAGCGGCGGGCCAACCGGGCCAAGCCGCTGGTGCTGCCGGGCGACAAGGTCTACGAGGCGGTCCGCAGGGGCTCGGGCAGGCAGGAGGTCGCCACCACGATGGCGTTCGTCCGGCTGGTCCGCGAGCTGGCCAAGGACCCCGAGATCGGTCCCAGGGTGGTGCCGATCATCCCGGACGAGGCGCGCACCTTCGGCCTGGACTCGATGTTCCCGACCGCCAAGATCTACAACCCGCACGGGCAGACCTACACCTCGGTCGACGCCAACCTGATGCTGGCGTACAAGGAGTCCGAGCACGGACAGCTGCTGCACGAGGGCATCAACGAGGCCGGGTCGACCTCGTCGTTCACCGCCGTGGGCACCTCCTACGCCACGCACGGCGAACCGATGATCCCGATCTACATCTTCTACTCGATGTTCGGGTTCCAGCGCACGGGCGACGGGCTGTACGCGGCGGCCGACCAGATGGCGCGCGGTTTCGTGCTCGGCGCCACCGCGGGCCGTACGACACTGACCGGTGAGGGCCTGCAGCACGCCGACGGCCACTCGCTGCTGCTCGCGCACACGAACCCGGCCGTGGTCGCGTACGACCCGGCGTGGTCGTTCGAAGTCGCGCACATCGTGCGGGACGGCCTGCGCCGGATGTACGGCGAGACCGGGCCGGACGGCAACGGTGAAAACGTCTTCTACTACATCACCGTCTACAACGAGCCGTACCAGCAGCCGGCCGAGCCCGAGAACCTCGACGTGGACGGCCTGTTACGCGGCCTCTACCGGTACGCCGGGGCCCCGGCCGGATCCGGCCCCGAGGCGCAGATCCTGGTCTCGGGCGTCACGATGCCGGACGCGCTGAAGGCGCAGCGGATGCTGGCCGACGAGTGGGGCGTGCGGGCCGCGGTGTGGTCGGCCACCTCGTGGTCGGAGCTGCGGCGTGAGGCCGTCGAGGTGGACAAGGACAACCTGCTCCACCCGGCCGACTCGCCGCGCGTGCCCTACGTGACGCAGGCTCTGCGGAACGTGGCGGGCCCGGTGGTGGCGGTGTCCGACTGGATGCGCGCGGTGCCGGACCTGATCCGGCCGTGGGTGCCGACCGACATGATCACGCTGGGCACCGACGGGTTCGGTTTCTCCGACACCCGCCCGGCGGCACGGCGGTTCTTCCTGGTGGACGCCGAGTCGATCACGATCGCGGCGCTCACCGCGCTGGCCCGCCGAGGCGAGGTGTCGCAGGAGACGGTGATCGAGGCGACGCGCCGCTACCGCATCCACGACGTAAGCGCCGCGGGGCCGCAGCTTTCGGACTCCGGCAACGCGTAAGGCGACCCGCCCTCAGGCCGTCCAGCCAGGCGGCCTGAGGGCCATTTTCCGATTGGATCATCAGGTGACGAACAGGCGACTGCCGAGGCCCAGCGAGCTCGCGGAGATCCTGCGGCCCAAGCCGATCAGGCTGAATCCGACCGAGCGGCGGCTGGCGAACGCCCACACGATCGCCGACCTCCGCACCATTGCCCGCCGGCGCACCCCGCGCGCGGTGTTCGACTACACCGACGGGGCGGCGGAACTGGAGGACAGCCTCCGCCGGGCGCGTCAGGCGTTCCGGAACGTCGAGTTCCACCCGAATGTCCTGCGGGGTGTCGACGACGTCGACCTGAGCAGGGAAATCCTCGGCAAACGCTCGGCGCTGCCGTTCGCGTTCGCGCCGACGGGGTTCACCGGCATGATGCACCACGAAGGCGAGCGTGCGGTGGCTCGCGTCGCGCAGCGCGAGAACATGCCCTACACCCTGTCGACGATGGGTACGACATCGATCGAGGACGTCGCCGCGGCCGCGCCCGGCGCGCGTAAGTGGTTCCAGTTGTACGTGTGGCGGGACCACGGCGCGGGTCAGGAACTCATGCGGCGCGCACACGAAGCCGGGTACGACACGCTGATGCTCACCGTGGACACCCCGGTCAGCGGGGCGCGGATGCGCGACCTGCGCAACGGCCTGACCATCCCACCGGCGCTGACACTGCGCACCTTCCTTGACGGCGCCACGCACCCGGCGTGGTGGTTCAACCTGCTGACCACCGAACCGCTGCAGTTCGCGTCCCTGAACTCGTTCGGCGGCACGGTCGCCGAACTGATCAACAAGCTGTTCGACCCGACGCTGAGCTTCGACGACCTGGCCTGGGTACGCGAGAGCTGGCCGGGCAGGCTCGTGGTGAAGGGCATCCAGAACCCCGACGACGCCCGCGACGTGGTGAAGCACGGCGCGGACGCGGTGCTGCTGTCCAACCACGGCGGCCGCCAGCTCGACCGGGCGCCCACCCCGCTGGAGCTGCTTCCCTCCACTTTGGACAGTGTCGACGGCGAGGCCGAGGTCTGGGTGGACACCGGCATCCTCTCCGGTGGCGACATCGTCGCGGCGCTGGCCCGTGGCGCCGACGCCTGCCTGATCGGCCGGGCCTATCTGTACGGGCTGATGGCCGGTGGCGAGCGCGGTGTCCAGCGTTGTGTCGACATCTTGCGAAGCGAGATGGTGCGCACCATGCAACTGCTCGGGGTCCGCACCCTGGCCGACCTCCAGCCCACCCACGCGACCCTTCGATGAGTTTCACCCGCTCGGCCGGTCTCTCTTGGCAAGGACCCTGAACAGGAGGAGATCATGACCGAGCGGACCGTGATCACCGGCGTGCCCGTCGTGGGTGTGCCCGTCACCGACCAGAACCGGGCGCTTGAGTTCTACACCGGCACGCTGGGCATGGAGAAACGGGTGGACGTCCCGCTGGCTCAGCTCGGCGGGCGCTGGCTCGTCGTCGCCCCGCCCGGCTCACCCACGGGCCTCGCCCTCGTCCCGGCTCACGAGGGTGTTCCCGCGGGCGTCGAGACCGGCATCCGGCTGGCGACCCCCGACGCCGCCGCGCTGCACGCGCAACTGCGCGAGCGCGGCGTGACCGTCGGCGACCTGCTGCGCTGGGAGGGCGTACCGCCGATGTTCGCCTTCCAGGACCCGGACGGCAACGGCCTCGAGATCGTGCAGTAGAAGACCCGCCCCCCGCGCGAGTCCCACACTCCCGTAGCCCGAGTTCCACGTTCGCGGGCGCCGGCCGCATCACGAACGCAGAACTCGTACGCCATCAACGTGGGACACGCGTGCCGGGAAGGTGGGACTCGCGATTCCGCCGGGCGCGGTTCCAGCTCCACCAGCCGTGGATCACCAGGCCGGCGAACACGAGGTAGACGGCGGCCGAGAACCACAAGTGCGCGCGGATCTGCAGCGGTACCCCGATCGCGTCCACGACGAGCCAGACCAGCCAGAACTCGACCAAGCCGAGTCCCTGCGCGCCGAAGGCGACCAGGGTGCCGACGAAGATCGCGGCGTCCGGCCACGGCGCCCACGACGCGTCGAGCGCGTCCAGCAGTAGCGCCATCGCCAGCGTGCCCGCGCCGAACAGCGCGGCCATCGCCAGCCGCTCCACGCCCCGGCCGCGCCGCACGACCACCCCGTACACCGGGTCGCGGCGGCGGACCCACGCCCACCAGCCGTAGATCGAGATCAGCAGGATGGCCACCTGACGCGCCGCGAGCCCGCCGAGGTGCGCCGAAACGTACACGGCGAACAGGAGCACGGTCGCGCCCACCTGCACCGGCCAGGCCCACAGCGTGCGCCGCTCGGCCAGGAAGACCACGGCCAGCGCGCACAGCTGCCCGGCCAGCTCGGCGGTGGAGATCCATTGGCCGAACACCGTGAGCCCGTGGTGGAGCAAGAAGTCCATAGCGCCGCCAACGCCCGGTCGCACTCGGTAATTCCGACCCTTACCTTGAACACCGTTCCCCTATCGGGTGAGGTGGGTGGCGACGGGGCGCGGAGCGGTCCATAGTGGACGCTACCGGTGGGGACCGGGGAGAGGAGGCCGCCCGGCGCCGCGAGAACCGCGACGCGCCGGGCGGCCTTGCACGTTCCTCACCCTGGGTGGGCGCGGACCAGGCGGCCTACGATCGAGCACATCATGACCCAGACGAACGCCGCGCGGCCGGCCCCGAAACACGCGCCGAAGCACCACGGCCTGTCCGCCAAGACCTTGCGCCGTCTGGAGCGCGCGTCCGGCCGGCTCGCCTCGGCGAGCATCGTCGCCATGGAACAGCACCTGCCGTGGTTCAGCAGACTGCCCGCGGACCAGCGCGCGAGTGTGCTGATGATCACCCAGACGGGCGCCGCCGGATTCGTCGACTGGCTGCGCGATTCACAGGAAGCGCTCAGGCTCACCACCGACGCCTTCCGCAGCGCGCCGCAGGACCTGTCCCGCTGGATCGGGCTGCGCCAGGCGGTCGGCCTGGTCCGGCTGGCCATCGAGGTGTTCGAGGAGCACTTGCCGGAGTTCGCCGCGAACGAAGCCGAGCAGGCCGCCCTGATCGAGGGAATCCTGCGTTACGGCAGGGAAATCGCCTTCGCCACGGCCAACTCCTATGCGGCTGCGGCGGAGGCGCGCGGCGCGTGGGACGCCCGGCTGGAGGCGCTGGTCGTGGACGGCATCGTGCGTGGCGACGCCGAGGAGTCGCTGCTGTCGCGGGCCGCCGCGCTGGGCTGGGATCCGGCGACGGAGGCGACCGTGCTGGTCGGGCCGCCGTCCTCGGACGATCCGCCAACCGTGGTGTTCGAGGTCCGCAGGCTCGCCGCGCGGCTGGGCAGGCCCGTCCTGCTGAGCGTGCAGGGCTCACGGCTGGTCGTGGTGGCCGGCGGCCCGACCGAGGGCGCGGCACGCGACAAGGAGTTCCTCGGCAAGCTGTCGGTCGCGTTCGGCGAAGGGCCGGTGGTCGCGGGGCCGACCGTGGCCAGCCTGGGTGAGGCGCACCGCAGCGCCACGGAAGCGCTTTCCGGGCTACGGGCGGTGGTGGGCTGGCCCGGGGCGCCCCGGCCGACGCGGTCTGGCGACCTGTTGCCGGAGCGCGCCCTGTCCGGCGACCCGGAGGCCGAACGGCAGTTGATCGAGGAGATCGCCGCGCCGCTGGAAGACGCCGGCCCCACCCTGCTGCACACCGTCGACGCGTATCTCGAGTCCGGCGGCGTGCTGGAGACCTGCGCGAAGACCCTGTTCGTGCACCCGAACACCGTTCGGTACCGGCTGCGCCGGGCCGCCGAGCTCACCGGCCGCAACGCGGCGCATCCCCGCGACGCGCTGGTGCTGCGGGTCGCGCTCACCGTCGGCAGGCTCGCCAGGGCACGGGGAACATGGTGACCCAAATCACCGGATTTATGCCCGGTTCCGACAAGGCATTCGGGTCAGGAAACTCGGCCTGCCGGTCATCTTTGTAGACCCTCCACAACATCGTCGCGAGGACTTCGTGACCAGCGGCATGCCGACCATAGGCCGCGGCCGTGTTCCCTGAAAGACGTGATGGCACTGCTCGCCCCTGGACAGGGATCTCAGGCGCCCGGGATGTTCACACCGTGGCTCGAACTGGACGGCGCGCGCGAAAAGCTCGAGCGCTGGTCGAGCCGGACCGGTCTGGACCTGGTGCACCTCGGCACCGAGGCGGACGCCGAGACCATCCAGGACACCGCGGTCGCCCAGCCACTGATCGTCGCGTTGTCACTACTCGCCTACGAAGAGCTGGAGGGGATCCCGGCGAACGTGCCGGTGGCCGGCCACTCGGTCGGCGAGCTCGCCGCCGCGGCCCTGGCCGGGGTGCTGCCGGACGAGGACGCGGTGGTACTGGCCGCCGTCCGTGGTGCCGAGATGGCCAAGGCCTGCGCGGCCGAGCCGACCGGCATGGCGGCGGTCATGCTGGGCGAGCCGGAGCGGGTCGTGGCCTGGCTGGACGAGCACGGCCTCACCGCCGCCAACCGCAACGGCGCCGGGCAGATCGTCGCCTCCGGTGGGCTTGAGGCGATCGAAGCGATCGTCGCCGAGCCGTTGGCGGGCACCAAGATCCGGCAGCTCAAGGTGGCCGGCGCCTTCCACACCGGCTACATGGCCCCCGCCGAGGCGGCGCTGCGCGAGCACGCCGCGACCATCACGCCCAGGGACCCGCTCCGCCCGCTGCTGTCCAACGCCGACGGCACCGTCGTCACCAGCGGCGCCGAGTACCTCGACCGGCTCGTCGAGCAGGTCACCCGGCCCGTGCGCTGGGACCTGACCATGGACGGCCTGGCCGGGCTCGGCGTGACCACGACCGTGGAGCTGCCGCCCGCCGGCACACTGACCGGCCTGGTCAAGCGCCAGCTCAAGGGCGTGGTCACCAGGACCGTCGCATTGAAGACCCCGGCCGATCTGGCCGCGCTGACCCCCGAGGAGACCGAGTGACGCTGCGGCTGAAGCAAGGGGCTGCCGCTACCCGTGTGCTGGGCATCGGCAGCACCCAACCCGACCGGGTGGTGACCAACGACGACCTGTCCAAGATCATGGACACCAACGATCAGTGGATCCGGGACCGGGTCGGCATCATCGAACGCCGCTTCGCCGACAAGGACGAGTTGCTCGTGGACATGGCCGTCAAGGCGGGCACGAGCGCGCTCGCCGACGCCGGCGTCCAGCCGTCCGAAGTGGACACGGTGATCGTGCCGAACTGCACGATGCCCTCGCCGATCCCCAACGCCGCGGCGCAGGTCGCCGACCGGCTCGGGATCAAGCGAGCCGGCGCGTTCGACCTCAACGCCGCCTGTGCCGGGTTCTGCTACGCGCTCGGTGTGGCCTCCGACCTGATCCGCGCGGGCTCGTCGGGGAAGGTGCTGGTGATCGGCGCGGAGAAGCTGACCGACTGGGTCGACCCGGTCGACCGGGCCAACGCGATCATCTTCGCCGACGGCGCCGGTGCCGCGGTGGTGGGGCCGGCCGAGGAGCCGGGCATCGGCCCGGTGGCCTGGGGCAGCGCGGGCGACCTCGTCGACACGATCTACACACGCGATCACCGCTACCTCACCCAGGAGGGCCAGTCGGTGTTCCGCTGGGCAACCACCCAGATCGCGCCGATCGCGCTGAAGGCGCTGGAACTGGCCGGGCTGCAACCGTCCGATGTGGACGTTCTGGTCCCGCACCAGGCCAACCTGCGGATCGTCGACGCGATCGCCAAGAAGCTGCGCGTCAACGGTGCGCGGGAGGACATGGTGGTCGCCGACGACATCAAGTACTCGGGCAACACCTCGTCGGCGTCCATCCCCATGGCGCTGGACCACATGCGCGCCAAGGGCAGTGTGAAGGCCGGCGACATCGTGCTGGCAATCGGCTTCGGCGCCGGGCTGTCCTACGCCGGTCAGGCCTTCATCTGCCCGTGATACCAATACCAAGGAGACCGAAAGTGAGCCCGACGACGCGACCGGCGGCCGACCTACGTTCCGGCTCCGCGATGCCTTCGGTCGGACTGGTATCTACTGACACTGGTATCCACTAACACTGCGCCGGCAAGCACTTCGCTGCCGGGTAGGACCAAGAAGGAAGAAAGGGAACAAACAGTGGCGGACAAAGAAGAGATCCTCGCCGGCCTCGCCGAGATCGTCGAAGAGGTCGCCGGTGTCGCGCAGGACGACGTGAGCTCGGAAAAGTCGTTCGTGGACGACCTGGACATCGACTCGCTGTCCATGGTCGAGATCGCCGTGCAGGCCGAGGACAAGTTCGGGGTCAAGATCCCGGACGACGAGCTCGCCAACCTCAAGACCGTCGGCGACGCCGTGGACTACGTCGCGGCGAACGCCGCCTGACAGACCTTCCGCCTTTCCTGTAAGTGCCTCGGGAGATGAGCACATGAGCAACATCGACGTCGTGATCACCGGGGTGGGTGCCACCACACCGCTCGGCGGGGACGTCGCCTCCACCTGGGACGGCCTGCTCGCGGGCCGTAGTGGCGTGCACCGGATCGAGGCCGACTGGACCGACCGGTTCGACCTGCCGGTCAAGATCGCCGCCGCGCTCGCCGAGGAACCGACGGAAAGGCTTCCGCGCGTGCAGGCACGCAGGCTGGACCGCTGCGAGCAGATCGCGATGATCGCGGCGCGGCAGGCGTGGGCGGACGCCGGGTTCGCCGAGCCGACCGACGAGCACACGGATGTCGAGCCCGAACGGCTCGGCGTGGCCATCGGCACCGGCATCGGCGGCCCGGTGACCCTGCTGTCCCAGGACGACCTGCTGGAGGAGCACGGCATCCGCAAGGTGTCGCCGCTGACCGTGCCGATGCTGATGCCGAACGGTCCCGCCGCACATGTCGGCATCGACCTGCGGGCCCGCGCCGGAGTGCATTCACCCGCCTCGGCGTGCGCTTCCGGTGCGGAGGGAATCGCCACCGCCTTCCAGATGATCCAGAACGGGCGGGCCGATGTGGTGGTCGCCGGCGGGGCGGAGGCGTGCATCGCGCCCATCACCGTCGCCGGTTTCGCGCAGGCCCGGACCGTGTCCACCCGCAACGACGACCCGGAGCACGCCTCGCGGCCGTTCGACGCCGACCGTGACGGGTTCGTCCTCGGCGAAGGCGCCGGAGTGGTCATCCTGGAGCGCGCCGACCGGGCGAAGGCCCGAGGCGCGAAGATCTACGGCCGGCTGGTCGGGTACGGCATCACCTCCGACGCCTACCACATCACGGGCAACCACCCGGACGGCATCGGCCAGGTGGCCGCGATGGCCAACGCGATCACCATGGCCGGACTCACTTCGGCCGACATCGGCCACGTCAACGCGCACGCCACTTCGACGGTGGTGGGCGACCTCGGCGAGGCCAACGCGATCCGCAAGGCGATCGGCGACCACGTGGTGGTGACCGCACCCAAGGGCGCGCTCGGTCACCTCGTCGGTGGCGCCGGCGCGGTCGAGGGCATCGCCACGCTACTGGCGTTGTACCACGGGGTTGTGCCGGCGACACTCAACCTGGAGAACCTCGACCCGCGGGTCGAACTGGACGTGGTGGCCGGGGAGCCGCGCAAGGTCGAGCTGACCGCGGCCATCTCCAACTCGTTCGGCTTCGGCGGCCACAACACCGCCCTGCTGTTCACCACCGCCTGATCGAGGCGAACGAAGGCCACCTTCCGGCAGGAACCCGGAAGGTGGCCTTTCCGCATTACCGGGTCAGCAGCGGGAGTGCTCGGGACTGACCAGGCCGGAGACGGTGTCCACCCGCCAGCGGTTGGCCTCCAGGGTGAGCGGGAGCACCAGCTTCCAGCGTAGGCACGGCCCGGGCAGGTCCTCCGGGGCGGCGGAGGGGTCCTGTGTGCTGGTGAACCCGACGAACGCGCGAACTGCCTTGTCCGAGGCCACTTCGATGCGGTAGACGAGAATGCTGCCGTCCCTGGTCGTCGCGAAGTCCTGCTCCCAGGTGGCCTTGGGCTGGTTCTGGAAGCGCGCCTTGGTCACGGTGGCCTTCCAGGCTTCGTAGTCCTGGTTGTTGATCGCGTCGAAGTATGCCTGCAACACGGAGCGGACGTTCTCGTGCTGAGGATGCGCCGCCGCGTCCGGGGTGAGCTCCACGATGCCGGGGCCGGGCTGCTGGTCGGGCGCGAGCGTGATGCTGGTGGGCAGCGCCAGCACCACGGCGGGCCGGGTGTCGGGCAGCCGGTAGAGCTCGCGGGCCAGCAGCCCACCGCCGACCATCATCGAGACCACCACGACCAGGACGGGGATGAGCCAGCGGGGCTGCGGCGTCGGGATGGCGGGCAGTGCGGGCACGTACGAAGAGTAGTGCGGCCGAGGCCTGCCGCGGTGTCAAGCCACCCCGATTGACCAGGTTTGACCGCCGTTCAGCCCACTCTGTGCAACCACGTGACCGGTGCGCCGTCGCCGGCGTGCCGGAACGGCTCGAGCGCCTCGTCCCAGTTCGCGGCCAGCAGCTCGTCAAGCCGGTGCGCGAGTTGCTCCCCGGAGCGTGCCTGGCTCACCAGGGCACGCAACTGGTCCTCGCCGACGACGATGTCACCGTTGGCGCTCGTCCGCCCGTGCCAGAGGCCGAGGCCGGGCACGTAGCAGTACCGCTCGCCGTCCACCCCGGGACTCGGGTCCTCGGTGACCTCGAAGCGCAGCATCGGCCACGCCTTGAGCCCGGCGGCGAGCTTGCCGCCGGTGCCCGTGGGCGCGCTCCAGGCACACTCGGCCCGGAGTTGTCCCGGCGCGGCAGGCTGTGCCGTCCATTGTAGATCGACCCGGGTACCCAAGGTACCCGAGATGGCCCACTCGACGTGCGGGCATACCGCAGACGGCGACGAGTGGACGTACACCACGCCACGGGTGTTGCCACGGGTGCTCACTGCTGACCTCCGCTACTCGACGAGGGGCGTCTTCCCCTACGACCTCGCGAGTTTCGGCGATCTTGGTGACGCGGCTATGGGACATTCTGCACTGTGATCACCCATTTGGCCACACGAACCTCAGCAGCCGCACCCGAAAGGTGGGGCCGGCTCCGGCTCGAGCCTGCCGCGTTGCCAGCAGGATGATCTGCGCGAGGCTTCTCACCGGACTGGACACGCGCAGCAAGGCCTTACCGCTGACCTGTGGCGCCCAGGGACCTCCCGACGGCGACGGGTACCGACGAGCCCGATCCCCTTGTTCTAGCTCGATGTGAAGGCACCGACGGACTGGCAGGGGCGCGGTCGTCGCACTTGCGGAGAAAGCTGCCGCCCTCCGCCGCGGCGCGCGCCGCACGAGTTAGCCTCTACCCCAGCGTTCACCCGTTCGGGGAGGTGTGGAGTGCGGCTCGTTCGTCTCGGTCAGCAGCCGTCCCGGGTGGCGGAAGACATCAGAGCGGCACTCGCGTCGCTGGGGCGCGGCAACACCGTGATAGGCGGGGTCGCCCTGATCGGCCCGCGCCCCCTGCCCACCGCGAAGCCCGTCGACGCCGTCCTTCTGATGCCCCGCGGCGTGATCATCGTGCTCGGAGTCGACCTGCCAGATCCCGCGATGCGTCTCGAAGCCCCGCTGACCGGGCAGTGGAAGGCCGACGGCTGGCCACTGGTCGGTCCTGACCACGCGGCCAACCCGGGCACCACCGCACTGGCGCAGGCCGAGTCGCTCACCCGTGAGCTCCGCCGGAAGGCGCCGGAGTCCCTGCCGATCGGGACGATCGTGGCGGTCGGCCCCTTCGTGGAAACCGTCGAACAATCCCCCGCCGACCTCGCCGGCACCACGCGCGTACTGCACCCCAAGCCGACGAGCATGCTCGCCGCCACCATCTCGCTCGCCTCGGCGAAGGAACCGTGCACGGTGGATCAGGCCCGCGCCCTGTTGAGCGTGCTCGCGCCGGAAACCACTCAACTGGCCACCGAAGTGCTGGCCGGCGAAGGCTTCGCCAGCCGGCCACCACCCGCCGAAGCCGGTCCGGCTCCGATGTCCGGGACGACGGATCGGCTACCGGCGGTCCCCGCGGTCGTGCGGGCCGAACGCCCCGTCCCGGCCGCGCCGGTGCGACCACAGCCGCCGAAACCGCCTGCGCCGGAACCGATCGAAGTCACCGCGCCGGTGCCGAAGGTCGAGATCCCGCTCGCGCGGGAAGGGAAGTCGAGGACGGTGCGCTGGTTGCCGATGGCCGCGATCGGGCTACTGGCCGTACTGCTGGTGGCGGCCATCACGGTGGCCGCCACCAGCGGCGGGCCCGCGAAGAGCGCGCCTTCCTCACCCGCGCCGGCCGTCCAGGCGGTGCAGGGCCTGCAGTTCGTGCCGCACGCGACGGACGCCGGCCAGCGATGCGCCGACCACGCCTACGGCGACGTGCAGGCGAGCCTGCAGCGCCACCCGTGCACGATGATGGCCCGCGGCAGTTTCGAAACCACGGTCGGCAGCAGGCCGGTGGCGGTGTCGATCGCCACGATCTACTTCGGCGACGAGACCGCGGCGTCGGCGTTCAAGAAGACCGCCGACACCCCGGGCGGCGGCGGGATCACCGATCCGGCGACCGAAACCGGGAAGTGGCCGCGCTCGCCGAAGTTCGACGGCGCGGCCTACGTCAGCTCACTCGCCGGCACCGCGGTACGCCTGGTGCTGGCGGCGTGGTTCGACGGTCCGTCCTCAGCCGGCGACCCGGGCCTGGCCCAGGCCGCGACCGCGGCGCTGAATGTCCAACTCTCCTGAGTTCCCTGCGCACGATCGGATTTGCGTGACCAGACCGTGCCTGCCCCCGTCTTTGGCTGCTTCGGCGGCTGCACGCCCGAAGCCCCTGGCCCCATACATCTGAGCTGGCAACACGGACCCTTCGAGGCGTCACCTAGAGGCCGTAGGTTTCCAGCAACCGCAGCCAGATTTCGCTGATCGTCGGGAAGGACGGCACGGCGTGCCAAAGCCGCCCCAGCGGCACCTCGCCGACGATCGCGACGGTCGCCGAATGCAGCAGTTCGGCGACATCCTGGCCGACGAAGGTCGCCCCGACCAGCACCTCCCGCTCGGTGTCCACCACGATCCTCGCCTTGCCCGCATAGCCGTCCGCGTGCAGCGAAGATCCGGCGACCGCGATGTCCAGCTCAACCACGCGATGCGGCGCGCCCTCCACCGGCTCCGTGAGCCCGACCGACGTGACCTCCGGGTCGGTGAAGACGACCTGAGGCACCGCGTAGTGGTCCGCCGTGCTCGTGTACCGGCTCCACGGCCGCGCGTCCACCCGCCGCCCGGCAGCCTTGGCCGCGATCACGTCACCGACCACGCGCGCGGCGTACTTCCCCTGGTGCGTCAGCAGCGCCCGGCCGGTGACGTCGCCCGCCGCGTACAGCCATCCGCCGTCCACTTCGGACACCAGGCCGGAGTCGTCGACGGTGAGCGGCCTGCCGGTGGGCAGGCCGAGCGACTCCAGGCCGAGGTCGTCGGTGGCCGGCCGGCGGCCGGTGGCCACCAGCAGCCGGTCGGCGGTCAGCACTACGTCGCCCTTCAGGCCCAGCCGGGCGGCTCCGTCCACTTCGGAGGCACGAACCAGGCCCGAATTCAGGTGTACCGTGACACCGTCCACGCGCAATCCTTCGGCGACCGCGTCCCCGGCGAAATCCGGGTAGCGAGGCAGGGGCCGGGGGCCGGTCACGATCAGATCCACCTTCGCGCCGAGCCTCGCCCATGCCTGCGCCATTTCCACCCCGACGACCCCGCCGCCGAGAACGGCGAGCCGCGCCGGGGCCTCTCCCGACGACGTGGCATCACGTGATGTCCAGATCGGCACTTCGGCGAGCCCCGGAATTTCGGGTATCTTCG
Source organism: Amycolatopsis sp. (assembly GCF_035276945.1). Classification (GTDB taxonomy): domain Bacteria; phylum Actinomycetota; class Actinomycetes; order Mycobacteriales; family Pseudonocardiaceae; genus Amycolatopsis_E. The sequence continues at coordinate 10,697 of NZ_DATELF010000154.1, read as the reverse complement.
GCACGCTGCCGGTGCACACCACCACCGCGTGCCGGGCCAGCAGCACCCGGCCGTCGTCCACTGTGACCTTTCGCTCACCGGTGATCCGGCCGTGGCCGCGAACCGTTTTTATCCCGACGCCGGCTGCCCACTCGACCTGCCCGGAGTCGTCGCCTTTGCCGGTGAACAGGTCGCGGCGCTCGAACACCGCGGCCGGATCGAGGCGGTCACCGACCGGCATCCCCGGCATCCGCCTCGCCGCCGCCAACAGGTTTCCCGGGCGTAGTAGAGCTTTGCTCGGGATGCACGCCCAGTAGGAGCATTCGCCGCCGAATCGCTCGTGTTCCACCAGCGCGGCGGTCAGCCCCCCGCCGACCGCCCGGGCGGCGGCGTTCTCGCCCACCGGGCCGGCACCGATCACGACGACGTCGAAGGTCTCTTGACTCATAGGGGCAACGTAACCAGGAGGGCGCGGGACGCAAGCCGGGGAGGTATTCTGCCCGCAGAATCCAACACAGGAGGTCTCGGTGGCCAAGAACACCGCGGTGGAATTACTGGACGACCTGAACGGCGAACCGGCCGCGGAGACGGTCAGGTTCGGCCTGGACGGTGTCGACTACGACATCGATCTTTCCGACGAGAACGCGGAAAACCTGCGCGAGGTGCTCGCCGCGTATGTCGAGCACGGCCGCCGCACCGGTGGCCGCAAGCGTGCGCCGCGCCGCCTGGCACCGCCGAAGCGCACCCGGCGCGCGGCCGCGAAAACCGCGCCCAGGACTCCGGCGAAACCCGCGGCGACGAAGACCCGCGCGGCCAAGGCCCCGGCCAAGACGGCGGCGGCGACTTCGAAGGCCGCGGCGGGCAGGACGGCCAAGGCCGCGCCCGCGAAATCGACGACGGCGAAGACGAAGCCGGCTTCGAAGCCGGCCGCGCGGAGGGCCGCTCCCGCGAAGCCGGTAGCGAGCAAGGCAGCCAAGACCACCGCGGCGAAATCCGCCCCGGCGAAGGCGGCGAAAACCACGGCTAAAACCTCCGCGAAGAGCACGACCACGAAAACCGCGGCCGGGAAAACCAGCACCGCGAAAACCACGGCAGCGAAGCCGGCGGCGAGCAAGGCGGCCGCCACCAAGACGGGCACCGCCAAGACAGCCGCCGCCAAGACGGGCACTGCCAAGACGGGCACGAAGACGACGGCCACCGCGAAGAAGGTGGCGTCGGCGGAAAAGGCTCCCCGCCGCGCCACCCGCAAGGCTCCCCCCGTCCTCTTCTCCGCCCAGGAATAGGCCCGGGGAACAGCTAAAGAGTCTTGAGCTCCTCGACGATGTCGGCGACGGACGACTTGGCGTCCCCGAAGAGCAAGCTGGTCTTCGGGTCGTAGAACAGGTCGTTGTCGATACCGGCGAACCCGGAGTTCATGGACCGTTTCAGCACGATGACCGACCGGCTCGCGTTCACCTTCAGAATCGGCATCCCGTAGATGGGTGACGACGGGTCGGTTTCCGCGGCCGGGTTGGTCACGTCATTCGCCCCGATCACCAGCGCCACATCGGTGTGCGCGAACTCGGAATTGATTTCGTCCATTTCCTTGAGCTGCTCGTAGGGCACATCCGCCTCGGCAAGCAGCACGTTCATGTGCCCGGGCATCCGGCCGGCCACCGGATGGATGGCATAGGCCACCGAAATGCCCTTCTTTTCCAGTAGATCCGCCATTTCCCGCACCGCGTGCTGGGCCTGCGCCACCGCCATCCCGTAGCCCGGCACCACCACGACCTTGCCGGCGTAGGCCATCTGGATCGCGGTGTCGGACGCGCTCGTGCTGCGCACCGGCCGGGCCTCCGTGGTGCGGGCGACGGCCGTGCCGCCACCGAACCCACCCGCCACGATCGCCGGAATCGAACGGTTCATCGCCTTGGCCATCAGGTTCGTCAGAATGGAACCGGAGGCCCCGACGATCATGCCGGCCACGATCAGCGCGGTGTTCTCCAGAGCCAGGCCCATGGCCGCGGCCGAAAGCCCGGTGAACGCGTTGAGCAGCGAAATGACCACCGGCATGTCGGCGCCGCCGATGGGCAGCACCACCATCACGCCGAGCACCGCGGCCGCGAGCAGCAGCACGATCATCAGGAACTCGTCGTGGTTTCCCGCGACGACCGCCCCCGCGCACCCGAGCGCACCGAGCAGCAGAACGATGTTCAGCGGTTGTTGCAGCGCGCGGAGCGTGACCGGCCTGCCCGGCAGCACTTCCTGGAGCTTGCCGAAGGCGATCAGTGAACCCCAGAAGGAAATCGAACCGACGAGGGCCGCGAAGAGGGACGCGACCGCGACATACCGGGGTTCGGCGGCGTAGCCGCCGGAGGTCCGGAACTCCACCCAGGCGATCAGCGCGACCGCGCCACCGCCCACCCCGTTGAACAATGCCACCATCTGGGGCATCGCGGTCATCTTCACCTTGCGCGCGGCGGGAATGCCGATCGCCGTGCCCAGGGCGACCCCGAGCGCGATCAGTACCCAGTTGCTCATGCCCGGCGTGAGCAGGGTGGCCACCACCGCGATGAGCATGCCCACCGCGGCGATCCAGTTGCCGCGCACCGCGGTGCGCGGGCCGGTCAGCCCCATCAACCCGTAGATGAACAGGGCGAACGCGACGATGTACAGGGCGCCGATCAGGGTGGTCATTTCCGCGCCACCTTTTCGCTGCTTTCCGGCGCCTGCGGCTTCTGTTTGAACATCGCGAGCATCCGGTCGGTGACCAGGAACCCGCCCACGATGTTGATGGTGCCGAAAACGATGGCGATCACCAGCAAAACCTTGTTCAACACTCCCTCGGCGCCCAGGCCCAGCACGAGCAGCCCACCGAGCAGCACGATCCCGTGAATCGCGTTGGTGCCCGACATCAACGGCGTGTGCAGCGTGTTGGGCACCTTGGAGATCACGGCGAAACCCACGAATCCGGCCAGCACCAGGATTGCCAGGCTGGACACGAGCATCAGAACCCCGCCTCCCCTGCCGGCACGCGAAGACCTTTCATACCTTTCCGCTCTCCTTCTCGCGTCCGCCGACCGCCACGCAGGCGCCCGAGACGATTTCGTCCGAAAAATCGATCTTGAGTCGTCCTTCGGCGTCCAGCAGCAGCTCGACAAGTTCGGTGAGATTGCGCGCGTACAGCTCGCTGGCGTGCGCGGGCATTTCCGCGGCCAGGTTCAGCGGCGAGCAGATCGTGACGTTGTTCGTGACGACGTCGCGGCCCGGCTGGGTCAGCTCGCAGTTTCCGCCCGTCTCCCCGGCCAGATCGACCACCACGGCACCGGCGGGCATGCCGCGCACGGCTTCGGCCGTGACCAGAATGGGTGCGCGGCGGCCCGGTACGAGCGCGGTGGTGACCACGACGTCGAACCGGGTGATCGCCTCGGTCAGCCTGCGCTGCTGCTCGGCCCGCTCGTCCTCGGTCAGCTCGCGGGCGTAACCGCCCTCCCCGACCGCCTCGATGCCCAAATCCAGCCAGTGCGCGCCGACCGAGCGAACCTGCTCGGCGACTTCGGGGCGCACGTCGTAGCCCGTGGTCTGCGCACCGAGCCGCTTGGCCGTGGCCAGCGCCTGCAGCCCGGCCACACCGGCGCCGAGGACCAGCACCTTGGCCGGGGGCATGGTGCCCGCCGCGGTGGTGAGCATCGGAAAGAACCGCGGCAGGCGCTCGGCGGCCAGCAGCACCGACCGGTACCCGGCGACGCTGCTCTGCGAGGACAGCGCGTCCATCGCCTGGGCACGGGTGATCCGCGGGACCGACTCCATCGCGAACGCGGTCACCCCCGCCTTCTCCAGCTCGGCGATCCTGTCCAAATCGGACAGCGGGCGGAGGAAGCCGATGAGCACCGTGCCCGGCGCCATCCGGGCCACCTCCGCGCTGCTCGGCGGTGCCACTTTGAGCACGACGCCGGCCCGCCACGGGTCGCCGATCACCGCACCCGCCTGTCCGAAGGCGGCGTCCGGCAGCCGCGCGCCGACTCCGGCGCCCGCCTCGACCACGACCCGAAGCCCTCGCTTGACCAGGCGCTCGACGAGCTTGGGCACGAGCGCGACCCGGCGCTCGCCGGGCTCGGACTCCCGCACAACGCCCACGATCAAGGCCTCGCTGTCGGCCACGGCACCACCTCCGCGGTGAGATCACTGTGGCTAACAGAAAAGATCCAGCGGTGTACGGAGTCAAGTACCCCTGCCGGACACGAACAGGGATAGTGTGTCCGTGCCCGGCGCGGTTTCCCCGACCGGGTTAACCCGATCAGTTCACGGCAGCTATCCCCAGATGGTCGCGGAGCGTCGGACCGGTGTATTCGGTGCGGAACGCCCCGCGCTCCTGCAACAGCGGGACCACCTTGGCGGCGAACTCGTCGAGTCCGCCCGGCGTGACGTGCGGAACCAGGATGAAGCCGTCGCTCGCGTCCGACTGCACCAGATCGTCGATCGCGTCGGCCACTGTGGACGGTGCGCCGACGAACGTCTGGCGGCCGGTGACCTCGATGATCAGCTCGCGTAGCGAAAGGTTCTTGGCCTCCGCGAGTTCGCGCCACTGCCGCACGGTGGCCACCGGATCGCGGTACATCCGGACGCTGGCACGGCCCTTGGCGATGGTGTTCTCGCCGACGATCGGGTCCACGTCGGGCAGCGGGCCGTCCGGGTCGTAGGCGGACAGGTCCCGGTTCCACAACTGCTCGGCGAACTTGATCGCGGTCAGCCCGCTGACCTGCTGGCGCCGCACGATGTCGGCCAGTTCCTGCGCCTCGGCGTCCGTGTCGCCCAGCACGAACGTGGCGGCCGGCAGCACGACCAGTTGTTCGGGACGCCGCCCGTAGCGGGCCAGCCGCCCCTTCACGTCGGCGTAGAACGCCTGGCCGGCCTCCTTGGTGCCGTGCCGGGTGAAGATCGCGTCGGCCGTCGCCGCGGCGAATTCCCTGCCCTCGTCGGAATCACCGGCCTGCAGGATCACCGGCCTGCCCTGGGGGCTGCGCGGAACGGTGAACCGGCCGCGGATGTCGAACTGCTCGTCGTGCCGTTCGAACGCGCCCACCCGCTCGCCGCGCAGGAACACCCCCGACTCCTTGTCGGCGACGATCTCGTTGGCACCCCACGAATCGAACAGCTCGAAGGCGGTCTCCAGGAATCGCTTGGCCCGCACGTACCGCTGGTCCTCCGGGAGGTAGCCGCCACGCCGGAAGTTCTCGCCGGTGAAGGCGTCCCACGAGGTGACCACGTTCCACCCGGCGCGCCCGGCGGAAAGGTGGTCGAGGCTGGCGAACTGCCGCGCCACCTCGTACGGCTCGTTGAACGTGGAATTGATGGTGCCGGTGAGCCCGAGCCGCTCGGTCACCCCGGCCAGCGCGGCGAGTACGGTGAGGGTGTCCGGACGGCCGACCACGTCGAGGTCGTAGGTCTTCCCACCCTGCTCACGCAGCCGGAGCCCCTCGGCGAGGAAGAAGAAGTCGAACTTCGCCCGCTCGGCGGTCTGCGCGAGGTGCGCGAAGGAACTGAACTCGATGTGGCTGCCCGCCTCCGGGTCGCTCCACACGGTCGTGTTGTTCACTCCCGGAAAATGCGCAGCGAGGTGGATCTGCTTGCGTGGCCGGGTCGATTCGACTGTCATTTCGGTTCTCCTCAGCTCAGGCGGCGTACCGGTTGGCGGGCCTGGACAGGCCGAGCAGTCCCCGCAGTGTGGTGGCTTCGTAGCCGGTGCGGAACAGGCCGCGCCGCCGCAGTTCGGGCACCAGCCCCCGGGTGATCGCGGTCAGGTCGTGCGGAATGGCGCCGGGCCGCAGGCGAAATCCGGTAATGCCCGCCTCACCAAGGGCCACGAGTTCGTCGGCGAGTTGTTCCGGCGTGCCGGTGAAGACGCGGGCGTCGGAGACGAATTCCTCACCGGCCGTTTCGTCGAGACGCGCCTTGCGGTCCGCGGCGTCCTCGCCGAGAAAGACCACGAGATCGGCGAACACCGACAGCGGCTCGTCCGCACGCCCCGCCTCGGTCCGCAGCGCCCGCAGTTCCGCCGCGATCGAGCGTGCCTGCTCGATGTCCCGCGGGGTCACGAACACCATGTCGGCGCTGCGCGCGGCCAGCCGGTAAACGGGCGTGGTGTGCGCCAGCGCGGCGACGACCGGCTGGCCCTGCGGCGGCCGCGGAGTGATCGAGGGACCCTTGACGCTGAACCACCTGCCCTCGAAGTCGATGTAGTGCAGCTTGTCGCGGTCGATGAACCGGCCGGTCGCGACGTCGCGGATTTCGGCGTCGTCCTCCCAGCTGTCCCAGAGTCTGCGGACGACCTCGACACAGTCGGCCGCCTCGTCGAGCAGGTCCTCGAGCGGTTCCAGGAGTTCCCGGCGGCCGAAATGGGCCGCGTCGCGCTGGTCCCTCGAAATCCGCACGCGCAGGCCGCCGCGCCCGGTGCTCACGTAGTCGAGGGTCGCGACCGCCTTCGACAGGTGGAACGGTTCGGTGTGGGTGACGACCGCCGTGGGCAGGAACCCGATATGCCGGGTCTGGGACGCGATCCGGGACGCGATCAGCACGGCGTCGAGCCGCCCCCGCACCCGGTCGGTGCGGTCGGTCTCCGGCCCCAGCGAGTCTTCGATGGTGACGAAATCGAGCAGGCCCCGCTCCGCTTCGGCGACGAGGTCGCCCCAGTAGCCGGCGGTCAGCAGGTCGGCGGGCCTCGCTTCCGGCTCCCGCCATGCGGCGGGGTGCCAGCCGGCCCCCTCGAGTGCAACCGCCAGATGAAACGCTTGCGCCATGCCCAGATCCCTTCCGCATGCCGATCGGTGCTCACTCGCCAACGATCTGCCAGGGCCGGGGTATTTCCCGTCCCACCATGCGGGAAAGTCCGCAAAGGACAACAACGGGCCGGGCATCCCGCGGCGGCTACGGTTGGAGGTATGCACTCCACGGAGATCGAAGTTCGCACCGGCGGCCGGCCGGTGGTGCACGACCTGACCAAGGAAGCCGAGTCGTTCCTCGCCGGGGCGGACGCGAACGACGGGCTGTTGCACGTGTGGGTACCGCACGCCACGGCGGGGCTGGTGATCCTGGAGACCGGCGCGGGCAGCGACGACGACCTGCTGGCGGCGCTGGACGACCTGCTACCCCGCGACGACCGCTGGCGGCACCAGCACGGCAGCCGTGGCCACGGCCGGGATCACGTGCTGCCGGCACTGCTGCCGCCCTACGCGAGCGTGCCGGTGCTCGGCGGGACGCTGGCACTGGGCACCTGGCAGTCGATCTGTCTGGTGGACACCAACCTCGACAACCCGGTCCGGCGCGTCAGGCTGAGCTTCCTGCCGGGCTGACTCCCGGCCGGGCCACCCTGCCAAGCAGTTGAGTTGCGAACGACCCCGTCACGACAACCGATTTTCCGGGAAGCATTCGGCACCGCGAAGCACGGAAGCCGACAGGTGCTGGATATCCGGCAGGTACCGTTCGTCTCGTGACTGACCGACTGGTGCTCTGGGACATCGACCAGACCCTCATCGACCTGCACGGAGCCGCCCGCGAGTGGTACTCGCAGGCGCTGTCCGAAGTGGTCGGCGTAACGATGGCGGAGATGCCCCGGTTCTTCGGCCGTACCGAACGCGCGATCACCTCGGAGGTGCTCGCGGCCCATGGCATCGAGCCGGTCGAAGAGCTGATTCAGCGGGTCTGGGTGGCGCTGGTGGCCGCGTCCGAGCGGGCGCTGCCCACGCTGCGCCAGCAGGGGCTGGCGTTACCCGGTGCGGCAAACGCGCTCTCCAGCCTCACCTCGTACGAGGGAGTGGTGCAGTCGCTGGTCACCGGGAACCTGCGGGAGATCGCGTGGCACAAGCTGTGGGCCTTCGAACTCCACACGTATCTCGACTTCGAGATCGGCGGCTACGGATCGCTCTCGGCGCACCGGCCGGACCTTGTCGCGCACGCGATCGAGCAGGCGAGCGCACGGCACGGCAAGCCGGATTCGGTGATCGTCATCGGCGACACGCCCCACGACATCGACGCGGCACTGGCGCACGGGGCGGTCGCCGTCGGTGTGGCCACTGGTCGCTTCGACGCGCGAACCTTGCGTACGGCGGGCGCGCACACGGTACTTCCCGACCTGTCCGACACGCCCGCGGTACTCGACGCCGTGTTCGGCTAGGTTCTCGAAAGTCGCCTTTCCCCTGGTTACACTCCCGCCGTGACCGAGACTGGGGGTGACGACCGCTACGTCGATCCGCTGACCGGCGAGCCCATCGCCAACCCCAACCTGCCGCCGCCGTACTTCGGCGGTTATGTCGATCCGCCCGGATACCATGACGAAGATCCGGAGCCGCCGCGGTCGGGGCGCCGGTTGCTCGTGGCCGGACTGGTGGCGATCGTGCTCGCGGCCGGCGGGATCGTCACGCTAACGCTCGTCAAAGCCGGCACCGACGACACACCGGCGGCACAGCCTCCGCGGACGACGGCACCACGGGCGTCAAGGAGTTCGGCTCCGCGGTACTCCGTCGCCCCGGTCCTCAAGGGCTGGCAGGCGGTGGCCGCCGACCTCGAGAGGGTGGCCTATGACGTGCCGCCGGACTGGAAGGTGGAAGAGCCGGGCACCCTCGTCGGGTTCGAGGACACGACCGGGCCGCGCACCGCCATCCACGCCGTCAGCACCTACCAGCCCGAAGCGTGTGTGAACGCGTCCGGCTCCTATCGCGCGCACGCCGGGTTCACGAAGCTGACCGGCCGCGATCCCCGATCGGCCGCCGGCGCCGTCGCCAGGCTCTGGGCCGAGGCCGCCGCCCAAAAGCCGCAGGGCGACCCGTCGGTACCAGAACCGCCCGCCGTGGCGACCCATATCTCCACCGGGGCGCCTGCCTGGACCGCGAGTGCCACGGTCACACCCCGGCCCGGCTACTGCGAACCGCCCACGCTCAAGATCACGACGGTCACGTTCGGCGTCGCGGGCGGAACCGCGGTGTTCGTGATCTACGCCGACCAAGGCGTGCCGGACGCACTCCCCGACACGATCACGGACAGGATCATCACGACCTTGCGGCCCGCTTAGCCCTTGACCAGCGTCACCAGGTGCGCGACCGCCTGCTCCACGGCGATTTCCGCACGGTCGCCACTGACCCGGTCCTTGACCTCGACGACACCCTTGGCCAGACCGCGGCCGACCACCAGGATGGTCGGCACCCCGAGCAACTCGGCGTCGGCGAACTTCACCCCGGGCGTCGACTTGCGGTCGTCCAGCAGCACCCGCACCCCGGCGGCGTCCAGTTCGGCGGCCAGCTTCTCCGCTCCGGCGGTCAGCGTCTCGTCCTTGCCCGCGATCACCACGTGCACGTCGAACGGCGTCACCGCGCGCGGCCACACCAGGCCCAGCTCGTCGTGGTGCTGCTCGGCGATCACCGCGACCAGCCGCGAGACGCCGACGCCGTAGGAACCCATGGTGATCCGGATCGGCTTCGAGTCGGCGCCGAGTGCGTCCAGCCCGAACGCGTTGGTGTACTTGCGGCCCAACTGGAAGATGTGCCCGATCTCGATGCCGCGCGCGGGGACCAGCGTGCCGTGGCCGTCCGGCGATGCGTCGCCTTCACGGACCTCCGCGGCCTCGATCGTGCCGTCGGGCGTGAAGTCGCGGCCCACCACCAGGTCCACCACGTGGTGGTCGGCCTTGTCCGCGCCGGTCACCCACGCGGTGCCGGTCGCCACGCGGGGGTCGACCAGGTAGCGGACGCCGTTGTCCCGCAGGGACTTCGGGCCGATGTACCCCTTCACCAGGAACGGGTTCGCGGCGAAGTCGGCTTCCTCGATCAGAGCCACCTGGGCGGGCTCCAGGGCGGCTTCGAGCCGCTTGGCGTCCACCTCGCGGTCGCCGGGGATGCCGATGCCCAGGATCTGCCAGTCCTTCTCGCCCGGCTGCCGGATCTTCACCATCACGTTCTTGAGCGTGTCCGCGGCGGTGAAGGTGCGGCCGAGGCCGGTCTTGGTGTTGAGGTAGTCGACCAAAGTTTCGATGGTCGGGGTGTTCGGGGTGTGGTGCACCTGCGCTTCGGGCTTGTCCGCCACGGACTGCTCCGGCGGCGCGGGAGTGACGACCGCCTCGACGTTGGCCGCGTAACCCGATTCGGTACTCCGGACGTAGGTGTCCTCGCCGGTCTCGGCGACCGCGAGGAACTCCTCGGACGCCGAGCCGCCCATCGCGCCGGAGGTGGCCGCGACGATCACGTAGTCGAGGCCGAGCCGGTCGAAGATCCTGATGTAGGCGTCGCGGTGCAGCTGGTAGGACCGCTTGAGCCCGTCGTCGTCGAGGTCGAACGAGTAGGAGTCCTTCATGACGAACTCACGGCCGCGCAGGATCCCGGCGCGGGGGCGCGCCTCGTCCCGGTACTTGGTCTGGATCTGGTACAGCACGACCGGGTAGTCCTTGTACGAGCTGTACTCACCCTTCACAGTGAGCGCGAACAGCTCCTCGTGCGTCGGGCCGAGCAGGTAGTCGGCGCCCTTGCGGTCCTTCAGCCGGAAGATGTTCGGCCCGTACTCGGTCCAGCGGTTGGTCGCCTCGTAGGGCTCGCGCGGCAGCAGCGCCGGGAACAGCAGTTCTTGGCCACCGATCGCGTCCATCTCCTCGCGGACGATCTGCTCGACCCGGCGCAGGACTCGGAGGCCGAGCGGCAGCCACGTATAGATCCCCGGAGCGACCCGGCGGATGTAGCCGGCGCGGACCAGCAGCCGAT
>NZ_DATELF010000153.1:0-89358 GCF_035276945.1 Amycolatopsis sp. | reverse complement strand
GGCGCTGGAGAAAGACGTCCGTGAGTGGATCAAGACGTGGAACGAGGACCCGAAGCCGTTCGTCTGGAAGAAGACCGCGGAGGAGATCCTTGACTCTCTCTCGCACAATATATCTCACGAATTTCCGGCGCGAAACACTAGCCACTACCGACGCCGCGGCCACCGACCGCCATGACCTGAACTGCCCACCTCATCCATCGTCGCGGCCCCGAACAAGCCCGGGCCTGTCGTTCGGCTGTATGGGTGGATTCAATGTGGCTATACGGGTGTTCGTCCCCGACACACCGGCACAACTCGGCTCCGATACGTGAGCAGGTGAGAGGGTGCCTCCGTCCACGGCCGCGTGCGGCCGTGGCGATGGGACGGAGGAGTATGGCTGTCGCCGCAGACATACCGACTTCGATGACGGTCAGCTACCGGTGCGCGAACTCGGTGTCCGGCAAGACATCGGAGGTCACGCCGGAGAGAACCGAGCCGTGGACATTGGTCGGCCTGGACTCGGTGATGTCGGCATCGCCGTGGCGGACCTTCCGCTGGCACAGGGGCCAGCGGCACTATTCGGGTAGCTTCTGGTCGGCGACCGAACGCGATCTGGTGATCTATGAGTCTCGGCTGGAGTTGGCGCGGCTGCTGTTCGCGGACTTCGACAGGTCCGTACAGCGCATCCTGGCCCAGCCGTTCCTGCTGCGCGCCGAAGTCGCCGGGGCGCCGCGTAAACATGTCCCGGACTACCTGCTGTTGACCAGCACCGGGCCGGTAGTGGTCGATGTGAAGCCGAAGTCGCGCGTTACGAAGCCGGACAACATGTTCGTCTTCGGCTGGACCCGGCAGGCGGTGGAATCACGTGGCTGGCAGTATGAGATGTGGAGCGAACCACCCCACGCGGAACTGGAGAACGTGCGATTCCTGGCCGGGTATCGACGGGATTGGTTGTTCGATCACGAGCTTCTCGCTGAACTCCGCGCTGCGGATCTCGACGGCACCACGTTGACAGCGGCGTGCCAGTCACTCCCGGATCGACCGAGGGCGATAGTGCGATCCGCGGTCCTGCATCTGCTGTGGCAACAGCACTTCACAGCCGACCTGACCCACCCGTTGAGCGGCAACCACGTGCTGAGGAAGGCGGTGTGAGCAACGCGGCGGTACGCGTGGGCGTCGGCACGCGGTTCTCCTACGACGGCGAGGTTGTCGAGGTGGTCGAACTGCTGGCCGCCCCGGCTGGCAACGAAGTCGTGCTCAAGAACGTCGCCAGCCAGCGGATCATCCGAGTGTCCGTGCGGGAGCTGCTGACCTCAGACCGTGCTCGGATCATCCCGGCAGGCCCCGGGCCTTCCGCCGACGACCCGCAGGAGTTGGCGAGCGCGCTGCTGGCCGAGCTGACCGATACCGAGCGACAGCAACTACGGGAACGGGCCGCACACGTCCGGGAGGTCTTAACCGGGTACCGCTTGGGCATGGCCGAGCTTGCCACAGAGGGCGAACCCAGCCCGGAGTTCGAGCCGAGCCTGCCGTTGACGACCCGATACCGGGCCAAGGCAGCGGAATTGAACATCACCATGCGAACCGTCCAGCAGTGGGTGTCCGACTTTCACGGCAACGGCGAGGCCGGCCTGCTCCCCAAGAAGGATCTCGCGCGAAACAGCGCAGCGGCGACCGTCGAAAACGATCAGCCGTGAATGGCTCCACGAGCAGTACGTCAACCAGCAACGCACCCTGCCCGACCTCGCCCAGGAAACCGGTATGAGCACCACCAACATGAACCGCTGGGCCAAGATCCACAACATCCCGCTCAGACCCCGCGGCGGCGCAAGCCACCGACGGTCCCCAGGCAATATGGGCACGAGCCGAAACAGCGATAAGCTCTGAGCTCTCCCTGAGTATGACCTCGGCGGAAGGGACCAACTACACCTCGCTGTCGACTCCCTGATCGACAGGGTCGGCGAGGCGTTGACATAGATCGACCAGTGCTTGCCATCTACCACCTGATCGTTGCACCTCGTGGTACGCGGGCGCGCGGGGGCGGTCTTGAGGCAGTCGATGAAGAAGTTCGGCGTTCACGAGGCGTTTGGTCACGAGCTGCACCAGGCTGTCGTTGAGGCGGGCACGCGAGGCAATCATGCGCACTGTGACCTGCGAGCCTGCGACTGCGGTCTCCTCTGAGATCGCAGTAACCACTTCTGCAACGTATCGGTTGCCGAAGACAGCGTAAGAGCGGTCCCGGAGCGTCTCCACGCTGTCGAACGTCACATGACTAATGTATCGTGTTACATGAGTCATGGAACACTTTGAAGGTGGGCAGCGATGAGTTCGTTGGCTGTGGTGACCGGACAGATCGAACTCGAGCTCGCGGCTCAACCGAAACTGGTGACCCGTCCTGACCCTCGGTGCTCATCCGCACCAGCCTCAATCCACGTCGCCGGCCGGACGCTGATCCCGACACCAGTTTTCGACACCTACTGGCGTTTCGCAGCTGAACGTCAGGCCGTCTACGAGGCACGGGTTGCGGGCCAGCGGGGTCCGTGGACCGACGATGCAGTGATAGCACGGCACCGGTTCACAAACTGTTATCGGGCAGCGGACCGTGTCAGCCAGTTCCTGATCCGCGAGGTTTCTTATCGCGGATCGCAGCGACCGGACGAGGTTGTCTTCCGGACCCTGCTGTTCAAGCTGTTCAACAGGATCTCGACCTGGCAACTGCTAACCGATGTGCTAGGCGACCTTTCGTGGGAGCACTTCGACTTCGATGCATACGATCAGGTGCTCACTGCGGCGTTCACCCAGGGCACCAAACTCTATTCGGCCGCATACGTAGTGCCTCCACCACGGCTCGGCGCGCAACGTAAACACACTAACCATCTGCGGCTGATCGAGATGATGATGACCGCCGGTCTTGTCGAGCAGGTGGCAACTGCTGGATCGCTGCGGTCAGTCTTCGAAGCATTGCTGGCGTATCCCGCTATGGGGGATTTCCTCGCCTACCAGTTCGCCATCGACCTAAACTATTCCGCGGTGCTCGATCGCGACGAGATGGAGTTCGTTGTTCCAGGCCCTGGCGCCCGTGACGGCATCCGGAAATGCTTCGGACCGGCAGCAGACGGCATCGAGGCCGACGTCATCCGCTACATGGCCGAGCATCAACACGAGCACTTCGCCCGCCTCGGCCTGCGGTTCGACGGCTTGCGCGGCCGACCGTTGCAGCTGATCGACTGCCAGAACCTGTTCTGCGAGGTCGACAAGTACGCCCGCGTCGCCCACCCGGACATCGCCGGGCACAGCGGCCGCACCCGAATCAAGCAACGGTTCGCCGCAGTCGCCGAACCCGTACCCGCGTGGTTCCCACCCCGGTGGGGCATCAACATCGATCAGCCGACCACCGGGTCCGGGCCGCAACGGCGCACGCACCCCGCGTGACGACGGACGTAATGCCTCTCTGGAGCCAGACTCGCCCGCGTCAACTCACGGTACGCCCAGACAAAGCGGTCATACGCACAAAGCCGAAGACCGGCATCTACCCAGACGCGCCCGCCTGCGCTTCAGCGATTGCGCGCGCACAAACCTCCGCGTGGTATGCAAGTTCGCTGGTTGTGAGCGGACGGGCCTCGATCGTGCGTGTATCGAGGTCGCAGTGGATGTTGCCATGCCCATGTTGCCGGAGGAGCCGCCAGACAGTGAACCCGTCCAAGATGGCGCGTTCCCACTCGAGATCTGTGCACACCCCGACCTCCAGATTGACGGTCATGCGTCGGCACAGTCGCAAGATTTCGCTGTCGACGTGACGCACCATGTCGAAGAAGTTGGCACGGCTCGCGGCTTCAAAGACAAACGCCGCGATACCTTCCTCGATCGCTACAGCTCGGCCCCCATCCTCGACGTCGTCTAGTTGAGGCGCGGCTTTACGCTTCCGCCGCAACAGGGCACGCTGCACCGGGCTCCAGCCCAATACGGCTAGATATGCCAGGTGGAACGCATCGTGGTAGCGATAACCGTCGTCTTCGTAGGCGTTGTCACCGAGGACATTGCCGCACGGCACGCCGTCGCACACCGGCAGTACGCGCGGTGGCGCTGATGGTTCAGTGTGGAGCGGACTCGGCGCGATCTGGACAGTCATGCTGCGGGGCAGCCGTTCAGTGGCGGGTTGGTGCCCACCGTCGAATAGTCGGGCCGGCCCGATGCCACGGTCGCGCAGCTGCGGCACACCAATCGGTGACCCTGGCGCGCCCCTCGGCCGTCCCCGCTCCTGGCGCTGCCATCGTGCGGCGATCTTGGTCAGGTTCGCCTGGGCGATTTCCTCGAGGTCGATGCCGAGCCATGTAGCGGTGTCGGCCACGTACCACATGATGTCCCCGAGATCCTCGACCGCCACCGCGCGGTGATCATGGTGCACAGGACCGTCACGCACGACCTTCTTGTGGTTTGTCTGCAGTGTGCCGACCTCTCCGCCCAAGCCAAGCAGGGCGATGGTGAGCGCGCGCTCCGGCTCCGCTTGGTGCTGGTCATATGCCCAGGCTTCATCCTGATACTCATCGAAGTCCAACTCACACCTCCCGTAATGCTTGATTATCAATCACGGTCCCACTAGCATGACACAAAGTCAAGCACAGGGGAGGGTTGCCATGGATCGACAAGCGCTACGGGACCTCCTGGTGCGGGGTTTCGCCGAGTGCGAGGACTACAGTTTTGAGCAGGTCGAAGCTGCGATAGCCGCAGTGGGCGGCGACAATCTCTTCGAACTCGACAGCAAGAAGGCTGAGTGGGTCGTTGCGCATGTCGAGCACGCGCTCGGCGTGACCACCCCCCTGCCGAAGCCGGCCGACTTGCAACGTGACCAGTTCGCCACACTTGGTGCGCTGGTTGAGGCGATCGCACACGCCCTGGACATTCACTGAAGGCTGAGACCACCATGTCGATCTTCGTTAGAGCCAATGATGTCGGCGACGCCTGGCTGCGGGCGTATCGCGCTCTGCTCGATGCCCGCGGCCGTCAGATCGTCAACCTCGCGGTCAGCATCGAGCAACCGCTACACGAGGATCTCGGCGTGCGCGCTGCACTGGAAAGCACCCTCGCCGACCTCTCCTCGAGAAGTCGAGGAACGACCTGGCACAGCGTGCACACGGTGGCGAACACTATATTCCCCATCTCGCTGTACCGGCCCGATCAGCCGGACTCCGCCAAACGATTCTTCGAGCGTGCCGGGACGGTCAGCCAGCTGCACCACAAGCGCCGACATGAATGGGGCACTTACATCGGGCGGCTGATCCAGTACGACCAGCCAGACGGGACGCCGGTCAATCAGCTTGAACGATTTCTCACGCTGCTCAATGGTGACACCAACTGGGCCGACATCTACGAGGCTCCGTTGACCTATGCCGGCGAAAACTCCGGGTTCCCAGCCACTGACGTGGCCGCATCGGATCTGCAGCTGATCGGGCCCGGCGACCGGCGGACTCGCGGCGGGCCTTGCCTGGCGCACCTGAGCCTGACCTCGGTCGACGGACACTTGCACATGACGGCGCTATATCGACGGCACGCCTACCTCGCCCGCGCGTACGGCAACTTCCTCGGCCTGGCCAGATTGCTCAACTTCCTCGCACACGAAAGTGGTCGACAGGTCGGGCAACTGCTAGTGGTCGGTTCACATGCTGAGATCGAAGACGCCGCACCCGTCTCCGTGTTGACCAAGCTCTCGAACGATGCTGCTGAGGCCCAGGGCGCTATCCGCCCCATTGAGGTTGCCACCAGGCCAATGGGCGCCAGCTGGCGCGACCTTGAGCTTCCCGTAGCCGACGTGCCCGCAAAAACGAGGTGATGGCATGTCACTCCACGACCCGATGAAGATGATCCCGCTATCGGACGGCCCCCGCATTGAGGGCGCACCGCTCACTGTGCGCGCCGCCCGACTGCTCGCCGACGTACTTGGCCCCGTGCCCCATCCGATGCGCGTTGGCATCGACATCTGCGATGTTGAGACATTGCGCAGACAGCTTCGCCTTCCCAGCGCCGCCCGCTTCCTGGGCAACTGCTTCACCGAAGTGGAACTGGATTACTGTGCCGGTCGACCCGAGCGCGTCGCCACGCGATGGGCCGCCAAGGAGGCGGTAGCCAAAGCGGTCGGAACTGGGTTTCGCGGACTCAAGCCGAACCAGATCGAGATTCGGCGTCGAGGTACCGGCGAGCCATACATCCGTCCCGCCGACAGCCAGGCCTGGCCGGACGACGCACACACCTGGATGTGGCACGTCTCGCTCGGCCATGAGGCGGAACTCGCGGTGGCCATCGCCATCGCAACCCCGGCGAATTCCACCGCGACGGTAGTTTGAGCAGCCACTACGACAAGGAGGCAACCGTGAGCACCGAGGATCCGGGGCGCGATATTCGCGTTGACGCGGACGGGCTCCAGCTCGCCGAGCGTCTCCGCGCTGAGCGTGAGTACCTCAACCTCAAGCAGGAGCAGGTGGCCGCAGTGCTGCACATCTCCCGAGCGGCGGTTAGCGCGATCGAAACCGGCCGACGCAAAGTGAGCGGACAGGAGCTGAAACAGCTGGCCAACCTCTTCGGCACAAGCGTCGATCGTCTGCTCGGCGCAGATCCAGAGGTCGATGAAACAACGCAGGCGCTGTTTCGGACCACCAAGGAACTATCCGACAACGACCGTGCGCAGGTGTTGAGATTCGCCGAGTTCCTGCGCAACGCGGGCCCGCCACCTGAGGTTGTCGGCGACTCCCTGGAGCAGCCATGAACGGGGCTCCTAGGGCGGCAACGCCCCATCGAAACGCAACGGTGACCGCGTCATGAACTCCAGCCGCAGGCAGGCCATCGCGTCGGCAAGTATGGCGGCTGCCCGCCTGCACCAGACACTCCAGACGCCCTACGACAGGCCGGTCGACGTGTTCATGCTGGCTCAACGGCTCGGCCTGTGGCTGGTCGCCCAGCCACTGGAAAAGGCGCACGGCTTCTACCTCCGCGAGGACAACGCCGCCGGCGTGGTGCTGAATAGCCAGCATCCTGAGACGCTCCAGAGGTTCACGTGCGCGCACGAGATCGGGCACCACGTGCTTGGGCACGCCAGCCACACTGACGACGCGAGCACCCTGCAACGCATGTCAGACCTGGCTCTGCAGGAGCACCAGGCCCAGGTGTTCGCCGCCGCGCTGCTCATGCCCGCGCCCTTGGTCAACCGCACCCTGCACCAACTCGGCATCGGCGGCCCGCTGCAACCCGCCGACATCTACGCGGTCAGCCGTGACATGTCCGTCAGCTACACCGCCGCATTGTGGGGACTTAACGTTCTTGGCAAGATCAGCGCCGCCACGGCTTCCGAGCTCACGCGCAAAGGGCCCCGCCAAGCCAAGGACGCGCTGCGTGGCGGCCCCAGTCTGACCGACGCCCGGTCCGACATTTGGGTACTGGACGACAGCGCCGACCACACCACTGTTAGCTGCCGGGTTGGCGACGAGATTCACATCCAGCTTACCGAGGATCTTAGTACTGGACATGTGTGGTCATTTGACGACCTGTCCGATCCTGCGCTCCGCCAGCCCACAGAACACGCGGATGCATTGTGGTGGGATGGAGGCTCCGAATTGGGCATTCGTCGAACGGACATACCTACATTCCCGCCCCATCCCGATGGTCCACTGGACGTCACGTACGACGCTCACGTGGACGCCGACGGCGCCTCTCCCCTTGGTAAGGAACAGGACGAACTGTCGCTGTTCACAGCCGAAGCCCCACACGCCGACCCCGACGACGGGGCTGACTTCGCCCTACCTGAGGCGGGCAAGCACCTACTCATCGTCCGCCCGCGTGAGGCCGGTTCCTTTCAGATTCGACTCGCCCTTCGCCCCGCATGGGACACAGCGGCCACGGCCGCTTCCACTAGATTGTTCACCCTCGTCGCCATTCCCCAGAAGACACTGCCAGAGCGTGGGTGCGCGGCACCGCAGATCGATCTGCGAGTTCAGGAACTGGTTGCAGCATGAAGCCCAGCATCACTTGGCTCGCCGACCTCCGCGGCGGCCTGCCGCCAATCGGCAACCAGGGCCAGCGCGGAACTTGCCTTGCGTGGGCTGCCACCACCGCGCACCAGCACCGTCGATCAAGCTCACTAAGCGTCGAATACCTCCATTGGGCCTGCGGGCCGCCACCTCGGGGCCGGGGAACCCGCCCCGGCCTGCGACATGCCCTGCGCACCGCAGGTCAGCCGACGACCGACCAGTGGCCATACGACCCTTCCGTCGACGAGACGGCGGCCACCTATCACCCGCCACGTACCGTCTGCGGCCCGTTCAGCACCGCGGACGCACGTTCAGTGACCCACGATCCGCTCAGCCTCGCCGCCCAACTCAACTCCGGCCATCTGCCTATTGCCGCCTTGAGGATCACTCCCGCCTTCCTGACCGCGCGCGGCGGCATCATCCACGACAACCATCGTGGCACCGACGGCCACGCCGTCACCGTTGTCGGGATCGCACGAAGCGAACAGCCCGTCGGCACCGTGCCGGCGGGTGAGTTGGTGGTGTGTGTGCGCAATAGCTGGGGTCCGACTTGGGGGCGGAACGGCTACGCGCTAATCACCGAGACCGCCTGGTCGGCCTGCGTGATGTATGCCGTCATGGTCCGCCCGTCCGAAGAAATGTCACGGGCGTGAGACTGATCTTGGTGACATCTCCATGAGACAACCCGCAAATCTGCAGGTCACGGAAGATCAACATGTCGCCGGATTTGAGAACCTACATTGTTGCAGGGTCTCAGTTCGCGCGGCCAATTCTCAGTTCTGATGGCCACCATGTGGCCAATTGGCCGTCTGTGTGAGACACAGTTCTGGGCTTACGGCCTCCAGATATCGGTGAGCGTCTCACGGAGGACGCGAACAGCTCGTGGACCGACTCCGTGCATCGCCAGGAGGTCGGCATCGGTAAGGGCGGCCACCTGGGCGAACGTGGTGATGCCGGCGCCGGCGAGGGCACGGGTGGCGGGGCCTCCGATAGCCTTGGGCAGGTCGCCGACCTCACCGGGTGCTGCGGTGTCCCCGGAGGCTACCCGCTCGGCCAACTGCTTCGGCGCCCGCGACAGCCAGGCGCGACGCACCCAATGGTTGAGCTGTTGACCGTTGATGTCCCCGATCGCGACACGTACGCCGATCGGCGTCGCACCGCGGACCAGCCGCTGCGCGGTCGGATGCGCGACAAGGACCTGCTCAACATCAGGCGTGGGGAGCCGGAGTTCCACCAGGCGGTCCTTGTCCACCGAAGCGAATCGCCTGCCGCGCACCGTGAAGGCGACGATTCCTGCGCCAACGACCTGCTCAGCGGTCTCGGGATAGGAAAGGGCAGCCTTGCGAAGCTGGGTGAGCGTCGTCATGGATCAAGCGTAAGTTGAGCCGCTCACCTCGTTCGGTTCACCAGCGGGCGTCGCCCAGTGATGGTCAGCAGGATGTCCTTGACCGGCATCTCGACCGGTTCCCCGTCACCGATCCGGACATCGGCGTCGGTGCCCCGCAACTGGATGCCCGCCAGATCGACACCGAAGTAGGACAGGCCGCGCGGGTTGGCGTTCGCCAGGACCAGGGCCACTCGGTCGACCGGCGGCGATGGCAAACCCAACGGCTCGGTGATGTCCAGGCCGTGAATGGTGTCGTGGTTCAGCGCGCCGGCGGGGCCACCGCCCGGCGGCTGCCAGGGGTTGGCGATATTGGCCCGCAGGACGGCCAGTAGTTCGGTCCCCGACATCCGGGCAGCGTCCCTACGGGCCGCCCGGTCGGCATACCGGTCGACCGAGAAACCGGCCGCGGCCAGCCCCATCACCACCTTGGGCAGGCTCGTACGGAAGGGCATGGTGATGTGCGCGACGACCTCACGTACCCGCCAACCGCGGCACAAGGACGGACTGTCCCACCCGTCGTCCTGGAGTCCGGAAAGGAGACCGGCCAGTCGCTCCCGCTCGGCGCGGACGTGCGGTGTGAAGTCTGTCTGGGTCGATGACATGAACGAAAGCCTTCCGCTGGTAGCCGATGAGTCGCCTCTTGTACGACCGGCAGCGGCCGGACTCATCGCTCCTCAAGAATCAGGTTTCGAGGATGTCCGGCAGACCGAACTCCGCGAAGCGGTCACCGCAACCCAGGAACGTCACGATCTCGCTGATCCGCCCGCCCCGGCACTCGATCACCAACAGCGCGAACGCCGCCAACGTGCCGTTCGCGTCCGGCCGGTACTGGCCGAGCGTCCAACATCCGTTGACCAGCTCGCCTGGGACGAGACGGTCCTCGGCACAGGCGTCCGTCCCGGTCATCGCCGCGCCGATCGGGGCCGGCCCGTCCAGCCACCACGCGAACGGCGGCATCCCGGACCGGACATCGTCAGCCAGCACCGCGAGCAGCGTGGGCACGTCGTGCATTTGAAAAGCGTGCACATATCGCTGGAGAAGATCACGCTGGGTCACGTCATGCAGGTCCGGCGGGTCGGCCCGGCGCGGCTGGTGCTCCGCCAGCGTGGCCCTGGCCCGCTGCAGCGCACTGTTCACCGCGGCCACCGACATCTCCATGACCTCGGCGGCTTCCATGGCGGCGAACCCGAGAACATCCCGCAACACCAACACCGCACGCTGGCGCGGCGGCAACCACTGCAAGGCGGCGATGAAGGCCAGCCGCAACTTCTCATGCCGGACCGCGAGCGTCGCCGGGTCAATGGCGCCCGCAAGGCGAGAGTCCGCCAACGGCTCGACCCACCGCGTTGGCGGGAGCGGGACACCAAGGCCTGGGCCGGACGCGGCCGGCCCCATGTCCCACGGCAACGCTCGCCGCTGCGCGCCGCGCAGCATATCCAGGCAGACATTCGTGGCGATCCGGTGCACCCAGGTCGAGAACCCGGCGCGGTTTGGGTCATAGCCGCCGATCGCCCGCAACGCTCGCAGCATCGTCTCCTGCACAGCGTCCTCCACCTCGCTGGCGGACCCGAGGATGCGGTAGCAGTAACCGGTCAGCGGTCCCCGCAACGACTCCAGGCTCGTCGCCAGGGAATCAGGCTCGCCACGTACCACCACCGCATCAGTCTCCCACCCGTGAAGTCGATCGCCGGGAGGTGCGCGGTTTCTCGCCAAACGCGAACCTCATGTGGTCCGACACTGCCGCTGATCAGCCGGTTCGTCGGCGGAGCCGGGGCGCGAGCACCGTGCGCACGACCTTGGTCACCTTGCTCGCGGCGGATCCGCCCTCTTCGTCGGGTTCCGGTTCCAGCATGCGCTGGATCTGCAGCAACAACTGGTTGGTCGACCGCCAGAGCGGGACGAACATGCCGGCGACCGGCCCGACGCCCTGGATCGGGCCGTCGGACAGCTCGGTGACCTTCTTGACGATCGTGACCGTTGTCAGGTCCCGCAGGATCAGGTGCACCTCATCGTCGACCAGCCGGATTTCCATCTTGCGCGCGGCGGCCTCCTCCGGGTTCGCGTCCGTGGTCGTCTCCGGATCCAGTTCGTCGATCTTGGCGGCGACCGCGTCCGGGTCGACCCCGAGTTCGCGCAACACCCTGGCCGCCATGCTGTTCTCCGCCCGCAGCATCGCCTCAAGCAGGTGATGGCTGCCGACCGGTGCGCCACCGGCCAGCGCGCTGGCGCCTGCCACGGTGTCCTCGGTGGCAGGTGTTCCGGCCGGCCATGGGCTGGCCGCGACGTCCTGCGATCCCTCCAGTGAGGCCAGCACCGCGGCACGGATCTTGCTGATCGGATTGATCCGCTCGGCAAGCACCTTCGCGCCGACGCCCTCACCTTCCCGGACCAGGGCGAGCAGGATGTGTTCCGTACCGATGTAGTTGTGGTTCAGCTGCAGCGCCTCGCGCAGGGCGAGTTCCAGCGTCTTCTTCGCGCGCGGCGTGAACGGGATATGGCCGCTCAGCTCCTCCGTGCCGGGCTTGACCACCGCGGCGATATCGACCTGCGCCGTCTCCTTGTCGTACCCGAGCTGGTGCAGAACTTTCGCCGCGATGCTGTCCGGCGCGTCGAGCAGCCCCAACAGGATGTGCTCCGTGCCGATGTAGTTGTGCTTGAGCAGCCTCGCCTCCTCCTGCGCCGTGACGACCACCTGGCGGGCTTTCACCGTGAACCTTTCAAACATGGTTCCATACTCGCAACCATGTCAATACACTGTTATTGATATGGTTGCCATGGCGAAGGGAGGGTGTGATGGAGACACCGTCGGACTGGGAGGACCGGCTCGCGCGCTGGCAGAGTGAGCTGGAACTGTTCGAGCGGCTGGACGAGACACCCTGGGTCACGCTGGCCAAGGCGGAAGCCGAAACCGGCGTTTCCCGCTCGGCCCTGCGGTCCTGGTACCGCAACGGCGAGATCCAGTCCCGGCTGGTGGACGGCCCGAACGGGCCGCAGCGCCTGGTCCAGTTGGACGCGGTGATCGAGCGCGCCGCCGCGTCACCGCGCATTCAGCGCAGGGCGGAACGGGAAGTCAGCCTGGAAGCCCAGGTCACCCTGCTACGGCACCGGGTTGACCAGCTTGAGCTGCGGCTGGCCGCGCTGGAGCGGAAGTGACCGGCGCGAGCAGCAGCGTCCATCGGCCCGGAACGGTGCCACCGTGCCCGCTCATCCACGACCAGGGGTGTATGGCCGGTCCAGCGGCGCCCAGTAGGGGAACGGGCTGGCACCGAGCTTGGAGTGGCCGGCCAGCACCACCGCGGTCCGTGCCGCGTACAGCATCACGTGTTTCAGCTGTGCCTGCTCCAGCGTCGGCGCACAACGGCCACGCCCGGCGACCAGCCCGTCCGCGCCGAGGAAAACCACGTCCGGCGTGATCGACCGCAACTGCTGCCCGGCGGTGCTGCCCACGATCGCCTCGTTCGGGTACCGTAGCCGCCCGCCGAGCACGATCACCCCGGCCTCCGGCGAATCGGCCAGCGCCAGCAGCGCGGACGACCCGTTGGTCACCGCGGTCAGCCCTGACCGGTTCGGCAGCCTCGCGGCAAGGCGGCCGACCGTGGTACCGGCGTCGAGCAACACCACGTCGCCATCACGGCCCAGCCCGGCCGCCGCCACCGCGTCCTTCTCCGCGAGGGTGTGCTCGACAATGGATCCCGGGTGGTACGCACCCCCATAGGTGCACACCACCCCCCTTGGCCAGCCTGGCCGAGGCCGGCCTCGACGGACATGTGACAGTCGAGGCCGGCGACGCCCTGGACACCCTCGCGACATCCCTGGCCCGATCGGCCTAGTGTTGCTGGACCGGATGGAAGGACCTGTGCCTATCCGTCCTCACATCGCTGGAGCCCCGGCTCGCGCCCGGCGCCTTGAAGCGGATGGCCGAGGACCCCGGGAATATCGCGGAGGCCACCGGCGTCGCTTAAGATATAGTTGAATTTTCAAAAAAACTTGGAGGCTGCGATGAGTGCGTTCCCCGTGCTCTACCTGAGCCACGGCGCGCCACCGCTTGCCGATGACGCCCTGTGGACTCGTCAACTCGCCGACTGGTCGGCCGCACTGCCCCGGCCGAAGGCGATCCTGATCGTGTCCGCACACTGGGAGGAGGCACCGCTGACGCTTGGTGCCACCACCACGGTGCCGCTCGTCTACGACTTCTGGGGCTTCCCCGAGCACTACTACCGGGTCACCTACCCCGCGCCGGGAGCACCGGAGCTGGCCAAGAAGGTCAGGGCGCTGCTGAACGGCCCCGCACACGCCGTCCATGACGCACCGGACCGCGGCCTCGACCACGGGGCATACGTGCCCCTCGTGGAGATGTACCCGGACGCGGACATTCCGGTGCTGCAGCTGTCCATGCCCTCGCTGGACCCCCGCGAACTGATCGAACTCGGCCGCAAGCTCCGGCCGTTGCGCGACGAAGGCGTGCTGATCATCGGCAGCGGGTTCTTCACCCACAACCTGTCGCACCTACGCCCGGGCCAGGCCGAGCCGCCCCAGTGGTCGGCCGAGTTCGATCAGTGGGGCGACGAGGCGCTCCGGGCCGGGGATGTGGACGCCCTGCTGGACTTCCAGCACAAGGCGCCAGCCGCCCGGCTCGCCCACCCCCGGATCGAGCACTTCGCGCCGCTGTTCGTCTCGCTCGGCGCCGGGGCCGGCACCACGCCGGAGACCATGATCGACGGCTTCTGGCTCGGCTTGGCCAAGCGGTCGGTCCAGCTGGGCTGAACGGCAAGGCGGGCCCGGGAGTCGCGTTCCCGGGCCCGCGCCGCGCACTGGGCGTCAGCCCTGAATGTGCATTCCCTGACCGGGCAGGAGGTCGGTCGCCGACGGCAACAGCTGGCCGGTGAACAGCCCGTCCAGCGGCAGCCCGTTTAGCGGCAACCCGTCCAGCGGCAGCCCGGCCTGCCCGGCCTGCGGCAGCCCGTTTAGCGGCAGCCCGGCCTGCCCGGCCTGCGGCAGCCCGTCCAGCGGCAGCCCGTTTAGCGGCAACCCGTTTAGCGGCAGCCCGGCCTGCGGGAGCAGGCCGTCGACCGGCAGGGTGGGCAGCGACGGCGCCACGCCCGGACCGGTCAGCTGGACCGGCAGGGTGCCGGCCCCAGGCAGGTCCGCACGCCGCGCCGGAGCACCGATCGGCAGCGTCTGCGGCGCGTTCGGCAGCGAGGGGAGGCCGGTCGGCAGCAGCTCCGACGAGGTCACCGGCAGGTTGATCCCCGGCTCCTCGCCGCCCGTCGAGACGGCCGTGTTGTTCGCGAAGGTGGACGTCGTCTCGGCCAGGATCTCGGCCGGGATGTCGTACACCTGGGCCACGACGCCGATCGGCAGCCGGTTGGTGGTCCCGGACAGCGAGCCGGTCGCGCCGGAACTGGTGCCGGTGCCGCCGACGTTCGCGTTGGTCGTGTTGTCCGCGATCGCGTTCGCGACACCGCCGACCGAAACCGCGTCGCCGAACACCTGCGCCACCGCGGCGGTCGGGACGTCGAACAGGTTGCCGGAAATCGAACCACCGATGCCGGAGGTCGTGCTTTCGCCACCCGCGGCCGTCTGGGTGTTGTTGGCCCCGGCGCCCTGGGCGACGCCGGGCACGCTGATCGCGTCACCGAAGACCTGCGCGAGGGGGGTCACGGGGACGTTGACCAGGTTGCCCGCGATGGAGCCACCGTCGCCGTTCGTCTCGGCGCTGCCACCGGCGACCGACGTGAGGTCGTTCACCGCGTGGCCCTTGCCCAGGCCACCCAGCACCACACCGTCACCGAACACCTGCGCGGCCGAGGCCGCCGGTACGCCGACGATGTTGCCCGCGATGGAACCACCCTCGCCCGTGGCCGAGAGGTGGCCACCGGCGCCCGAGTCGGTCAGGCCCTCGCTCTCCCCGAAGCCGTTGCCGGCCGCGGCGGCGCCGAGGCCGTGCAGTTGCACCGGCAGGGACACCGGCAGGGCACCGATGTTGCCCGCGGCGAAGCCCTCCTTGCCGTTGGCGTTACCCGTGCCGCCCGCGGTGGACGTGGTGTTCGTGGTGGCCTCGCCGGAGCCCTGGCCCACCCCGGCCGCGCCGACGCCGAACACCTGCACCGGAAGCGACGCCGGCACCTGCACCAGGTTGGCGCTGATCGAGCCGTGGTCGTCCTGGGTGTTACCGCCGCCACCGCCGCTGACCGTCTTCGTCTCCGACGCGGTCGCGCCGGCCTGGCCCGCCAGCGCGCCACCCGCACCGAAGATCTCGGCGGGCACGGCGACCGGAACCTGCACGACGTTGCCCGAGCCGGACGAGTCGTTGCCCAGGCTGCCGTTGTAGCCACCGGCGTGGACGTTCTTGTTCTCGGTCGCCGCGCTGGAGCCGTTGCCAGCCACCGCACCCGCGAGACCGAACAGCTCGGCGGTGCCGGCAGGCTGCGCGTTCGCGCTGTTCCCGGCGAGGAACCCGCCGTTGCCGTTGGTGTAGGTGTTGCCGCCGGCGCCCGCGGTGACGTCGTTGGCGCATCCCTTCGCGTGCGAGTTGCCGACCAGGGTTCCCACGCCGCAGAACACCTCGACCGGCGCCGCCACCGGGGCATCGGCGATGTTCCCCGAGCCGACCGCGTTCTCGCCGGTGGTGCTCGAGACGCCGCCGGCGGTCGCGGTGCCGCCCAACCCGATTTGGCCCGTGTCGCCGCCGCTGACCGCGGCGTTCCCGACCGCCGCGATCGCGTTGCCCACCACCGTGCCGGGCAAGGCGGGCTGCGGCTGGGCGATGTTGCCCGCCAGGAACGAGTCCGCGCCGTCGGTCTGGATGTAGGTCGGGGTCCCGGGCCTGGTGCCGCCCGCCGTCGCGTCGGCCGTCGAGCTACCGCCGCAGACGTCCGCGTCACCGCCGCCGGCGACCGCGTTGTTGGAGACCTTCAACGGCAGGGCGACCGGCGTGCCGAGCACGTTGCCCGCGACCGCGCCGTGCGACCCGTGCGTGGAGATCCATCCGCCCGAGCTCGCTTCGCTGGCGCCGTTGAAGCCGGTCTCGCCGTGGCCGAGGGGCCCGCCGATGGCGTTGCCGGAAATCTGCACCGGGGTCGCGCCCTGCGGGCTGATCACGTTGCCGGCGAAGGCGCCGTTGGCACCGCTCGTGGCGACGTTGCCGGTCGTGGCCGCGGACTGGCTCGCGCTGCCCTTGCTCTTGCCCCGGCCGGCGACGCCGACGCCGTTGCCCGCGATCTGGACCGGCAGGGCCCAGTCGAGCGCGACGGCGTTGCCGGCCAAGCCGCCACCAGCACCGTTGGTCGCGATTTCGGTGTTGTGCGTGTAGGTCTGCGTCGAGTCGGACTCGACCTCGGCGTTGCCGAGCAGGCCGATCGCGTTGCCGGTGATCTGGATCGGCACCGCGATGTTGCCGACGGCCTTGTTGCCCATCAGCGGGTCGTTGCTCGGCCCGCCCGCCTCGCAGGGAGCCTCGCGGTTTTCCGTCGCGACGCCCTGGCCGGTCACCGGGCCGAGCCGGTCACCTGCCTGGCCCGCCGCGCCGGCGGCCTTGGCGGCGAGCCCGTTGACGGCACCGGTGACCGGGGAAGCCGCCCGGCCGACACCGCTCCCGGTGATCGGGGCCAGCACACCGTTCAGCTTGTCGGTGAGCGGTTTGGTGGAGATTTCCTTCTTGATCGCGGGGATGTCGACCTGCTTGCCGAGCGTGCCGACGGCGTTCTTCGAGATGTCGACAGGGACGCTGAGGTTGACGTCCAGCGGTCCGGCGGGGGTGTCCGGGCTGACGTTCTCGTCGGCGGACGCGATGCCGGTGCCCAGCATCAGGAGGCCACCCGTGAACAGCGCGGTCTGGATGCCGCGCTTGGCCCAGGTATGCATCAGAAGTTTCTCCTTTTCGTTGAATTCCCTTTTGGCGGGCTGGTGGGAGTTGGGTGCGCCGAAGGGCGCCCGGGTGAGGGGCGTTTCGGGGCGGAAAACGGGGCCGGCGCAGCACCCAAAAGGGGATCCGAACGCGCCGGGACTACCCCGTGCGTGACTCAGTCGGGAGTGACGCCGGGCTGTGCGCCCGGCTGGACCGGCGTGTGCCGAAGGCCGAACATGACGGCATGACGACCGTCGGTGGCGGCGATGCCGGCCGTGGCGACGGGCGCACCGAACAACGGACCGTCGAAATGACCACCGGAAGCCGACCCGCCGGGAACGAGCGGGAGATCGCCCGGGACCAGCGGACCGTGCGTCGGGGAGAAGGGGAAGGGCGAGGGCCGGGCGACATCGCGACCCGTGTGGCCACGACCGGCCGCGAAGTGCACGTTGTGTCCCTGCGCCGTTGCGCCCGGCACGGTCACCACCGGGCCGGGCTGAGCGGCCGGGAGCGTCACCGCGACAGGAAGGTTCTTCGGTGATGTGGTGACCTGCGCCTCGTCACCGACCAACGCGGGCAGCTGCGCGACTCCGGGGCGCAGAAAATCCAGCAGGTCCGGGGGCGGGGTGAGCGCCGAGCCGATCACACGCGGGGCGTCCTGCGGTTGCCGGGTCACCTGCTCGACCGCGCCGAGCAGGCGCTCGGCGGGGTGCAGCACGGCGCCCTTGGCCAGGGTACGGAGAGTGTCACGGGCCGGCTCAGCGGGCAGGTGACCGGCGGCCTGCCTGTCGTCGGGAGCGAGCCGGACGACACCGTCCACCGTGTTGCCGGCAAGATCGGCCGCGCCGACGGCAAAGTGGTCGGCACCAGCCATGACAGCGTCGGTGACCGGGGTGGCGGTGTCCGCGGACGCACTGGCCGTGCCGATCACCCAGGCGGCCGCGGTGCCCGCGAGTGCGCCACCGGTGACGAGGAGGGCGCGCACCAGCCAGCGACCGGCTCGTGCCGACCGCCGCCGAGTGGCCGCGCTGACCTGCGTCACCGTTCTCCTGCTTACCGTGGATGGCGCCAGTCTCCGTCGCGATTCCGAAGTGAATTCGCGTGACCCGGAAACAACTTGCGGCGATCAGGTAACCAGAACCAGAACCCCCTTCGCAGCCGGAGAACCCATTGATCGCCCTATCGTGTGAAAAAACGAGAAGAGAACACTCGGCGCGATGGGCCCGCCCGATTCGCCCGGGTCGCTAGGGTGAGGGATGTGACCAACGGCCAGCAGCCACAGTTCCTCGGTGAAGACACCTCGACCACCACGCTGGTCCCGAAGGGGCTACGGGTGAGCGCCGCCTTCGCCTGGCGGTTCATCGTGGTGATCGCGGCGCTCTACGTCATCATCTGGCTGATCGGCCGGCTCTCCGTGGTGGTCGTCCCGCTGTCGATCGCGCTGCTGCTCTCGGCGCTCCTCGCGCCCGCGGTGGGCCATCTGGTCCAGATGAAGGTGCCGCGCGGGCTGGCCACCGCACTCGTGCTCGTCGGGGGCCTCGCCGTACTGGGCGGTCTGCTCACGTTCGTCATCATCCAGTTCACCGACGGTCTGCCACAGCTGACCCAGCAGCTGCACAACAGCCTCACCCAGATCCAGAACTGGCTGATCAACGTCGTGCACCTGCGCCAGGAGCAGATCCAGCAGGCCATCGACAACGCGATCGGTTTCCTGCAGAACAACCAGGCCGTGATCACCTCGAACGCGCTGACCACGGCGAGCACCGTGGGCGAGTTCCTCACCGGCGCCCTGCTCACCCTGTTCATCACGATCTTCTTCCTCGCCTCGGGCGAGGCGATCTGGGGTTTTCTCATGAAGGGGGTGCCGGGCAACGTCCGCCGCCGCGTCGACGTGGCGGGCCGCCGCGGATTCGCCTCGCTGGTCAGCTACGTGCGCGCGACCGCGGCGGTGGCCGTGGTGGACGCGGTGGGCATCGGGATCGGGCTGTGGATCGTGCGCGTGCCGCTGGTCATTCCGCTGGCCACGCTGGTGTTCCTGAGCGCCTTCGTGCCGATCATCGGTGCGGTGGTGGCCGGCGTGGTCGCGGTGCTGGTCGCACTGGTCACGAACGGGTTCGTGACCGCCCTCATCGTGCTCGGCATCGTGGTCGCGGTGATGCAGCTGGAGAGCCACATCCTGCAGCCGCTGCTACTCGGGAGGGCCGTCAAGCTGCACCCGCTGGCGGTCGTGCTGTCCATCAGCGTCGGCATCGTGGTCGGCAGCATCGCCGGTGCGTTGCTCGCGGTGCCGCTGCTGGCCGTGCTCAACGCCGGCATCCGGTCGCTGCTGCACGAACGAGACCCGCATCCGGAGGACGTCGACGTGCTGCACGACATGGAGGGGGCGCCGAACGCCGATCCGGAGGAGGCGAAGGAAGACACCGGCGCCGGGGTCGAAGAAGCCGGATGAGCCGCCATTTCGGTCCTACCGCCCGCGAGCCCGCGGCGCCGCTCTGGTGGGGCGGGATCGGATTGCGGATCCTCACCCTGCTCTTCGCGCTCGGCGCGGTGATCGTCTACCAGGGCACCTACCAGCGGCCGCGGCTGGCCTGGACCGTGTTCGGGGCGATGGTGCTGTGGACGCTGGTGACCGGCCTGGTCTATTCGCGCGAGGCGCTGCGCTGGCGATGGCGCTGGTTCGTGGTCGCGGACCTGGTGGTGTCGTGCGGGCTGATGCTCACTTCGCCGCGGATCCTGAGCCCCGCCCAATTGGCCGGGGTGGACCCGCTGATCACGACGGTCTGGATCGCCGGCGTGCCGGTGGCCGCGGGCGCCCGGTTCGGCGGCAGCGGCGGGGTGCTGGCCGGGGTGCTCGCCGGGGCGGCCACCGGGTTCGCCCGGCAGCATTTCAACCTCGACGTGGCGCGAGACTCGGTGCTGCTCGTCGCCTCCGGACTGCTGATCGGGATGAGCGCCACCACGGCTCGCAAGTCGGCGGCCCGGCTGGCGCAGGCGCTGCGAACCGAGGCGGCGACGGCGGAGCGGGAACGGCTCGCCCGTTCCATCCACGACAGCGTGCTGCAGGTGCTGGCCCGGGTCCGCAGGCGGGGCGCCGCACTCGGTGGCGAAGCGGCGGAACTCGCGGCCCTGGCCGGCGAGCAGGAGATCGCTCTGCGCACGCTGGTCACCACCGAGCCGACCGGGACGGCGACCGGCGAGGCCGACCTGCGGGCGGCGCTGCAGTTGCTGTCCTCGCCGAAGGTGCAGGTCGCGGCTCCGGCCGGGGAGGTGCTGCTGCCCGCGCACACCACCGCCGAACTGGTCTCCGTCGCGCGCGAAGCACTGTGCAATGTCGACAAACACGCCGGCGCTTCGGCGAGGGCATGGGTGCTGCTTGAGGACCTGGGCGACGAGGTGGTACTCACCGTGCGGGACGACGGGCCGGGCATCGACGGGGGCCGCCTCGCCGCCGCCGAGGCACAGGGCCATTTGGGTGTCGCGCGATCAATGCGGGGACGGGTGACCGACCTGGGTGGGACCATTTCGCTGGAGACGGCACCAGGGCAGGGAACCGAATGGGAGGTTCGAGTGCCGAAACCGGCAGGGCAAGGACGAGGCGGCAACCACACATGATCTCCGTGATGGTTGTCGACGATCATCCGATCTGGCGCGACGGGGTGGCTCGCGACATGGTCGAGAACGGGTTCGAGGTGCGGGCGACCGCGCCCGACGCCAAGGCAGCCGTCCGCATCGCCGTCGCCGTGCGGCCGGACGTCGTGCTGATGGACATCAACCTGGGTGAAGGCTCCGGGGTCGACGCGACCAGGGAGATCACCAACGTCTTGCCGGACACGCGGGTGCTGGTGCTGTCCGCGAGCGGTGAGCACAGTGACGTGCTGGAAGCGGTCAAGGCGGGTGCCTCGGGCTACCTGGTGAAGTCGGCGTCGGTACCGGAACTCGTGGACGCGGTTCAGCGGACCGCCGCGGGCGATCCCGTCTTCACGCCGGGCCTGGCGGGCATGGTGCTGGGCGAGTACCGGCGGATGGCCGATTCCCCGGCCAATGGCGCCGCCCCGCTGCGGCTGACCGAGCGGGAGACCGACGTACTCAGGCTGGTGGCGAAGGGCCTGACCTCGCGGCAGATCGCGGAGCGGCTGGTGCTCTCGCACCGGACGGTGGAAAACCACGTGCAGTCCACACTGCGCAAGCTCCAGTTGCACAACCGGGTGGAACTGGCGCGGTACGCGATCAAACACGGTCTGGACGGGGACTAACCAGGGTTTTTCCCGGATCCGCCCCGAGCGGGACGAACTTAGGCTTGCGGCCATGGGAGAACAGACCGAGGCCAAACCGCTCGACTCGCGGGATTACCGGGTGTCGGACGAGGAGCGCGAGCACGTCGTCGGGGTGCTCCAGAAGGCCATCGGCCGGGGGATGATCGATCTCGAAGAGTTCACCGAGCGCACGGACACCGCACTCGCCGCCCAGACGCGTGGCGAGCTGAACGCGGTGCTGGCCGACCTTCCCGGCCTGGTGCACCACGACGCCGGACCGCGGGCGCCCGCGTTCGCTTCGTCGGACCAGCGGCTGGAACTTTCGGCCCAGTATTCCTCGATGACCCGTAGTGGTCCCTGGCTGGTTCCGCCCGAGATCGTCGTACGGAACAAGTACGGCTCGACGAAGCTGGACTTCACGCAGGCGCAGGTCCAGAGCCCCACGGTGCACATCGAGCTGGACGCCAAGTGGGGCTCGGTCGAGGTGATCATCCCCGAACATGCCTCGGTCGACCTCAACGCGATCACCGACATCAAGTACGGCTCGGTGAACGACAAGACTGGTTCGGACGGCCGCGTGGGCAATCCGCGCCTGGTGTTCTCCGGACGGCTCAAGGGTGGCTCGCTGACCATCCGCCACCCCCGCCGGTTCTTCTCCTAGCCCACTCCTAATTAGCTTGCGGCGCCGGCCCGCGCGGACGCCCGGTCGGCCGCGGCCAGCACGCGCTGGGCCGCCGACTCGCACTGTTCGCGGGTAACCGCGGCAAGGCTCGCGCCCACGGCACGAACGGCGGCCGCGTTCATCGACAGGCTTGTCACGCCCAGCCCGGTGAGCACGCGGGCGAGCAACGGGTCGGCGGCGGCCTCACCGCAGACACCGGCCGGCTTCCCGGTCGCCTTGGCCGCCTCACCGATCAGTGCGATCAGCCGCAGGAGCGCGGGCTGCCACGGATCGTTGAGCGTGGCCACCGCGCCGAGCTGACGGTCAGCGGCGAAGGTGTACTGGGCGAGGTCGTTCGTGCCGACGGATACGAAGTCGACGGCGTCGAAAATCTCCTTCGCGGCCAGCGCGGCGGCCGGAATCTCGATCATCACCCCGGCCCTGGTGATCCCGGCGGCGCGCACCCGCTCGGTGAACCACCCGGCTTCCGCGGCGGTGGCCACCATGGGCGCCATGACCGACACCTCGGCGCCCGAATCGGCGGCCGCCCCGGCGATCGCTTCGAGCTGGCGATCAAGCACGTCGGGCCGGTCGAACGCGACACGCAGGCCGCGCACGCCGAGTGCGGGGTTGGGTTCGGTCTCGGGGGAGAGGAAGGCGAGTGGCTTGTCGGCCCCCGCGTCGAGAGTCCGCACGATGACGGGCTTACCGGCGAAGGGCGTGAGCACCGCCGTGTAGGCGGAGCGCTGCTCCTCCGCGGTTGGCTCGGCGGGCGCGTCGAGGTAGCAGAACTCGGTACGGAACAGGCCGACGCCTTCGGCGCCCGCGTCCGCCGCGGCGCGCGCGTCGGCAGGCGAGCCGACGTTGGCGAGCACCTTGACACGGTGCCCGTCCGACGTCTTGCCGACGCCGTCCCACTCGGCCGGACCCGTCTTCACCGCCACGAGCACGGGCGCGTCCACGTCGGCTTTCTCAACGACACCGGTGTCACCGTCGACGAGCAGCGCCTTGGCGTCGAGCGTCAGGAGGCCGCGCACGGCGACCACGGCCGGGATGCCCAGTGCGCGGGCGAGAATCGCCGTATGGCTGGTCGGACCACCCTCCTCGGTGGCCAGGGCGAGCACCTTGCCGGGGTCCAGCCCGGCGGTGTCGGCCGGCGCGAGGTCGCGGGCGAGGAGGACGCTGGGCGAAGGCAGGTCAGGCACCCCGGGCGGCGCCACGCCGAGCAGTTCGGCGACCACGCGGTCCCGAACGTCCTCGATGTCGCGCACCCGCTCCGCCATGTATCCGCCCGCCGCGGCGAGGGTCTTGGCGAACCCGTTGGCCGACTCGTACACCGCACGCGCGGCCGGCATGCCTTCGGTCACCACGAGCCGCTCGGCCTCGCTGATCAGCGCCGGGTCCCCCGCCATCGCCGCGGTGGTGATCAGGATGGTCGCGGCGTCACCGGTGGCGGACTCCGCGAGTGTCTCGAGCCGGGCCGCCACGGTCCGCGTCGCGGGGGCGATGCGGGCAGCCTCGGCCCGCGGGTCGTCCGGCTTCGGAGTGGCCGGGGGCTCGCCGAGCGGTTCGGCGACCCGGACGACTGGCCCGCTCGCACGACCCGGGCTCACCGCTACTCCCGACAACCTGGCGTCCATGGTCCAGACCTTTCCTGAGACTATGGCCAACAGTACTGTTCAGCCTGCCCCTTCACGCACGGTGAGCGTGTGACACCCGTCTCACCAGGGTGCCAGCTCGTCCGCGGACGGGTAGGAGGGCTGCGCACCAGGCCGGGTCACCGAGATCGCGGCGACCCGGACCGCCCGCCGCGCGGCCGGTTCGAGCTCGGCTCCGCCGGCCAGAGCGGCGGTCAGCGCGCCGGCGAAGCCGTCGCCGGCGCCGGTGGTGTCCACGGCCTGAACCTCCGGAGACGCGATTTCGGTGGTTCCTGACGGCGTGATCACCAGTGCCCCGCGCGCGCCGAGGGTGACCACGGCGGCACGCGGTCCCAACTCGAGCAGTCCGGCCAACTCGGCGTCCGATCCGAGCAGCCACGCCGCTTCGTGCTCGTTGACCAACAACACGTCGAGGGCGGCGAGCGTCCGTGAACTGACCTTCGCCGTAGGGGACAGGTTGAGGACGGTCCGCACCCCCGCCCCGGCCGCCGCCGCGACCGCGCTTTCCACGGTGTGCAGCGGCACCTCCAACGACGCGACCAGCACCTTCGCTCCGGTCAGCGCGTCGACGACGTGAGCGGGTCCGAGTTCGCCGTTCGCACCCGGCGAGACCAGGATCGAGTTCTCCCCGTCGGGTGTCACGGTGATGTAGGCGATCCCGGTCGGCCGGGACACCGTCCGCAGCAAGTCGGTGTGCACCCCGGCCCCTCGCAACGACTCGGTCAACATCGCGCCGTACGGGTCGTCGCCGATCGCGGCGACGAGTGCCACGTCCGCCCCGAGCTTCGCGGCCGCCACCGCCGTGTTCGCGCCTTTTCCGCCGGGGGAGATCACGGTGTCTCCGCCGAGCACGGTCTCCCCGGCAGCCGGCCGGCGATCGGCCTGGACCACGAGATCGGCGTTGGCCGACCCGACTACCAGAACTTCATGGGTCATAAGTGGAAGTCTGCCGGAAACTTTGGTCCTGTTTCGTGCTCCCACTTGGCAGATGTGAACAGTTTTGTAACTTATCCCGCCTTGGATGCGACACTAGAATGAGAGTTCAACATCGTCACCTAAAGGAGTTAAATCCTGCGTCGGGACGTCCCGAT
Organism: Amycolatopsis sp.; assembly: GCF_035276945.1. Classification (GTDB taxonomy): domain Bacteria; phylum Actinomycetota; class Actinomycetes; order Mycobacteriales; family Pseudonocardiaceae; genus Amycolatopsis_E. The sequence continues at coordinate 64,468 of NZ_DATELF010000153.1, read as the reverse complement.
TGACGGGTTACGAGCTCTCATAAAGCAGTCCACCCGCGGCGAGGCCGCCGGGCGGACATCGGGTCGCCGGTACCGATCGCGTAGCCCCCCGAGCGATCGGTACCGGTGGCGCCCCGATCCGCTGATTCCCCCATCTGCCTGCGCGTTCCGTCCCTATGCCGGACGGGGGAGCTCCTAGAATGTCTGAATGGACAAGCCGGAGCCCGCTGGGGACGTGAACCCCCAGACCTCCTCGCGCCGGGGCCGCGTGCGGGCGGCGACCGACCAGGACATCCGGCGGACCGCGCGCAGGCTGCTCATCGATCGCGGCCCGGAGGCCGTGACACTCCGGGCGATCGCCCGCGAACTCGGCATCACCGCGCCCGCCCTGTACCGGTACTACGGCTCACGCGACGACCTGGTCCAGCATCTCCGCCTGGACGTCATCGCCGACCTGGCGGCGGAGCTCAGCAAGGAGATCTCGGGGCTGGCGGCGGACGGCACGGCCCGGCTGTTCACCATCTGCCGGGGCTTCCGCAGGTGGGCACTGACACACACCAAGGAGTTCACCCTGGTGTTCGCGTCGCCGACCGGTGACGTCGGCTCGGCCACCGGCAGCGTCGCCACGCTGAACCGGGCGAGCGAACCGTTCGGGCGAATCTTCCTGATGGCCGCGGGGCAGGTCCTGGCCACCCACAAACTGACCATTCCGCCCGCGGACTCCGTGCCGGCCGAGCTGCGGGACGACCTGACCGCCTTCCAGAGCGAACTGCTTTCGGTGTTCACCGAATCCGGCGTCGACTTCCCGCTGGACCGGCTCGACCTGGGCACCACCTATGTGATGATCCAGTTCTGGGCACGGCTGTACGGGCACATCACCCTCGAGGTCTTCGGCAACTACCCGATCCCGCTGTCCAAACCGGACGCGGTCTTCGACGCCCTGCTGGCCGATCTCGCCCACGAGATCGGGCTCGAACTCGCCTGATCGCGCTGATCCGCTTCCGTGGTGTCGCGACGACATCGAACCCGCCGGATTCGATACGCCAGGGCCGTCCGCGTGACCGGCCCACTGGTACCGCCGCGCCGGATCGCGGAACGACGCGGCGGGCTAGAGAGGGCTAGAGGACCACATTCACCAAACGGCCGGGCACCACGATGACCTTGCGTGGCGTGCCGCCGTCGAGCAGCGCGGCGATCTTCTCGTCGGACAGCGCCGCCGACTCGACCGCGTCCCTGCCCGCATCGGCCGGCACGCTGATCCGGGACCGGACCTTGCCGTTGACCTGGATCGGGTACACAACGGTGTCTTCGACCAGGTAACGCTCGTCGGCGACCGGGAAAGGCCCGTGCACCAGCGAGCCGGTGTGGCCCAGGCGGTGCCACAGCTCCTCGGCGATGTGCGGGCACAGCGGCGCAAGCATCAGTACCAGTGGTTCGACCAGCTCGCTCGGCGTGGCATCGGCCGAGCCGTACACCTTGGTCAGGTGGTTGTTGAACTCGATCAGCTTCGCGCCCGCGGTGTTGAACCGCAGCTCCGCGTAGTCCTCACGCACACCCGCGATGGTCTTGTGCAGCCGTTTGCGGTCCTCCTCGGTGACCTCGGCCGTGGCGACCCGCAACTCGCCGGTCTGCTCGTCCACCACCAGGCGCCACACCCGCTGCAGGAACCGGTGCGCGCCCACGACGTCCTTGGTCGCCCAGGGCCGCGACAGCTCCAGCGGGCCCATCCCCATCTCGTAGAACCGGAAGGTGTCGGCCCCGTACGTCGCGCACATCTCGTCCGGGGTCACCACGTTCTTCAGGCTCTTGCCCATCTTCCCGTATTCCTGCGTGACCTCCTCGTCGCGGTAGAAGAACGTCCCGTCCTTCTCCTCGACCTCTTCGGCGGGCACGTAGAAACCACGAGCGTCGGTGTAGGCGTACGCCTGGATGTAGCCCTGGTTGATCAGCCGGCGGTACGGCTCCGGGGAGGACACGTCGCCCAGGTCGTAGAGCACCTTCTGCCAGAAACGCGAGTACAGCAGGTGCAACACCGCGTGCTCGACACCGCCCACGTACAGGTCGACGCCGCCGGGATCGTTCGCCCCGTGCTCGGCGGGACGCGGGCCCAGCCAGTACCGCTCGTTGTCCGGGCCGACGAACCGCTCGGTGTTCTCCGGGTCCACGTAACGCAGCTGGTACCAGCAGGAACCGGCCCAGTTCGGCATGGTGTTGGTGTCGCGCCGGTAGCGCTTGGGGCCGTCGCCCAGGTCCAGGGTGACCTCGACCCAGTCGCTGGCGCGAGACAGCGGCGGCGACGGCTCGGCGTCGGCGTCCTCCGGGTCGAAGGTCCTCGGCGAGTAGTCGTCCACCTCGGGCAGTTCGACCGGGAGCATGCTCTCCGGGATCGCGTGCGCGACACCGTCTTCGTCGTACACGATGGGGAACGGCTCGCCCCAGTACCGCTGGCGCGAGAACAGCCAGTCCCGCAGCTTGTACTGCACCGTGCCGGTGCCGTGCCCGTGCTCCTCCAGCCAGGCGATGATCGCCTTCTTGGCCTCGGCGACGTTCATGCCGTCCAGGAACCCGGAGTTGATCGCGGGCCCGTCGCCGGTGAACGCCTTGCCGTCGAAGCCCTCGCCCGGCTGGACGGTCCGGATGATCTCCAGGTTGAACTTCTCCGCGAAGTCCCAGTCACGCTGGTCCTGGCCGGGCACCGCCATGATCGCGCCGGTGCCGTAGCTCGTCAGCACGTAGTCGGCGACGAAGATCGGGATCTGCCTGCCGTTGGCCGGGTTGACCGCGTAGGCCCCGGTGAAGACGCCGGTCTTCTCCTTGTTCTCCTGCCGGTCCAGCTCCGACTTGCGCGAAGCGGCCAGCCGGTACGCATTGACCGCCTCGGCGGGGGTGTCCGCGCCACCGGTCCAGCTGGAGTCCACATCGGACGGCCACTCGGCCGAGGTCAGCTTGTTCACCAGCGGATGCTCCGGCGCCAGCACCAGGTAGGTGGCGCCGAACAGGGTGTCGGGACGGGTGGTGAAGACCTCGATCCGCTCCGCACCGGCGGTGAACGCGACCCTGGCACCCTGCGACCGGCCGATCCAGTTGCGCTGCATGGACTTGACCTTCTCCGGCCAGTCCAGCCGGTCCAGATCGTCCACCAGCCGGTCGGCGTAGGCGGTGATGCGCATCATCCACTGGCGCAGGTTCCGCCGGAACACCGGGAAGTTCCCGCGCTCACTGCGCCCGTCCGGGGTCACTTCCTCGTTCGACAGCACGGTGCCCAGGCCAGGACACCAGTTCACCGGCGCTTCGGAGATGTAGGCCAGCCGGTGCTGGTCCAGGATCGCCAACTGCTCGGCCCGGGTCAGTTCGCACCAGCCGCGACCATCCGGGGTCGGCCGCTTGTCCTGGGCGTACTCGGCCTCCAGCTCGACGATCGGGCGGGCCTTGTCCCGCTTCTCGTCGTACCAGGAGTTGTAGATGCGCAGGAAGATCCACTGGGTCCACTTGTAGTAGCCGGGATCGATGGTGGAGATGCGGCGACGCTCGTCGTGGCCCAGGCCCAGCCTGCGGATCTGCCCCAGGTAGGTCACGATGTTGTCCTCGGTGGTCTTGCGCGGGTGCTGCCCGGTCTGCACCGCGTACTGCTCGGCGGGCAGGCCGAAGGCGTCGAAGCCCATGGTGTGCAGGACGTTGCGCCCGATCATCCGGTGGTAGCGGGCGTACACGTCGGTGGCGATGAAGCCCAGCGGGTGCCCGACATGCAGCCCGGCCCCCGACGGATACGGGAACATGTCCTGGACGAACAGCTTGTCCGAGGGGACGTCGCCGGTGGCGAGCGGGCCGGACGGGTTCGGCGCGTTGTACGTGCCGTGGTCGGCCCAGTCGTTCTGCCAACGCAGCTCGATACGGCCGGCCAGGTCCGCGTTGTAGCGATGGCCGGGCGTGCCCTCGGTTGCTTCACTCACATCGTCATGGTAGGGGGCAGGACCGAACTGGTTTTCAGTGGACCAGGGTGTGCGGACGCTCGTCACCTGAGCCCACTTATCCTGGTCCGGTGTTCCTCGTCGCGCTGATTCCCATCGTGCTCGGTGTCGTCGTCGCCTGGAGCGGCCTGCTCGGATGGCGAGAACGGCTCCCGCGCGATCGTGGCGCGGGCGTTCGTACCGCCGCCACGCTGCGTTCCGACGAGGCGTTCCGGGTGGCCAACAAGGTCGCCGGACTGCCGACCATCGTCGCGGGCCTGGTGGGTGTGCTGGCCGGCGTCGCCGGGCTGTTCATGCCCGCCACCGCTGGTCCCGTCATCGCGTCGGTGATCGGGCTGGCCGGGATGTTCCTGCTCGTGGCCGGCGGGGGTCTGCTCGGTCACCGGGCCGCGGCGGTGGTACCCGCGCCGGTTCCGGCCGGCTGCGCGGGTTGCGCCTGCGGCGGCTGCGGAGTTCTCACCGGCAAATAGGGTCAGTTGCGCTGGAGGTCGCCGGGGTGGGTGGCCAGCAGGGCGGTCGGCACGCCCTGACGGCGCAGCACCTGGCCCCACAGGTCGTGGTCGGGTGTGGCCAGCACGTCGCTGGGCAGCGCCGGGACGATCAGCCAGTCACCGCGCTCGAGCTCGCCGGCCAGTTGCCCGGAATCCCAGCCGGCGTAACCGGCGAAGACCCGTAACCCACGCACCTTCGGCACCAGCAGGTCCGGATCGGCATCCAGGTCCACCAGCGCCACCGGGCCGCGGACCCCGATCAGGCCCGGCACCCCCGACGCGGTTTCCCCGGCCCGCAGCGCGGCCAGGCACAAGGCCGTCTTCTTCTCCACCGGGCCGCCCACGAACACCGCCTGCGGCTCCACCACATGCCGGCCCCAACTGGGCAGCACGTCCTCGACCGGTACGTCGCTCGGCCGGTTGAGGACGACGCCCAGCGTGCCCTCGTCCCGGTGGTCGATGATGAACACCACCGTGCGGCAGAAGTTGGGATCGAACATCGTGGGGGCGGCAACCAGGAGGGTTCCTGGTTCTACCTCGGCGTCCGCTGGCACCCGGTAATAATCTCACTCGTTTACCAAGCAAGTTGCACCGCGCGGGAACAACCCTCCCCAAGGTGCCGTTGAACGTATGGCCGGCGCACTCCGTGTCCCCCGGGCCCACTTGAGAAGAGCCGCTGTGGAATACCGTTCGGCTGGAGCCACATTGCGCCACGCCGCCGAGAGGCGACCAAGTGCGCCGGTCCCTGAACTTCCCTGCTACGTAAGCTGGCTCCCTGTGACGGCCAGTGCGGAACCCAGTGCGGAGAAGGTAAGGCTCCGCCTTTTCGTGACCTTGCCCGGATTCCGCCGGCTGCTGCTGTCCCGGTTCGCGGCCCAGTGGTCGGACGGCGTGTTCCGGGCCGGGCTGGCCGGCGCGGTGCTGTTCAATCCCGAGCGCGGCGCCGATCCGCTCACCATCGCGGGCGGTTTCGCGGTCCTGCTGCTGCCGTATTCGCTGATCGGCCCGTTCGCCGGTGCGCTGCTCGACCGGTGGGATCGCCGCCGGGTGCTGGTGCTGGCCAACCTGTTGCGGGCGCTCGCGGTCGCCGCGACGGCGGCGGGTGTCGGGTTCGGCGTCGCCGGGCCGCAACTGTTCGTGCTCGCACTGGTCGTGGAAGGCATCTCCCGCTTCGTGGGCTCGGGTTTGTCCGCGTCGCTGCCCCATGTCGTGCCGCTACGCACCCTGGTGACGGCCAACGCCGTGGCCACGACCTCCGGAGCCATGGTCGCGGTGATCGGCGGTGGCTGCGCGATCGGCCTGCGGTCACTGCTCGGCACCGGGGACACGGGTTCGGCTTGGACGACCGCGACCGCGGTGGTGGGTTCCGTGCTCGCCGCGGTGGTCGCCGCCCGGTTCTCGCGCGGCAGCCTCGGCCCGGACGCGGTCGACGAACCCGCCGACCCGGTGCTCGCGGTCGCGCGCGGATTCGCCGACGGCGCCAAGGCCGCCGTGCGCGTGCCGACCGTTACGGCGGGCTTCGTCGCCCTGTTCGCACATCGCGCGTCCTACGGCATTTCGCTGTTGCTGACCGTGCTGCTCCTGCGGTTCTCCTTCACCGACATGGGACCGCTCAAAGCAGGCCTGCCGGGACTGGGCCAGATAGCGTTCATGGGGGGCGCGGGCATCCTGGTCGCCGGTCTCTGCACCCCGCGGCTGGTAGCCCGGTTCGGCCGCCGCGCGGTGACCATGGGCTCGCTGCTCGTCGCCGCGGGCGCGCAGGCCGGGCTCGGGTTGCCGATGGTCCTGCCGACCGTGCTGCTGGCGTCCTTCCTCATCACGTCCGCGGGCCAGGTACTCAAGCTGTGTGTCGACTCCGCGATCCAGGCGGAAGTGGGGGACGAGAGCCGTGGCCGGGTGTTCGCGCTCTACGACACCTTGTTCAACATCACACAGGTGGCCGCCGTCGCCGTGGCCGCCGCGATCACCCCGCTGAACGGCCGCTCCCCGCTGCTGCTGATCGTCGCGACCGTCGTCTACCTGCTGGGCGGCGCCGGATACTCGGTGATTGCGCACCGCGATGGCCGATCTTCTGCATAAGGTGACCAGCGTGCGGGAGGATGGTGCGGTGTTGCTCGCGCGGATCGGTGCGCTGGCCAGCGCCGGAGCGCCCAGCGGCTGGGAGCGCGTCGAGGTTCGTTTCCGCCAGGTCGGCCACTACACCGAGCTCGAACGGATCGTCGTGATGGGCGACACCACCCTGACGCTCGATGGCTCCAGCGATCTTTCCGACACGCTCACCGAACTCCGGGCTCAGATGTACGAGCCTGGCCGCGGATCCTGGCTCCAGGCTCACTGTCGCGTACGCCCTCAGGGCGACTTCGACTTCGACGTGGACGCGGAGCCTCGGTGGCGGCGTCCTCCACCGGACCTGGCAACCGAGCTCGAAGCCGAACGGAAAGCGTTTCCCCGGGAAGAAGAGCACCTGCCGGACTGGTGGCGCCGCGCCACCGGGCTACCACTCGCGGTGACCTTCCGCCACGCGCGGGTGGCCGCGCCCTCTGGGGGTGCAACCCCCAGGCCCCAGACCCCCTTACAACACGAACCGAAGGTGCCGGAGTCCGAAGTGCCGCTCCTGTTGCGGTACCTGGAACGGCAGCCCGAAGTCCTGGTGAGCAGCGGACTCGGGCCGGACGCGTTCAGTGGTGGCGCGGACGTCGACGTGCCGCAGAGTTACCACACCGACGGCACCTGGGTCTGGCCCGCCGCGGTGCCGCACTACCTGCGCAAATACGGCCTTCCGCCGGAGCCGGACTTTCTCGCGCACATCCGCCGGCGAGGGTTCCAGCCGCCCTATGTGGACAAGTTGACAAGACGTACCGCGGCCGCGGACCTCCTCGGCAGGCCACGTCCCAAGGCCGACCCCCGGGATTTCACACCCACCAGCGGGGAGATCGCCGCCGCCCTGGAGACCGAACCGGACCCCAGGCTCGAAGACGCCGCCGTGCTCGTCGTACTCGCTCAACGTCTGGGCGAGCAGGGAGTCTGGGCCGGGGCCTACCGGATCGCGGCCCGGGCGGACGGGATGTGGTGCCTCAACACCACGGAGCAGGGCTGGGAGGTAGCCCGGTACTGCGGTGGAGAGCCGGTGAACCCGCGTTACTTCGAGCGCGCCGAGGACGCCGCGCAGCACCTGCTCGGTGCGCTGCTGCTGCACCCCGGGCGGATGACCGGCGGGCGGGAAACCCCGCTGGAAACCGCCCCCGAGCTCGCCGACTGGCCCATCCAACCCGCCGACGGCGAACCGCCGTTGACCTTGCTGCGCAACAAGCGGACCGTCCGGCTCACCGTGGGCACGGTCGTCCTGCGTTTCGGAGACGAAACCGGGAACCTCGTGCACCACGACGAAACCCGCTTCCCGGCCACTTCGCTGCCCATCGAACGGGAACGTCGCGAGTGGCGATACCGGTTGAGACGCCCGCTGACCGTGTTGCTGGGCGTTGCCGTGCCGTGGGCGGGACTGCCCGGCGGAGCGGTGGGCTACGTGCTGCCGAAGGTGATCCGCGACCACCTCGCGGACGGCTCGCTCGAGAAGTTGTAGATCGGGGGACAAGAAAGCCCAGCCGGGAGGATCCAAGGGGTTCCGTGGGCTAGATTTACCGAGTCTTGACCGAGCAGGGGGAACAGTGCGGTACCGAGTGGAGTTGACCGATCGGCCGGACGGGCTGTACGCCGTCTGGCGTGGGCAGGTCTTCCATGCCCAGCGCTCGTCGGCCGACGGCACCGTCCTGCTCGCGACCCTGCCCGGCGACGAAGCCGGCGAAGACTTCGACATCGAGTGGGACTCCCGGCCGGCGAAAGTCGTGCCAGCGGCTGAAGCCGGCACGTTCGGCCTGCAGACGCACTGCGTGTTCGACGACGAACTCTTCCAGATCGCGCCGGGTGGTGACGACCAGGCACTGACCCTCCGCTGGAGCGGACAGGACGAGTTCCGCGCCCGCCAGCTCGGCCTGGTGGGACTCACCGCCGCCGCGAGCGCCGACGAGATCACCGCGCTCTGGCAGGAACGGCACGACTTCCCCGGCGGCACCCGCCCCGAACCGGGCACGGGCAATCCCGGAGAACTGATCCGCTCGATCGCTCGCCGCCTCCGGCAAAGCCTGCCCGACGGCTGGGAGCGGGTCGCCGCGCAGTTCCGGCAGATCGGCGACTACGCCGAGATCGAGGTGCGGTCGGTGGGCGGCGGGTTGTCGGTGTCGCTGCCGGCATCGGTCCAGCTCGGCCAGCTTTTCGTGGCTCTGCGGTCGGCGATGTACCAGCCTGGAACGGGCACCTGGGTCAAGGGCACCCTCACTCTCGAGGCCCCTTCTCAGTTCCACTTCGACTACGACAGCAAGAACGAGCCCGGCTGGCGGCAGGCGCCAGGGCCCGGCAGGCTGACGGCCCGCGCCTACGACGCCGAGTTGGAGTACTTCCCGCGTGAGCGCGAGCAGGTTCCCGAGTGGCTGGCCGCCAAGGCCGGTCTGCCGCTGGACGTGCAGTTCCGGCAAGCCGTGCCCGGAGACAAGCGGCAGCCGCTGCCGCCGGACGAGGTCCGCCCGGTGCTGGACTACCTGTACCGCGCCCCGGTGGTCGTGACCCGGCCCGGCCGTCTCCCTGATGCCTTCGCCCCCGCCGGGCCGCCCGACGTTCCGGACGCCTTCCACACCGACGGGTTGTGGATCTGGCCCGCGGCCGTGCCGCACTACCTGCGCAAATACGGTCTCCCGCCGGAAGGGGAGCTGCTCGACCGGATCCGCGCCAACCGCTACCGGGTGCCCTACCTGCGGCCGGAGCTACGCGCCGCCGCCGAGGCGGACGTTCTTGGCCAGCCGCGCCCGCCAACACCAGCGGTGCCTGATCTCGACGCCGTCACCCTGGTCGACCGTGGGGAAGAACCGCCCATGGGGTTGCGGGCCGGTGAGGTGCTGGGGGTCCTGCGGCGACGCCTCACCGAGTACGGAATTCCGGAGTCGGCCTACCGTATCGGCGAGCAGGCCGGTGGCGCTTGGAGCCTCCACCGTACGAAGGAAAGCTGGGAGGTCAGCGGCCCGGACTGTGCCGAGCCCGCGGCCTTCGCCCATGTGGAAGAGGCGGCGCGGTTTCTGTTCGGCTCGCTGCTGCTGTATCCCGCGCGGGTGCCGGACGAGCCGTCGGAGCCGCTCGACTGGCCGATCTTGCCGCTGCGGGGTGAGCCGCCGCTGAACTTCTTCCGCTCGAAGCGGCTCATGGTCCTGGGGGCCGAGACAACGGTTTTGCGCTTCGGCAACGAGGCGGGGAACCTGGTGCATGACACCTCGACCCGCTTCCCGGAAGCTTCCCTGGCACCGGAGCGGGAACAGTTGCGGCAGACCTACCGGGTGACGCGGCCGCTGCGCGTGCTCACCGGGGTGACGCTGCCGTGGGGCCCGATGCCCGGCGGCGCGGTCGGCTACTTCCTGCCCCACGCGCTCGCCCAGCATCTGGAAGCGGGAGCGCTGGAACGGGTTTGACTCTCGTGCTCGACGTTCTTGATCAGCGCGGTTGTCTTCGCCAAGCCGACGGCCATCATCGCAAGGCCCTCCCGCATCTCCTTTTGGAGACCGTCAAGCCTCTTGCCCTGCTCGAGTTACGTCTTGCGGCGTGCCTCCAAGGATCTTATGTGAGCGCGAAGTCGGGCGTTCACGTCCCCGACTTCGTTTGAAGCGGCGAGCGGCGCCACGCCAGCGTCTTCACGAGCCACCCGGCCATCTTCGCGTGCGTCATGGGCGACCTCAAGCGCGTCGGCGGGCGTTTGCTCCGCAAGAGGTACTCGGTTCTCCGTTTCTTCGGCCACGGTAGCGACCGTACGGAGCCCAAAGAGGGCTCTGACCTGCGGATGCGGCGTAACGTAGCACGGTTGTTTCACGTAGAACATCGCCCGGCGGAGCCCGTCACCGCCCGGCACCCGTCACCGCTCCGGGGGTTCGACCCCGTTCGCCTCCGCCCAGCGGTAAAGCTCCTCGACCGCCTCGTCGTGGGTCAGCGGCCCGCGGTCCAGACGGATCTCCTTGAGGTGCCGCCACGCCTTGCCGACCAGCGGTCCGGGCGGGAGACCGAGCAGTTTCATGATCTCGTTGCCGTCGAGATCCGGCCGGACCTTCGCGAGGTCCTCCTCGACGGCGATCCGGGCGATCCGCTCCTCCAGGTCGTCATAGGTGCGCTGCAGGGTCGCGGCCTTGCGCTTGTTCCGGGTCGTGCAGTCGGCGCGCACCAGCTTGTGCAGCCGTTCCAGCGACTCGCCGGCGTCCGTGACGTACCTGCGGACCGCGGAGTCCGTCCACTCGCCGCGGCCGTAGCCGTGGAACCGCAGGTGCAGGAACACCAGTTGCCCCACGTCCTCGATGACCTGCTTGGGATACTTCAGCGCCCGCAACCGTTTGCGCGCCATCTTCGCGCCGACGACTTCGTGGTGGTGGAAGCTCACTCCGCCGCCCGGCTCGAGACGCCGCGTGTCCGGTTTGCCGATGTCGTGCAGCAGGGCGGCGAGCCGCAGCACGATGTCGGGTTCCCAGCCGTCCCGCCGCTCCAGGGCGATCGCCTGCTCCAGCACGGTCAGCGAGTGCTGGTAGACGTCCTTGTGCTGGTGGTGCTCGTCGATCGCCAGTCGCATGCCCGGCACCTCGGGCAGCACGATGTCGGCGAGCCCGGTGTCCACCATCAACTCCAAACCCGGCCGTGGACGAGGGCCGAGGAGCAGCTTCGACAGCTCCGCCTGCACGCGCTCGGCGGTGATCCGCGAAAGCTCGCCCGCCATCTCGGTCATCGCGGCCACCACCCTCGGCGCGGGGCTGAACCCGAGTTGCGAGACGAACCGGGCCGCCCGCAGCATCCGCAGTGGGTCGTCGGCGAAGGACTCCTGCGGGGTGGCGGGCGTGTCCAGGACCCGGGCGCGCACGGCTGCCAGCCCTCCGTGCGGGTCGGCGAACTGCTTTGTCGACAGGTCGATGGCCATCGCGTTCACGGTGAAGTCCCGGCGCAACAGGTCGCCCTCGATGGTGTCACCGAAGGTGACCTCCGGATTCCGGCCCACCCGGTCGTAGCTGTCCGCACGGAACGTGGTGATCTCCAGCGTGGCGCCCCGCTTGGTGACCCCGACCGTGCCGAACTCGATGCCCGTCTCCCAAACGCCGTCGCCCCAGCCGGAGACGATCTTCAACACCTCACCGGGCCGCGCGTCCGTGGTGAAGTCGAGGTCGGCGGACAGCCGTCCGAGCAGCGCGTCCCGGACACTGCCGCCGACGAGGTACAGCCGATGACCGGCGCGGGCGAACAGCCCCGCGAGCTCGTCGGCCAGCGGGGAGATCCGCATCAGTTCAGCCACGGCGTTCCGCTTCGCGGCGAGCTCGTTCACCAGGACCCAACCACCCGAGAAGTCCACTTGAAGAGTACAGACACGAGAAACCAGCCTACCGATCCACTGAAAGTGAAGGGCCAGCTACGCGTTCGTAACCATCGAGCTTGCCGAAGCACTAGCATCACAGCATGTCTGGATCGGCCGGTCGTTCCGCCGCGGGTAGGCCGCGACGCCGGTCACGACGCCGCCGCGGCAGGCGGATGAACACGGTCGACGAGACCTCGGCCGGCGGGTTGGTGGTTGATCAGGACCGGTCGCGCGCGGTGTTGATCGGCCGGCTGGACCGGCACGGCAAGCTGCTCTGGTCACTGCCCAAAGGCCACATCGAAGACGGCGAGACGATCGAGCAGACGGCGATCCGTGAAGTGAAGGAAGAAACCGGGATTTCGGCGCGGGTGCTGGAATTCCTCGGCACCATCGACTACTGGTTCGTGGCCGAACGCAGGCGGGTGCACAAGACAGTGCATCATTTCCTCCTGGAGGCGGTCGGCGGTGAACTGTCCGACGAAGACGTCGAGGTCACCGAGGTGGCCTGGATGCCGATCGCCGACCTCGAGGAACGACTCGCGTACACCGACGAGCGCGCGCTGGTCCGCAAGGCCCGGCAACTGTTCGGAGACGAGAACCAGACGGCGGTGAAGTAGTGACGAGGGGGTCTGGGGGCTTGCCCCCAGCGGGGACCCGTGGGGGTCCGGCCCTCCGCAGGACGGAGCGGCCCAGGGGCGTGCTGACTCGGCTCGCCGCGTTGGCGCTGACAGTGCTCTTCGCCGGGCTGAGCGCTCCGCCGGCCATCGCCCAGCAGAACGGGGAAAGCCAGCGCCTGAAGCTGAACATCACGCAGCTGACCCCGCGCGTGATCAACAACTCCGCCACCACGCTCACCATCGCCGGGACCGTGACCAACATCGGCGACCGGCGGATCAGCGACCTCCAGGTGCGGCTGGAGCTCGGGTCGAAACTGACCACCGAGCGGCAGCTGAGGTCCGCCATGACAGGCGCGGTGGCCAGCCCCGAGTCGATGTCGAAGTTCGTCGAGATCCAGCCTTCCGTGCTCGCACCGGGGCAGACCGGTCAGCTTAACGTCACCGTCAAGCTCGACGGGTCGGCCAACAACCTCCGGATCAGCAGCGCGGGGATCTATCCCCTGCTGGTCAACGTCAACGGCACGCCGGACTACGGCCGTGCCGCCCGGCTGTCCCCGCTGAGCCTGCTCCTGCCCGTGGTAGGCGCTCCGGGAAGGACGGCCACGCAGCAACCGCCCAGCCAGCCCGCGCCGGTCACCATGCTGTGGCCGATCGCCGATGCCCGGCCGCGCGTCGTCGCCGCTCCCTACAGCGGAACCACCGTACTCGGCGACGACGTGCTCGCCGGCGAGCTGCGGCCCGGTGGACGGCTGGACGCGCTCGTCTCGTCGGCGCTGAGCGTGCGCAACGACCCGGAGCTGGCCCGTTCGCTCTGCTACGCCATCGACCCGGACCTGCTGGACACCGTGGACGCGATGAGCCGTGGCTATGACGTCCGTACCCCCGCCGGAAACGTGCCGGGTAGCGGCGTCGAGGTGGCGAAGACCTGGCTGGCCTCCCTGCGCACGCTGGTCGCCAACCAGTGTGTGATCCAGCTGCCCTACGCGGACGCCGACCTGTCGGCACTGGCGAAGGTCCGTAACGGCGACCTGATGACCTACGCGCTCGGCCAGCGCGTGCAGCCGATCCTCGGGGTGCGGCCGATGTCCGGGGTGATCTGGGCGGACGGTTCCCTCAGCGCGGCCGCGCTGAACGCGTTGGCCGGCGCGGGGGTGACCACGGTCGTCGCCAACCCCTCCGACCTCGAGAGCCAGGTCAGCGGCGGAGTCGTCGTGGGCGGCAACGTGCGCGCCGAGCCCGTCGACTCGCTGGTGAGCACCGGCCTGGGTGGTGCCACCGGCTCGGCGCCGACGGCCTCGACCCCGGTGGACGATCCCGCCATCGGCGCGCAGAACGGCCTGGCCGCGCTCGCCTTCCGGGGCGGGCTCGGCACCAGTGCGAGTTCCGGCAAGCCGGTGCTCGTCGCACCGCCTCGCCGGTGGGATGTGCCACAAGCCGAACTCACCCGGCTGTTGCAGACGTTCAACGACTTCCTCGACCGCCGGATGCTGACCGCCGCGCCGCTCACCCAGTTGCTCGCGGCGAACACCACCGGCGACACGACGATGAACTACACCACCGACGATGCCGCCACCGCGACCCCGGCCGCGGTGACCGACGAAATGGCCGCCATCGAGAACACGATGGCGGACCTGCGCGGCGCGATGACGGTCGACTCGACCGCCCAGGTGGATCCGGAACAGTTGCTGTTGCCCCTGCGGTACGCGTTGGTTCGCAACTGTTCGACGGCCTGGCGGACGACCAGGGGCGCGGCGGAGATGTCTGCCAACGATTCCCGGACCGAACTGGACGCGCTGCTCCGCCGTGTCACGGTGGACACGCCGGCGGTGCCGATCTCGATGGCATCGGGTTCCGCACCGCTTCCGGTGTTCCTGCGCAACACCCTGCCGGTGCAGATCGCGGTGCGGATCAGCGTGAACAACAACGCCGGCCTGCGCGTCGGCGACACCGGGATCCAACTGCTGCCCGCGGCACTCGGGCGGCCGGTCCAGATCGAGGCAGAAGCGCTGCGCGCGGGGAAGTTCAGCGTGACGGTCAACCTGAGCACACCGGACGGGACGCCGCTGGGCAACCCGGCGCGCTTCGAGCTTCGCTCGAACGAGTACGGCGTGGTCACCCTCGTGCTCACCATCGCCGGTGGCGCGGCGCTGGTCCTGCTCTCCGGCCGGCAGATCTACCGCCGGCTGAAAGCGCGGAAGGCCGGATGAGCGCCCACCAGCGACGGGCGTCACGCGATTCGTCGTGACGGGAGTGACTACCCTGGTGTAACCGAGTCGACCGCCGAGGATTGGGCACGCGTTGGACAGAGAGCCGGGGTGGCCACCCGAGCGTCCCGCCGAACGCACCGCTCGGCGGCCGCCGGGCCGGACAGCACCTTCCGAACAACCCACCCGGCGAGTCCCGCCGGTGAACGGGCGCCGCCAGCCACTGCCGCCGAGGGCCCAGCCTGCCCCGCCGGCGCGGCAGCCACCACCTCGGCAACAGCCGCCGGTGAACGCCCAACCGCCACCGGCGCCAGCTCCGTCGCACCACCAGCCCGTCCGGCCGTGGCAGCGGGAACAGCAGCAGGACAGCATGCCGTTCGGTGCGCCACCGTTGCAGCCGAACGACCCGGACGCCACGGTGTTCATCCCGCGTATCGGCGGAGTGCCGGCCAGTTCGAAATGGCCGCTCGCGGACCCGGACGTGCTGCGCCCGTACGACACGCTGGCGACCCGGTTCATGCCGCGGGTGCAACCCAGCGTCACGTCGGCCGACTCGTTCGGCGAGGGTCCCGGGCTGGACGCGACGGGCTTCCTGCCGCGGGTCACGGAGACGCCGGCGGCGCCGTCGCTGGCCAGGTCCAGCAGCAAGATGGCGATCGCCTCGCTGGTCAGCCGGATCACCGGGTTCTTCTGGAAGATCATGCTGGTCTGGGCCGTGGGCACGGGCATTGTGAACGACTCGTTCAACATCGCCAACACGATGCCCAACATCTTCTTCGAACTGCTGCTCGGAGGCGTGCTGAGCAGTGTGGTGGTGCCGCTCCTGGTGCGCTCCCAGGACGATCCCGACGGTGGCGAGGAATACACGCAGCGAATGCTGACCGTCGGGCTCGTGCTGCTGCTGGTGGGCACGGTCGTGGCGGTCATGGCCGCCCCGGCGCTCACGTCGCTGTACATCGAACCCGGTGACCACGCCAACCCGGAGCTGACCACGGCGTTCGCCCGGCTGTTGCTCCCCGAGATCTTCTTCTACGGCGTGTTCGCGTTGCTGTCGGCGATCCTCAACGCCAAGCACATCTTCGGGCCGACCGCATGGGCGCCGGTGATGAACAACGTCGTGGTCATCGTGACGCTCGCCCTGTTCATGATCCTGCCGGGGGAGGTCAGCCTCAACCCGGTGCGAATGGGACAGCCGAAACTTCTGGTGCTCGGGATCGGCGTGACGCTGGGCATCGTGGTACAGGCGCTGCTGCTGGTGCCGCCGCTGCTGCGGACCGGTTTCCGGTTCCGCTGGCGGTGGGGCATCGACCGCCGGATGAAGGAGTTCGGCGGACTCGCGCTGTGGATCCTCGGCTACGTCGCGGTCAGCCAGATCGGGCTGACCATCAACACTCGCGTGCTGACCACCGGCGACCCCGGCGGGGTCACCATCTACTCCAACGCCTGGCTGCTGTTCCAGCTGCCCTACGGCGTGATCGGGGTGTCGCTGCTGACCGCGATCATGCCGCGGCTGAGCCGTAACGCCGCGGACGGCGACACCCGCAAGGTGGTCGCCGACCTTTCCTATGCCTCACGGATCTCGACGGTGATGCTGGTGCCGATCGCCGCCGTGATGACGTTGATCGGCGAACCGATCGGGATCGCGCTGTTCAGCGGCGGCGAGAACTCCGCCACGGACGCCGCCCGGCTCGGCGAGGCGCTGGCCATCTCGGCGTTCGGGCTGCTGCCCTACGCGCTGGTGATGCTGCAACTGCGGGTCTTCTACGCGATGAAGGACGCCCGCACGCCGACGCTGATCATGGTCGTGATGACCCTGGTCAAGATCCCGCTGCTCTACCTGTGCCCGGTGCTGCTGGACAGCAGGCAGATCGTGCTCGGCACCATGATGGTCAACTCGCTGACCTTCGTGATCGGCGCGATCATGGGCCAGGTCTGGCTGTGGGTGAGCCTGGGCAACCTGCGCAGCAAGCGGGTGCTGGGGGTCATCCTGTTCACCGTCGTCGCCAGCGGGCTGGGCGTGGTCACGGCGATCCTGGCGGGGACGATCGTGCCGGACTTCGGGGTGCGGATCACCGCCTGGATCAAGCTGATCCTGCAGGGTCTCGTGGGCTTGGGCGTGTCGTTCGGGGTGCTCGCCGCGCTGAAGGTCGAGGAACTCGCGCCCGCGACGAAGAGATTCACCCGTTTGGTCAAGCGCAGGTAACGATCAACACACGGCTGGCTCGGAAACTTGTGTCGTGTTCCCGTACCCTCGACTGCAAGTGCGCGAAAGAGGGCTTGGGGTGAACGAGAAGCGGAACGAGCAGCCCGGTACTGCCCGGGTAGGCGTTCGCGCGCGGGGAGGTTCCCTTGCGCCGGGCAGTGTCGTCGGCGACGGCAGGTACCGGTTGCTTGCCCAGTTCGGCATCGACGAGCGCGCGGGCGCACATCTGTGGCGAGCCCGCGACGGTCAGCTGCGCCGTGATGTCGCGCTGACCCTGCTGGTCGGCGACCCGGCCGACGCCGAGTCGGCGAGGCTGGCGCGCAAGACGCTCGAACGCGCCACGCACGCCGCCAAGTTCCACCACGACGCCATAGCGAAGGTGCTCGACGTCCTCAGCCTAGGCAGCGGGATCACCTCCAGCGAGGGCCTGCTCGGCGTGGTGGTGACCGAATGGACCAAGGGCACCGACCTGATCGACGTCGTCGCCGAGCGTCCGGTCGCACCGCTGCCGGCGGCCCGCATGGTGCAGAAACTCGCCGAAGCGGTCGAGTTCGCGCACCACTCCGGCCTGGTGCTCGGCCTCGACCATCCCCAGCGGCTCCGCGTGACCGCGGAGGGCACGCTCCGCCTGGCCTTCCCCGGCCCGTTGCCCGACGCCACCCTGCGCGACGACGTCAAGGCGATCGGCGCGGTGCTGTACCTGTTGCTGACCGGCCGGTGGGCGTTGCCGGGCGGTCCGGCCGCCATTCCCGCCGCGCCGCACGCGCCGAACGGCCGCCTGGTGCCGCCCCGTTCCCTGAATCCGCAGGTGCCCGCCGAGCTGTCCGCGCTCGCGGTCCGCACCATCGAGGACGGCGGCCACGGCGGGATCCGGACCAGTTCGGCGATCCTGCGGGCGCTGGAGCTGGCCGCGGAGGCCGAGGAACGCACCCAGCTGATCAAGGCACAGGCCGCGGCCGGGGTCAAGACCGAGGACGACGAGACGATCTGGACCACCAAGCGGCCGGTCAAGGACAAGGCCCGGCGGCGGAAGCTGGCGCTCGGGGTGACCGTGCTGGTGGTGGCCGCCGTCGGCATCCTGGCCTGGCTGGGCATGCTGGCGATCAGTTTCTTCCAGAACGACTCGGGATCCACCGGCCCGGCGATCAACGTAGCGGCCCCGACCACCACCACCACCACCACCACCGCCGCGCCGCCGCCCAGCCAAGCGCCCCCGCCGGCCTCCTCGCCGCCCGGCCAGGCACAGCTCGGCGCCGCCGTGAAACCGTCGGACATCGGCGTGTACAACCCGGACGGCAGCGGCGACAACACCAGCCGCGCGGGTAAGACCGTCGACGGTGACCCGAACTCGTTCTGGCGCACCGACCAGTACAACCAGCAGTTCCCCACGATCAAAGAGGGAGTCGGCCTGGTCGCGAGCTTCGACGACCCGGTCAACCTGGCGAAGGTGACCGTCACGGCGAGCAGTCCCGGCACCGTGGTCGAGATCAGGCTGGCCGACTCGGCGGACCCGGACCTGACGTCGACCCGGGTGGTCGGCACGGCCACGCTGAACGACGGGACCACCGACATCACCCTCCAGCAGCCCCAGCGGGCCCAGTACGTGATCGTCTGGATTTCCCAGCTCGGCCGCAACGGCGGCAAGTACCAGTCCCAGATCAGTGAGCTGACCTTCCTGCCCGCGGGGTGACATCCGCCCAGGGTCGGCTCCCCGCCCGTCGAGACGCTCCGGGGCGCGCTCAGCCGAAGGCCCGCGCAGGCCGGGGAGAGATATCAGTAGGCTCCGTCGCGTGACCGCAGCTGTACCGACAGACGCAGATCTCATCGCGCGGCACGCGTCCGGAGATCCCCAGGCGTTCAGTGAACTCGTGCGGCGGCATCGAGACCGGATGTGGGCGGTCGCGCTGCGAACGCTGCGCGACCCGGAAGAGGCGGCGGACGCGCTGCAGGACGCCTTCATCTCGGCATTCCGTGCCGCCGGTAACTTCCGCGCCGAGTCCCAGGTGACCACCTGGCTGCACCGGATCGTGGTGAACGCCTGCCTGGACCGGGTCCGCCGCCGGCAGGCGCGGCCGACCGTGCCGCTGCCGGAAACCGGGTTCAACGAGCCCGCGACCCCACGCGATTCGATGTCCGACCGGGAGACCCGGCTGGTCATCGCCGAGGCGCTGGACAAGTTGCCCGAGGATCAACGGGCGCCGATCGTTTTGGTCGACGTCGAAGGATACTCCGTGAGCGAGACGGCCCAGCTGCTCGGCATCGCGGAGGGAACCGTGAAGAGCCGGTGTGCCCGAGGCCGCGCCAAACTCGCCAAAGTTCTCGGGCATCTGCGGAACCCCGATGCGATTGCGAACGTCCCAGGTTCCGAAAGCAAACGCTCACGGCGGTCGCCGTCGGGCGAGAGGGAGGGACGATGACGGACGAGAGTCGGGGGATCGAGGCTGCCGGTCCGTCGTGGTCTGTCGACCTGCTCGCCGAACTGCACGCGGGGGTGCTCGAGGACACGCAGGCGGAGCAGCTCTGGTCGCGCGTGCAAGACGACCCGGAAGGGCGCGCGGTCATCGATGCTCTCGAAGCGACCAGGGCCGACCTCGCCTCGCTGGCTTCGGCGCCCGCCCCGCGGATGCCCGACGATGTCGCCGCCCGTATCGACGCGGCGCTCGTGCGGGAAGCCGGTCAGGCTCTGTCGACCTTCGCGCCTCAACCCGCGGCTGGTGCCGGTCTCGCTCCCGTAGTCGGTATCGAAGCGGCCAGACGTCGCCGCAACAAGCGGGCCGGATGGATCACCGGCGTGATCGCCGTCGCGGCCGCGGCGGTGGTGGCGGTCGCGATCGCACTGCCGAAGGGGTCCTCCGACGGCCCCTCGTCCGCCGCGCCGCCCCAGGTTGGTCAGCAGGCACCGCTGGCGCTGCGCAGCGACCATCCCGAAGCCGCGGTGGGGCAGCTGTCGTCGGGAACCATGGACTACGGCCCGCTGGGCAGTGCCGACAGGCTCGACGCGTGCCTGCGGGCCGCCGGTTTCGCGCCGACCGCCGATCCGATCGGCGTGCGGCCGGGGACCGTCGACGGACAGCAGGCAGTCCTCGTCCTGTTGACCACGGGCCAGCTGGCGCGGTTCCGGCTCGTCGCGTTCGCCCCGGGCTGTGGCGCCGGAAACGCCGGTGTCCTGCTGGACAAGGTCGTTGGTAAGTAGCCACCGACACACCGGTCCGGCCCTGGGAACACCTGACCCTACGATCGTGTTGACCGTGGTACGCAGGTCACGACGAGCGGAGGTCATCGGTGGCAGCGGAAGGTATTCGCAACCTGATCATTGTGGGATCGGGGCCGGCGGGCTACACGGCGGCCGTGTACGCGGCGCGTGCCCAGCTGGAGCCGCTGGTGTTCGAGGGGTCCCAGTTCGGTGGTGCGCTGATGACCACCACCGAGGTGGAGAACTATCCCGGCTTCCGGGACGGCATTCAGGGCCCGGACCTGATGGAGGAGATGCGCAAGCAGGCGGAGCGGTTCGGGGCCGAACTGCGTGCCGAGGACGTCGAGCAACTGGAGCTGGTCGGAGACGTCAAGTACGTCACCGCGAACGGCGTCCGCTACGCGGCCAAGGCCGTCATCCTGGCGATGGGCGCCGCCGCCCGGTACCTCAACGTCCCCGGTGAGCAGGAGCTGCTCGGGCGCGGCGTGTCGTCCTGTGCCACCTGCGACGGGTTCTTCTTCCGCGACCACGACATCGCCGTGATCGGCGGCGGTGACTCGGCGATGGAGGAGGCCACCTTCCTGACCAAGTTCGCCCGCTCGGTGACGATCGTGCACCGCCGCGAGGAGTTCCGTGCCTCCAGGATCATGCTGGAGCGTGCGCGAGCGAACGAGAAGATCCGGTGGAAGCTCAACTCGCAGATCATCGAGGTGCTCGGCAAGGACAAGGTCGAGGGCGTCAAGCTCCACGACACCATGACCGGCGAGGAATCGCGGCTTGACGTGACCGGGTTCTTCGTGGCCATCGGGCACGACCCGCGCAGCGGGCTGGCGCGGGACCAGGTGGAGGTCGACGAGCACGGTTACGTGCTCACGAAGGGTCGCACCTCCTACACCAACCTCGACGGGGTGTTCGCGGCCGGCGACCTGGTCGACCACACTTACCGCCAGGCGATCACCGCCGCGGGCTCGGGCTGCACCGCCGCGATCGACGCGGAACGCTGGCTGGCCGAGCACGCCGGCACGGAGGCCGCCGAAGTGGCTCCCGAACTC
Organism: Amycolatopsis sp.; assembly: GCF_035276945.1. GTDB lineage: Bacteria > Actinomycetota > Actinomycetes > Mycobacteriales > Pseudonocardiaceae > Amycolatopsis_E. The sequence goes on along the minus strand of NZ_DATELF010000153.1, from coordinate 43,341 downwards.
GTCGGCGGCGGGTACTCACAGACCAAGCGAACGTGAAGGCTCGAGACAACACTGACAACACTGAGGAGAGAACATGTCCGACACCGTCAAGGTGACCGATGCCAGCTTCGCGGATGACGTGCTGACCAGCGAAAAGCCGGTTCTGGTCGACTTCTGGGCGACCTGGTGCGGCCCATGCAAGATGGTGGCGCCGGTGCTCGAGGAGATCGCCGCGGAGAACAAGGACAAGCTGACCATCGCCAAGCTCGACATCGACGAGAACCCGGGCACGGCGCGGGACTACCAGGTCATGTCCATCCCGACCCTGATCCTGTTTCAGGGCGGCAAGCCGGTGAAGCAGATCGTCGGCGCCAAGCCGAAGGCGGCGCTCCTTTCGGACCTTTCCGATGTTCTCTGAGACCTGAGAGTAGTAACGAAGCCCGGAGGGTATCCGTCTTTCCACCAGACTCTCCGGGCTTCTTGCTGCTCGCGTTCGGTGACCAGAACACACCGACCGGGCCCACGTGGTAACGGAGAGTTCACAAGGCAGAATAGGAAGCCGGGCCAGAGCCCGGGACTTGTCTGCGCCGCACCGGATTCCACGTCCGGTGCCCAACGAAGAGCGAGGAGTGCATGCGGGTACTCCGCCGCGGTGACGCCGGGGAAGACGTCGCCGAGATCAGGTCGATGTTGGGATCATTGGGCCTGCTCAGGACGGAGGGGGAGCAAGACGGCCGGACGTTGTTCGACCACAATGTCGAACGCGCCGTCCGGGGTTTCCAGCAGCGGCGCGGTCTGATCACCGACGGGGTCGTCGGCCCGGCCACCTATCAGGTGCTCAGGGGGGCGACCTTCCACCTCGGTAGCCGCCCACTGGCCTACCTGTTTTCCTCGCCGGTGCACGGTGACGACGTGTTCGCACTGCAGGACCGGCTCACCGAGCTGGGCTACGACGCGGGCCGGCCCGACGGGCTGTTCGGCGCCAAGACCGAGCAGGCGCTGCGGAACTTCCAGCGGGACTACGGTCTGACCGTGGACGGCATCTGCGGCCCGGCGACCGTGCGCGCCCTACGCCAGCTGTCCCCCCGCGCCCGTGGCGGCCGCCCGGTGTTCCTGCGTGAGCAGGAACAGGTCCGGCAGGCGGGCCCACGGCTGCGCGGTAAGCGGATCGTGATCGACCCCGGGCACGGCGGCGTGGACCACGGTATCGTGGTTTCCGGCGTCCGGGAGGCCGGCCTGGCCTGGGACCTGGCACGGCGTCTCGAAGGCCGGATGAAGGCCACCGGTATGGAGGCGCTGATCTCGCGCGGCCCCGACCAGGGCCCGAGCGAGGCCGAGCGGGCGACCTTCGCCAACGATGCGAGCGCGGACCTGTTCCTCTCGCTGCACTGTGACCGTAACCAGTCGCCGCATGCCCAGGGCGTGGCCACCTTCCACTTCGGCAACGGCTACGGCACGACGTCGACGGTCGGCGAGTTGCTCGCCGGCTTCATCCAGCGCGAACTCGCGGCCCGCACCGGTCTTTTGGACTGCCGGACCCATGCCAAGACGTGGGAGATCCTGCGGCTCACCCGATGCCCCGCCGTCCGCATCGAGATCGGCTATCTGACCAACGCCAACGATCGCGCGTGGCTGTCCGATCCGGCTTTCCGCGATGTGGTGGCGGAAGGCATCCTCGTCGCCGTCAAGCGCCTCTACCTGCTCGGCGAGGGCGACCAGCCCACCGGCACCTTCACCTTCGCGGACGTTCTCGCCCACGAACTCGCCAAGGCCGAGTAACTCCCCACCGCCGTGGAATGTCGGGCAAGAAGTGTCGGTACTGGACGGGTATGGTCCCGCCCCTGCGCCAGCCGACCCCGCCCTGGACGCCGACGACGTATGTGAACTGTTGGCGTGACGCACCTCTGTGGACAACTTGACCAGGTTGTCCACAGAGGGTGTGGATAATCAGGCCCTGACGGCGCTCGGTTCGGCCGTCGTGATGGTGACCTGGCCGAGGAGGCGTTCGAGGGCCGCCTCGACGTCTTCCTTCCAGGAGATCGCCGAACGCAGCTCCAGGCGAAGCCTGGGCCACTTCTGGTGCGGGCGCACGGTCTTGAAGCCGACCGCGGTGAGAAAGTCCGCGGGAACCACACAGGTGTGCCCGACCGCGTCGCTCTCGGCCTCGTTGGGACTCGCGTCGCCGAACGCCTCTATGGCGCGCACACCCCGGCGCGTCAGATCTTTCGCGACCGCCTGCACCAGCATCCGGCCGAGCCCGCCGCCGCGGAACTCGGGCAACACGTGGAAGCCGGTCAGCAGGACCGCGTCCGCGCTGGGCGGGGAGGTGGGGAAGGCGTTGGCGCGCGGCACCGCGTTCGGCGGGGCGTAGAGCACGAAGCCGACGGGAAGGTTGTCGCTGTAGATCAGCCGGCCGCAGGAACCCCACTCCAGCAGCACGCCGGAGACCCAGGCCTCCTTCTCGACCTCCGTCTGGCCGAACTCCTCGGCCTGTGCCTCCAGATGGGGCGCCAGTTCCCAGTAGACGCAACGCCGGCAGTGCTTCGGCAGCAACTCCAGGTTGTCCAGCGTGACGCCCACGACGCGACGCGACACCCGACCTCCCTGGATCGCGCTTATTCACCCACGGTCACCCGTCCGGGAGCATGATTAATCACACCTGCCAGGATGACCATGTCCGAGGATAGGCCGCTGTGACTCGTGCCGAAAGGCCGCATAGGTCACAACGACCGGTGGTTACACTCGATGGACTGACCGCCGACACCTTTGCGAAGAGCCCATGACTGCCTCACCGCCCGAAAGAACCGGCCGCCACAACCTCGATCCGCATCTCGCCCGCTACGCCGCGCGTACGGCGGGGATGACGGCATCGGAGATCCGAGCGTTGTTCGCGGTGGCGAGCCGGCCCGAGGTGGTGTCGCTGGCGGGCGGCATGCCCAACCTGGCCGCGCTCCCGCTGGACACCCTGTCCACCCAGATCGCCGAACTGATCGCCGAGGACGGGCTGGTAGCGCTGCAGTACGGGTCCGCGCACGGGATTCCGGTACTCCGGGAACAGATCTGCGACATCATGGCGCTGGAGGGCATCTCGGCCCACCCGGACGACGTCGTGGTGACCGTGGGTTCGCAGATGGGCCTCGACATGGTGACCCGGCTGTTCTGCGACCCTGGCGACGTCGTGCTCGCGGAAGGCCCCTCCTACGTCGGTGCGCTCGGGTCGTTCGCCGCCTACCAGGCACAGGTCGTGCATGTCGCGATGGACGACGACGGCCTCCAGCCGGAGGCGTTGCGAGCCGCTCTCGATCACGTGGCGAAGGCGGGAAGGCGGGCCAAGTTCCTCTACACGATCCCGAACTTCCACAACCCGGCCGGAGTGACCCTCGCCGTGGCCCGGCGAGCCGAGATCCTGGAAATCTGCCGTTCGCACGGCGTGCTCGTGGTCGAGGACAACCCGTACGGCCTGCTCGGCTTCAACGGCCAAACCTACCCGGCGCTGCGGTCGACCGATCCGGACAACGTGGTCTACCTCGGCTCGTTCTCCAAGACATTCGCCTCCGGCCTGCGGGTTGGCTGGGTGCTCGCGCCACATGCGGTGCGAGAAAAGCTGGTGCTGGCCGCCGAGTCGGCGACACTGTGCCCGCCGACGCTCAATCAGCTGATCGTGTCGCGCTACCTGAGCACGCACGACTGGAAAGGCCAGATCAAGACGTTCCGGGAGAACTACCGGGAGCGCCGCGACGCGATCATCTCGGCGCTGGAACAGTACCTGCCCGCCGGGTGTTCCTGGACCTACCCCGACGGTGGGTTCTACGTGTGGGTCACGGTTCCGGAAGGCGTCGACACCAAGGCGATGCTGCCCCGGGCGGTCACCGCGCGCGTGGCCTACGCGTCGGGCACCGGGTTCTATGCCGACGGTCTCGGCAGCAGGCAGATGCGGCTGTCCTACTGCTACCCGACCCCGGAGCGGATCAAGGAAGGCGTGCGGCGGCTGGCCGGGGTACTCGAGTCCGAAATGGACCTTGTCCGCACGTTCGGTAACGTCAACATGAGGCCGATCTCCGGGCCGGAGAACCCGTCACCGGACACGGCCTGACCGTAGAAAATCGACCAGCAAGGAGAGGACCGGCGTGGTTCTGCCTACCGTCGCGGTTCTGGCAGGCGGGCTTTCGCACGAACGCGACGTCTCCCTGCGTTCCGGCCGCCGACTGTCCGCCGCGTTGCGCGCACAGGGGCTCACCGTCGAAGAGTGGGACACCGACGCGGGCCTGCTCACCCGGCTGCGTGAGGAGCGTCCGGACGCAGCCATCGTCGCGTTGCACGGCGGCGAGGGAGAAAACGGCTCGGTGCAGACCGTCCTGGAAATGCTGAGGGTGCCCTACGTGGGTACCAGCTCCCAGGGCTGCCGCCGCGCCTGGGACAAGCCGACCGCCAAGGCACTGCTGGCCAAGGCGGGCTTCGCCACGCCCGGCTGGGTCGTCTTGCCGCACAGCACGTTCCGCGAGCTGGGTGCCCAGGGCGTGCTTGACGCGATCGTCGAGCATCTCGGCCTTCCGCTCATCCTCAAACCGGATCAGGGTGGCTCCGCGCTGGGGACACAGGTGGTGCGGGACGCAGCCGAGTTGCCCGCCGCCATGGTCGGCTGCTTCGCCTACGGGGACACCGTGCTGGCGGAGCGGTTCGTGGCCGGCGTCGAGGTGGCAGTTGCCGTTGTCGAGCGCGACGGTGGACCGCAGGCGCTGCCCGCCGTGGAGATCGTGCCCGAGAGTGGGGTCTACGACTACACCGCGCGCTACACGGCCGGACTGACCGACTTCTTCGCACCGGCCAGGGTTTCCGAAGACGCCGCCAAGGCGGTGGGCGAACTGGCCGTTGCCGCGCACCGCCTGCTCGGCCTACGCGACATCTCACGCACCGACGCGATCGTCGCCGACGACGGCACGGTCCAGTTCCTGGAAGTCAACTCCTCGCCGGGACTCACGGAGACCTCGACCGTGCCGATGGCGATCGAGAGCTCCGGCACGAACCTCGGAGTCGTTTTCACCGATCTCGTCGCACGGGCGATCCAGCGATCGTCGTAACTCGCCGGATATTGGTTGGGCCCGCGCTTTCTCGGGAAAGCGCGGGCCCAACCAATATCATCACCGTGACGAAACGACCTGGTGTCATTGCTCATCGGTCAGAGGTGTCCGATTTGCCGCTTCCGGCGCCATGATCGCAACGATCCGCTCCAGATCGTCGACCGATCCGAACTCGACGACGATCCGGCCCTTGCGCCGGCCGAGGTCGACCTTCACCCGAGTGTCGAAGGTGTCCGAGAGCCGGGTGGCCAGATCCTGCAAGCCGGGGGCCTGGATCGGCTTACGCGGCTGAGCCTTGGGCTTCGCCGGCGCCTCGCTCTTCTTGAGCGTGACCGCCTCCTCGGTAGCGCGAACCGAAAGCCCTTCAGCAACGATCCGTGCGGCCAAGTCCTCCTGCGCGTCGGCCTCATCCAACGACAACAACGCCCTGGCATGCCCCGCCGACAGCACACCCGCGGCCACGCGTCGCTGAACGGGGAGGGGAAGCTTCAGCAGCCGGATGGTGTTGGTGATGACCGGCCGGCTCCGGCCGATCCGTGAGGCCAGTTCCTCGTGCGTCACTTCGAACTCGTCGAGTAGCTGCTGATAGGCGGCCGCTTCCTCGAGCGGGTTCAACTGAACCCGGTGGATGTTCTCCAGAAGAGCGTCGCGGAGCATTGCCTCGTCCGCGGTCTGCCGCACGATCGCCGGAATGGTCTCCAGCTCGGCCTGCTGCGACGCGCGTAGCCGCCGCTCGCCCATGACGAGTTCGTACTCGTTGCCCGGCAGTTCGCGGACGACGATCGGCTGCATCAGGCCGAACTCGCGGATCGAATGCTCGAGTTCGGCCAGCGCATCCTGGTCGAAGACCTGCCGCGGCTGTTTGGGGTTGGGCTTGATCGCGCTGATCGGGACTTCGCGGTAGACGGCACCGGCCACTTCACCGCCGTGGTCCTTAACCGCGGTACGGACCGAGCGCCGGTCCTTGTCGCCGTTGCGGGCCCCTTCCGAGCGAGCTTCCGAGGCGGCACCGTCGGCAGCCGGGCCGGTGGGAATCAGCGCGGCCAGGCCCCGGCCGAGTCCTCCTCTCCGCTCGGTCATAGGGTGCCCCTCCTCGATCCGTTGGTGCTGCCTCGCTCAGCGATCTCCTTCGCCGCGTCGACATAGCTCATCGCGCCGCGCGATCCGGGGTCATAGGCCAGCACCGTCTGTCCGTAGCTGGGGGCTTCCGAGACCTTCACGTTGCGCGGGATGACCGTCTTCAGCACGACCTCGCCGAAGTGTCCACGCACCTCCGCCGTCACCTGGTCGGCCAGTTTGGTGCGACCGTCGTACATGGTGAGCAGGATGGTGGACACCGACAGGCTGGGATTCAGGTGTTTCTGGACGAGATCGATGTTGCTGAGTAGCTGGCCGAGCCCTTCGAGCGCGTAGTACTCGCACTGGATCGGGATCAGCACCTCGCGCGCGGCGACCATCGCGTTCACCGTGAGCAGCCCGAGGGAGGGTGGGCAGTCGATGAAGACATAGTCGACACCGAGCTGGTCGATCGCTTCGGAGGACAGCGCTTCCTTGAGCCGCGCCTCGCGCGAGCTCATCTCGACGAGCTCGATCTCGGCGCCGGCGAGATCGATCGTGGCGGGCACGCACAGCAGGTTGGGGGACTGCTCGCTGACCGCGGCCGCGTCGGCGAGCGACACCTCACCGAGGAGCACTTCGTAGACGGACGGAGTGCCCGAGCGATGGTCCACGTTGAGCGCCGTGCTGGCGTTGCCCTGTGGGTCGAGGTCGATTACGAGCGTCTTGAGTCCGTGGACGGCGAGGGCAGCGGCGATGTTCACCGCGCTGGTGGTCTTGCCGACCCCGCCTTTCTGATTGGCAACCGTCAGCACGCGGCGATGGTCCGGCTTGGGCAGCATGTTGGGTTCGGGGTGCAGAACGCGCGCCGCTCGCACGGCCTCTTCGGCGATGGGCGTCCAGTCTGACGAAGGCGGAGTCACCTGCCGAGCCCTCTCTTTCTTGTTGACGGTTTCACGTGAAACACGGGCCTGACGATCACGACCGTGGTCGGGGTTTCCAGCACCTCGGCCCCACACTCGGAGATCGAAGGGGCGCTCCCGCCAGCGCGGGCGACCGCGGCGGCGTCGCGCACGATCTCGTCGCGAGCGCTGGCTCCCTTCACTGCGAGCATCATGCCATCCTCGCGGACGAATGGTAGACACCAGTCCGTCAATCGGCCGAGCGGCGCGACAGCCCGGGATGTCACCACGTCGGCCTGGCCGACCTCAGCCCGGACGGCTCGCTCCTCGGCCCGCCCGCGGACAATCGTGAGATTCAAGCCCAACGTTTCGACGACTTCGGTGAGCCATTCGACCCGCCGCGCCATCGGCTCAACGAGGATCACGTCCAGGTCCGGCCGAGCCAGCGCGAGCGGGATCCCCGGGAGACCGGCACCCGACCCGACGTCTATCACTCGTGCGCCAGCCGGGATCAGCTCGCCCACGACAGCCGAGTTGAGCAGGTGGCGGTCCCAGATCCGCTCGACCTCACGCGGCCCGATCAGGCCGCGCTCCACGCCGTACCGCTCCAACAGACCGGCGAACCGGACGGCGTCCTTGAAGCCATCACCGAACACCGGCCCAGCGATCTCGGGCACCGGAACCGAGCCATCGACGTCTTCCACTCGTCACCCCCTTCTCCGTCTTGTTTCACGTGAAACCGATTGTCCCTGACGCCTCCCCGGACGTCGGTACGCCACGCGATCCTGTGCACCGTTTCACGTGAAACGATGACCCGTGCAAAAAAGAACGGCCCACCGGAACCGGTGGGCCGTCGGGAAATCGCCTTGTCAGTCGGGGATCACCACGACCCGACGCTTGGGCTCCTCGCCCTCGCTCTCGCTGTGCACCCCGTCAACGGCAGCGACAGCGTCGTGCACCACCTTGCGCTCGAACGGGCTCATCGGCTGCAGGCGAACCTTCTCGCCAGTCGACAGCACAGCCTCCGCCGTCGTCCGGCCAAGTTCACGGAGTTCTTCGCGACGCCCAGCTCGCCAGCCGGCGATGTCCAGCATCAGCCGGCTCCGGGTGCCGGTCTCCTGCTGCACCGCGAGCCGGGTCAACTCCTGCAGCGCCTCCAGTACCTGCCCGCGACCCCCAACCAGCTTCTCCAGATCCTCACCGCCGTCGATGCTGACGACCGCGCGGCCGGCCTCCACATCCAGATCGATGTCGCCGTCGTAGTCCAGCAGGTCCAGCAGGCGCTCCAGGTAGTCCCCGGCGATGTCGCCCTCGCGCACGAGCAGCTCGGCCGTCGAGGAAACACCGGCCTCCGCGCCGTTCACGGACACGTCCTCATCCCGCACGGTTTCGATCGCCTCGACCGTCTCCGACATACCTCTTCTCCTCTCCCAGCCCGGGGAGCGTCAGCGACGCTTCTGCCCCGAGCCCTTCTGTCCTGAGTTCTTGCCGCCCGACCCTTGCTTCTTCCGCTGCTGCGCCGTGCCGTTCTGCGGGCGGGCGGGCTGCCGGGCGAACTTGTGCGGCGAACCAGCCTTCGTGCTCCCCTTGCCGTTCGACGACGGCTTCTCGTCGGTGGGGGAGTCAGGCTGGTCGGTCTTCTTCTGCTGCTGGACCGGCTTCTGGCCTGGCTTCGGCTTGGCACCCGGGCGGGGCGCGAGCGCGTCACGCTTCTCCTTGGCCTCGGCCTTCTTCGCCTCTTCTTCCTTGTCGATCTTGTTGTAGACGAGGCGCTGCTGCATCAGCGTCCAGCCGTTGTTGGACAGCCAGTAGACCAGCAGACCGATCGGGAAGAACGCGCCGAAGACGAGCACACCCAGCGGGAAGATGTACATCGTCAGCTTCTGCATCATCGCGGTCTGCTGGGTGGCCGAGGCCGGGTCCTGCCGGGCCGCCGAATGCCGGGCCGTGAGGTGGGTCAGGACGCTCGCGAGAATCATCAGCGGAATCGCGACCGGTGCGACATGCCAGTTCACGGCACCGCCCTGACCACCGAGCACGCTCGCGTGGTAAATCGCGTCGCCGATGTTGACCCCGAACAGCTTGGCGTTGACGTAGGACTCCACGCCCTGCTGGTTGAAGAAGTAGTTCTCGGTCTTCGGGCCGCCGCCCGCGGGGTGGATCGAGAACGCGCGGAGCACCCAGTTCAGGCCGATGAACACCGGGATCTGCAGGAGCATCGGCAGGCAGCTGCCCAGCGGGTTCACGCCGTGTTCGCGCTGGAGTTTCTGCATCTCCATCGCTTGCCGCTGCTTGTCGTTCGCGTACTTCTTCTGGACCTTCTTCAGTTCCGGCGCGAACTCCTGCATCTTCTTCATCGACCGGACCTGGTTCACGAACGGCTTGAACATGATGCCGCGGACCGTGAACGTCAGGAACATGATCGCGAGGATCCAGGCGATGGCATTGTTCTCGCCCAGGACGAACCCGAAGACTTTGTGCCAACACCACAGGATGAAGGACACGGGGTAGTAGATGAAGTCGAGCACTGAGCTACTCCTCGGTTGACATGCCAGGTCTGGTGTGGCGCCAGGAGAAGGTCTCAGGCACCGGATCGCGGCCGGGCGGGGTCCACGGACCGCAGCGCAGCAGCCGGCGCGCGGCGAGGTAGGAACCTCGCGCGGCACCGAACCGGGTCAGGGCCTCAACCGCGTAGGTGCTGCAGCTCGGATAGAAGCGGCAGCTGGGCGGGAGGTAGGGAGAAATGAACCTGCGATAGAACTTGAGCGGCTGGAGCAGGAGCCAGGCGACCGGCCCGGGCCGGGAGACTTCGTCGATCACACTCGTGGAGTCGTTCACAGCGCGGGCCCCTCGTCAGGATTCGGGAGCAGGCTCAACCGCTTCAGTGCTCCATCGAGATCGGCACCGAGTTCGGCGCTGGACGCGGTGGACGCGGGCGGAAGCGCCCTTACCACCAACGTAGCGCCGTCGGGCAGGGTTCCGAGCCGCGCCGCGACCAGATGCCGCAGGCGTCGGCTGACGCGGTGCCGGACGACCGAATTACCGACGGACTTGCTCACCACAAAACCTGCCCGCACGGTCGGCGCCGAGAGGTTGGCGCTGTGCGCGGACAGGTCGGTGGGCTTCACCGCGTGCACGACGAGACGCCGCCGGCCGGCGCGCGCTCCCCGCCGCATCACTTCGCGGAAGTCCTCGCTGCGCCGCAGGCGGGCGGCGGGGGGCAGCACGGCGCGCCTGGTGGAATGGCGCTATCAGGCCGACAGCTTGGCGCGGCCCTTGCGACGACGAGCCGCCAGGATGGCCCGGCCGGCACGGGTGCGCATGCGCAGCCGGAATCCGTGGGTCCGGGCGCGGCGGCGGTTGTTCGGCTGGTAGGTGCGCTTACCCTTGCTCACGACTGCTTCTCCTGGTCTCGACGTACCCGGCGGCACCGGGCCGCCATGAGGTCTTGGTGTCCACCCGCACGCCACGCGAAGTGTGGACACACGAAGATGCCCACTGCCAGCGGGAGACCCTACGAGGGTACGCACTCGCTCGGCGGCAGGCGTAACCGCCCCCCGCTTGTCGCTACCGAGGACCCGTATGCAGGCCGGTTCGGGAGCATGGAATCCTTGCCGCGCAGGCGTCTTGTGGGACGGCCCAAGGCTTGTTAGCGTGTCCCCTCCGGCCCTGGAGAAGACAACCTGTCACACGTTTGAGGGGCTAGGCGCTGCCGTCGGCAGGTGTGGAGGCTCTGACTGGCGTAGGTTGCACCCGCAGGAGGAGTCCCTGAGGGTCGCCGTACATTAGTGCACAGTTGTGGACAACTCTGTGGATACTTGCTGCGCAGCGTGACCACTCCATGGAGTGGCACCGCAACCGGTGAGGGTGATTCGTCCCGGGCGTCGAGGGGAGGGGAGCAAAGGCGGTGTCCGAGCACCAGGTGAATCTCGGTGTCGTCTGGGACCAGGTGGTCCGCGAACTGTCGGACGGCACGCTCTCGCCGCAACAGCGGGCCTGGATGCGGGTCACCCGCCCCATCGGGCTACTCGACGGCACCGCGCTGCTCGCCGCGCCGAGCGACTTCGCCAAGGAAGCCATCGAGCGGGCGCTCCGCGAACCCATCACCCGCGCGCTGTCCCGCCGCCTCGGCCGGCCCATCTCACTGGCGGTCAAGGTCGACACCGCCGAGGTCGGCATGCCGCCAGGTCCGCCGTCGTATGCACCCGCGCCCGCCAGGGTGGAACGCCGTCCGGCCGAACTGCCGCCCAAGATGCCGTCGCTGGACAACGGACTGATGCCGCCGATGCGGCACGCGCTCGCACAGGCCGCCGAGCCCGTGAAACCGCCGGTTCCGGAAGAGGACGGCGAAGAGGAAGTCGACGAAGAAGGCGACGCCCTGGCCGCGGCCCACGAGATCTGGCCGATGTTCTCCGGTCAGCCCGCGGCCGGCCAGCCCTACACGGCACCGGCCCAGCCACAGACCTCCAAGACAAGGCTGAACGAGAAGTACAACTTCGACACGTTCGTCACCGGCGCGTCCAACCGCTTCGCGCACGCCGCCGCGTTCGCCGTCGCCGAAGCACCGTCGCGCGCGTACAACCCGTTGTTCATCTGGGGCGAGTCCGGTCTGGGCAAGACCCACCTGCTGCACGCGGTCGGGCACTACGCCCAGCGGCTCTTTCCGGGCATGCGGGTGCGGTACGTGTCGACCGAAGAGTTCACGAACGACTTCATCAACTCGCTGCGCGATGACCGCAAGGTCGCCTTCCAGCGCCGCTACCGCGACATCGACATCCTGCTCGTCGACGACATCCAGTTCCTCGAAGGCAAGGAAGGCACCCAGGAGGAGTTCTTCCACACCTTCAACACGCTGCACAACGCGAACAAGCAGATCGTGGTCTCCTCCGACCGCCCACCGAAGCGACTGGAAACACTGGAAGACCGGCTGCGCACGCGGTTCGAGTGGGGCCTGATCACCGACATCCAGCCGCCCGAGCTGGAGACCCGGATCGCGATCCTGCGGAAGAAGGCGGCTCAGGACCGGCTGGCGGTGCCCGGCGACGTCCTGGAGTTCATCGCTTCACGGGTCGAGGCGAACATCCGCGAGCTGGAGGGCGCGCTCATCCGGGTCACGGCGTTCGCGTCACTGAACCAGCAGCCGGTGGACGTCGGCCTGGCCGAGATCGTGTTGCGCGATCTGGTGCCCGATTCTCAAGCCCCGGAAATCAGTGCCGCGGTCATCATGGCGACCACCGCCGAGTTCTTCGACGTGACGATCGACGACCTGTGCGGCCCGGGTAAGACCAAGGCGCTCGCGACGGCGCGGCAGATCGCGATGTATCTGTGCCGGGAGCTGACCGACATGTCGCTGCCCAAGATCGGCCAGACCTTCGGTGGCCGCGACCACACCACGGTGATGCACGCCGACAAGAAGATCCGCAAGGAGATGGCCGAGCGGCGACGGATCTACGACCAGGTCCAGGAACTCACCTCCCGGATCAAACAGCGGGCCCGCCAGTAAGCCGGTCCGCGCACACTTGTTCCACCGCCGCGAGTCCTCGCGCGATCACCGGGTGGTCTTCACTGCGCTGTCGTCCGTGGATACCGGTTTTCGGCGACGTGTGGCGGCGGGGAAAGCAATGCCGCGATGACCGGCGAGACTCCGCAGAGTCGTAGCAGCGAATCCCCGCCCTTACTCGCCTCGAAGTCGGCGCGGGCTCGCTCCCATTGCGCGAACATGGAATCGGCGTGGTCGAGTAGTACGAGCCGCCGCCGGTGTCAGTCTTACTCGGCGGCCTTGTGCCGTTGCCGTGACGGTGCCCTGCTCGGCCAGTAGGCGGAGAACCCGTAACCGTCGCAGATCAATCATGTAGTCGAGGCCAAACAGTCAGGCGCACGAAAGCTCGATGGAAGCAACCTGGCTTCCGGCTGAGACTGGCCGTGTGCGGACGCTTCCTGAACCCTCGCGTCGGCGGCGTGGTGAGCGTGCAGGCGGGCCAGTCCTTCGGAAGGCGACTGTTCGGCCAAGCCGGCACGGGCGACGTTGTCGCGCTGCGGCTCGGTTTCGCCGCGATCGTGCTTCTCGCCGCGTACCGGCCCGCGCGAAGTGTTGCCGGTATTGGGGTTCGGCAGTTGCCGGGGCCGCTCACGGTCGCGGTTTTCACCTCGCGACGGGCGATCTGGGTTGGGTCGTGCTCGCCGGCGCAGGTGTTGGCTGTGCTTTGTGGACGGTCGCGACGCGCCCGCCGCGCCGGATGTCGCCGCGGGTCGTCGGAGTTCCGGGAAGCCCCGAAGCGGCCGTAGCCGGTCTCGCGGGCGCCGTAGTCCTCGGCGAGCAATTGTCTTTCGCGGCATGGTGCGGCATTGGTTACGTGATCGTCGCGGACGCCGTGCAGTCGCGTAGGGATGTGATCCCCGTTACGACAAAACGGCGACAGTACGTCTCCGGTCGCTCGATCGGGCGCACTCATGGTCAACCGCGTCTGAGGACAACTTGGCCCACAACTTGGGGATGATCGTGTGGACAACTGGGGATGGATGTGGACGAATTGTGGGGAGCCGAAAACTGTCCACGGGCCGGGCCCAACCATCCACCGCTGTCACCATGAGATGTCCACATCCCGCCGCGCGGTCGGACCTGCGACGACAGCGGCTGTCCACACAACCCACAGCCCCTATTACTGTTACTGCCTTTGTTTTTCCCAAGAGATGTTCCTAACGGAAAACAGGCGGCTGTGGACTTGGGGATGGATCACCGAGGTCGAGCGACTTGTCGACATGTCGATGGGATGCCCCGAGTGACGGCCGACGGCGCCACGTTCTAACGTTGGTATCCGCACCGCAGCCCGCACGCCGTTGGCGACACCGGCGCCGGGCCACACACCTACGAGATCCCTGGTCCGCGCCTCTCGCGTGCCATCCAGGGCGATTTCGATCTTCACGAGCTGGGGCTCGGCTGTCGAAGGGATGAGCACATGAAGATCCGCGTCGAGCGCGACGGGCTGGCCGACGCCGTCGCGTGGGTGGCCAGAAGTCTGCCGTCCAGGCCTCCGGTGCCGGTGCTCGGTGGTGTTTTGCTCGATGCCGGTTCCGACGGCGCCACCGACGCACTGACCGTCTCCGGGTTCGACTACGAAGTCTCGGCCACGGTCGGTGTCCCCGCGACGATCGCCGACGGCGGCCGCCTGCTGGTGTCCGGCAGGCTCCTCGCCGACATCACCAAGTCGCTGCCCGCCCAGCCGGTCGAGATCGCGGTGGACGGCGCCCGCGCGTCGATCAACTGTGGCAATGCCCGGTTCAGCCTGCCGACCATGCCCGTCGAGGACTATCCCCAGCTGCCGGCCCAGCCCGCGTTCGCCGGTGAGGTGGCCGGCGACGCGTTCGGCCAGGCGGTGACGCAGGTCGCGGTGGCCGCGGGTAAGGACGACACGCTGCCGATGCTCACCGGCATGCGGCTGGAGATCTCCGGCCGCTCGCTGACCCTGGTGGCCACCGACCGGTTCCGGCTGGCGATGCGCGAGTTCGCCTGGGAACCCGCCGAGGGACTGGCCGATGCCGCCGTGCTGGTGCCCGCCCGAACGCTTGCCGAGGCGGCCAAGTCACTCGGCGCCGGCGGCGGCAAGGTGTCGGTCGGATTGGCCAGCGGCGAAGGCCTGCTCGGACTGTCCGGGTCCGGCCGCTTCACCACCACGCGACTTCTCGACGCCGAATTCCCCCCGTATCGCCAGTTGCTCCCCGCACAACACGCGTCACGCGCGGTGGTCTCGGTCGGGCCGCTGTCCGACGCGATCAAGCGAGTGTCGCTGGTCGCCGAGCGGGGTACCCAGGTGAGGCTGGAGTTCGCCGACGGCACGCTGCGGCTTTCCGCCGGCGGCGACGACGAGGGCAGTGCCGAGGAAGAGCTGCGGGTGGACTACGAGGGTGAGCCGGTGACGATCGCGTTCAACCCGGGATACCTGGTGGACGGCCTCGGCGCGCTGCACGCGGAGCGGGCCGAGCTCACCTTCACCACGCCCAGCCGGCCAGCGCTGATCAAACCGGCGGACGAGCAGGGCGAGGTCATCCCGGGTTACCTCTATCTGCTGATGCCGGTCCGCCTACCTGGCTGAGCGTCCCCGCACGGGGCACACCGTAGGGCAGAGCGAGAAGCGAAAAAGGGGAATTCCATGGTTCAACTGGGACTGGTCGGCCTCGGCAGGATGGGCTTCAACATGCGGGAGCGGCTCCGCGCCGCGGGGCACGAGGTGGTCGGTTACGACCGCAACGAGGCTGTCAGCGACTCGAGCTCGCTCGCCGACTTGGTCTCCAAACTCTCCGCTCCCCGGATCGTGTGGGTCATGGTGCCGGCGGGCAACCCCACGCGGGAGACCATCGCCGAGATCGGTGAGCTGCTCTCCGAGGGCGACCTGGTGATCGACGGCGGCAACTCCAAGTACACCGACGACAAACACAACGCCGAGGTGCTCGCGGCGAGCAAGATTTCCTACCTCGACTGCGGGGTGTCCGGTGGCGTGTGGGGTAAGGAGAACGGTTACGGCCTGATGGTCGGCGGCCCGGCGGAGGACGTCGAGCGCGCCATGCCGATTTTCGACGCGCTGCGTCCGGAGGGGCCGCGGGAGGAAGGGTTCTCGCACGCGGGCTCGGTCGGTGCCGGTCACTACGCGAAGATGGTGCACAACGGCATCGAGTACGGCCTCATGCAGGCATTCGCCGAGGGCTTCGAACTGCTCGAAGCCGCGAAGGTCGTCAAGGATGTGCCCGCCGTGATCAAGGGCTGGCAGCGCGGCACGGTGGTGCGGTCCTGGCTGCTCGACCTGCTGGTCCGCGCGCTGGACGACGACCCCGAGCTCGACGACCTCGAGGGTTACGTGGAGGACTCCGGCGAGGGCCGGTGGACGCTGGAGGAAGCGATCAACAACGCGGTGCCCGCGCCGGTGATCTCCGCCGCGCTGTTCGCCCGGTTCTCCTCGCGTCAGAAGGACTCCGCCGCGATGCGGGCCGTCGCCGCACTGCGCAACCAGTTCGGGGGGCACGCCGTCAAGAAGGCCGGCCAGTAGGTCTTGTACCTCCGTCACCTTCAGGTCACCGACTTCCGGTCGTGGGAGCACGCCGACCTGCCGTTGACACCGGGGCCCACGGTGCTGGTCGGCCCCAACGGCCGGGGGAAGACCAACCTGCTGGAGGCGATCGGCTACCTCGCCACGCTCTCGTCGCACCGGGTCGCCACCGACGCCCCCCTGGTGCGGCACGGCTGCGAGCGGGCGCTGGTTCGCGCCGCCGTCGTCAACGACGACCGCGAGCTGACCATCGAACTGGAGATCACACCGGGCAAGGCGAACCGGGCGCGGGTCAACCGGGGCGCGGTCGGCAAACCGCGCGACATCCTCGGCATCCTGCGTACGGTGCTGTTCTCACCTGAGGACTTGACGCTGGTCCGTGGCGATCCCGGCGAGCGCAGGCGGTTCCTCGACGAACTGCTCGTGTTGCGCGCACCTCGGTACGCGGGAGTGCGCTCGGATTACGAACGGGTTTTGCGTCAGCGCAACGCTTTGCTCAAAACGGGGGGGAAAAGGAAAGGACAGACGGCACAGGATCCCTACGCCCTGTCGACGCTCGAAGTGTGGGACAGCCACTTGGCGGCCGCGGGTTCCCAACTGCTCGCCGCCCGGCTCGACCTCGTCGCCGACCTGGCGCCACACGTGGCCGCGGCCTATGCGGGAGTAGCGCCGGACTCGTGGCCCGCGAAGGTCGCGTACCGGTCGAGCCTCGGCGAGGCGCTGCCGGCGGGATACGGCACGCCGGAGGGAGAACGGGCCGACGCGGACAAGTTGGCGGCTATCCTGGTCGACGCCTTGGCCGCGGCCAGGCAGGCCGAGCTTGAACGAGGTGTCAGCCTGGTCGGCCCGCATCGTGACGAGCTGGAGCTGATCCTCGGTGAGACGCCCGCGAAGGGATACGCCAGTCACGGCGAATCGTGGTCCTTCGCGCTCGCTTTGCGGCTCGGCTCGTATGAATTGCTGCGAAGCGAGGCCGGGGAACCGGTGCTCCTGCTCGACGACGTGTTCGCCGAACTGGACAAGCGCCGGCGGTCCCGGCTTGCCGAGGTCGCCTCGGCGGCCGAACAGGTGCTGGTGACGGCCGCGGTGGACGAGGACGTGCCCGAAGAACTGTCCGGGACAAGGTTCGCCGTGTCGAACGGGGAGGTCAGACATGTCTGACGAAGAGCCACTGGGTCTTCCTCTACGCCTGGTGACGGGCGCCACAGAAGTTACCCACCGATCTGGGGACAAACCTGTGGATAGTGTGGATAACACGGTGGACGGGTTATCGCGGCCGGTGATCAAGCGGCCGAACGGGGGACCTGTGGGGTCACATGCCGGGCATCGTCTCACGGGCGAGACATCTTCAGCGACTCAGAGTGAGCCGCCTGCTGGGCCGAACGAGCAACAAGCTACAGGACGCGATCTGGCCCGTGCCGCGCTGGCCGCCGTTCGCGCGAAAGCGGAGGCCAGGGGTGCCGAGCCCGGTGTCCGCAAACCGGGGAAGGCCGGGGAATTCGGCCAGAACCCGCGTCGCCGGAGGTGGTCCGGCCCTGGCTCGGACCCGCGTGATCCACAGCCACTGGGCCGCCTCATGTCCCGGATGGCGAACGAGCGCGGCTGGGCGGACCGGCTCAACGGCGGCCGGGTGTTCGGCCAGTGGGCACGGCTGGTCGGCGAGGAGGTCGCCGAGCACGCCCAGCCGGTCGCGCTCAAGGACGGGGAGCTGACGGTCCAGGCGAGCTCCACCGCGTGGGCCACCCAGCTTCGGTTACTCCAGGGACAACTGCTGACCAAGATCGCCGCGGGGGTCGGGCACGGGGTCGTGAGGCGGATGCGTATCCACGGGCCGGCGGCACCGAGCTGGCGAAAGGGTACGCGGCACATTCCGGGACGCGGGCCCCGGGACACCTACGGCTAGGTACCCAGACCCGCGAAAGCGCCCTGATGCCTCGGGATGACGCAGAGCCACCCCGGCACTCGTCCGGGTTCGAGTTCGTGGCTCTGTGACCGAATGAGGGGTGTCCTTGCCGTATGCCAGCGGACGCGGCCAAGTAGAATGGCGAGCGAGTGGGGATCCCTTGGGCGAGACTGAGGAGAAAGCAGGCCTGTGGCAGCCAAGCAGAACGACTACAACGCGTCCTCCATCACGGTACTCGAGGGTTTGGAGGCCGTCCGGAAGCGCCCGGGCATGTACATCGGCTCCACCGGCGAGCGCGGCCTGCACCACCTGATCCAGGAGGTGGTCGACAACTCGGTCGACGAGGCCATGGCCGGCTTCGCGACCCGGGTCGAGGTGACGCTGCTCGCCGACGGCGGCGTCCGGGTCGTCGACGACGGCCGCGGCATCCCGGTCGAAGAGCATCCGGTGCACAAGAAGTCGACCCTGGAGATCGTGCACACCGTGTTGCACGCGGGTGGCAAGTTCGACAGCGAGAGTTACGCCGTCTCCGGTGGCCTGCACGGCGTCGGCGTCTCCGTCGTGAACGCGCTGTCGACCGCACTCGACGTGGAGGTCTGCCGGGACGGAAAGATCTGGCGCCAGCACTACGAGCACTCGGAGCCGGGCGAACTCGTCGAAGTCGGCGCCACGGAGAAGACCGGCACCAGCACCACGTTCTGGGCCGACCCGGAAATCTTCGAGACGACCGCCTACAACGCGGAGACCGTGGCGCGGCGGCTCCAGGAGATGGCCTTCCTCAACAAGGGGCTGACCATCGTGCTCCGGGACGAGCGGGTCAGCGAGGAGGACGCGGAGACCGACGCCGGCGGCCAGCAGGCAAGGGTGCCGGAGCGCGTCTACCACTATCCGGGTGGGCTCGGGGACTTCGTCAAGCACATCAACGGCAGCAAGGAACCGATCCACCCGAGCGTGATCTCGTTCGACGCCAAGGGAGACGGCCTCGAGATCGAGGTCGCGATGCAGTGGAACGGCTCGTACACGGCGTCCGTGCACACCTTCGCCAACACCATCAACACCCACGAGGGTGGAACCCACGAGGAGGGCTTCCGCGCGGCGCTGACCCGGGTGGTCAACGCATACGCGCGGGACAAGAAACTCCTGAAGGAGAAGGACGAGAATCTCTCCGGTGAGGACGTGCGCGAGGGACTCGCCGCGATCGTGTCGATCAAGCTCGCCGAACCGCAGTTCGAAGGGCAGACCAAGACCAAGCTGGGCAACAGCGAGGCGAAATCGTTCGTGCAGACCAAGACGAACGAGTGGCTGGCCGACTGGTTCGAGCGCAACCCCGGCGAAGCCAAGACGGTCATCAACAAGGCGCTGTCCAGCGCGCAGGCGCGGCTGGCCGCGCGCCGGGCCCGGGATCTGGTGCGCCGCAAGAGCCCGCTGGACATCGGTGGCCTGCCGGGCAAGCTCAAGGACTGCCAGTCCACCAACCCGGAGGAGTGCGAGCTCTACATCGTCGAGGGTGACTCCGCCGGCGGGTCCGCGAAGGAAGGCCGGGAAAGCCGGTTCCAGGCGATCCTGCCGATCCGCGGCAAGATCATCAACGTGGAGAAGGCCCGCATCGACCGGGTGCTGAAGAACACCGAAGTCCAGTCGCTGATCACCGCGCTGAACACCGGCATCCACGACGACTTCGACCTTTCGAAGCTGCGCTATCACAAGATCGTGCTGATGGCCGATGCCGACGTCGACGGCCAGCACATCCGCACCCTGCTGCTGACCCTGCTGTTCCGGTTCATGAAACCGCTGATCGAGCACGGCCACGTCTACCTGGCGCAGCCGCCGCTGTACAAGATCAAGTGGCCGCGGTCGGAACCCGAGTACGCCTACTCCGACAAGGAACGGGACGGCCTGATCGCCGCCGGTGTCGAGGCCGGCCGCAAGCTGCCGAAGGACGACGCGATCCAGCGGTACAAGGGGCTCGGCGAGATGAACGCCGAGGAGTTGTGGGAGACCACGATGGATCCCGCGCGCCGCCTCCTGCTGCAGGTCACGCTCGACGACGCGGCGGCCGCGGACGAACTGTTCAGCGTGCTGATGGGTGAGGACGTCGAGGCTCGCCGGTCGTTCATCACCCGGAACGCCAAGGACGTCCGCTTCCTCGACGTGTAGCCGCCCCCGCCCAGACATAGTCGTCGACCCACCTGAAGGACCCCATGACGGAAACCATGCCGCCGGATCACGACCGCACCGAGCCGGTCGACATCCAGCAGGAGATGCAACGCTCCTACATCGACTACGCGATGAGCGTGATCGTGTCGCGGGCGCTGCCGGACGTGCGTGACGGTCTCAAGCCCGTGCACCGCCGCGTGCTCTACTCGATGTACGACTCCGGTTTCCGGCCGGACCGCGGATACAACAAGTGTTCTCGTGTGGTCGGCGACGTGATGGGCAACTACCACCCGCACGGTGACTCGGCGATCTACGACGCGCTCGTGCGGCTCGCCCAGCCGTGGGCGATGCGGTACCCGCTGATCGACGGCCAGGGCAACTTCGGCTCGCCGGGCAACGACCCGGCAGCCGCGATGCGTTATTGTCTGTCCGCCAATACGCGGGTGAAGCTGGCCAACGGGTCGACTGTCATGCTGGGTGACGTCGTCCCGGATGCGAAACCCAACAGCGACAACCCGATCGATCTCAAGGTGCTCGACCGGAACGGTGACCCGGTTCGCGCCACAAGGCTGTTCCATTCCGGGGAGCATCCCACTCTGAAGCTCACGACGCGTGAGGGCTTCGAGGTGACCGGCACGCACAACCACCCGTTGCTGTGCCTGGTCGACGTGCTCGGCGTGCCAACGCTGCTCTGGAAGCTGCTTGAGGAGATTCAGCCCGGCGACCGCGTCGTTCTGCAGCGCACCGAAGCGCCCACCGACGGCGTGACCGAAGTCCGCAAGTGGGTGGAAGCGCTTCTGGCCGGTGCGTTCGTCGCCGAAGGGTTCGTTTCGGAGAACCGAGCGGGGTTCGACAACGTCGACGAGCACTTTTTCAACTACGTCCGAGACGTCTACGACCACGTCGTTGGCGGGCCGCCTGAGCTGGACATCCAGGATCTGTCCGCGCTCCGGGAGAGCGTGCTCGGGGAGTTGATCGGCCTGCGCAGCGCGGACAAGCGGGTGCCCGAGTTCGTTTGGTCGTCCGGCAGGACGATCAAACAGGCCTTCCTGGTCGGCCTGTTCACCGGCGATGGTTCCGTTTCCGCGCTGCCCAACGACTCCGTACAGATCACTTGTTCCACCCGCGGCGACCGGCTCGCCCGTGAGGTGCAGCAACTCCTGCTCGAGTTCGGCATCGTTTCGAAGCTGGTCCGGTACGAGAGCGGCGAACGCAAGGTGGTCATCACCAGCCGGCGCGACGTACGGCTTTTCGCGACACGGATCGGGTTCGACAATGCGAAGCAGCGCAAGCTCGAATCCATTGTGGACGCATTGCCGGTCGACTCACGGCCTACGTCGTCGGATCACGTGCCGTTCGTCGGCGAGTACGTGCGAGCCCGGGGTGCCGATCGCTGGACCGACCGTGACCGGCTGCGCCGGGAGGAAATCACCCGGCACATCACCGATCCGGAGGTGCTCGACATCGTCGAGCCGCTGGTGGACGGGCGCTTCTACTACGCCGAGGTCCGTTCGGTGAAGGACGCCGGAGTCCAACCGGTGTACAGCCTGCGTGTCGACACCGACGACCACGCTTTCATCACCGACGGTTTCGTCAGTCACAACACCGAGTGCCGGCTCGACCCGCTGGCGATGGAGATGCTGCGGGAGATCGACGAGGAGACCGTCGACTTCTCCGACAACTACGACGGCCGGACCCAGGAGCCGGACGTCCTGCCGAGCCGCATCCCGAACCTGCTGGTCAACGGCACGTCCGGGATCGCGGTCGGGATGGCGACGAACATCCCGCCGCACAACCTGCGCGAGGTCGCCCAAGGGGTCGTCTGGTCGCTCGACAACCCGGAGGCGGGCGAGGACGAACTGCTCGCCGCGTTGCTGCAGCGGATCAAGGGCCCGGACTTCCCCACGAAGGGCCTGATCCTCGGCACGTCCGGAATCGAGGAGGCCTACCGCACCGGCCGCGGGTCGATCCGGATGCGCGCGGTCGTCGAGGTCGAAGAGGACGTCAAGGGGCGCACCACGCTGATCGTCACCGAGCTGCCCTACCAGGTCAACCCGGACAACCTGGTGGAGAACATCGCGGCGCTCGTGCGCGACGGCAAGGTCACCGGCATCGCGGACATCGCCGACGAAAGCAACAGCCGCCGCGGCATGCGCATCGTGGTCACGCTCAAACGTGACGCGGTCGCGAAGGTGGTGCTGAACAACCTCTACAAGCACACCCAGCTGCAGTACAACTTCGGCGTCAACATGCTCGCCCTGGTCGACGGCGTGCCGCGGACGTTGCGGCTGGACCAGGTTGTCCGGCACTACGTCAGGCACCAGATCGAAGTCATCGTCCGGCGCACCCGGTACCGGTTGCGCAAGGCCGAGGAGCGGGCCCACATCCTGCGTGGATACGTCAAGGCCCTGGACATGCTGGACGAAGTCATCGCATTGATCAGGCGATCGCCCACCGTCGATGACGCGCGGACCGGCTTGATCGAGTTGCTGGACGTCGACGAGATCCAAGCCAACGCGATCCTCGAGATGCAACTGCGGCGGCTGGCCGCACTCGAACGGCAGAAGATCATCGACGAGCTTGCCGAGATCGAGCTCAAGATCGCCGATCTCAAGGACATTCTGGACAAGCCCGAGCGGCAGCGGTTGATCATCAAGGAAGAGCTCACCGAGATCGTCGAGAAGTACGGCGACGACCGGCGCACCCAGATCATCCCGTTCGATGGGGATGTTTCGGTCGAGGACCTGATCGCGGTCGAGGACGTCGTGGTCACGATTACCCGCACTGGGTACGCCAAGCGGACGAAGACCGATCTGTATCGCTCGCAGAAGCGCGGCGGCAAGGGCGTGCAGGGCGCACAGCTCAAACAGGACGACATCGTGCAGCACTTCTTCGTGTGCTCCACGCACGACTGGATCCTGTTCTTCACCAACAAGGGCCGCGTGTACCGGGCGAAGGCCTACGAGTTGCCGGAAGCCAACCGCAGCGCCCGCGGTCAGCACGTGGCCAACCTGCTGGCCTTCCAGCCGGACGAGACCATCGCCCAGGTCATCGAGATCCCGAACTACGAGGTCGCGCCCTACCTGGTGCTGGCCACCAGGCGTGGCCTGGTGAAGAAGACCAAGCTGACCGACTTCGACTCGAACCGGTCGGGCGGCCTGATCGCGGTCAACCTGCGCGAGGGCGACGAGCTGGTCGGCGCGGTGCTCGCCGGCCCCGACGACGACTTGCTGCTCGTCTCGGCCGAGGGCCAGTCCATCCGCTTTCACGCCAGCGACGAGACACTACGGCCGATGGGCCGCCCCACCTCGGGCGTGCTCGGCATGCGGTTCAACGACGGTGACGAGCTGCTCGCGCTCAACGTGGTCAAGCCGGACAAGTTCGTTTTGGTCGCCACCGACGGTGGGTACGCCAAGCGCACGCCGATCGAGGACTACCCGGTGCAGGGCCGCGGCGGCAAGGGGGTGCTGACCATCCAGCACGACCAGCGGCGTGGCAGGCTGGTGGGAGCGCTCATCGTCGACGCGGACGACGAGCTCTACGCCATCACCTCCAGCGGCGGGGTCATCCGGACCGCTGCCGGGCAGGTGCGCAAGGCGGGCCGGCAGACCAAGGGCGTGCGGCTGATGAACCTCGGCGAGGGGACGACCCTGCTCGCCGTGGCACGCAACGCCGATGAGCCCTCAGACGTCGGTAATGGCGAAGGCAATGGAGGAGACGACAGCGGCGCGCCGGCCGAGCAGCCGGGGGACGCCGGATGAGGACGATGACTTGTGCGGACACGTGGCGCGGCGGCAGAACCGTCGGCCACGCTCGTTCGCGGGCAAGGCGCGGTAAGGATTGAGTGGTGACTTCACCCGAAAACCCAGAACGGCCTACTGGCGACCAAGCGGCCCCACCGTGGCAGCGGCTGGGCAAGGACGCCTCCCGTAACGGCACCACCGAGTCTTCGCCCGAAGGGTGGTTTCCAAGCGGCGAGAGCACCGAGAAGGCGCCGAACTCGGACGGCGACGGCGGTGAAAAACCCGTCGTCACCGGGAGCGCGGCGCAGGGGTTGTTCGGCAATCCGGTCCAGCCACCCGCCGGCGACGCGAAGTCGTCGGAGCACCCGACGGTGAACCTGGCGAGTCCGGCGGCCACCAAGACCCGGGGCACGCCCAGTGCCCTGCGCCGGCCTGGCCGTGGGCCGCGCCGCGCCAGCCTGCAGGTCAAGCGCTTCGACCCGTGGTCGGTGTTGAAACTCTCACTCGTCCTCGGCGTCGCCATGTTCTTCGTCTGGCTGGTCGCCGTGGGCGTGCTCTACACCGTGCTGGACGGCATGGGGGTGTGGGACAAGCTGAACGGGACCTACTCGTCGCTGGTCTCGGGCGAGGGCGGCAACGCGCCCGCGTCGCCGCTGATCAGCGCCGGCCGGGTGTTCGGCATCGCCGCGATCCTCGGCGCGATCAACATCGTGCTGCTCTCGGCGCTGGCGACGGTGAGCGCGTTCATCTACAACGTGTCCGCCGACCTGGCCGGAGGGCTGGAAGTCACCCTCTCCGAACGCGAGTAGAGGGCATCGTGTAGTCTTCTTCCGTTCCCGGGGCCCATAGCTCAGGCGGTTAGAGCGCTTCGCTGATAACGAAGAGGTCGGAGGTTCAAGTCCTCCTGGGCCCACCCAAGGTCAGAGCCCGTCTCCCGATAGTGGGAAACGGGCCCAGCCTGACTATCAGCCTGACTATGCTGCTCGGTCCTCGTCCGGGCCCCTGAAGATCTGATCCATTGCTTCAGCGCCGTGTTCGATGACCGGCCGCAATTGATGGCGGTAGACCAATTCTGTTACGGCCGTGCCGTTGTGACCCATCAGGCGTGAGATCTGTTCGATCGGCATTCCGTTGTCGGAGAGCAGGGACACGAAGCTGTGCCGAAGCTCGCGTGGCGTCCAGTCCTTCGCGACCAGCCCCGCCTTTTCGGCGACCTTTCGGAACGCGCGCCGGACGTTGGCCGCGTCCAGCTCGGTCCCGACCGCCGACGAGAACACAAGGTCAGTTTCCTGCCACCGGCTCCCGGCAAGCCGTCGCGCGAACGCCTGCTTTGTCTGGTGTGCTCGGAGAGCGTCAATGCAGCGCTGCGGGAGAGCGAGGGACCGGCGGGACTTCCGGGTCTTCGTGTCGCCACCCTCCCGCACTGACCGCCACACCATGATGTGCGGCTTTACCGGAGGATCCGCGTCCGGCTTGCCGACCAGATCAACATGCGACCAGGTGAGTGCGCGCATCTCTTCTGTCCGCGCGCCGGTCAGCAGGGACACCACGATGTAGGCGCGCATGGGTGTCCCCTCGGCCGCCGTCAGGACGGCCTCCGCCTGCTCGAACGTGAGCGACTTCGACGGCCGTCCCGGCTTACCTTCCGGGATCTCGCACAGCAACACGACGTTCCGCTTCACCTTATCCCGTTTCTGCGCCCGAGCTACCGCCCTTCGAAGGATTGAGTGCAGGTCGCGGAGTGTCCGGGTGGAGAGGATCTTTGCTTTGCTGGCCAACCACTTGTCGACATCATCCGCGCTCAACTCGCGCACCTTGCGCGCGCCGAGGTCCGGGATCACGTGCTGGTTCGCGAGGGTCGTCAGCTTCTCGACCGTCGACTCAGAGCGCCGGGGCAGGCCGTACTTGAGGAAGTCCCTGACGGCTTGGGCAACGGTGTACAGCCGGTCCTCCGTCGGCAAACCGTCGTCCAGGTCGCGAAGCATCTCCTTTAGCCGTCGCTGTGCTTCGGTCTTGGTCTTGCAGTTCGCGGAGCGCACGATGCGCTTCCCCGCTGCGGTGTAGCCGACCGTGACCTCTGCAAGCCAGCGCTGACGGGGCTCCGACCAACGGATGCCGCCGTCACCCTTGCTACGCCGTTTCGTCAAGGCTGACCTCCGATTCGTCGATGAGCAGTTGGACGTACTCCTGGATGGCGGTTGCCGGGATGAGCCGGGCGCGTCCCTGCTTGACCGAGCGCAGTCGTCCGGCGCGAATCTGCTCGTAGATGAATGACCGGCTCATGGACAGCAGGCGCATGGCCTCCGTGATCCGGTACAGGTGCCGTTCGGGCACCGCGACCGGCATGGGTATCGGGTTCGTCATCGTGCCTCCCCAGGGGTGTCGGGTGTCTCGTCCGCGACTGCCGCGACCTGCGCGACCGTGCTGGTCAGAAGGGTTGCGGCCGGGTTTTGGGTGCCGCGACTGTCCGCGACTTCCGCGACCGGGTCGCGGGTGTGGGTCGCGTTGGTCGCGGATGGTCGCGCGACCGATTCGGTGTCGGACGTGTCGTTGACCTCCCCGGTCGCGTTGGTCGCGGAGGTCGCGGCTGTTTCGATGGGTGGGAGGTAGCGGCTCCATGCATCGGCGAGCCCGCCGTCTCCGTCCACGCGGTAGCCCTTGAGCGTCTTGCCGTTGACCTTCACGTCCCTGGGCCGGACCGAGTAGCGCTCCAGTTCCTTGGCCAGCCGCCGACTATCGAGGGGCTTACCCTGGAGGTCGGTCCACGGTCCGTCCTCGACGGCGTGCAGCTCGCGGATCAACTCGGCGGTCACCATGCGGTCGGTGCCGTGGGTGGTGAAGATCTCGCGGATGTCGGACAGGAGCCGGACACCGGTTGAGACGTTCTGCGGTCCGGCGTCGACCACGAAGTGACGGCATGCCTTGCGCGCGGTCTCTGGCCACTGGCCGCCCGCCGCGTCCGCGATGGCCAGCAGCGGCCGCCAGATCTCCGCCGCCCGATCCCGCACCCCGTCCGGCCTGTCGGGCCGTGCCCGCGCGATGTCATCGGCCACCCGGCGCGTCCATGCCTCCAGGTCCCCGCGCACAGGCGCGGCTTCGCGCTCTACGTCTTCCTCGATGAACTCTTCGACCGTTTCGTCGTAGCGGCGTTTGCGCATGTGGATCGTGATGGCGCGGGTGGTGATCGTGTCCGGCATGCCCCCGGCGATCCCCGCCAGGGCGACCGGCGCATAGACCGGGAACCGGGTGACGTTCATGCTCTTGGCGTCCCCGACGCACCGGGCGACGGTGGCGGTGCGCTTGTACCCGGCGTTGAGTAGCGCGCGGAGGTCTTCGTTGTTGCCGCCGGTCTTGGGGTTGAACACGGCGTCGATCTCGTCAAAGAGCAGCGTGATCGGGCCCTCGACGAGCATCCGGAAGATCGCGGCCGGGGTGATGCTGATCGTCATCTCGGGCTTGGCGACCAGGTACTGACCGACTTCCAGCACCCGCGTCTTGCCGCTGCCCGGTTCGGCGGAGTCCAGGATGAGCCGGGGCGTGACGTAGAGCCGGTCGGCAATGTGGCTGTGCGCGTACCACATCGCCAGCGTTGGGGCGCAATGCTCGTTCGGGAACGCCGAGAACCGCGACACGAACGCCACGACCGCGTCCAACACCTCATGACCAGGCTTGAGGTACGCGCCGGCCGGGGCAGGACCAAGCCACGTCAGCGGCCGGACCGGCGCAACCTCCGGCAGATCCCGGTTCGGCGTGATCCCCCGGTCTTCCACTTCCTTGGCTGCCGCTTGCCGGGTGGTCCAGATGCCCTGGCAGTTCTCCGAGCAGAAGTCGGCGGAAGGGGAGTCGCCGCGCGGGCGTCCGCACTCTAGGCAGTTGGCGGCGGGTTCGTCGGCGATGGCCGCGTCGATGGCGGACAGGGCGTCGGTGAAGTCGGGCATCAGGCGGCCACCTCCAGTCGTGCCGAGACGCTGTTGTGGTTGCGTGCGGCTTGGTAGCGGCTCCACAGTTCGTCTGCCGTGCTGGTGTCGTCGGTCAGCTCGCGCAGCTCGTCGGTGGAGGATTCGGCGGCGGCCTGGAGCAGCCGTTGTGCGTGTTCGGCGACGGCGCGTCGCCACGCGGCCTTGAGTACGGCGGCCTTGAGGTAGAGCGTGTGCTGTTCGGGCGCGAGCGGCGCCTGTTGGTATGTGTCGACGATCCACAAGCCCACCTGCTGCAACCGCGCGGTGCGGGGCCGTTCGGCGATCTCGTGGGCGTGCTCGAACAGCACGGCCGGGGCTGGTGGCACGTTGTCGGCGAGGGCGCGGATGGCCAGGTGCAGCACGAACGCGGCCGTGGGGTTGGCGAGGTCGGTGGGACGCATCCCGGCGAGCACGCGCCGGGCCGGGTCGGTGGGCAAGCGCATCAGACAGCCGAGGAACTGCCGTTCCGTGTTCAGGACAGGGGAAGTCATCGATCACCTTTCGAGCGAACGGAGCGGGAGGGGTCAGTGGTCGTCGAGGCGGTCGCGGTCCTGGGTTTTGCGAACGGCGCGGTGGGTGCGGACGGCGGCGTTGTAGGCGCGGCGTCCGGCACGGAGGGTGCGGCCGGTGCCGCCGCAGCGGCGGCAGAGCCGGATGGCGTGCAGGAACGGCGACCGGAAGTGGCCGATGCCGCGACAGGATCGGCACGGCTTGTAGGGGTAGACCGCGCACGAGAAGGTGTAACCGAGCGTGACAACGATGAGGGTCAAGACGAGTGGCGCGGTCAGGGTGTCGAGGGGGTTCACAGGGTGTCTCCTGGGCTGTTTTGGGTGTCTTGGGGTAGCGCCTCTAGGGGCTAGGGCGCTGATCAGCGGGTGTTTGGGTGTCTAGGGGAGGCTCTAGGTCTAGAGGGAGCAGGCCCTTGACCTAGAGCCTCACGGCGGGCTTGCCGCGACCTTTGCTTTGGTCACGCTTGGTGAGAGCATCGGCGATCCAGTCGCGTTTGATGCCCATGCGGTTGGCCCCCTTGCCGGTGGCCGGGTCGGTGGCCCATACCTGTTTGGTGGAGATGCCGAACGGCTTGAGCGCGGAGGACAACTGGGTGGCCTTGGCCGTGCCGGTTGGCAGCTCGGCCCACGGGCCGTAGGCGGCCGGGCGCAACTCGGCAAGGCGATCCACGATCGTCTCGGACCACGCCTTGTCCGCGTCCCCGATCGCGGTCAGGACGTCCGCGAACAGCGTGCCGCCGTCCTCCTCGTCCTGCTCGGGGGTGAGGTCCAGTCCGGCCGCGTAGCCGGTGAGCCGTCCGGCCGCGATCCGCGCGGTGCGGGCCCGCGCGGCGAGTTGTTCGGCGTCCGGGCCGTCGATGTAGACGCCGCGCGTGATGCGTGGTTCGTCGCCCTCGCCGAGCAGGATGCCGATTCCCTTGTCCCGGAAGGACAGCGTGGTGGCGCGGATGCCGTTGCGGTAGGACGACGTACCGAGCACCATGTCGTTGGCCGGCTGTCCCCGGACCTTGAGGCAGAACCGGATGACGGCGTTATCGTTGATCCCGGTCGGGATGCTCTTGGCGTCCGGCCGCTGCGTGGCGAGGATGATCACGAACCCGAGCGCGGGACCGCGCTTGACGATGTCGGTGCAGATCTCCTCGATCTCCGCGCCGTACTCGGGGTGTTCAAACCACTTCTGGCACTCGTCCACCCCGATCACGATCGGATGCAAGCCGAGCGACTTCTTGGATGCCAGTTCCGGGGTGACCTTGTTCTCCGGGCACAGATCCTTGGGCAGGTCGCGGATCACCTTCGCCCGCCGCCGCAACTCCGCCGCTAAGGCGCGCAGGTCGGCCACGGCATAGGCGATGTCGTCCGGTTCCTCCCCGGCGCGGTAGCGGTGCGAGACCGGCGCCAGGGGCGAGAGGTCACCGGTTCCCTTGAGGTCGAAGCAATGCAGCTCGGCCCTGGGGTCCATGGCCGCGATCAGCAGCAACTCGCGCAGGGTGAACGTCTTGCCCATCCTGGGAATCGAGCCGATGACCATGGAGACGAACATCAGGGTGATCTCGGCCCACCGGCCGCGCTGGTCGGTGGCGAACGGTTGCGGCTTGAACAGGTCCACGGTGCCGGTCTTGCGCAGCGGCCACACCGGCTGACGCGACTTGGACATGTCCTCATCCCCCACCCACAGCACCATCCGACCGGGGTGTACCTCGGCGTTGCCTTCCGGCCACACGCACCCCAGCGGGCGGCCCAGCGCGGAGGCGAGCTTCGGGCGCCGTTCGATCACCTCCCCGACCGTCACGCCGGGCGGCAGGTCGACATCCGCCCGCCAGCCGGGGCCGTCCCGTTGAATCGGGGCGGTGAAGCCGATGGCGTCCGGGTTCTTGGCCAATGCCTGGTTGATCCCGGCAATACCCAGCACCGTGAGCGCCTGGACGACGTTGTCACTGGTGAGCTTCTGTACCTGGGCCGACATCACGGCACGGGTCGAGATCACCGGGTTGTCCCGTGTTGTGCCGAGCCTGCCGAGCAGGGCGACCGCCAGCGCACCGCACGCCCAGATCACCCACTCCGGCAGGGCGTTCGGCAGCACCAGCATGATGACCAGGCCGAGCGTGGCGGCCAAGCCGAGCTGGATCCAGCGCAGCACCACGCGCCGGTCCCGCTGCTGGGACAGCTTCAGGTACAGCTCGGCCTTGTCGCCGGTCGCGGTCTCCGACCGGGCCGGACGTCCCTCCGCGTCGGTGACGTAGCGGCCGGTGGCCACCAGCAGGAGCAGCAGCCCGCGCGGGGACCGCGCGGCCAACCGCAGCGCGTAGAGCGGGGAGCGGGCCAGGTGATAGCTGGTCTTGTGGGCGTAGTGCTTGCCCACCCACCTCGCCGCCTCCCTGGCCTCCGCCAGGGACTTGATGTAAGCCGGGAGGATCGGCTGTCGCTGCTGGGACCGCAACCGGTCCAACCAGGACGAATCATCGGTTGCGCGGGTGTCGACCGCAACGGCCGGCGCGCTTTCCCCCGACTCCTCGACTACCTCCGTGTCGAGGATCTCCGGCGCATTCGGGGCGGGAGCGGTCGGGAAGGCGATCACCTTGCCGGACTCGGGGTCGTCGCCGCGGAAGTCTTCGGTGATGGGCATCAGTCGTTCACCTCCTGGTGGCGGGCGGTGTGCAGCAGGTGAGCCAGGGCCGCGCCGCAGCCGAGCACGACCACTGGCAGGCACGACACGAGCGTGGTGATCGGCCACGGGGCGCGGGTGACCCCGGCGGCGGACATCAGGTGGTAGGCGACCTGACCGGCCATGCCCAAGCCGAGGGAGCCGAATGCGGACCACTTCGCGAACTCGCGCACCCGCTTCGGGGTGAAGTCGGACAGCCAGACCCGCAGAGCGAACGCGGCGTAGGTCTCGACCCCGATCGGCAACGTGATCGCCGAGTTGATCGACAGGCCGTCCCAGATCCCGGGGAGCAGTTCGATCGGCCCGAACCCGGTCAACCGGCCCAGACCGACCCAGCCGCCCCAGATCGCGACGAACGCGGGCAACGCCAGAAGCAGCAGCGGCCACGACTTCACCGGCCGCGACCGCGACGGTTCCGGACCTGAGCCCGTGACCGCCGTGACCTGCTCGTCCGTCTCGAAACGCTCCGGTTCGCTCGGCGTGTCCGAACCCGGTTCCGAGTCCGCGTCTGTACAGGCCTCCGGGACAGCGTGCAGCGCCCGGACCGGTCCAGTCTCGGTCTCGTTCTTGAGCGCGGCCAAGATGGCGCGCGCCTTCGGGGCACCCACCCGGAACTCGGCCATGATCCGATTCCGCGATGGCATGGCGCCCAGGTCCGCGACCCAGGTACGGACTCGGGGCAGCAGCGCATCCACCGACGCGGGATACGCGCTCCCGGTGTTCTTGGGCATGTTCAGCCCTACCATTGGGACTCTCCTGACTGGCTAGGTGAAGGTTGGGAGAAACCCGGTCCGGCGACTGGTTCTTGGCGGTTCCGTGCGCCGGGCCGGGGCGAACTCAAGCCGCCGCGCCGTCCTCGTCCGTGCTGGCCGGGTCTGTGCGGACGGACCGGAGAGCGGCGTTGATCGTCTGACAGTCCAGGCGCCGGACGTGCCGATACTCGGCAACCCGATCCGTGACCGCATGCCGCTTGGCGTCGAACTCGTCAGCGGGGAAGTACTCGGCGATCAGCGCGTCAACGTCCGACTCGTACAGACCATCGGGCGCGTAACTGAACGGGGGAATGAGGTCATCCATGACTGAAACTCCCTGGTGTTGGTAGGTCTCCCGTTCGGGAGGCGGCCCCGTTGGGGCCGAGAACGAACGTAGAACCTATCTATCAACTCTGTCAATAGAGTTGCTGGAACTGACTTAACTGAGTTGCTTCGCCTACCCTTGTCTGTATGGCCTCCCTGGACCCAGACGACCCGCGCGCGCCCTACCTGCAAGTGGCGGGCGGTTTGCGTGCCGCGATTCGGTCGGGGGAGTACAGCCCCGGCGCGCAGTTGCCGACGTACCAGGAACTTGCCGACTCCTGGGGGGTGGCGATCAACACGGCCAAGGCGGCCGTGACGCTGCTGCGCGATGAGGGCCTGGTGGTCACTCGGCATGGCAAGGGGTCGTTCGTGCGCACCCAACCTGCCGATGGCGAGTCTCCGAGCCGCGACGGCGGTGGGGATGAGCGCGTGTGGCAGGCCATTGCCGAGATTCGCCGGCGCCTTACCGACATTGAGCGGCGTCTGGACCAGCGCTAGCCGAACAGGGCCCGGAAGAAGTTCACCACGCCGTCGATCACGCTGCCCAAGCCATGGACCCACCGCGCGGCGTCGGCCGGGTACTTGATGACCAGCACGAGGATCGCGATCAGGACCAGCGTGCCGATCACCTTGGACATCAGTCCGCCGCCGCCGTTCATCATGGGGTAGGGGTTCTTCGCCATTGCCGTCTCCTTTTCTGGCTTCCGGTTCGGGTTCCGATCCGGTGTTTTCGTTGATGAGCCAAGGAAACCGGCCAGGGGCGGGGGTGCATCAGGGTGCGGCGGGGGGTGCATTTGTGCACCGGGGGGTGCATGGGGGTGCTTTAATCGATCACGGAGGTATGCGTGATCGACACGGGGAAGCAGCCGAACACGCTCCTAGCTGGGGTAATGAAGCAGGCGGGAGCGACGAACAAGGGCCTGGCGCGCCGGGTGCGCCTGCTCAGTGAGCAGGACGGGGGAGAACCGGTCCGCTGTGACCACGTCTCCGTTAAGCGCTGGCTGGACGGAACCACCCGGCAACCGCACCCCCGAACCTGCCAGTTGATCGCCCGCGTCCTGGGGGAGATGCTCGGCCGGACCGTGACCCTTGCCGAGATCGGCTACGCGGAAACGGCCGGCGAGGACGACAACGACGGCGGAGACATCGGGCTGGACTACCCCGAAGAAGTCGCCCAAACCGTCGCGACGCTGGGCGCGATCACCGACCTTGAGCTGAGAACACCGAAGAAGGCGGAACCACTGACCGTGGTTCCACAGGCATGGAGCGATCTCGTGGTCCGGTGGCTCACGGACTCCGACAGCGACCGGTCGCGGCCGCCAGCCGAACCACGGCGGATCACTTTTGTCGATGTCGAAGCGGTCCGCGAGGCAACCGCCATGTTCAGCAGCTTCGACTACAAGTACGGCGGCGGACGGCCAAAGATGTTGGTCGCGTCGTTTCTCGACCAGGAGGTCTTGCCGAACATCCCGCACGTGTCACCGCACGACCCGATCGGGCGCGAGTACTTCCGGGAAGTCGCCGCTTTGACCCGACTCGCCGGATGGACCGCCTACGACACCGGGGCACACGGACTCGCGCAAAGGTATCTGACTCAGGCGTTTCGGCTGGCCAAGGCAGCAGGGGACAAGCCTCTATGCGGCCGCATCCTGGCCGGCATGTCGCACCAGGCGAACTTTCTTGGCCACTACCAGCGCGCCGTCGACTTGGCGCGCGCCGCGTCCAAGGGCGCGAACGGCTACGCCACCCCCACAACGATGGCTCTCTTCTCGGCGATGGAAGCGCGAGCCCTGGCGTCGCTGGGCCGGGAGGAAGAGGCAACCGCGGCTCTGCTCACCGCCGAGCGATGGCATGGTCAAGGGAACCGCGAGAACGACCCGGAGTGGATTCGCTACTTCGACCGCGCCGAGCTGCACGCCGAGTTCGCGCACTGCTTCCGCGACCTCGGCAACGCCGAGCTGGCCAACCACCACGCGGCCGCCTCGATCCGGGAGTCAGAATCAACCTACGTTCGTAGCCTGTCGTTCGTGCGGACCGTGCTCGCAACCTCCCACCTGCAAGACGGAAACCTGGACGAGGCACTGTACGTCGCACGGTCCGTGGTCAAGACAGCCGCGAGCCTGAAGTCACTGCGCGTTGTCTCCTACCTAGACGAGTTCCGCTCACGACTTGGCGCGTTTTCAAACGATCCACTCGTGCGAGACTTCCTCGACTTCGCCACGCTGCATCTACCCTCAAAAGGCGCGCCAGTTTCGAGGACCCTGCTCGTCGCGTAGATCGGCGACGCGCTTGCGCACCTCGGCTTCAATCTCCGGCGAATCGCCCACCATCTGCGCAAGCCACGTGGTCATGTTCAGCTCACGTGCCGCCCTGATCACAGGAAAGCCGGGCCAGGAAATCGGGTCAAAACCATACGCGTCCACGTACGCGCGGTACTCCGCTTCGGAAGCCCAACCGAAAGCCTGGTGCCGGACAGACAACACGGCCGCGTCCCACTCTCTTGGGCCGTAAGCGAAGTCCTCGAAGTCGATCAGATTTAGCGTCCCATCTGGTCCGCGCAGAAGGTTGCCGGGATGCGCGTCGCAATGGATCGGCCCAGGTGGCAACACGAAATCGAGCTTCTCGAACTCTGCTGATATCTCGTCATATCTGCTTTGAAAGAAAGCCAGATCAGATTCGGACAGGTAGCCGGTCGGGATGTTTTCCAGGCGATCCTTAGTCTTCGGCATCGGTTGGAAATCGGGCAAGCGGAAATCGGTAGGTGCGGGTAGTGCGTGAAGGTCGTGAAGCAGCTTCCCGAACTCCGCTGGCGTGATCGGCGTCGGGTTCTCAGGTATGTACTCCCAGAAGGTCACCGGTATGCCGCCGACCACAACCGGATCCTGATCCAGGGCCAAGCGTGCAGCAGGGAAGCCGTGCAGGTCAAGCCACCTGGCCACGTGAACCTCCTTGCTGGCCGCCTCCACAGAACGACCCACGCGAACAACTACCGGCTCCTGACGGAGCCGGTAGATCGCGTTCTCACCGAACCGGAGCAAGGCCGCATCCGATGCGTCTAGACCTTGCGCCTGGCAGGCCGCCTCAAGGACGGCCTGCGTTCGCTCTGGCGTGAAGGTCGCAGGTCCCTCGGTCATGCACCTCTCCCTCTGCTCGACTCTGTTGCCAGGTTACGGAGCCGAGCAGGGCGGCACTTCGGCTGCCTCAGGGGGTTGTGTGATTGCGAACCTGTTCAGGGTTGAGTGCAGTGCGGAGAGGTATATCCGAGCGACTCGTTCAGCGGACCGAAGAGACTCGGCGGCCTGGTCGAGATGCCGTCGAAGGTCGCGCTTCTCCGATTCGGCGAGCTCGCCGAACTCGCCGAATGTGACATCCTCGGTCTGAATCGTCTCTTCGGCGGTGTCGGTGACTGCGTCGAGCCGGTCATAGACCGGCTCGAACTGCGCCAGTAGTCGTCCCACGCGCTCGCATTGTTCCTCGTACGCTTCGGTCAAGAATGTCGAGTCTTCCACCTGATTAGCTGTTGTCGGAAACATCACGGTGATCCAAACTCTCAGCTGTGACTCCGCGGTTATCCGCGTTAGCTTTGACTGGTTGCGCGGTCGTTTTCCTGCGGTCCACGATGAACGTGCCTTTCGAGCGCAGTGTGACCACCAGCTTTCGTTCGCGAAGCAATTCGGTTGCCCGCCGAGCGGTACCGAGGGAAACGCCGTACTCCAGGGCCAAGCGCCGCTCGGCTGGCAAGGGCGATTGGGGTTGCAGTTCGCCGGAATCGATGCGCAACTCAAGATGCTCCGCCATCTTCTTGTAAACGTAGCCGAGCGAATCGTCGAGCTGGTACCTCGCGGACACGATATGTTTCCTTTGTTTGTCGTTGGATGAATCGGCGTTACTTGCGAGAAAGCTAACTCTCTTATATCTCGTCGTGAGACCTACTGCCGATCAGGCCGCGTCTCGACGCGGCTCCCGGCATGTTCGCTGAGCAACTCGCCCAGGCTGATCAGCAGCTCGGCGAATTCCCGCTGCTTCGCCCGAGGCAACTCGTCCTTGATCAGCTTCGCCATGACCAGCGGAATATGTCCGTTCACACTGGCCAGAGCCGTGATGAGCGCGCGGGTTTGCTCATCGTCTTGCGGCGTGGGTGCACTGCCGCACACCTGGTGAGAAGTCGTCATATCGCTCCTGGGTCAGTCGGGGAGTAGCCGTTGCCGCCATGGCGTGCCATGACGCGATACTCGGGCTATCTGAGCAGGAAAAACAGAGCGTTGATCAATGTTCTCGGCGTCGGCGCTTGCTGGTTCTATGCCTCTTGAGCAGAGAACACGAGATCTTCAGCACTGGCCGGTAGCCTCTTGGACGTGGATCTACTCCCGTTCGACGAGTACGTACGGTCGCTTGATCGCAAGCGCATGTCTGCTGGAGTGCTGTTCCGTGACCCAACTGGACGTGTTCTCCTGGTAAAGCCGTCGTACAAGCCACACTGGGACATCCCTGGTGGCGCCGTCGATGCGGGAGAGCCACCGTGGACGACGGCGGCCCGCGAAGTGGGCGAGGAGATCGGCATTGATCGGCCGCTGGGTCCCATGCTGGTGATCGACTACCAACCGGATGAGGGGCGAATGCCGGAAGGCATCGCGTTCGTCTTCGACGGCGGGTTGATCAGCGAGCAGGAAGTAGCGGACCTGGAGCTCACCGATCCTGAGATCGTCGCGGCTCGCCTCGTCGTCCTGGAGGAAGCTGGCGAGATGCTGAAGCCTTCATTGGCTCGGAGACTAGCCGTTGCGCTGGACGTCGTTCAAACGGGTGAACTCGCTCTTTGTGAGAACGGCAAGCGCATGAACGGATAGATACCCTGGATACAGCGCATGCGCCGCTGAGGAGGGCACTATGAGGGCTGGGGGCAGCCTGGCCGAGAACCTTGCTCGGTTCCGCAAGGCTCGAGACATGTCGCAGTACGAACTTGCGCACGCTGCCGGGGTGGGTGTGGACACGGTCGCGCGGATAGAGCAAGGCATCCGGCAGACCAGCCGACCGGCGACCTTGCGCAAGCTTGCCGCTGCCCTCGGCGTCACCGTTGAACGTCTGCTCGGCCAAGTTTCCGCAGGCCAACCGACAGAGATCGACGTAGGGACGCTGCGCCAGGCGATCACGGCGGGGGAACACGTTCCCGGTCTGGAAGACTTCGCCGAACCCCACGAGTTGATTCGGCTGGACGAGCTGAACCGCGCTGCCCATTGGGCGTGGCGTGCTTACGTCGACGGTCGACACGCCGAACTGCTCCATGGGCTGCCTGCCGTACTGATCGACGCTCGTCGGCTCGTCCGCACGGCAACCGGAGCAGAGCAGGCGGGAGCACAGCGCGCACTCTCGACGGCATACCGGCTCGGCGCCGGGATGGCCGGCCGGGCCGGGTTCGATGATCTCGCGTGGACCTCGGCAGAACGCGCACTCGACGCAGCTCGGCAGTCTGACGCGCCAGACTTGGAGACCGCGATCTCTCTGCGCTATCTCGCCTGGACGCTGGTCCGACAGGGGCGACTCGATGACGCCGAGCGGGTTGCCGTGACGGCCGCCGAACAGGTACAGCCCCCGATGCTTGACCGCGACCCTGCCCGCGCCGGAGTTTTCGGAAACCTGCTGTTCAACGCGGCCTCTGCCGCCCTATCCGCCGGCCGTCCGGATCGGGCGGAAGACCTGCTGGCAGAGGCGCAAGCGGCCGCCATGCGGTCACGAGGAGACAGCGCAACCGAAGCGGCGATCTTCGGTCCGCGCGTTGCCGCACTTCAGCAGGTCGACCACGCGGCGCGAGCGGGCGACCCCGAAACGGCGTTGCGACTCGCTGAGGCCATGCCTCCCGCTCAGGGCGAAGTGCCTGCCTTCTGGGAAGCGGGTCACCGGTTGCGGCTGGCCGCTGCGTCCTTCGAACTGCGTTCCTACGAACGTGCACTCGGCTACCTGGTCGAGGCTAAGGACCTCGCGCCGGACTGGGTGCGCTACCAGCCGTTGGGCAAGGCCACGATGCAGAGGCTCGTTGATCGCGCCCCCCGCCGACGAGGTGCCGAGTTCGCCCACTTGGCGGCCCACTTCGGTGTAGTCGACATGCCGCCACAGCCATAGCGGGGCAGCTCTCACAGCAGTCCGGCGGTGTGGAGCTTGAGCGGTGCCGCGGCTAGGCCAGTGAGGCTGGTGGGCTAGATGATTCGGA
Organism: Amycolatopsis sp.; assembly: GCF_035276945.1. GTDB lineage: Bacteria > Actinomycetota > Actinomycetes > Mycobacteriales > Pseudonocardiaceae > Amycolatopsis_E. The sequence continues at coordinate 5,077 of NZ_DATELF010000153.1, read as the reverse complement.
GGAGGGGGGATCCTGTGCAGATTGCGACAGCACTCGTCTCAGTGGCCGCGCTGATCGTCGCGGTTGCGTCGTTGTGGCGCACCCACTTAGCGCCGTTCTCGCCGATCCCCGCCATTGGCCGGCTGACCCTGTTCGTCGAGCAGATCACGAGTAAGAGCGAGTGGTGGTACGTGGCGCGGGTCGTTGTCACCGTGAACGTCACCAACGCTGGCGCCCGCGCCGGGGTGGTCACCGATGCGCGGGTGGTCGCCCACTACCCCGACCACCCGGTGGAGGGTGCGCACGAGACCTTCTTCCTCGTCGGCGAACTCGACCCCAGTAAGTATCACAGGCTGAAGTCGCGCAGGGACTTGTTCTCCGAGGCGTACGTCGACGCTGGCATTCCGTTCGTCGTGCTCCCTAAAGACACAGTCAGCAAGCTGCTGATGTTCAGCACGCGGTGGGATCATGAGGCTCGGCTTGAGCACGTTCGGTGGGACCTTCAACTGCGCATGAACGGCGGAAGGTGGCGGACTGTCCAATTCTGGACCCAACGGGAGAAGGACATGGACGCCGTCGTGTGGCCCCAACTTCGTGCTGGCACAACGTTCAGCTTCGAGCCGGACGGCTTCGAAAACCACCACTCCTTCGTGCGCCCGTATGACCTGCACGATCCAAAGCACTGGACGTGATGCGCGGCGAGGGGTTTCGTGTGGACGGACGGCGCCACTGGTGACTGAGCCTGGGCATGATCCCTGGCCCAGCAGTCCGGCCGTGTGGAGGTTGACCAGTGCTGCGGCTAGGCCGGTCAGGCTGGTAGGCCAGATGATTCGGAACATCTTTGTAGGCCGTCTCGCGGCGCTTGGGGGTGCTGTCTCGGGACAGTGCGGCGTGCGCGACGCAGGAGACCAGGACGGCGACGAACATGGCGTAGCCGCCGAGGATGATCCAGGCCCACATTGCACACTCCTCACCTTGAAAGATCAGGTGAGGCAGAACCTTCGGGGCCCGCTCCGCTTTGTATCCACGAAGCAACCGCGAAGCAAGCCCCACTGGGGCTATACCCAGGGGGGCTTGCGAGCGTCGATCTTTGTGACAACCCGTCGAGACCGGGACCCGATGCGGAACCCGCGTTGCAGCACGTTTCCCCTGGCCAAGCTTGAGCCGAGCCTGACGAACAGCCTGACAGTCGCCCCGTACTGCCGGAGACCTCCGTGGACGTCCACGGACAGCAAAGCCGAAGGTGACCAGGTACAACCCAAGATCAGGAAATCGTGATCTTGGCCTGATAACGAAGAGGTCGGAGGTTCAAGTCCTCCTGGGCCCACCAAAGATCAGGGCTGGCGGCGCTTGGCGTAGGGGCATTGCTCGACCGGACCGCCCGCGCAGCGGATATGGTGCGCGGCCTGCTCGCGGTCGGCAGTGCCCATGAGGTCGTGCTGATTCCCTGGCAGGGCTGGTCCCTGCGCCGCGATGACTTTTTGCACACCCGCGCGCTCGAGATCGTCGTCCACACGGACGATCTCGCGGTCAGCGTCGGCGTGCCCACGCCGGAATTCCCGCCCGAGGTGTTCGCACCCGTACGCGACCTCCTGGTACGGCTGGCCTGCGCCGGCACGGCCAGCCCGCGCTGATCCGTACGTTGACCCGCGTCGAGCGCGCACAGCCGGTCTCCGCTTTCTGAGCGGGTCTGGCAAAATTCACACGCATGTTTTTTCCGCTGTTGGTTTTTGTGTACCAGCATGTGTTGAAAACAAGTTTCAAATAATCTCGGGCGCACTTGTTTTTGCCCGGGCTACGGGTGCTTACGCTGGTCATCGGTGCGACGTGAGGTACGTTACGCAGGCGCTGTTCGCCGTGACGTTCTGCTTAATCTCTTCGGAGAAACCGGCAACGAGAATGGAGAGAACATGTTCGGCGTACGAAGGGGCGGCCGCCACGGTGAGCCTGTCACGTTCGAGGCCAACGCCGGACTGCTCAGCGCCCGCGTGCGTGACGAGAAGGGCCGCCCACTGGCCGGCGCGGAAATGGTGATGCGGCACAAGCGGATGCAGCGGCAGGCACGCGTCACGGCCGACGAATTCGGGCTGGCGGTCAGCACAGTTGTGGCGGGCACGTACTTGGTGACCGTGAAGGCGGGAGCCTATCGCGAGGTGAGCCGTACCGTCGAGGTGTCCAGCGGGGATCACACGGCGCTCGGCGAGATCCGGCTCCAGCCCGATACCACCCTGCACCTGCCGGAACCCGGCGAATGGGTGCTCGACGCCGACCACACCTCGATCCGGTTCGTCGCCCGGCACATCGCGCTTTCCCAGGTGCACGGGCGATTCACCAGGTTCCGGGGAAGCATCCGGATCGCCGAGCCGATCGAGAACTCGACGGTGGAGGTGGTCATCGACGCCGCGAGCATCGACACCGGGGTCGCCAAGCGCGACGACCACCTCCGGTCGGACGACTTCCTCAATGTGGCCCGCTTTCCCCAGCTCCACTTCTTCAGCAACAGGTTTCGCCGGACGGCCGGTGACCGCTGGGTCATCGACGGCACGCTGAACCTCCACGGCGCGAGCCGCGGGGTTCAACTGGACGTCGGCTATCTTGGGCTGCGGACCTGGAACGGCGACCGGCTCGGTGCCGTCGCCACGACTCAGCTGCACCGTGAGGACTTCACCATCAACTGGCAGCAGACTCTGGCCAAGGGCCTGGTCGTGGTCGGCTCGACGGTCGAGATCCAGCTCGACGTCCAGGCGATTCGCGCCTAACCGGCCGTCACGTCGGCGACGACGCAGGCGATGTTGTCCGGGCCACCCTGGCCGTTGGCGAGATCGACGAGCTCACGCACTGCGTCCGCGAGCTCGTCGATCGTGGCCAGTGCGGCTCGCAACTCTTCCGGAGTGACCGACGTGTACAGGCCGTCGGAGCAGAGGAGGTAGCGGTCGCCCGCTTCGGCTTGGCGCAGCTCGATGTCCGGTTCGGCTTTCCCGCCCGGATGCAGCGCCTTCGTAGCAGCGCTCGTTGCGGGTGTGACTCGCCTTCTTCCGGCGTGAGCCTGCCTTCGTCGATCATCGATTGCACCAGCGTGTGGTCGTGGGTTATCTGGAACAGCTCATTGCCGCGGAGCAGATAGGCCCGCGAATCACCGATGTGCACGAGCGCGAGTTGCGAACCCGACCACAGCATGGCGGTCAAACGTGGTGCCGATGCCTTCTTCGGCCAGTTCACCGACCGCTGTGCTTGCGCGGTGCACGGCACCGTCCAGCACATTGAGCAGATCTCCGACGGGGACGGCCGTATCGACGGCCTTGAGCGCGTCGATCGCGGCGGCACTGGCGGGGCGAGTGTTCGCGGCCGCCCCGAACCCGTCGGCGACCGTCAACAGGCGTGCATCGGCGTAGGCGATGTCCTGGTTCGACTCGCGGACGAGTCCTCGATCGGACCGGACGGCGTAGCGACGGGCCAGCGTGGACATGTCGACTTCCTTCCTCGACAGATGGTCGATGAGGAAGGCGGCGAGCTTTCCACGAACCTCGGTTTCCGCCTCGATCCGGCGCCAGTACGCATCGACTTCTCGAGCGGCCGCCACGCCGCCGAGTTCGCAGACCACCTTGATCCTGGCCAGCGGCATCCCGATCCGGCGCAACCACGCCACGAGCCTTGCCCGCTCGAGCTGCTCAGCTTCGTAGTACCGGTAACCGGACACCGGATCCACCGCGGCCGGCCTGAGCAAACCAAGTTCGTCGTACAACCGCAGCGCCTTCGGCGACAAGTGCGATGCCCGGGCGAACGCCCCGATCGTCAGCACCTTTGCCCTCCTCATGCCGGGTCACTCACCCGGCAGGGGCTACTCTGCGGCTTCCCCCAACGGCAAGGTCAAGTCGACGTTGTTCCACGTGGAACGGCCAGAGCCGGCGGGGAACTCCGCCGCGCCGACCCTGGCCTGGCCTGGGGTTACTGCTGGGAGCGCTGGCGCGCCTCCTCGGCTGCCGCCCGCTCACGAGCCCGGTCGGCCTCCTGTTCCCGCTCGGCTACTTCCTGCTGCGCGGTGCCCTTCGCCTGCTGGGCCCTGCCTTCACGCTGCGTCGCGTCATGCCCGACCACCGTGCCGGCGGCCTCCTTGACCCGGCCCTTGAGGTCCTCGACGGCACCCTTGAGGCCTTCCTGGCGATCTTCCTTGTCGCTCACTGTCGCCCCTCCTTGTCGGTTCGGCGTCACCATTCGCGTACCCGGTGCGACCACGAATAATCGCGCTCCGCCCGAATCGGTCCGAACGCCGTGCAGTAACATCAGGAAATCAAGCCGGACCGTCGAGGAGGGGCTCAAGGTGAAGAAGCTGCTGGCGCTCGCAGTTGTCGCGGGTGGGGTGCTGTTCGTGATCAAGCGCAACAAGGACGCGAAGGCCGAAGCCGACCTGTGGCGCGAGGCCACCGCTCCGACGGAGAAGTTCGGCAGCGCCTCGGCCAACGGCAGCGCGCCGGCGAAGACCGCCGAAGCGGGCCAGAACAACTGAGACTTCCGGGCGGCAACGCCCGGCGGGGGCTGTAGCTCAATTGGTAGAGCGCTGCTTTTGCAAGGCAGAGGTCAGGGGTTCGATTCCCCTCAGCTCCACCACGGAAGGCTTACTAGAACACGGGGCCAAAGCAATGCCCCATAGCAGGTCTTCCAGGTTATTCGACACAGTCGGGCCGTTCCCTTCGCGGGGAGCGGCCCGATCTGCGTCTTGGGGATCTCTGACGCCTGGATCGTGTTCGGCGTCTTGGAGCGCATGGAGCTGCGCGAAGGGGCTGACCAGGTCGCTGTCGGTGACGTGGTCGTCTTCAAGGTAGAGGCTGGTGAACAACGCCTGGTTGAGTAGGCGTCGCTGTTCGTCGTCGCAACGGAGGTAGAGCTCCTGTGGATTCTCCAGCAGCGTGAGACACGTTTTGATCAGCTCGACGCTGTAGGTGAGGTCGTCCTTGGTCTGGCCGAGCCGTTCGGTGAGACGTTCGCGCTGGATCTCGATCTCATGCAGTTTGGCCTTGATCTTCGCCTTGGCGCTGGCTGTCAGGTCGCCGAAGCCCAGGTCGAGCAGGTTGTTTTCCTTGGCGTCCAACGCATGCAGCTC
>NZ_DATELF010000152.1:0-185909 GCF_035276945.1 Amycolatopsis sp. | reverse complement strand
CGCCAGCGAAGGCAACAACCGCCTCATCAAACTCGAAGCACGCAACGCCTTCGGCTTCCGCAACCCCACCAACCAACGCCTCCGATCACGCACCGCAACCACCCGCAAGACCAGAGTCCCCGGTTAAACTCGAAGACCCGGCTTTCCGCGACATCTACGACCGGCTCGGCGTGCTGCTCACGCCCGAAGACTCCGCCGGTGAGTCGTTCTACAACCCGATGCTCGCCGGTACGATCGCCGAACTCGTGGACGCCGGAATCGCCGTCGACAGCCAAGGCGCGCTTGTCGTCTTCTCCCAGGAAGTGACCGGTCCCGAAGGAAACCCGGTGCCGCTCATGGTGCGCAAGAGCGATGGTGGCTACGGCTACGACACCACCGACCTGGCCACCATTCGCTACCGCATCCACGATCTCAAGGCGAGGCGGCTCCTTTATGTCACGGACGCACGTCAGGCCCTGCATTTCCGCCTGATCTTCGAAGCCGCCCGCCGGGCGGGCTGGCTCACCGAGAACATCGCGGCCGCGCACGTTCCCCACGGCACCGTGCTCGGACCGGACGGGCGGCCGTTCAAGACCCGGGCCGGCGGCACCGTCCGCCTGACGGACCTCATCGACGACGCGGTCGCCCGTGCCCGGACCGTCGTCGCGGAAAAAGACCCTGGCCTGGACGCGGCCGAACTCGACCTGATCGCGGAACAAGCCGGCATCGGCGCGGTCAAATACGCCGAACTGTCCACCTCCCGCACCAAGGACTACGCCTTCGACGTCGACCGCATGGTGTCCTTCACCGGCAATACCGGTGTCTATCTCCAATACGCGCACACCCGCATCCGTTCCATTCTCCGCAAGGCCGGCGACCCCGATGCGGCCGTCGACCCCGCCATTCCACTGGAGCCCGCCGAACGAGCCGTGGCATTGGAACTCGACGCCTACGCGGACACCCTGGCCGAGGTGAGCGAAAGCCTGGAGCCTCACCGCCTTTGCGGCTATCTCTACGACCTCGCGCGAGACTTCACCACCTTCTACGAGGCCTGCCCGGTGCTCAGCGCCGGGGAACCCGTCCGCGGGAACCGGCTCGCCCTCTGCCGGCTCACCGCCCGCACTCTCCACCATGGACTCGGTCTGCTCGGTATCACCGCGCCCGAACGGATGTAGGAACGGGCGCGGCTTACCGCGGTCACGAGTCTTTTGAGTGAATTTGCGGCTTCGTTGTCTGATTCGTTGCCAAACAAGGGGATCTTCGCCCATCTTGTCGGGCATGGGTGACACCAGGTTCTATTACGAACAATTGCGCGACCGGGCGCGGCGCCTGGTCAGGAAGCTCGATGACGCGATGACCGGGGTGCTGCTGGCCGACAGTGCCGTGGACGAGGTGACGAAGGCCGATATGGACAATCCCGGTGAGCTCTCGCCCACCGACGCGGCCGACCTCCGCCAGTCGATCGAGAACGCCTTGTTCGCGCTGCGGGCCGCGGAGCGCATCGCCGTCGAGCACGCCGCCGACGTGGGCAGGGCGATGCGGGCCTCACTCGCCGTCGATGCCGATGCCTCCGGTGAGGTAACGCTGCAGGGTCGGACCGATGGCGGTGACCACCGTCTCGACGTCCGCCGTCGCCAGCGGGGGGAACATCGCCACGTACCGGACCATGCCGAGCCCGATGATCTGTGACGCGCACAGGTTCGCGCGCAACTGCGGGTGGTCGGCCTCGATCCGTTCCACCACCCTGCCGAGGATTTCCTTGACCAGGAAGTCGCGGAGGCCGGTGGCGGCCTGGTCGTGAGCGGCCAGGCTGCGGATCAGAGCGGGGAAGACACCGCCCGAGGTGGCGTCCCACACCGTGACGAACCGGCGGACTATCCGCTCGCCGAGCTTGTCGATGTCACCCTCGAGCAGTGCGGTGACCAGCTCGGCCGGATCGAAGGGCAGTTTCAGGACCGCCTGGGCGAACAGCGCTTCCTTGCCGCCGAACCAGTGGTTGACCATCGCCGCGTCCACGCCGGCCCGCGCGGCGATGGTGCGGACGGTCGCGCCTTCGTAGCCGCTTTCCGAGAACACCTCGCGGGCGGCCTCGAGCAGGGCGGCGCGGGTATCCTGGCCGGCCGGACGACGGCCTCGGCGCTTGGTCCTTGGGCGTTGCTCAGCGCTGCTCATCGTTTCATCATGGACGCGTCCGCCAAACAATTCAACATGGCCTGAATTAACTCCCGGTGGATACCCGCGACGGCGGGAGCGGCACAATGACCCGCATGGTCCGTTCCGAACACACCGGCGCCGGGGGCCTCGGCTCGGTGAGCCCGACCCGTGACGAATTCCGCGCGCTCGCGCAAACGCGCCGGGTCATCCCGGTGGTCCGCACGCTGCTCGCCGACGGGGAGACGCCGGTGGGTGTCTACCGCAAGCTCGCCGCCCACCGGCCCGGCACCTTCCTGCTGGAGTCCGCCGAAAACGGGGAGTCCTGGTCGCGCTGGTCCTTCGTGGGCGTACGAAGCCCCGCCGCGCTGACCGTGCGGGACGGCCGGGCGGTCTGGGACGGCACGGTACCCGTCGGGCTGCCCACCGAAGGTGATCCCCTGACGGTACTGCGGGAGACCGTGCGGGCGCTGCACACCGAGCCGTTGCCCGGCATGCCCCCGCTGACCGGTGGCATGGTCGGCTACGTCGGCTACGACGCGGTCCGCTGGCTGGAGAAACTGCCGGAGCTGGCAGAGAAGGACCTCGACATCCCGGAGCTCACCATGCTCCTGGCCACCGACCTGGCCGCCTTCGACCATCACGAGGGCACCGTCACCCTTATCGCGAACGCCGTCAACTGGGACGACTCGCCGGAACGTGTCGACGCCGCCTACGACGACGCGGTCCGCCGCCTGGAGGCGATGACCGGCCGGCTGCGCGCCGCGGCACCGTCGACCACGGCCGTGTTCGAGCGTCCGGCGCCCGAGTTCGTCCGCCACCGCAGCCAGGAGGAATACCACGCGGCGGTGGAGAAGGCCGTCGAGGCGATCAAGGCCGGGGAAGCGTTCCAGATCGTGCCTTCGCAACGCTTCGAGATCGCGACCCACGCCGACGCGCTGGACATCTACCGCGTGCTGCGAACCTCCAATCCCAGCCCGTACATGTACCTCTTCCGGCTCGACGGGTTCGACATCGTCGGCTCCAGCCCCGAGGCGCTGGTGACGGTGCGGGACGGGCGTGCCACGACCCACCCCATCGCCGGAACCCGGTGGCGCGGCGTGGATCCCGAGGAGGACGCCCAACTGGCCAAGGACCTGCTGGCCGACGAGAAGGAGCGCGCCGAGCACCTCATGCTCGTCGACCTCGGCCGCAACGATCTCGGCAAGGTGTGCAAGCCGGGCACGGTGCACGTGGTCGACTTCTTCGTCATCGAGCGTTACAGCCACGTGATGCACATCGTCTCCACGGTCACCGGAGAACTTCGCGATGACCAAACGGCCTTCGACGCGGTCACCGCCTGCTTCCCGGCGGGCACCCTCTCGGGCGCGCCCAAGGTGCGGGCGATGGAGCTGATCGAGGAACTGGAACCGGTGCGGCGCGGCCTCTACGGTGGCATCGTCGGTTACCTGGACTTCGCCGGTGACGCCGACACGGCGATCGCGATCCGCACCGCGCTGGTGCGGGACGGCGTCGCGTATGTGCAGGCCGGCGGCGGCGTGGTCGCCGATTCGCAGCCGGACTACGAGGACAACGAATGCCTGAACAAGGCCCGTACGGTGCTGTCGGCGGTCGCCGCCGCGCAGACCATGGCTCCGGCACGGGCGCTGGATCCCAGCGATGACGTCGCCGGCGTCCAGTAAGCGTCCACTGTGGACGATCGTCGCGGCGTTGCTGCTCGGCGCGGCGGCGCTGTGGGGCGCCTCGCACCTGGTTTGGTCCGCGCACACGCGGGACGCCGGGGTACGCGGGATCGTCCTGGAAACCCGAACCGGCGCCGAGATTTCCGGTGCGCTGATCCCGTTGGCGCTGCTCGCGCTGGCGGGGGTCGCCGGCATGATCGCCACCGGCGGCTGGCCACGGCGCGCGCTCGGCGCGGTGCTGGCGATCGCGGGACTCGCCGCGTGCTGGGTTGCCGTTGACGGTATGCGCTGGAGTGGTTACCCGGCGGGCGCACCGCTGGCGCAGATCCTCGCCGGGCGTGGACTTGCCGCGTTCGGGGGAATTTTGGTGACGGTAGGAGGGTTGCTGGCGGTCAAGCGGGCGGCAAACATGCCGCGACTGGGTGCACGTTATTCGGCACCGAGCGTGAAAAAGACGGCCCGGGACTCCGATGCCGAGCTGTGGGAGGCACTCTCGGAGGGGGATGATCCGACTACCGATCGGTAGTTTTCCCCTTGTCCCAAGGAGTGTTCGACCCGAGACCGGTCCGCGTCCGGGCGGGGGCTAGCATCCTTTCTGCGGGAAGGGAAAGGTGTTTGTGAGCGTTCTCGAAGAAATCGTCGCGGGGGTGCGCGCCGACCTCGCCGAGCGTGAGAAGGCGCTCCCGTTCGACGAGTTGAAGCGACTGGCCGCACAGGCGCCCGCACCCAGGGATGCCAAGAGCGCGCTGCGTGAGTCGTCGATCGGTGTCATCGCCGAGGTCAAGCGCCGCAGCCCGTCCAAGGGTCTGCTGGCCGACATCGTCGCCCCGGCCGCGCTGGCCAAGGACTACGAGGACGCCGGTGCGCGGGTGATCAGCGTGCTCACCGAACGGCGCCGCTTCGGTGGGTCGCTGGCCGACCTCGACGCCGTGCGGTCCGTGGTCGACATTCCGGTGCTGCGCAAGGACTTCGTCGTCAGCCCCTACCAGGTGCACGAGGCGCGCGCGCACGGCGCCGACATGGTCCTGCTGATCGTCGCCGCGCTCGAGCAGAACGCGCTCGTTGCGCTGCTCGACCGGATCGAGTCGCTCGGGATGACCGCGCTGGTCGAGGTGCACAACGCCGAGGAGGCCGATCGCGCGCTGGAGGCCGGCGCGCGGGTGATCGGCATCAACGCCCGCAATCTGCACACCCTCGAGGTGGACCGCGACGTGTTCGGCCGCCTCGCCCCGGGGCTGCCCTTCGACGTGACGAAAGTGGCCGAGTCGGGTGTCCGTGGCCCCGGTGACCTGATGGCCTACGCCGGGCACGGCGCGGACGCGGTCCTCGTCGGTGAGGGCCTGGTCGCTTCCGGAGATCCGAAGGGTGCGCTGATCAAGCTGGTCACCGCGGGTTCGCACCCGGCATGCCCGCGGCCGAGCCGGTGAGGGATGCTGGGACCATGGGCGACCAGGGAACGGTCAAGGACGAGAAAGCGAGCGAGCACGACCCGGACGAGCGCGGTTACTGGGGCTCCTACGGCGGCCGGTTCATGCCGGAGGCGCTGATCGGCGTCGTGGACGAGGTCGCCGCCGAGTATGACAAGGCTCGCGTCGACCCGGACTTCCTGAACGAGTTCAAGCGGCTGCTGCGCGACTACGCGGGCAGGCCGTCGCTGCTCACCGAGGCGCTCCGGTTCGGCGAGCACGCCGGGGGCGCGCGGATCTTCCTCAAGCGCGAGGATCTCAACCACACCGGGTCCCACAAGATCAACAACGTGCTCGGTCAGGCGTTGCTCACCAGGCGGATGGGCAAGAAACGCGTCATCGCGGAGACCGGCGCGGGCCAGCACGGCGTCGCCACGGCCACCGCGTGCGCCCTGCTGGGCCTGGAGTGCGTGGTCTACATGGGCGAGGTGGACACCCAGCGGCAGGCGCTGAACGTGGCGCGGATGCGGCTGCTGGGCGCCGAGGTGGTCTCGGTCAAGACCGGTTCGCGCACGCTGAAGGACGCGATCAACGAGGCGCTGCGTGACTGGGTGACCAACGCCGACACCACGCACTACCTGTTCGGCACCGCCGCCGGGCCGTACCCGTTCCCGATGATGGTGCGCAACTTCCACAAGACGATCGGCGAGGAGGCGCGGCAGCAGGTCCTGGAACAGACCGGGCGGCTGCCGGACGCGGTCGCCGCGTGCGTGGGCGGTGGCTCCAACGCGATCGGCATCTTCCACGGCTTCATCGATGACCCGGACGTGCGGCTGGTCGGCCTGGAACCGGGTGGTGAGGGCCTGGAGTCCGGCCGGCACGGCGCGACCCTGACCAAGGGCACCCCGGGCAACCTGCACGGCGCGCTGTCCTACCTGCTGCAGGACGAGGACGGCCAGACCATCGAGTCGCACTCGATCTCCGCCGGTCTCGACTACCCGGGTGTGGGGCCCGAGCACGCGTGGCTCAAGGACAGCGGGCGCGCCGAGTACCGGCCGATCACCGACGCCGAGGCGATGGACGCGTTCAAGCTGCTGGCGCGCACCGAGGGCATCATCCCGGCGATCGAGTCCGCGCACGCGCTGGCCGGGGCGATCCAGTTGGGCCGTGAGCTCGGGCGCGAGGCGCTCATCCTGGTGAACCTGTCCGGGCGTGGCGACAAGGACATGGACACCGCGGCGAAGTACTTCGGATTGGTGGACTGACATGTCGGGGCTGGCGACAGTGTTCGAGGGGACCCGCGGCGAGGGGCGGGCGGCGCTGGCGGGTTACCTGCCCGTGGGCTACCCGACGCCGGTGGGCTCGAGGGACTCCTTCGCCGCGATGCTCGACGGCGGCGCGGACTTCGTCGAGGTCGGCGTGCCGTACTCGGACCCGGTGATGGACGGGCCGACCATTCAGCTCGCCGGTGAAACGGCGCTGAAGGCCGGGTTCAGGCTGAAGCACGTTTTCGAGGCCGTCGAGGGGGTTTCCGCGCGTGGGGGCAATGCGGTCGTGATGACCTACTGGAACCTCGTGCGCCGTTACGGTGTCGAGGCGTTCGCCCGTGATCTGGCCGCGGCCGGTGGACTGGGCATGATCACGCCGGACCTGATTCCCGACGAGGCCTCGGACTGGCTCGAAGCGTCACGGCGGCACGGGCTGGACCGGATCTTCCTGGTGGCACCGTCCTCCTCGGAAGAGCGGATCGACCGGACCGTGCGCGAGTGTTCCGGATTCGTCTACGCCACCGCGGTGATGGGCGTGACCGGCGCCCGGGACCAGGTCGGCGCGGGCGCGGCGGAGCTGGTCCGCCGGACCAGGGCCCACACGGATCTGCCCGTCGGCGTCGGGCTCGGCGTGCGTTCACGCGAGCAGGCCGCCGAGGTCGCGGGCTTCGCCGATGCCGTGATCGTCGGCTCCGCGCTGGTCACCCGGGCCGCCGAGGGACCGGAGCAGGTCCGCGCCCTCACCGCCGAACTCGCCGAGGGCGTCCGTCAGCCCGTCGCGGCCTGAGAACGGGGCTGGGGTCGCCCCCCCCCAGCGCACGCCGGTGTGGGCGCGCTGTGCCCGATCAGGAAGGCGCGAGTAGTTCGACGGTGGGGAAGTACGTTCGGTAACGAGCAACGTCCCTTTGTCGGCAGGCGAAACCGGGAAACCGCCGCGTGCGTCCCGATCCCCTGGTCAAGGCCATGATCTCGGCCGTCGTCATCGCGACGTCACCCCGGCCACGAAGACGTTCGACCAGTCGCCGTCCAGGTGGCAGGTTCGTAGTCGCCCGCCGGATCCGGACGCCATCAGCCTCCACGACGAATTCGACATCGTCACCTGGGCGCGGGCCCAAGGTTCAGGATCGGGTGCTCAAGTCGCAGCTCTACGCCGAGGCCGGCGTGCCCGACCACCTGCTGATCGACCCAGTGGCGACGACCGCCGTGGAGGCGACGCTGTTCGAGCTGTCCGAAAAGTACCGGGAGATCAGCCGTAGCGAAGCGGGAGTTGGCCATGAACCGCCCCTTCGCCGCGACCCTCGACCTCACCCGCTGAGGGTGCCGTGGCAGGCTGGGCGCCATGCCCAAGCCCACCCCGCTGCAGGTCCGCAACATCATCATGGCCGTGCTCATGGCCGCTGCCGCCGGGTGGAACACGTGGCGGGGCGGTCCGGTCTGGCTGACCGCGATCTTCGGTGTCGGCTGCGTGCTCGCCGCCGGCTCGGCGGCACTGAACGGACGCGAGCCGAACTGACCCGAGCCTTGCTGCCGGGCGTCTTGCCCGGCACGTTACGGTGGCCGGTGTGAATTCCGCTTCGGCTGTCTTCCTCGCCACGATCCCCAGCCCCGAGCGCGGCGTCTGGTATCTCGGGCCGTTGCCCATCCGGGCCTACGCGCTGTGCATCATCGCGGGCATCATCGTCGCCATCTGGTGGGGCGAGCGCCGCTGGGTGCAGCGTGGCGGGACGAAGGGCGCGGTGCTCGACATCGCGGTGTGGGCGGTGCCGTTCGGCCTGGTCGGCGGCCGGCTCTACCACGTCATCACCGACTCGTGGCGGTACTTCGGCGAGGGTAAGGACCCGGTCAGGGCGCTCTACATCTGGGACGGCGGGCTCGGCATCTGGGGCGCCATCGCGCTGGGTGCGCTCGGGGCGTGGATCGGCTGCCGCCGCAAGGGAATCCCGCTGCCGGCGATGGCCGACGCGATCGCCCCGGGGATCGTCACCGCGCAGGCCATCGGCCGGCTCGGCAACTACTTCAACCAGGAGCTCTACGGCGGGCACACCACACTGCCCTGGGGCCTGGAGATCTACCAGCGGTTCGATCCGAACAACCCGTCGATCCCCGACCAGGGGCCGGGCGGGGTGGCCTTCGGGCACATCCCGCTGCCGGACAGCCCCGTGCACCCGACCTTCCTCTACGAGCTGCTGTGGAACCTGGCCGTGGCGGGGTTGGTGGTGTGGGCGGACCGGCGGTTCCGGCTCGGGCACGGCCGGGCGTTCGCGCTCTACGTCGCCGGATACACCGCGGGCCGGTTCTGGATCGAACTGATGCGCACCGACGACGCGACACATGTGCTGGGCCTGCGGGTCAATGTGTGGACGGCCGTGCTCGTGTTCGCCGGCGCGGTCGTCTACTTCGTCCTGGCAGCCAAGCGCGGCCCGCGCGAGGATCCGGAGTCCCTGCGAATCGACGGGGAACCGGCCTCCGACGACGAACTGGAGAAAGCGGCGTCAACGGCGAACAAGTCCTCGTCCGGTGATCAGGGGGAGGTCGAGGGCGGTCAGTAGCCCTGGCGGGGCCGCGACCACCGCCGGGATCGCGTTCACCAGTCGCATGGCGGTCGCCTTGAGACCGGCCGTGTTGTGGTCCCCGTCGGAACCGGCCAGGCGCAGGTCGAGGGTGTAGTTCGGCTCGCCGGTGATCTCCACCCGGTAGCAGCCCTGGCCGGAGGGTTGCGGCCAGTCCGGACCGAGATCGGGACGCAGCCGCGTGACGTGCTCCAGCACGCACACCGCGTGTCCCCCGCGCATACCGCGCACCTCGAACCGCAGTGCGGCCGCGCTGCCCGCCGTGATCGTGCCGGAGGGGATCTCCAAGGTCTCCGGCGCTTCGAGCCGTTCGTAGCTTTCCTCGACGCCGTCCAGTTCGACGTCCAGCCCCGCCGCCAACTGGCGCACCACACTGCCCCAAGCCAGGCTGAGCACGCCGGGTTGCAGCAGCATCGGGGTCTCGCCGACCGGCTTGCCGAAGCCCATGATGTCGAAGAGCACCTTGCGGTTGTCGTAGGTGGAGTAGTCCAGGATCTCCAGGCATCGCACCTGGTCGATGCGCTCGCACACGCCGCTGAGCACGAGCGGCAGCCAGTCGTTGGCGAAACCCGGGTCGACGCCGTTGACCCAGAGCGAGGCGCCGCCTTCGACGGCCGCTTCCCGGACCGGGCGGGAGACCTCCTCGGGCACGACGCCGTCCGGGAACTGGAGGAACACCGGGCTGCTGGACACCACGTTGATTCCCGCTCGCAGGATCCGCCGCAGGTCTTCGAGTGCTTCCATCAGCCGGTCGTCGGCCATCGCCGTGTAGACCACGCAGTCGGGCTTCAGCGCGAGGACCGCTTCGGTGTCGTCCGTGGCGAGGACGCCGAGCGTGCGCCCCAGGCCGGCGAGCTCGCCCGCGTCCTTGCCCGCCTTCTCCGGACCGGACACCCAGACGCCCGCGAGCGTCAGCTCCGGGTGCGCGTCGATGCCGGCGATCGCGTGCCGTCCCACGTTTCCGGTGCTCCACTGCACCACCCGGTGGTTCACAGGTCCGGCAACCCGAGCTCGAGGTTGGGCGTCTGGATCCCGCCGTCCGCTTCGATGATCTTGCCGGTGACGTAGGCGCTCGCGGGGGAGGCGAGGTAGAGGATCGTCGCGGCGATGTCTTCGGGCTCGCCGATGCGCCGCAACGGGGTTGCGCCCTCCATCCTCTCCTTGATCTCGGGATTGCTGACCACGATGTCCAGCGCCGAGGTGGCCACCGAGCCGACGGCGATCGCGTTGACCCGGATCTTGGGCGCAAGGTCCAGCGCGGCCACGCGGGTGTAGTGGGCGAGCGCGGCCTTGGCGGTGCCGTAGGCGGCGAAACCGCGTCCGGCTATGCGTCCCATGACCGAGGAGATGTTGACGATCGCGCCGCCCCCGGCTTCGATCATGGCGGGTACCGCGGCGGTGGTCAGGGCATGCGCGTTGGACACGTTGAAGCGGAAGGCTTCTTCGAGGAAGTCGGCGGTGGTCTCCATCAGCGGGCGCGGGTAGGCGCCGCCGACGTTGTTCACCACGATGTCGAGCCTGCCGAAGGTCTCCACCGCCGCCTTCGCCAGGCCCGCCGCGGCTTGCGGGTCACTCAGGTCGGCGGGCACGACGTGTGCCTTGCGGCCGGCGTCCGCGACCCGCCGTGCCACCTCGGTCAGGTCGTTCTCGGTGCGCGAGGAGATCACCACGTCCGCACCCGCCTCGGCGAGCGCCACCGCCGCCGCCGCGCCGATACCGCGCCCGGACCCGGTCACCACGGCCACCTTGCCCGTGATCTGGAAACGATCAGTTATCACCTGGTGAACTGTAACAGGTTCTATACTGACTCAAGGCCGCTTCGGCCGGACCGGCGCCACGATCAACTCGCCGCCGGGCGCGGTCAGCACGTCGGCCTCCGCGCCGTAGTGCCGGGCCAGGACTCCGGGCGTCAGCACCTCGGCCGGGCCGCCGCTCGCCACGACCTCGCCGCCGGACAGCAGCAGCAACTGCTCCGCGTACTGCGCGGCGAAGGTCAGATCGTGCAATGTGGACACTACGGTTATGCCGTCCTCGCGGCGCAACCGGTCGACGAACTCCAGCAGCGCCTGGGCGTGCCCCACGTCCAGTCCGGTCGTCGGCTCGTCGAGCAGGAGGAGCCGGGCGCGCTGGGCCAGCACCCTGGCGAGTACGGTGAGTTGCCGTTCCCCACCGGAAAGCGTGCGCAGCGCCCGGCCGGCCAGATGGTCCAGTTCCAGCCGGGCCATCACCTCATCCACAATAGACAGATCGGCCACGCTCTCGCGGGCCAGCGGGCCGAGGTGTGGCGTGCGGCCAAGGAGAACGTAGTCGGTGACGGTGAGCCCGTCAGGCAGCACGGGGTTTTGTGGCGCGTAACCGACTACCCGCGCCCTTTCCTTGCGCGACAACCTGTCGGCGTGCTGCCCGCCAAGCAAGATTTCGCCCCGGAACGGTAGAAGTCCCGCCACGGTTTTGAGCAAAGTGGACTTTCCGGCGCCGTTCGGCCCGACCACGGCCAGCCAGCCACCGCTGGGCAGTTCCGCGGAAACCTCGTGTACCACGGGTTGCCTGGCGTAGCCGGCCCGCACGTCGCGCAGTCGAAGCGCGGTCACGTTCGCCTTCCGCGGCTCGAACGCAGCACCGCCACGAAGAACGGCGCGCCGGCGAACGCGGTCACCACGCCCAGCGGCAGTTCACCCGGCGTGATCGTGCGCGCGATCTGGTCGGCGACGACCAGGAACGCCGCGCCGCCGACCAGGGACAGCGGGATCACCACCCGATAACTCGCCCCGGCCAGCAGACGGACCACATGCGGCACCACGATGCCGACGAAACCGATCAGCCCGCTCACCGAGACCGCGGCGGCGGTCGCCAGTGATGCCGCCGACAGCAGCATCAGCCGGACCCGTCCCGGCCGGATGCCAAGGGAGGCCGCCTCCGCGTCGCCGAGCGTGAGCACGTCGAGCAGCCGTGCGGACAGGCACAGCACGACCGCGGCGACGCCGATATAAGGCAGCGCCAGCAGGACCTCGCGCCAGCCGCTGACGTTCAGCCCGCCCAGCATCCACGTGTAGACCTGCCGGATGGTCTCGGTGTTCAACTGCTGGACGAAGGTTTGCGTCGCGGTCAGGAAGGACGCGACCGCTACCCCGGCGAGGAGCAGCGTCGCCGTGCCGCCCTCGCCCGAGGTCCGGCCGAGCAGCCAGCTCAGCCCGACTCCGCCCAGCGCACCGGCGAACGCGGCCGCCGGCAGCCCCGCGGTCGCCGCCGGCGCCAACACCACGACCAGCGTTGCCGCCATGCCCGCCCCGGCGGCCGCACCCAGCAGATAAGGGTCGGCGAGCGGATTGCGGAACACACCTTGGAAAGTGGCGCCGGAAACGGCCAGCGCGGCGCCGACCAACCCGGCGAGCAGGACCCTTGGCACCCGCAGCTGCCAGACGATCGCCGCCTCCCGTTCGGACAGTGGCGAACGTCCTCCGGTCAGCTGAGCGGAAAGCTCGCGCAAGACCCGTTGCCAGCCAAGGTCGCTCGCGCCGATCAGGACCGCGGTGAGCAGAACCGCCACGAGGACCAGCAGCGCGATCACGAGGGTGCGCGCCGGGAGCCGGGTCCGCGCCATCGCGGCGGGACGCCGTTCGGCCAGACGCGTCACCGGGCCGCCGATGTCACCGCCCCGGAGACGGCGCGCACGAGGTCGACGATGCGAGGGCTCCAGCGGGACGCGAGAGCGTCGTCGAGTGGGAAAACGTGTCCCTGCTTGACGGCGGTGAGGGTGCTCCATCCCGGGCGCGCGGAAATCGTTTGCCCGTTCTGGCCACAGCACTTGCTGTCCGCCAGGAAGATCAGGGCGGGATCGGCCTGCAGGATGCGCTCCGGCGACAACTGGGGGTAACCACTTCCCGCCACGCCGTCGGCGATGCTGGTCAGCCCGAACCTGCCCAGGATCTGCCCGATGAAGGTCGCCGATGTCACGCTGTAGTAAGTCTGGTCGAGTTCGTAGTAGTAGCCGAGCGGCCGCGCGGGTTTCGGGGTACCGGCCACGATCTTGTCGACCTCGTCGCGGGTTTGCCGGGCCAGGCTCTCGCCCTCCGCCTGGTGCCCGGTCGCCTTGCCCAGCGACACGAACTCCGCGTAAGCCTCGTCGAGGGTCTTCGCGTCGGGCATGACCAGTGTCGGCACCGAAATCCGGGCCAGCGCGGCGGCCAGTGAGTTCGGATCGGCCGCCACCACGACCAGATCCGGGTGGTAGGCGGCGATCGCCTCGGGGTCGGGCGAGAGCGCGGAAAGCTGGGTGTGCGGGGCCTGCGCGGGATAGTCGGACGCCGAGTCGACCGCGGCCACCTGTGGGCCGGCGCCGAGCGCGAACAGTGTTTCGGTGGCGGACGGGGACAGCGACACGATCCGCCCGGGCCGCGCCGGGATGGTGACCGAGCCGACAGTGACCGGGAAGGCCGCCTCCGTGTCCGGCTTGGCCGTCGAGTCCTGATCCGGCGTGCGCGTCGCGCAACCACCAAGAAGGAGCAGTCCGGCGGCGAGGGCGAGGGCAAGGAGCTTTCTCGGCAAGGGGACCACCAACGTCGTTCTTCTCCCCGGCCAGCAGGCCGCTGACCAGCGTGAGGAACGCTACCACCGGTTGATCTAGCACCATGGGCGGCTGTTCACGTAGGCTTGACGGAATCGGGTGTGCGGGCGAGCCGAGTGAACGCCAGGCCGGATTCAGCCCATCAAGAACGATGTCGTTCGTCGCAGCCAGATCGTTACCGATCAGATGAGAAAATCCACACTGCGAACGGGTGCCGTCGTGTTTCCTGGGTGTTAAGGTCGCGCTAATCGGCGGGCCATCGTCGTCCCGAGCACAGCGAGAACCGGGGATTTCCCCACACTGAGCACGAAGACGACGAAGGAGGTCCTCGCATGATCTTCTCCGCCAACCCAGGCAAGCGGGGTCTGTACGACCCCGCCACCGAGCGGGATTCCTGCGGTGTGGCCATGGTGGCCGACATCCGTGGCCGACGGTCGCACAAGATCATAACCGACGGGTTGACGGCCCTGATCAACCTCGACCACCGTGGCGCCGCGGGGGCCGAGCCGACCTCCGGCGACGGCGCCGGCATCCTGATCCAGCTCCCGGACGAGTTCCTGCGTGCCGAAGCGGGTTTCGAACTGCCCGCCGCCGGCCAGTACGCGGCCGGGCTGGCGTTTCTCCCGGACGACGCCGAGCGGCGGAACAAGGCGATCGGCCTGATCGAGCGGCTCGCCGAGGAGGAGGGCCTCGACGTGCTCGGCTGGCGGGAGGTGCCCACCGACGTCGACGGCGCGAACATCGGGCCCACCGCCCGTTCCGTCATGCCGCACTTCGCCATGCTGTTCGTCGCCGGGAAGCCGGACGCGCAGGGACGATGTCCGGCGGGGATCGACCTGGACCGCCTGACCTTCTGCCTGCGCAAGCGGGCCGAGAACGACAGCATCACCGCCGAGTGCGGCACCTACTTCCCGTCGCTGTCCGCGCGCACCCTTGTCTACAAGGGAATGGTCACGCCAGAGCAGCTCGCGGCGTTCTTCGTCGACCTGCGCGACCAGCGCCTCGCCAGTGCGATCGCGCTGGTGCACAGCCGGTTCTCCACGAACACCTTCCCCTCGTGGCCGCTGGCCCACCCGTTCCGGTTCGTCGCGCACAACGGGGAGATCAACACCATCCGCGGCAACCGGAACCGCATGCGGGCCCGTGAGGCGCTGCTGGAGTCCGCGGACATCCCTGGCGACATTTCCCGGCTGTACCCGATCTGCTCACCCGAGGCGTCGGACTCGGCGTCCTTCGACGAGGTGCTCGAACTACTGAATCTGGGCGGGCGCAGCCTGCCGCACGCGGTGCTGATGATGATCCCGGAGGCGTGGGAAAACCACGACACCATGGACCCGAAGCGCCGCGCCTTCTACCAGTTCCACGCCAGCCTCATGGAGCCGTGGGACGGCCCGGCGTGCGTGACCTTCACCGACGGCACGCTGGTCGGCGCGGTGCTCGACCGCAACGGCCTCCGCCCCGCGCGCTGGTGGCGCACCGCCGATGACCGGGTCGTGCTGGCCAGCGAGGCCGGCGTGCTCGACGTGCCGCCGGACGAGGTGGTGGCCAAGGGACGGCTCAAGCCCGGGCGGATGTTCCTGGTGGACACCGGTACCGGCAAGATCGTCAACGACGACGAGATCAAGACCGGACTCGCCGAGCAGCAGCCGTACGCGGAGTGGTTGCACGCTGGCCTGCTGCAGCTGGCCGACCTGCCCGACCGCGATCACGTTACGCAGAGCCACGATGCGGTCCTGCGGCGTCAACTTTCCTTCGGCTACACCGAAGAGGAGCTGAAGATCCTGCTCGCGCCGATGGCGCGCAACGGTGCGGAGCCGATCGGGTCGATGGGCACGGACACCCCGCCCGCGATGCTGTCCAAGCGGTCGCGGCAGCTCTACGACTACTTCAAGCAGGGCTTCGCGCAGGTGACCAACCCGCCGCTGGACGCGATCCGCGAGGAGCTGGTCACGTCGATGAGCCGGATCATGGGCCCGGAGTGCAACCTGCTCAGCCCCGGCCCGGCCACCTGCCGGCACATCCAGCTGCCGTACCCGGTGATCGACAACGACGAGCTCGCCAAGCTCATTCACATCAACGACGACGGCGACCTTCCCGGCTTCGCCTGCACCGTGCTTTCCGGACTGTTCGAAGTGGAGGGTGGGGGCAAGGCGCTGGCGGAGGCGATCGAGCGAGTACGGCGCGAGGCGTCCGAGGCGATCGCGGCCGGTGCCCGCACCCTGGTGCTGTCCGATCGCGACTCCGACCACCGGATGGCGCCGATTCCTTCGCTGCTCCTGGTCTCCGCGGTGCACCACCACCTGGTCCGGACCAAGGAACGGCTGCGGGTCGCGCTCGTGGTGGAGACCGGCGATGCCCGAGAGGTCCACCACGTCGCGCTCCTGCTCGGCTACGGCGCCGCCGCGGTGAACCCGTACCTCGCCTTCGAGACCATCGAGGACATGATCGCGCAGGGCACGCTCACCGGGACCGAGCCGCGCCAGGCGATCCGCAACTATGTCAAGGCGCTGGTCAAGGGCGTGTTGAAGATCATGTCCAAAATGGGCATCTCGACCGTCGGCGCGTACACCGCAGCGCAGGTCTTCGAGGGGCTCGGCCTGTCCCAGGAACTGCTCGACGAGTACTTCACCGGCACCGTGTCGAAGCTCGGCGGCGTCGGCCTCGACGTGCTCGCCGAAGAGGTCGCGGTCCGGCACCGCAGGGCGTACCCGGACAACCCGACCGACCGCGTGCACCGCCGGCTCGAAAGCGGCGGCGAGTACGCCTATCGCCGTGAGGGCGAGCTGCACCTGTTCACCCCGGAGACGGTGTTCCTCCTGCAGCACGCCAGCAAGACCCGCCGTGACGAGGCCTACCGCGCGTACGTGGACGAGGTGCACCGGCTGGCCCGTGAGGGCGGCCTGTTGCGCGGGCTGCTCAAGTTCCGTGAGCGGGAGCCCGTGCCGATTGAGGAAGTCGAGTCTGTCGAGTCGATCTGGAAGCGCTTCAACACCGGCGCGATGTCCTACGGCTCGATCTCCGCGGAGGCGCACCAGACGCTGGCCATCGCGATGAACCGGATCGGCGGGCGCTCCAACACCGGTGAGGGCGGCGAGGACGCCGAGCGGCTTTACGACCCGGAGCGGCGCAGCGCGATCAAGCAGGTCGCCAGCGGCCGGTTCGGGGTGACCAGCGAGTACCTGGTCAACGCCGACGACATCCAGATCAAGATGGCGCAGGGTGCCAAGCCCGGCGAGGGTGGCCAGCTCCCGCCGAACAAGGTGTACCCGTGGATCGCGCGGACCCGGCATTCCACGCCCGGCGTCGGGCTGATCTCGCCGCCGCCGCACCACGACATCTACTCGATCGAGGACCTGGCCCAGCTGATCCACGACCTGAAGAACGCCAACGAAAAGGCGCGGATCCACGTCAAACTGGTGAGCACGCTCGGCGTCGGCACGGTGGCGGCGGGCGTGTCGAAGGCGCACGCGGACGTGGTGCTGATCTCGGGCCACGACGGCGGCACCGGCGCTTCGCCGCTCAACTCGCTCAAGCACGCCGGCACCCCGTGGGAGATCGGGCTCGCCGAAACCCAGCAAACGTTGATGCTCAACGGTTTGCGGGACCGGATCACCGTCCAGGTGGACGGCGCGATGAAGACCGGGCGGGACGTGGTGATCGCCGCGCTGCTCGGTGCCGAGGAATACGGCTTCGCCACCGCGCCACTGATCGTGGCCGGGTGCATCATGATGCGGGTCTGCCATCTGGACACCTGTCCCGTCGGTGTCGCGACCCAGAGCCCGGACCTGCGCAAGCGCTACACCGGGCAGGCCGAGCACGTGGTGAACTACTTCCGGTTCGTCGCGGAGGAGGTCCGGGAAACGCTTGCCGCGCTGGGCTTCCGCACCCTGGACGAGGCGATCGGCCGCGCCGACGCGCTCGACGTCGACGAGGCCGTCGAGCACTGGAAGGCCAAGGGTCTGGACCTCGCGCCGATCTTCGAAATGCCCACCCGTCTCCCACTGCCACCCGCAACGGAGGCGCAGGGCGCCGCTGCCTCGACCCAGGACACGCCGTACGGCGGGGCGCGCCGCAAGATCCGTGAGCAGGACCACGGGCTGGACCACGCGCTCGACCGCACACTCATCCAGCTCGCCGAGGCGGCGCTGGAGGACGCGCACCCGGTCCGGCTGGAACTGCCGGTCCGCAACGTGAACCGGACCGTCGGCACCCTGCTCGGGTCGGAGATCACCCGCCGCTACGGCGGGCAAGGGCTGCCCGACGAGACCATCCACATCAGACTCCTCGGTTCGGCGGGCCAGTCGCTGGGCGCGTTTCTGCCGCGCGGGGTCACCCTGGAGATGGTCGGCGACGCCAACGACTACGTCGGCAAGGGCCTCTCCGGCGGGCGGATCATCGTCCGCCCGCACCCGCACGCGACCTTCGCGGCCGAGCGGCAGGTGATCGCGGGCAACACCCTCGCCTACGGCGCGACCGGCGGCGAGATGTTCCTGCGCGGCCAGGTCGGCGAGCGGTTCTGTGTGCGGAACTCGGGCGCCGTGGTGGTCGCCGAAGGGGTGGGGGACCACGCCTTCGAGTACATGACCGGAGGCCGGGCCGTCGTGCTCGGGCCGACCGGCCGCAACCTCGCCGCGGGCATGTCCGGCGGTGTCGGATACGTCCTCGACCTCGACTTCGCCGACGTGAACCGGGAAATGGTCGAACTGCTCCCGCTGGAGCCCGAGGACCTCAACTGGCTCAAGCAGATCGTCACCCGGCACTACGACCTGACCCGCTCCAGTGTGGCCGCCTCCCTGCTGGGCGACTGGCCGCGGCGTTCGGCGTCCTTCACCAAGGTGATGCCGCGCGACTACGCGCGCGTGCTCGAGGCGATGAAGGCTGCCAAGGCCAGCGGCCGGGACGTGGACGAGGCGGTCATGGAGGTAGCGTCGCGTGGCTGAGGTGCGTCGCGGCAACCAAGGCGACAGAGCGCGCCCCCGCGGTGGGCGCGCAGACTGGTGATGAGGAAGTTGCGTCGCGTAGCTGACCTACGCCGCGACGAGGAGGACATACGTGGCTGACCCCAAAGGGTTCATGAAGTTCGAGCGCGCGGAGCCGAAGAAGCGGACCCACGAAGAGCGCGTGCACGACTGGCGCGAGGTCTACGCCGACGTCGACCCGGCCGAGCGCGACAAGCAGGTCCGCACGCAGGCCACCCGGTGCATGGACTGCGGCATCCCGTTCTGCCACTCGGGCAGTTCGGGCTGCCCGCTGGGCAACCTGATTCCGGAGTGGAACGACCTGGTCCGCCAGGGTCACTGGGCGGCGGCCAGCGACCGTCTCCATGCGACGAACAATTTCCCGGAGTTCACCGGGAAGCTCTGCCCGGCGCCGTGTGAGGCGGGCTGCGTCCTGTCGATCTCGCCGCTGTCCGGCGGGCCGGTGGCGATCAAGCGCGTCGAGGCCACCATCGCGGAGAAGTCGTGGGAACTGGGCCTGGTCGAGCCACAGGCCGCCGAAGTCGTCTCCGGGCAGCGGGTGGCGGTCGTCGGGTCCGGGCCCGCGGGTTTGGCGGCGGCGCAGCAGCTGACCCGGGCGGGGCACGAGGTCACCGTGTTCGAGCGGGACGACCGGCTCGGCGGCCTGCTGCGCTACGGCATCCCCGCGTTCAAAATGGAAAAGAAGCACCTCGACAAGCGGCTCGCGCAGCTGAAGAAGGAGGGCACGAAGTTCGTCACCTCCTGCGAGGTCGGCGTCGACGTCACGGTCGAGGAACTGCGTGCGTCCTACGATGCCGTGGTGCTGGCGGTGGGCGCGTTGCGCGCTCGTGACGATACCGCCACCTCCGGCCGGGAGCTCGCCGGAATCCACCTGGCGATGGAACACCTGGTGGAGGCCAACCGCCAGTGCGAGGGCGACGGTCCACCGGAGATCGACGCGGCGGGCAAGCACGTGGTCGTCATCGGCGGCGGCGACACCGGCGCCGACTGCTACGGCACCGCGACCCGGCAGGGCGCGCTGTCGGTGACCCAGCTCGACCAGTACCCGATGCCGCCGACCACCCGCGACGACGACCGTTCACCGTGGCCGACCTGGCCCTACGTGCTGCGCACCTACCCGGCACACGAGGAGTTCGGCGAGCGGACGTTCGGCGTCGCGGTCAAGCGGTTCGTCGGCGACGAGGGCCACGTGCGCGCCATCGAACTGCAGAAAGTACGGGTGTCGCGGGACAAGGAGACGGGGCGCCGCGAGGTCGTCCAGCTCGGCGACGAGACCGAGGAGATCCCCGCCGACCTGGTGCTGCTGGCGATCGGCTTCGACGGCGTGGAACACATGCGCCTGCTCGACGACCTGGGCCTGAAGCTCAGCCCCCGGGGCAACCTGTCGTGCGGCCCGGACTGGCAGACCGACGCCCCCGGCGTGTTCGTCTGCGGCGACGCCCACCGCGGCGCCTCCCTGGTCGTCTGGGCCATCGCGGAAGGCCGCTCGGTCGCCCACGCCGTCGACAGTTACCTCACGGGGGCGTCGGACCTTCCCGCCCCCGTTCACCCGACCGCTTTGCCGCTGGCTGTGGTGTGATTTCGCCGCTGGAGGTGAGCTTCGCGCCCTGCCGGGCAACGGCAGGACGGCGAAGCTCACCTCCGGTGAACGGTCCAGCCGTCGTCGGCTGCTGACGACCCGGGAGTTACGGCCGAGAGCGTGCGCGGAAGCCCGCGCGTGTAGCGCGCGCCGAGCAGCCGAACGCGCCGACGAGGCGATTGAGGTGCGGGCAAAGGAGGATTGGCGGCCGACAGAAAGCCGTACGGCGATGCGCTCGTTCACGGCGATCGTCGGCTGGGTCGCCGATGTGCAGGCCGAGGAACTGGCGTGCCGGTATTTCGGTGCGAAAGCTTGGGGCCGGCGCGTGTCATGACCGGAGATCGACGCCGGCCCCGATGTGGCTATCGGAGCGTGGCTGTTGTCCCGCGATGCCGCCGCCTGGTCCAGGTTCCAGTAGCCGATCTTGAAACGACCGATGGACCGCTGATGAGGGGACACGGCCGCCCGGCGGGTAGGTCTCATGGCTAACACCGCGTGCTTTCGATGCATGGTCAGCGCGGATCGGTGCGCAGCAGGCTGTAGAGCACACCGACACGCCACGCGCAGCCGCGAAGCCAGTTCGACGTCCCTGGGACCAGACCACTTGACACCGCCGTGCTGCGGTACCGGATCTCCTGGACGATTTAACACTATTGAGTGAAAGAGGAAGCCGACTTCTCCGGTGGAAGTCTTTTCGTCCGCCTGTTCGGTATCGTGGTGTTATGAGTGAATCTTCGGCCGCTGGCCGGCCCGACGACGTCCCCTCCGCCTTGCTCCGCGTGGACACCCTCATTTCGTCCATTGTAGACACTCAGCGTGCAATGAGCCGCCTGCTGGTACGGCAGTTGGCGGAGATCTCGGAGTTCGCCGACCGCACGCCCAGTGCGCGAGGCGCGCCGTTGGAGTGGGCTTTCGAACTTCACCTGGGCCGCCGAAGAGTGGAAGCGCAGATCGCGTTCGCTCGAAAGTTGACCATGCGGCTGCCGAAAACCTTCGAGGTTATGCGGCATGGGGAACCGGACCCTTTTCGAGCTTCGAAGATTGTCGAACCGACCGCGGCGCTGACCGGTGACCAGGCGCGCGAGGTTGACGAGATCATGTCGGGGCGGTCCGCCGGGAAGGACCCGGTGGCGTTACGGCGCTCCATCAATGCGGCCGTGCGCAAGGTCGACTTGGACGGCTACGAACAACGGTGCAAGGCCCGCCGGCAAGACCGCCGGATCGAGTTGTCCCACGGCGATGAAGGCAGTTCTCGATCTGGGCTTATCTACCCAGCGAGGTCGCGGTGTCGATCTACACCCGGGTCGATCGCATCGCGCGGCGCTTACGCAGTAAAGGCGACCCCCGTACCCTCGAGGAAATCCCTGCCGATGTTTTCGCCGATCTGTGTTTGCGCGGAATGCGGGGCGCGGGCGCCACCGAAGGCCGAGGTTTTCGTGTACCTGGACCTGTTCACGCACCTGGGGTTGAACAACCATGCGGCGGAGATGGCCGGCGTCGGCCTGATCCCCGGCTGGCTCGCCCGCAAAATCGCCAACGACAAGAACACGATGCTGTGCAGGACAGCGACCGATCCCTTGGCAGGGCAACCCATCGACGTCGGCCGAAAACGCTACCGGTCACCTGCCGCGCGACCGACGAATTCACCCATGTCCGAGATCGGGAATGTCGTATGCGGGGTGCCATCGACCTGCCCAGGCTTGCGATTTGGACCACGTGCGGGATTGGGGAAAGGACGGTTTCATTAACGACGAGAACTTTACGGCCTACAAGAACGCGGTGCTGCGCAGGATAGCGACCGATCCCTTGGCGGTTGTCGCCGCGATCATCTCCTGAAAAACGAGCCGCAGTGGGACCACAGCATGAACCCGGACACCGGCACGCTCACGATCACGACACCGATTGCCGAACATACACGAGCAACCCAGAGCCTTTGCACGAACCGCGTCCCAAACCCGACTTCGTCAGCGCTCCGCCGTTCTGACCCAGGTAAGGCTCGACGGGTTGTGGGTGTTTGGTAGAGCCCTTGTCCCGTCACGGTGACCGTGTTCGTGTTGACCAGTGTCCGCACAGTTGGCCTTAACCGGGAGGACCGAGGCCGGGGGTTGGCGACGGTTGCACCAAGCGGTGCGTGGCGAAGTGGGCAGCCAGGGGTTGATCGGCCGGTGCCGCGCGGTCCTGGACGGAGGCTTGTCGCGGGGGTCTCGACGACCAACATCCATGACGGCAAGCAGTCAAGCCGTTGGTCAACGCTGTCTGTCGGCGATCGAGTGACTCCCCAGGGACGTGCTCACGGGTTCACGGTTGTGAGTCCAATGTGGATATTTGCGCTACGGCCTTTCGGTCACTGTGCGCGCGTCGCTGTTGTTCCGGTTGGGACCTTAGCCTTCCCTGAATGGACGATTGTCTTCGGCGCGCCCGGCCACCTACCGTCGCGTAGTGTCAGGGGTGGCCAGTCGGACGGGAGTCGTGATGAGGGCGAAGACACGGGCCGGGGTTCTGCTGGCGGCGATCGGTCTGGCGCTGGTGTTCCTGGCTCCGGCCGCCGCCGCGGTGGCGGCGCCGGCAGCGCGTCCGGGCGTGGATGCCAGCGCCGTAACGGACTTCTGGACGCCCGAGAACATGCGGGCCGCGAAACCTTTGGACAGTCCACTTAAGACGGTCGAGCGGGTGGCCGGGACGGTCGCGAAGGGGTTACCCTCGCTGGTGGCGCCGTCGGCTTCGGCGACCACCTCGGGTTCGGCCTGGCCCGGCGGCGGCAAGGTCACCAAGACCGCGGGCCGGGTGTTCTTCCTCTTCAACGGCGTCAAGGCGTCGTGCTCGGGTGACGCGGTCACCAGCGGGAACAAGAGCGTCGTCATCACCGCCGGGCACTGCGTGAAATACCAGGGCAGCTGGCACACCGACTGGGTGTTCGTGCCCGGCTACGACGACGGCAACGCGCCCCACGGCGAGTGGGTCGCGGCCACGACACTGACCACCCCGCAGTGGGAAGCCAGTGAGGACATCAACTACGACGTCGGCGCGGCCGTGGTGAGCCCGCTCAACGGCCGGTACCTCACCGACGTGGTCGGCGGTCAGGGCATCGCCTTCAACCAGCCGCGCAACCAGGCCATGTACAGCTTCGGCTACCCAGCCGCGAGCCCGTACGACGGCACCAAGCTGATCTACTGTGCGGGCACCACCTTCACCGACTTCCTCCTCAGCCGCGACAACGGCCTGCGCTGCGACATGACCGGCGGGTCCAGCGGCGGCCCGTGGTTCCTCAGCTTTGACGAGACCACCGGCATGGGCGTGCAGAACTCGGTGAACAGCTTCGGCTACAACTTCCTCCCGGGCTACATGTTCGGCCCGTACTTCGGCTCGGACGCCCAAACCCTGTACAACACGGCCGCGGCCCGGTGACCGGGATCCCGGTGTCCCGGGAGGGCCTGAATCCGGCAGACCCCATATCCTGGTCACCGTGAACTGGACCGTGGACGTCCCCGTCGATACCCTGCCCGCGCTGCCGCCGCTCCCGCCGGACCTGCGCGGCCGCCTCGACGACGCACTGACCAGGGCCGCCGCGCAGCAGCCGGAATGGCCGGACGCGGAGGCGACCCGGCGGGTCCGCGCCGTGCTGGAGAGCGTGCCGCCGATCACCGTACCGGTCGAGATCGACCGGCTGCAGGAGCGGCTGGCGATGGTCGCACGGGGTGAGGCGTTCCTGCTCCAGGGCGGTGACTGTGCGGAGACGTTCGAGTCCAACACCGAGCCGCACATCCGTGCCAACCTGCGCACACTGCTGCAGATGGCCGTGGTGCTCACCTATGGCGCAAGCCTGCCGGTGGTCAAGGTAGGCCGGATCGCGGGGCAGTACGCCAAACCGCGTTCGGCCGCGACCGACGCGCTGGGCCTGCCGGTCTACCGGGGCGACATCGTCAACTCCCTGGTCGCCAAGCCCGAGCTGCGCGTGCCGGACCCGAGCAGGATGATCCGCGCCTACGCCAACGCGGGCGCGGCGATGAACCTGCTCCGCGCGCTCACCTCGTCGGGCATGGCCGACCTGGCGCAGGTGCACGACTGGAACAAGGACTTCGTGCTCACGTCCCCGGCCGGCGAGCGGTACGAGACGCTCGCCGCCGAGATCGACCGCGGACTCCGGTTCATGAGCGCCTGCGGGGTCAACGACACCTCGCTTCACTCGACGGAGATCTTCGCCAGCCACGAAGCGTTGCTGCTGGACTACGAGCGTGCGCTGCTGCGGATGGACAACGCGGACGCGGCCAACCCGAAGCTGTACAACCTGTCCTCGCACTTCCTCTGGATCGGGGAGCGCACCCGTCAGCTCGACGGCGCGCACATCGCCTTCGCCGAGCTGCTGGCCAACCCGATCGGGGTGAAGATCGGCCCGACCACCACGCCGGACCAGGCGGCCGAGTACGTGCACCGGCTCGACCCGCACAACCAGCCCGGCAGGCTGACGCTGATCTCGCGGATGGGCAATGGCAAGGTCCGCGAGGTGTTGCCCGCGATCGTGGAAAAGGTCGAAGCCACCGGGCACAAGGTGATCTGGCAGTGCGATCCGATGCACGGCAACACCCACGAGTCCTCGACCGGCTACAAGACCCGGCACTTCGACCGGATCATCGACGAGGTGCAGGGCTTCTTCGAGGTGCACCACAAGCTGGGCACCTACCCGGGCGGCATCCACGTCGAACTGACCGGCGAGGACGTGACCGAGTGCCTCGGCGGCGCCCAGGAGATCTCGGATCTCGACCTCGCCGGCCGCTACGAGACCGCGTGCGACCCGCGCCTGAACACCCAGCAGTCCCTCGAACTGGCCTTCCTCGTCGCGGAGATGCTCCGCGGCTAGTCCCGTTCTCCGCACATGGACACGTTTCGGCTGGTCAGCGGGCTGAACCAAGATGATCTCCTGGGTATCACCGCAGGTCAGCGGCTCATGTGCGGAATACCCGGCTGGAGTCGTGTTCCAGCAGCCGCAGAGCCGAAGCAGCTAGCTCGGCAGGGTGAACTCGGTGACGGTGTGCCAAGGGCCGTGATCATCGTCTCCCGCGACCAGCCGGACCCGGTCGATGTGCGCGTGCACGGGCAGCACAGCGGCCAGATCGGCGGCCGCCTCCCGTTTGCGCTCCGGGTCGCCGGTGCGGCTGTCTACCACCGTCAGGTGCGGCACCGTGTCGGGGTGCTCGCCCGCGTATGGCAGATGCGCGGGAAAACGTTTACACATGGCCTGGGTGAGCGTGCGGAAATGCTCGTCCGGCTTCGGTTCCAGCCACACCACCTCGTCGCCGAACCACTTGACCTGCGAGAACACGCAGTCGAACGAGGTTGTTCCGGCCAACGCGGCCTCGATGCCGACGATGGTGTCCGCGTCGATCAGGTTCGGTGGCACGAACGGGTACAGCACGGTGACATGTGCGGGCACCACGGCGGTGGCCCGGCTGCTCAGCGCACGCCGATGCCAGGCCACCAGGTGGTCGGTCTCCGGTACGGGCACGATGAGGGCGCTCTTCGTGGCACGCAGAAACCACGCTGTCCGGGGGACTGGCATGCACCAATCATGACGTACGGTCTCCGCTATGTTGAGATAGATCGCTCGTATAGAGCAGCGGTGGCCTTCAGTACGGCATCTCGAAGTGACCCTGCGTCAGCGACTGCCTCACCGTTCATCTGGAGTCCGATGTGGACGTGGTCCTGATAGACGGTCGCGGCGACGCCTACCGCGTGCCGGGGGGCCAGCGGTACCAGCGGGTAGACCTCGCGGAGCCTGGCTTCGTCCAGGCGGAGTTCGAGCTTCGGCAGTGGCACGTTGGTGATCACCGTGTCGAACAGCAGGCCCGCCGCCTGTCCGGCGAACCTGGTGGCCAGCCTGTGCACCGGTGGCGGGATCTGCTTGGCCAGGATCGGCACCGCCCCGGCCCCGGTCCGCGGTCCCGCCGCCTTGTTGCGGTTCATCGAGCGGTGGATCTCGTGCAGCCGGACCACCGGATCCTCCAGGTGCACCGGGAGGTCGCACAGGTAGCCGGAAAGCTGGTTGGCCGCGCGGACGGCGTCCCGGGCGCGCGTGCTCACCGGGATGAGCGCGCGCAGTCGTCGGCCCTCGACACGCTGGCCCCGGTTGATCATCCATTCGCGGAGCGCGCCGGTCAGCACGGCGAGGACGACGTCGTTGGCGGTGCCACCGTGCGCGGCGCGGATGCGGCGGATGTCGGCCATGTCGAGCCGGACGAACCCCAGCTTGCGGCTGGCCGAGTTCGGCGCGGACAGCGGTGAGGTCGGGTACGGCCTTGCCGCCCGAAGCACGGCGGATGCGATACCGGCTCCCGTGCCGGCTCCGCTGACCGCCGAGGTGATCCCGTCCTTGAGCATCGCCAGCGGGGAGCGTTCGTCCTGAGCCGGTTCGGCGGCCGAAAGGATGGCCTGGGTGATGGGCAGTTTGTCGAGCAGGCCGGCCGCGACCGCGAACGCGCCGGCTCCGTCGGTGAACGAATGGTGCAGTTTCAGCAGGAGTGCGAACCTCCCGTCGCCCAGTCCCGTGACCACGTGCACCGACCAGGGCGGGCGGCGCAGGTCCAGCGGCTCCTCGATCCATTCGGCGGCACAGGAGGTAAGCGGATCTTCCGAATCGAATTCACCTAAGCGGTGTACGTGAATATGCTCTCGTGCGTCGAAACGGGTGTCCTCCACCCAGGTGGCGCCGCCCGGGGGGAACAGCGTTCCGCCGACGCGGCGCCGCAGGCGGGGCACCTGGTCCGCCCGCTCGGCCAGCAGAGCCGCGAGCTTGTCCGGGTCCACCGGGGCGGATGGCTGAAAGACCGCCACGGCGCCCATGTGCATGGGAGAGGTGTTGCCTTCAAGGCAGAGGAATGCGACATCGAGCCCGCTGAGTTGGCGGCCAGCCATAGTGACCCTTCTGTGGTCCGGGGTGCAGGGAAATATTGGCCTCTACTCGACCAAACACACGTGACAAGAGCGTAGTCGCGATGTTTCGTCAGCGCTAACAAGGACCACTGTTCACTCGAACGGAGGCCGCACCGTCCACAAAGGACTAATCGACCGGGTTACCGTCGATTAGGGAAATGTCTTCAACTTTACTTTCGTGCCTTTCTGTACCAGGGTGCCCGCCGAGGGGTCGGTGTCGATCACGAAGCCGAAGTCCCGTTTCCGCCCGCCGCCACCGCCGTCGGCCTGCAGCCCGGCCGCGGTCAGCGTGTCCACCGCCTGCTCGACGTTCATGCCGAACACCGAGGGCACCTCGACCGCGTTGGAGGTGTAAACCCCCACCCGCGTGCCCTCGCTGCCGTCGAGTTGGCTGTTCGCGGGCGGGTCGGTCCTGGTCACGCTGCCCGCGGGCACCGAACGGTTGAACTCGGTCCCGGCGTCGAAGGGTTCGAACCCCTGCTGGCGCAGGATCTGGAACGCCTGGTCGCGGGTCCTGCCGACCACGTTGGGCACCGGGTTCGGCGGGACGCCCTTGGACAGGGCGTAGGTGACCGTCGCGCCGACCGCCACCGGCGTACCTGCCTGCGGGCTCACGCTGATCACGTGGTCCTTGGGCACGGATGTGCTGTAGTCGTCCGCGTTCGCGTTGTGCACCGCCTTGAGCTGCTGCGCCATGATCGCGGACTCGGCCTCCGCGGTCGTGCCGCCCACGACGTCGGGGACCTTCGGCTTGCCCGAGGACAGCAGGAGGGTGATCGTGCTGTTCGGCGCGGCCGAGCCGCCACCGGCGGGATCGGTGCCGATGGCCGTCCCGGCGGCGACGGTGTTGCTGGGCTGCTGGGTGACTTTGACCGTGAAGCCCTTTTCGCGCAGGGCCTTCTCCGCCGAGGGGGCGTCCATACCGGCCACCGTCGGGACATCCACCGCCTCGGCGATCTGCTTGCCACCGCCGGCGAACCACCACACCATGGTGCCGATCAGCCCGCCGACGACCAGCACGATCAGGGCCCGGAGCAGGATCGCCCGGGCGTTCCGGCCCTGCGGGGCCGATGCGGAGCCGGACGGCGCCCGGGTCACCGTGGTCGGTTGCGCGGCCGGGGCGGCTCTGTGCAGGGCGCGGGTGCCGCGCGGGCCGGACAGCGGCTCGGTGGGCCCGACCGGGGAGAACGCGGGCACCGTCCGCTCATCACCCGGTACCTGTGTCTCCTGGGGGTGCGACCCCCAGACCCCGCCCGGGGGCAAGGCCCCGGACCCCCGTTGCGCCTTGGCCGGCAGCACCGGGATGGCCACCTCCGGGATCCCCAGGGAGGCCCGGACCTGGCGCAACTGCCGTAGGAAGGCGCCCGCGTCGGCGGGCCGCGCCTCGGGGTCGCGCCGGGTCACGCGCAGCACCAGGTCGTCCAGCGCGGGCGGAAGGTCCGGGACGAGCGCGCTGGGCGCGGGCACGTCGTCGTTCACGTGCCGGTAGGCCACCGAGATCGCGGTGTCCCCGGTGTAGGGGGCCTGGCCGGTCAGCATCTCGTACAGCACGATCCCGGCGGAGTACACGTCGCCGCGCTCGCCTGCCATGCCCGAGGTCACCTGCTCGGGGGAGAGGTAGGCGACGGTGCCCAGGATGACGCTCGAACTCGTCGCGCCGGAGGAAGCCACCGCCCGCACCAGGCCGAAGTCGGCCACCTTCACCACACCTGCCGGCGGCGTGCCGGCGCTGCCGAGGAGAACGTTTTCCGGCTTGACGTCGCGGTGCACGAGACCGGCGTCGTGCGCGGCGGACAGCGCCTCGAGCATCTGCCCGGTGATCGTCAGCGCGAGCGGCACGTCCAGCCTGCCCCGCTGGTCCAGCAGGTCGCGCAGGGTGCCGCCCTGTACCAGCTCCATGATCAGGAACACGTGGTCGCCGTCCACGCCCTGGTCGTGCACGGTCACGATGTTGGGGTGGTGCAGCTTGGCGGCCGAGCGGGCCTCCCGCTCGAAGCGCTGCACGAAGGACCGGTCGTCGGCGAACCGGGGATCCATGATCTTGATGGCGACCGGACGGTCCAGCCGGGTGTCGGCGCCCCGGTAAACCGAGGACATGCCGCCACGCGCGAGCAGGGAGTCGACCCGGTACCGCCGTTCCAGTAGCGTGCCGGCGAGACCGGTCTCGGTGGTTGTCACGATAGCCGATGGTACGGATAACCGGCCTCCCCGTGCGCGCGACTCCGCCCTGAAAGCCCCGTCTGGATACAAGTTCTGTTAAGCCGACGGCACGATATTGCCGTCGGTGACGCCGGATATGGCACAGTGTCAGGCGTGAGTGCGATTCCAGTCGCTGATGACGTGCTCGGTCCCGACGTCGCCGTGCTGGGCCTGGACAAGGTGAGCATGGAACTCGGGTTGTCGCTGAACAAAGTGCGGCAGTTGCTGCGGGACGGGCACCTGCTCGCCGTCCGCCGCGACGGCGAATTGCTCGTGCCGGCCGACTTCCTCCTCGGCGGTGCCTTGGTCAAGGGCCTCGCGGGCCTCCTGACGGTGCTGGCCGACGCCGGTTTCAGCCGCACGGAGATGTTGCGGTGGTTGTACTCGGAGGACGAGTCGCTGCCCGGCACGACCCCGATCAACGCCCTGCGCACCAACCACGGCACCGAAGTCAAGCGCCGCGCACAGGCAATGGCCTTCTAGCTGGCCTTTAGCTGGCCTTCTAGCCGGCTTTCTGACCGGCCGTGCACGGAGCCGCCTTGCGGGAAGCCCGCAAGGCGGCCGGTGTGCGTCAGGAGTTCTGGGCGTCGCGCCAGTCGATCCACTCGCGGAGCACGCCGAGGTCGTAGTTCGGTCCACCTATACCGACGGTGAACAGCGTGACACCGTGCGCCAGCAGCTTCGGGCCGAGTTCCGCCGGTGGGGCCGAGGGACTCGGACTGCCGCCCACACCACAGGAAATCTCGATCTCCGCGGGGTCGCGGCCGACGTCGGCGCAGTGCTGCTTCAGGATGCCCACCTTGCGCTCGATGGTCTCCGCGTCACCGAAACCGTGCCAGATGTCGGCGTGCTTGGCCACCAGCCGCAGCGTCTTCTTCTCACCGCCACCGCCGATGAGCACCGGGATCTTGCGCGTTGGCGCGGGATTCAGCTTGCCCAGCCGCGACTCGATCCGCGGCAGCGCCTCGGCGAGGTCGTTGAGCCTGCCGCCCGCGGTGCCGAATTCGTACCCGTACTCGTTGTAGTCCTTCTCGAACCAGCCCGATCCGATGCCGAGGATCAACCTGCCGTCGCTGATGTGGTCCACGGTCCGCGCCATGTCCGCGAGCAGTTCCGGGTTGCGGTAGCTGTTGCAGGTCACCAGCGCGCCGATTTCGACGCGCGAGGTCGACTCCGCCCACGCGCCGAGCATGGTCCAGCACTCGAAGTGCATGCCGTCGGGGTCGCCGTAGAGCGGGTAGAAGTGGTCCCAGTTGAAGACGATGTCCACGCCGGCTTCTTCGGCCGCGGCGGCCGTGGCGCGGATCGACTTGTAGTCCGCGTGCTGGGGCTGGAGTTGGACTCCGATACGGATAGGCCTCTTGGTCATGATCGCCAGCCTAGCCCCGTCCGCAGAAGGTGCGCAGCCACCACCGTTATTCCGCGGCGCTTCGACACCACGGTCCGTGCGGTCAGCACATCGTAGTCGCGCGCGACAATTTCGTCGACGATTCCCCGGTACAGCACCAGTGCGGTGCGCACGCAGGGCCGGGACTCCTTGCGCAGCAACGGAATCCCAAGCTCAGCACGCCGGTAGACCGCGCGTGCCCGCGCGACGATCGCGGCGATGGCATGGCGAACCCGCTGATCGGTCCGCCCTCGCCGACGGCACCACAGCAGCAGCTCGCGGTCGACGCCGAACGCGGTGAGTTCCGCCACCGGTAGATACAGCCGCCCACGGTCGAGATCCTCGCCGACGTCGCGGAGGAAGTTGGTGAGCTGGAAGGCTTCCCCGAGCGCGGCGGCGGCCGGCGCGGCTTCCTCGCGCGGAACCACGGTACCGAGCACCGGCAGCATCTGCAGGCCGATCACGGCGGCGGAACCATAGGTGTACTCGGCGAGATCGTCGAACGTCGCGTACTCGGTGACCGTCAGGTCCATCCGCATCGAGCGCAGGAACGCGTCGAACAGCGAACGTTCGGGCCGGTACCGGTGCACGGTGTCGGCCAGCGCGGCGAACACCGGCTCGTGCTGGGGATCACCGGCGAACAGCTTGTCCAGACGGCGTTCCACGTCGTCGAGCGCGGTCGACGGGTCGCTGCCTTCGGCCGGGTCGTCGACGAGATCGTCGGCGGTGCGGGCGAATCCGTAAAGCGCGTGCGTGGCGGGCCGGGCGTGCGCGGGGAGGAGCCGGGTGGCGAGGAAGAATGTCTTGCCGTGCCGGGCGTTGATCCGGCGGCATTCGCGATACGCGGCGGCCAGCGGCGCGGTCATCGGCAGATCCTGGCGGCCGCGAGCCGTCCGGAGATGAGCACGGGCGGGATGCCGACGCCGGGGGTCGTACCGCATCCGGCGAGCGCGACGTTCTCGATGCCCCGCACCACGTTGCGCGGCCGGAACGGGCCGGTCTGGCCGAAGGTGTGCGCCAGGGAAAACGGCGTTCCCGCGGCCAATCCGCGCTCGGCCCAGTCCACCGGCGTGATCAGCTCGGCAGGCTCGAAGTCCTGGTCGAACCCGGCGAGTCCGCGCTCGGCGAGCGCGCCGACGAGTTCCGCGCGGTAGGCGGGACCGACGCGCGGCCAGTCGATCCGCCCGGTTCGCAGGTTCGGCACGGGCGCCAGCACCGAGATCGCCCGCCCGCCTGGCGGCTTCGTGACCAGCAGCGAGGGATCGGACATCAGCGATCCCCGACGGATGATCTCGGTGAAGGTGCGCTGCCAAGCCTGCCCGAAGAAGATCGTGTGGTGGGCGAGGCCGGGCCAGTCGCGTTTCGTTTCCCCATGCAGGACAACGGCGGACGGTGAGAAGCGCAGCGGGAGGAGCCGCCGCGGCCGGATGCCCAGCAGCCGGTACGCCGTGGTCAGCTCGGTCGCCAGGACGACGGCGTCGCAGGAAATCCGTTCCCCCGTACGCGTCCGCACAGCTCGTATCCGTGAAGACACACGTTCCAGC
Source organism: Amycolatopsis sp. (assembly GCF_035276945.1). Classification (GTDB taxonomy): domain Bacteria; phylum Actinomycetota; class Actinomycetes; order Mycobacteriales; family Pseudonocardiaceae; genus Amycolatopsis_E. Next base: position 153,677 of record NZ_DATELF010000152.1, on the reverse strand, counting down.
CAGGCGGCTTCGGTCTTGAACCGCAGTTCGGCTCCCACGCGCTCGGCGGCATCGGCCAGCGCCTGGGCGATCCGGCCCATGCCACCCTCGGGGTAGTACACGCCCGCGACCGTGTCCATGTAGGGGATCACCCCGTACGCGCCCAGGGCGAACCGCGGATCGAGACCGGCATACAACGCCTGGAAGGAGAACAGCCTGCGCACCCGTTCGTCCTTGATGAACCGCGCGATCCGCGGACCCAGCCTGCCGAAGCCGCCGAGCACGGCGAGCCGGGCGAGTTCGGGACGGAGCAGGTCCAGCGGCGAATCGAAGTTCGCGCCGATGAACCGGTCCTTTTCCACGGCGTACAACTCGGTCAGCCAGGCTCGCAGCCTCCGGTAGCCGGCGGCGTCCTCAGGCCCGGCGAACGCCCGGATCGCGGACTCCATCGCCTCGTCGTCGGCGTGCACGTCGATCGTGCTGCCATCGGCGAAATGCGCGCGGTAGGCGGGATCGAGCTTGGTCAACCGCAGTGGATTCGGTGCGCCGACCGCGGCCAGCGCCTCGTCCAGCAGTTCGGGCATGGTGAGCACGGTTGCTCCGGTGTCGAACCCGTCCCGGTGACCGACCCGGCCGCCCGGTCCTTCCGCGAGTTCGAGCAGGACCACCTGGTGGCCGGCGCCCAGCAGGTGCAGCGTCGCGGACAGACCCGCCAGGCCGGCTCCGATCACGGTGACACGCATGGTCAGCGCCTTTCGCGAGTTTGCGCGCGACCGCGATCGTGTCGCCAGGGCGTTGCCCGGGAGTGTCGGTTGCGTCGTGTATCGAGGCGCCCTGCCGCCTCGATCGAGGGCCTGACGGCCCGGGGCGCGCTCTGTGGTTGGCTTGGGAGCCGCGACTCGACGAGGCTTCGCGTCATGTCAGTAGGTCCTCTGGGTGGCCCTGGCGACGAGATCAGTGAGTCTGCCCGCCGCGGGTTCGGTCAGCTGGGCCCGCTTCAGCGCCGCGAGCGAAGTCGCGGTCAGCTCCTCGATGCGTCGTTCCACGGCGGCCACCGCGCCGACCTCGATCAGCACTTCGCGCACGCGGTCGACGTCGGCTTGGGACAGCGCCGTGTTGCCGATCGCGTTGGCGATGACCTCGGCCTCCCGCGGGCCGGCCTGCCGCAGGCCCAGGGCGACGAGCAGGGTCCGCTTGCCCTCGCGGAGATCGTCCCCGGCCGGCTTGCCGGTCACCGACGGGTCGCCGAACACGCCGAGCAGGTCGTCGCGGAGCTGGAACGCGACGCCTACGTCGGCGCCGAACTCCAGCAGCGGATCGATCCGGTCCTGCCCGGCCCCGGCCAGCGCCGCGCCCAGGTGCATGGGGCGCTGGACGGTGTAGGCGGCCGTCTTGAGGCTGCTCACGCGCAGCGCGGCCTCCGGCGAGGCATCCCCGGTCGCCTGCGTGCACACGTCCAGGTACTGCCCGGCAAGGACTTCGGTGCGCATCGCCCGCCAAGCCGGACGGGCCGCGGTCAGCGTCGCGGGCGGGAGCGCGGCGGTGTCGAACATGTCGTCGGCCCAGGCCAGCGCCAGGTCACCGATCAGCACGGCCGCGGCCCGTCCGAACGTTTCCGCGGAGCCAAGCCAGTTCTCGCCCGCGTGCCGCTTCGCGAAGGCGATGTGCACCGTCGGCCTGCCGCGCCGCGAGTCGGAGGAGTCGATCAGGTCGTCGTGGATCAGCGCGCAGGCCTGGACGAGTTCGAGGCTGGCCACCGCACGCAGGACTCCCTCGGCATGTTCGGGATCCCCGTCGGCGCCACGCCATGCCCACCACGCGAAGGTCGGCCGCAGCCGTTTCCCTCCGCCCAGCACGAACTCCGTGAGTGCGTCGACACCGGTGACGAAACCAGGTTCGCGCCGGCGGATCTCGTCGGCGGCTTCGGCCAGGAACCAAGCCAGTTCCCGCTCCAGGTACGTGGGCAGGTCGGCGTCGGCGTGTGTTGCCGGCTCGTTCATAGGGATATGGTCCGGCTTCCCGCCAGGACGGCGGAGTGCGGGGGTGTCCTCGCTGTGCTGGTCCCCGTGCTGTCACAGCCGTGGCGACCTTGGTGACTTCCATGCCCATCCCGACGACGAGTGCATCGGTTGCGGCGGAGTGATGCGCAAGGCCTTCGAGGAAGGTCGAGGAAGGTCGAGAAAGGTCGAGAAAGGTCGAGAAAGGTCACCGTGTGGTGCTCGTCGTCGCGACCCGCGGTGAGCACGGCGAGGTACCGCTTCCTGGCCGAGGACGAACCGCTGTGGCGGCGCCGGGTGGCGGAAACCCATGCGGCGACGGACATCCTGGGTGCCAAGCGAGTGGAGTTCCTCGGCTGCCAGGACTCGGGGATGATGGGCACCGAGACCAGCGACGCGCCCGGTTCCTTCTGGACCGCGTCGGTCGAGGAAGCCGCCGAACGCCTCGCCGCCGTTCTCCGGGAGGAGAACGCGGACGTGCTGACCGTCTACGACGACAACGGCGGCTACGGGCATCCCGACCACATCCAGGTGCACCGTGTAGGCATGCGCGCGGCCGAACTGGCCGGCACAGCCCGTGTCTACCGGAGCACGATGAATTGCGACCACATGCGCCGGGGCATGGCCCGGTTCGCCGGGCTCACGGCGGGGAGGTTCCCGACGTGAGCGGCTGGGTAAGGCCGCGTCGGAGATCACCACGGCCGTGGACGTCACCGCGTACCTGGACGTCAAGCGGCGGGCGATGCGGGCCCACGCGAATCAGATCAGCGAACAGTCCTTCTTCCTCGCCATCCCGGACGATTCGGCACCGAGTGGTTCATCCGCGCCGGGCAAGGCCCCGGCATCACCGAAACCGACCTGCCCTCGGGGCTGTGACGTGGCTGTGACGGCCTTTTGACGAAGCGCCGGTGACCGTGAGGCCACCGTTCGAGGCCGGAACAACGCTCGTCGGCACAGCACTCATGCCCGCCGCGCTCCCGCGGGAACGCTCAGCCGGCCGGCTTCGGCGCGGATCGCGTCGGACAGCGCCGCCGCCGGCCCCCGCATCGCCGAACGTCGTCCGGTGAGGATGAACTCGACCTCGCCCGGGTCCGGCAAACCGTGGCCGGGCGGCAGTTCGACCAGCCCGTCGGGGATGAGGCCGCGGGCGAACACGGCGACCCCCAGCCCGGCCAGCGCGGCGGCGCGCAACCCGTTCAGGCTGCCGCTGGTGCAGCCCATCCGCCAGTGCTTTCCGCTGCGCCGCAAGGCTTCCAGCGCGCGAGCCCGGGTGATGCTGGGTGGCGGGTAGACGATCAGCGGCACCGGCGCATCCGGGTCCAGTTCGATCCCTTCGCGCCCCACCCAGACCAGCCCGTCCGTCCACAGCGGACTCCCCGTGCCCTCTCCGGCGCCCCGCTTGGCCAGCACCAGGTCGAGCCCACCGGCCCGCAGCTTCTCGTGCAGCAAACCGGACAGGGCCACGGTCAGTTCCAGGTCCACCCGAGGATGCGTGCGCCGGAACCCGCGCAGGATTTCCGGCAGCGGGCCGGCCACGAAGTCCTCGGAAGCTCCGAACCGGACGTGGCCCCGCAGTTCGGTGCCCGTGAAATAGCTCATGGCGCGGTCCATCGTTTCGATCACGTTTCCGGCGAAACCGACCATCGCCTCACCGTCCGAAGTCAGGTCGACCGAATGCGTGTCCCGCACGAACAGCTGCTGCGTGATCGCCTGCTCGAGCTTACGAATGTGCTGGCTGACGGTGGACTGACGCAGGCCGAGCCGGTCCGCGGCCCGGGTGAAGCTGCGGGTCTCGGCGACCATCAGGAAGGTCTTGAGCCATACCGGATCGAGCACCGGCCGAAGTTATCACGAGACGCGATAACAGTTATGGCAGCGATCATACTTCACAATCCACCGGGTACCCCGGAGGATTGACGGTGACGTTCGTGCGGTGCTTTACGGGGGTTCCCCGTGGCCCCGGGGAAGGGAGACTCCATGCGCGGTGCCGCCGTGCTCGCCAAACTTCGGATCGACCCGTTCATCCTCGCCCTGCTGGCGACCGTGGGGATCGCCTGCCTGCTGCCCGCGCGCGGCCAGGGTGCCGAGATCGCGTCGACGGTGAGCTCGATCGGCGTGGGCGTGCTGTTCTTCCTCTACGGGGCGCGGCTGTCCACTTCGGAGGCGCTGGCCGGGCTGCGGCACTGGCGGCTGCATCTGACCATCCTCGCCGCCACCTTCGTGCTGTTCCCGTTGCTGGGACTGGCCACCCGGCTGCTGGTGCCCGCGGTGCTGACGCCGACGCTCGCGGCAGGGGTGATCTTCGTGTGTACCCTGCCCTCGACCGTGCAGTCCTCGATCGCGTTCACCTCGATCGCGCGAGGCAACGTGGCAGCGGCCATCTGCGCCGCCTCCTTCTCCAGCCTGGTCGGCATCGTGGTCACCCCGTTGCTGGTCGGGCTGCTGCTGAACACCACCGGCGCCGGGTTCTCCCTGCACTCGCTGACCTCGATCGCGCTGCAACTGCTGGCCCCGTTCGTGGCGGGCCAGTTCGCGCGGCGCTGGATCGGTGGCTGGATCGCGGCGCACAAGAAGATCGTCGGCCGCGCCGACCGGACCACCATCCTCATCGTCGTCTACACGGCGTTCAGCGAGGGCGTGGTGGCCGGGATCTGGCACGAGATCAGCCTGCTCGCGCTGGGCGGGCTGCTCGTGGTCAACGTGGCGCTGTTCTTCGCGGTGCTGGGCGTGCTGAAACTCGCGACATCGCGGCTCGGCTTCTCCCGCGCCGACCAGATCGCCATCGTCTTCTGTGGGTCGAAGAAGAGCCTGGCCAGCGGCCTGCCGATGGCGACGGTGCTGTTCCCGGCCGGCGCCGTCGGGCTGATCGTGCTGCCGCTGATGCTGTTCCACCAGGCGCAGCTGATGATCTGCGCGGTGCTCGCGCGGCGCTGGGCTGTCCGGGGCGAGGACAGAGAGTTCGCTCCCACATAGCCAACCCGCTCCCTGGTCTGGAATACCATGACCCCCATGACGTCGGTCGTGGAGCGGTTGCAAGGCAAAAGAACGGCTTTCTCCGTCGAGTTCTTCCCGCCGCGTGACGCGGCCGACGAGTCGGTGCTGTGGCGGTCGATCCGCGAGCTGGAGCCGCTCGACCCGGCGTACATGTCGATCACTTACGGGGCGGGCGGGTCGAGCCGTGACGGAACGATCCGCAGCATCGCCCGGGTGGCCACGGAGACCACGCTCGTGCCGATGGCTCACCTCACCGCCGTCGACCACTCCCTGGCCGAGCTGCGCAACGTCATCGGCTGGTACGCGGCCGTCGGCGTGCGCAACATCCTCGCCCTCCGCGGTGACCCGCCCGGCGACCCCTACGGCGAGTGGGTGCGGCATCCGCAGGGCCTGAGCTACGCCGAGGAACTCGTCGCCCTGGTGCGCTCGCTCGGCGACTTCTGCGTCGGCGTGTCCGCATTTCCCTACGGGCACCCGCGCTCGCCCGATCTGGAGACCGACACCCAGTACCTCGTCCGCAAGTTCACGGCCGGCGCCGACTTCGCCATCGCACAGCTGTTCTTCGAGGCCGAGGACTTCCTCCGGCTCCGGGACCGGGTCGCCGCCGCCGGCTGCACGGCCCTGCTGATCCCCGGCGTGATGCCGTTGACCACGCCGCGCACCCTGCACACCACCATCCGGCTCTCCGGTGCCCCGGCCCCGAGCAAGCTGCTCAACCGGCTCGAGCCGCTGGCCGACGACCCGAAGGCGTTCCGTGCCGAGGGGCTGGACGTGGTCACCGAGCTGTGCGAACGGCTGATCGCCGAAGGCGTGCCGGACCTGCACTTCTACACGTTCAACCGGTCCAAGGCCACCCGTGAGGTGGTGAACCGGCTCGGCCTGGTCCCGCTTCGGATTTAACCCCGTTGCAACACCCGCTAGGTTGGGGGGCATGGCCTCCGTCCACCAGATCTGCGACGCCTTTGTCGAGGAACTCGCCGCCGCCGACCCCGTCGCCGCCACGGCCTGGGGCATTCCCGGCTACGACGACAAGCTGACGGACTACTCCCCGGACGGGCACGCCGCACGGGCCGAGCTGGCCAAACGCACGCTGGAGGCCGTCCGGGCCGTGGAACCGGGCGATGACGGCGAGCGGTCGGCCAAGGCGGTGTTCACCGAGCGGGTCGGGTTGGACCTGGAGATCCACGAAGCGGGCCTGGACCTGGCTTCGTTCAACACGATCGCCAGCCCCGTCCAGGACGTGCGGATCGTGTTCGACATGATGCCCACGGACACCCCGGAACAATGGGCCACGATCGCGACCCGGTTGGCCAGTGTCCCCGACTCCCTCGCCGGGGTCCGCGTGTCCCTGCTCGCCGCGGCCGACGCGGGCAACGCGCCCGCGCTGCGGCAGGTCACCAAGGTGGCCGAGCAGGCCGAAACCTGGGCAGGGCTCAGCGGCGAGGACGGCTACTTCCAGACGATGATCGCCGCCGCCGGGGACGTGCGTGAGGCGTTGCGGGCGGATCTCGAGCGGGGAGCCCGCGCTGCGCGGGAGGCCTACGCCGAGCTCGCCGGGTTCCTGCGCGCGGAGCTGGCGCCCAAGGCCAAGGTCAAGGACGCGGTCGGCGAGGACGCGTATCGGCTGTGGTCGCGGTATTTCATCGGCGCCGCGCTCGACCCGCGTGAGGCCTACGAATGGGGCTGGGGCGAGTTCTCCCGGCTCGAGGCCGAGATGCGCGAGGTGGCCGGCAAGATCAAGCCGGGCGCCACCGCCGGCGAGGCCGCGTCGGTGCTGGACGAGGATCCGCGCTACCGCGTGCGGGGCAGGCAGGCCTTCGAGCAGTGGATGCAGCGGCTGTCCGACACGGCGCTGGCCGAGTTACGCGGCAAGCACTTCGACATCCCCGACGAACTGATGGCCCTGGAATGCCGGATCGCTCCGCCGGGTGGGAGCGTCGGCGCCTACTACACGGGCCCGGACGAGGACTTCTCGCGACCGGGCCGGATGTGGTGGTCGCTTCCGCCGGGCAAGGAGGAGTTCGTCACCTGGCGTGAGGTCAGCACTGTCTACCACGAGGGCGTGCCGGGCCACCATCTCCAGATCGCGACCGCGGTGTACCAGCGCGCCTCGCTGAACCGGTTCCAGCGGTTGCTGGCGTTCACCTCCGGGCATGCCGAAGGCTGGGCGCTGTATGCCGAGCGCCTGATGCGGGACCTCGGCTATCTCTCCGACCCCGGTGAGCTGCTGGGCATGCTGTCCGAGCAGCTCTTTCGCGCCGCTCGGGTGGTCGTGGACTTCGGCATGCACCTGGAGCTGGAGATCCCGTCGGGCACGGCGTTCCACGAGGGCGAGCGCTGGACCCCCGAGCTCGGGCTCGAGTTCCTGCTGACCCGCACGGTCATCGACGAGGCGTACGTTCGGGACGAGATCGATCGCTACCTCGGCTGGCCGGGCCAGGCCCCCGCATACAAGCTCGGGGAACGGCTGTGGCTCCAGGCGCGCGAAGAGGCGCGGCAGCGGCAAGGGGATTCCTTCGACATCAAGGAGTTCCACACCCGCGCGCTGCGGCTGGGCGGTATGGGTTTGGATACACTCCGCGAACAACTCGCCGCCCTGGACTAGGGTTTCTTTCCATGCACCGGATCTTCCGCGTCACCCCACCGCCCCGCTCCTGAGCGGGGCGAGCACCTTCTCCCGAGCCCGGGCGCGTCCGCGCCCTCTCGCCCCGCGTCGTCCATCGACCCATCGACGCTGGAGCGATTTCTTCATGCCCACTTTTCTTGCCGCGCCCGCGCGCGGCCGGTCGGCGAGCGCGCTGATCCTCGCCGGAATCCTGTGGGGCACCGGCGGTCTGTCCGGTTCCCTCCTCGCCGCCAAGGCGGGCTTGCGGCCGTTGCCCGTCGCGACCTACCGGCTGCTGCTCGGCGGCGGCGCCATGATGGTCTTCCTCGCCCTCTCCGGCGGCCTGCGACAAATGATCTGGACCATTCCGCTGGTGCGGCGGTTGCTCGCCGCCGGAGTCCTGCTCGGACTGTTCCAGGCTTGTTATTTCGCCGCGGTTTCCCTGACCTCGGTGAGCATCGCGACGATGATCACCATCGGCAGCGTGCCCGTCTTCGTGGCACTGGCCACTTCGGTCCGGGAGCGGCGCAGACCAGGCAACACCACCATCGTCTCGATCACCGGCGCGGTGTTCGGCCTGGTGCTGCTGACGTGGTCGCCGGAAGGCATCGCGGGCGGGTGGCGGCTCGTGGGCGGGGTGGCGCTGGCGTTGTTGTGCGCCACCGGATTCGGCACGCTCACCCTGCTGTCCCGCAGTCCGGTCGACGGCCTGGATCCCTTGCGTACCACGGCATTCGGGCTGCTCGTCGGCGGACTGCTCCTGGCCCCGGCCGCGCTCTGGTCGGGCATGGCACTGCCACTGCGGCTCGACGTGTTCGGTGCGGCGTGCTACCTCGGGATCGTGCCGACGGCCGTCGCCTACGCCGCGTACTTCCGCGGGCTCAGGCACGCGCCACCCGTCGTGACAGCGCTTTCCGCTCTGCTCGAACCGTTGACGGCCGCCGTGCTGTCGGCGTTCCTGCTGCACGACCAGCTCGGCGTGACCGGCTGGTGCGGCACCGGTCTGCTGGTGGCCGCGCTCGGCATCGGTTACTCGCGGGGATAGGCGCCTTTTTGCCCGCCGGAGCTATCCGGCGGGCAACGGCAACGTACGGCCGAGGATCGCGAACGGGCGTGGATCGCCGGCGAAGTGGTAGTCGCGCAGCACGTCACCGAAGCCGACCCGCCGGTACAGCTTCCACGCCCGGCTCGGTCCCTCCGGAGTGGACAGCAGCACGTGCCGGTTCGGTACCCCGTCGAGCAGCATGCGTAGCAGGTCCTCGCCGATGCCGTGGCCCTGGTTCCGCGGGCGGACGTGGATCTCGGTCAGCTCGAAGTAGTCGGTCAGCCAGGCGGTGGCGACCTCCTCGCCCGCCTCTCGCACCAGCCCGCGCCGCACCTGCTCGTGCCACCACTGCCCGGGGCTGCCGCGGTACCCGTAGGCGACGCCGAGCATCGTGCCGTCGGCGTCGAGGGCCGCGACACCGCGCCAGCCCTCGCGTAGCGCGTGGGTGAGCCACATCGGGGCGCGTTGCTCCGCCGTGCCCGACGGGTAGCGCATCGCCTGCACGTAGATCGCGAGCGCTTCGCGCAGCCTGGTGCGGAATTCGTCCGGGGAGAGCCGGACGAACTGGATGGCTCGCGAGGGCCGGGGGGACACGGCGGTCATGATCCCAGCTCCACCGCGCGTCCGCCGGTCAGCGCCAGGAGATCGGCGTAGGTGGTCGGGAACACCGACCTGGCGTGCCCGGCGGCGGCCCAGCTGACCGCATAGCCTTCGAGCGCGGTGTCGACGAAAGTGGTCAACACCCGGGGGTGGCCCACCGGCGCGACGCCGCCGATGACCTGCCCGGTGTGTTCCTTGACGAACTTCGGGTCCGCTTTCTCCACCGTCGAGGCGCCGGCCAGGGCGGCCAGGGTGGCGGTGTCCGCCCGGTGAGCCCCGGAGGTCATGGCCAGCAGCGGCTCGCCGGAGTTCGTGCGGAACACGAGGCTGTTGGCGATCGCGCCGACCGCCACCCCGAGCGCCTCGGCGGCCTGCGCCGCGGTGCGTACCTCGGCGGGTAAAACGCGGATTCCTTCGGCGGCACGATGTAGGCCCGCTTCGGCCAGGGCGGCGGCCACCTTCGCGACCGCGGGATGCTCGAGGCTGCTCATGGGTTTATGAGATCACGTACCGCCGCGGTGGGCGACGGCGTATCCCGGGTTACCCCGATGAGCGGCGGCTGCGTGCGACAAGCAGCCCACCGACCACCACCGCGACCACCACGACGACGAGAATCCACGCCCAGGCGGGGAAGCCACTGCTGGGCTGACTCGCCTGGGCGGTCGGGCTCGGCGAAGCGGGCGCGGTGGAGGGTGCGTTCGACGGGGCCGCCGACGATGTCGCCGCGCTGCTCGAGGCGCCCGCCGCGGCGGTCAGCGTGAAGTGGACGGTGCCCTTGACCTGATCCCCGTCGTCGGAGATCACGGTGTAGTCGAGCACGTACGGGCCCGCGGGACCGGTCGCTTCGACGGGGGCGCTGACCACCGGTCCCGCGGTGCTGGCCTTGCCGACCGTCCACTTCGCGCCGCCCGGTCCGGTGACCAGGATCGGGTCGGCGGGAAGCGTGACGGCCTCGGCGAACTTCAGCCGGACCTGGGTGGGCGCGGCGGCCAGCGAGGCGCCTTCGGCCGGGTCACTGCTGTCGAGTTCGGTGTGGGCCAGCGCCGGGAACGGGGCGGCCACCATCGCGAGGCCGGTCAGCGCGAGGGCGGCGGATATGCGCCTGAGCATCATGCCGTGCAGGTCGTCCGGCCCGGCCGGAAAGTTCCCGCGTGGTTGCAATGGGCTTTTAACGGTCTTTGACGCTATCGGCCGATCTTGGCCGACGAGCCCGATCTCCGGCATTTGACGTACCACCGGCCGCGCGGCGACCGCTGGGGCTTGACGTCGTGCGGCCGGGAGGTGCCACGCGACCAATCTGTGTCCCCCCGGCGAGCGCCACTCGGATTCCGGTTTCGTTGCCCGCAACCGCGGGGTATGCGATCAGGCGTATCGCGCTGAGCGGGCCGTCGCGCAGAAGGCGCGAAGCAGCGGAGTGAAGGTGACCAGGATCTAGGCAGATCCGGGTGTCCCCAGGTCGACGAGTCCGGCAGCGGTCGAGCCGCCTGTCGTGCTCGCCGCCCTGGGGGTGTCCCTGTCGAGCTTGAAGGAGCGTCGCGATCAGTTCTTCGTTCCGCCGCAGTTGCAGTCCGTGCAGCGCATCAGGTCACCTCCTGCCTTGACTGAGTGGTGGGGTGCCAATTCCTACTTGCAGTTCTCGCAGCACCCACAGCTCTTGCCGGTTCCGCGGCATCCGTGCTTGATCCGAATCTCCTCTCGAGGCCGGTACAGGTGCCTTCACCCGATTGCTCGGTGAACCGGAATGTGACGCCGGGCAGGTGGGCGCTGGGGCGGACCGGCCCGGCGTGACTCCATGGAGGTCGTTTTCCGCGCGCGTGTGGTTCCCGGCTGTCGCGTTCTCATCCGATCGTGTGACGTCCTGTCCGAACCCGATGCGGGACTTGAACGAACACGTGTTCGAAGTTACGCTGAACTTGCTCGAACAAAGGTTCGAGATCCGGTGAGCGCTCGCCGGTCAGGTACCCCGGTGTGGGGACGGGGGAAGCGTTTCGGCGCCGGGGTACCGCCATCGATCCGTCAAGCAGGGAGGGGCAATGTCCGTTGCCATCGCATCCCGCGCCGGAGCCGGGCAGCCGGAACTGCCGTTTCCGGCGTCGCCACCCGCGCCGTCCGCCGCACTGAGCCTGCTCGCCGAGGCCCGGCGCGGGCTCGCCGAAGCCGAGGACGTGCTGGAGCCCGTACCTCGGTTCATCGCCTCGTACCTGGCGGCGCTGCGCGCGGGCGCGGCCGTGCTCTCCGCTCGTGGCCGGCCGCACCGGGGCCGCGCCCGGCCGGCCAGCGTCTGGGTGCTGCTCGAATCCGCCGCACCCGAGCTGGGCGAGTGGGCCGCGTTCTTCGCCGCGAACTCGGCCGCGCAAGCCGCGGCGCAGGCCGGCATCACGCGCCGGATCACCACGAGGGCGGCCGACGACCTGCTCCGGCAGGCCGGGCAGTTCCTCGAGATCGTCGACCGGGTGGTGCGCGGCGGCCGGGCCAGCGGCTTCATCCCCGCGCAACGGGAAGCGAAATCGCGTCGCGCCGGCCGAGGCGAGCCGTGACCGCGTGTCCGGATCGGATCTCGCCGCGAGGCCGCACGAAGACGGGCACGTGATGCCGGGACAGGCGTTGATCGACCACGGCAGGCTGCTCGAGGCCCTGAGCACGGAGGCGGAACTGCTCACCGGTGCCGCCCGCGCCGCACCGGCCGGCACGCCGGTGCCGGCCTGCCCGGGATTCACCATCGGAGAGGTGATCCGGCACGTTGGCGGCGTCTACCGGGTCGCGCGGCTGTGGATCACCGAAGGGCGACGGCCCTGGGAATGGCAGCAGGACCCGGAGCCGGGCCAGTCGCTCGAGGACTTCCTGCGAGCAGGGCTGGCGGAACTGCTCGGCGAGTTGACCGCGCACGAGCCTGGCAGCTTCGCGGCCAGTTGGTGGCCGGCGGATCGGACCTACTGGTTCTGGTCCCGCCGCATGGCGCACGAGACCACCATCCATCGCACGGACGTCGAAAGCGCGGCCGGCCCAGGCCTCACCGAGATCGCCGAGGACATCGCCGTCGACGGCGTGGACGAGGTGCTGGCGGTGTGGTTCGGGCGGCGCTTGCCGATGCTCGGCCTGTCCGGGACCACGACCAGGTCCGTCGCACTGCGGACCGCCGGGCACACCTGGATCGCGCGGGCGGGGCCGGAGGAGACGGTCGCCTGGCACTGCTCGACCGCCGAAGCCGAGCGGGCCGAGGCCATCGTGTCCGGTTCGCCGACGTCGCTGTACCTGTGGCTGTGGGGCCGGGTCGGGCACCACGCGGTCACCTGGGACGGCGATCCCGATGCCATCGCGCAACTGTGGGCACTGCTGAGGCTGGCCACCCGATGAATCCAGTACGTGGGGAAGCGCTGCTGGACAGACACGGGAGCCATGCCGGTACTGAAGTGGTTGGCCATCGACGCGGTCTCTCGGCGGAGGCCGGCCGAATTCAGGGCGAGACTGCTGGGCCGGGAAGCCGGCGATGACAGCGTCGTGCGTGCGCCGACGTCCGACGGTCGTACGCTCGACCTGGTCTTCGTGCCGGAGCTCCAGGCCAAGGACAAGGAGGTGCCGAGCTACACCGCGACCGGGGCGGTCGCCGTGATAGTCGTGGATTCCGTGAAGGGGATGGCGGGGGCACCCGAGCGGCTGCGCGAGCTTCGCGGCCTGAATTCGTCTTCTCGGACTGAACAACGTTTTCATGCTTGTTTCGGCGGGATTGCGCACCCCGGTCCAACGCTGACAATCGCGAAACATTCGGGTCCTCGATCCGCAACACTCAGGCGGGATCGTTACCGAATGGAGATTCGACGTGCTCACCGGACCCCGACCGCCCCGATGCCGGAAAGACCGCCGCAGGCCTGGTCTTCGGCCGCGGAGGACGAGACTTCCTGGGCTACCTGGCGAGTGCGGATTCGGATGGACGACCGGCCCGGCATGCTGGCCAGGATCGCGATCCGGATGGCGGACCTGGAGTGCAACATCCTGGGCCTGACAGTGCTTCCGGTGCCGGGAGGCGTGCTGGACGAGGTCGTGATCAAGCCGGCCGCCGGGCTGACCAAGACGCAGCTGATCAAGGCCGTCCGAGAGGAAGGCTGCGGCTGCTCCGGCATCACCGACGCGGATGTGCGCGAATTGGTGGACGCCTCCGCTGCCACCCTCACTGCCGCGAGCCGGGCTGTCGACGACCCGGCGCGGTCCGCGGAAGTGCTGCGGGAGGTGTTGGCCGCCGACCTGGTGACCGTCGTGCCGCTCGCCGAGGCGAATCCCGCACGGACCGAGGGCGGCCATCGGATGGCCTTCGCCGTCGACGGCAAGCGTGCGTTCGTCGCCCGCCGCCGGTGGGCGCCCTTCGTACAATTGGAGGTCGCCAGGGCGGAGGCGCTGCTGGGCCTGCTGGAGAGTGCGCGGACGAATGTCGCCAGGTCGAGCGTGGTGACCTGCACCGACGGGGCCATGATCGTTCTTCGGAACGGACAGCCCGGCGACGCCGACGCGGTCTTGGCGCTGCACGCCCGATGCTCGGCGGACACCCTGTTCCAGCGTTATCAGGCCGGAGCGCGCAGCATGCCCCGCCGCTGGCTGCACCGGTTGCTCATGCCGCCGCGCGGCCTCAGCCTGCTCGCGATTTGCGGGAAAGAGGTTGTCGGGCTGGGGCAGTTCATCGGCGGGGCGACCGGTGAAATCGCGGAGGTCTCCCTGCTCGTCGAGGACGCCTGGCAGCGCAAGGGGATCGGCAGCGCGCTGATGGCGAGGCTGGCCGTACTGGCCGCGGCACGCGGGCACCGGAAACTGGTGGCCATGTCCCTGCCTGGCCGCGACGGGATCTTTCGTACCGCGGTGCGCGCCGGACTCGTCCCCGAGCAACCGGAGGAAGAGGGCCTGATCCGGATCGCCATCCCCCAGGGTGCCACGCCGCGCGCTCTGGGCGAGGTCTAGCCAGGCGGGTGAACGAATATTCTGGGTGTGACCTGCGGCGATGCCGCAAGCGCCCAACTGTCCACAGGGTTGCGACCAGGAGCTATCGCCAGACTGAAGTCGATCCAGCCCTGTAGTACTAACGGCGGTTCCAGAACCAGGCCTTGTTCCTGGCCTCCCGCATCGCCTGCCGCTTGCGGTCCTTGGTCAGCCGGTCGAGGTACAGCAGCCCGTCGAGGTGGTCCGTCTCGTGCTGCAGGCACTGCGCCATGACGCCTTTCCCTTCCACCACCACGGGTTCGTTGCGCAGATCGACACCGCGAACCACCGCGCGTTCGGCACGGACGGTGGGGAACCACAGTTCCGGCACCGACAGGCAGCCCTCGTCGATCTCAGGCGTGGTTTCGGACAGTTCCACGATCTCGGGGTTGATCACGTAGCCGAACTGGTCGTCCACGTCGTAGCTGAACACCCGCAGACCCACCCCGATCTGCGGCGCGGCCAGCCCGGCCCGACCCGCCGGTTTGACGGTGTCCAGCAGGTCGGTCACCAGCGACTCGATGGCCTTGTCGAAGCGGGTCACCGGGTCACAGGGCGTCTTGAGCACCGGATCCCCGAAGTACCGCAGTTCCCGCATCGCCATCGATCCAGATCCTTCGCCTCGTGTTGGTGACGTGTCCTATCTTGGTACGTCACCAACATTCAACATGGAGGTGATCCCTATGTCCGTAACGCAGATCGACCTCGATCATGAAGCATTGGCCGCGGCCATGCGCCTCACGGGTACCACGACCAAGACGCAGACGGTGAACGCCGCCCCTGCGATCCTACGCTGATCGGGTGAAGCGGCTCGAAGCCTTCGAGGACCTCGCCGCGCGGGGAGCGTGAGGCGACTTTGACAAGCCAGTTGCCGCTCAGGCGGCTGCCGAGGAAGCCCGCCGGGCGGCTTTCGAGCGATCTCGTATCTACTGGATACGTCTGCTTTGTGGTAGCTGTTCGGCGTGCCGGGCGCCCTGCGTCGCAGGGATAGGCACACAGCCGCCGGCATGTTCAGGGTATGCGAGCCGACCCGCACTGAGTTTCTGTTTTCGGCCACCCCCGCGCATCGAGACGAACTGGATGAACAGCTTGATGCGTGGCTGAACACCGCTTCACGCTCGGAGCCGGAGTCCTTTCGGGGTGGCGCGGAAGCCGGCGTCGCGCAGGACAGCGGCGAGGGCCGAAGTCAGCGCGTGCTCGCCGTCGGCTCGTTGCACGGAGAGTTGACCCAGCCAGCCTTCCCGGACCGCTTGTGAGAGGGCATTGGCGGCCGCGCGCAGGGCTGGTTCCTCATCGGTGAACGACAGTAGCGAGCGGCCGCCGCGCTCGACGTAGAGCACCGGAATCCCGTCCACGAGCACGACCAGTGCGCCTGCCTTCCGTGCCGGGCGATGCTTGGTGTCGCCGGCCGGAGCGGGCCAGGGCAGCGCGGCGCCGTAGGGCTGAGCGGGATCGGTCGCGGCGAGAACGATCGCGTCGAGCGCCCGCCGGGAACCGGTCGGGTCGGAAAACGCGCGGAGCCGGTCCACGGCACCGCGGGCGGCGAACTGGGCGGCGCCGAGTCCCTCGACGACATAGCCCCTGATGACCTGCCCGGAATCCTCCATGCCGCGAAGCACCTTGTAGATCGCGGAAAATCCGCCCGTGACCCGTTCGGTCTCCAGCGCACCACGGGTGAGCACGCCGTGCCGTTCCAGGAACGCTTCGGTGCGCGCATGGGCTCGCCGCGTGGGATCCACTTCGCGGGGCGGGGTCAGCGCCCACCGGCCCGCCACCGTCGGCGGCCCGGTTCGCGACGGCATGGCGGGCCGGCCGGCCCGCATCCGCGCGTAGCGACCACGGGGCGCGGACTGGCGTGGCTTGTGCGTCGCGCCGCGGCCGGAAACCAGCGCGCGCAGCGGCGCCAGCGTGTCGCCGGTGACCTGGCCGGCCCAGACCAGATCCCACAGTGCCGCCACCACGTCGGCGTCGTTCGGGGCCTGGTCGACCAGTAGGGAGACCCGGTCGACCATCTGGCGGAAGAACTGCGCTCCACCATCCAAAGTAGACAAGATTGCGCCGTGCAGCGGACCGGACGGCGCCTGCTCGTCCGGTTCTGGCAGCAGCAGGTCCGCGACGTCCGCCGGTGCCAGCGCGAGCCACCCGTCGCCGCCGGCCAGCGCGCCGCAGCCCGCCCAGGTGACTTCGCCGGCGATGGTCAACTCGTCCAGCAGAGCTGGGTAATAACCGGGCAGCCTGCTGGGCAGGATCAGCGACTCCACCGCACTGGCCGGCAGTGGCGCCCCGGCCAGCTGTTCGACGACCGAGAGCACGTCATCCGCCGTCGGCGCGGCACGCATCCTGCCGCCGACCCCGTGCCAGGACGGCAGAAACCGCCCGAGCGCGGCCGGTTCCACCGGTTCCACCTCGGCGCGGAGCCTCGCCAGCGAGGCTCGGCGGAGCCGGCGCAGGACAGCCGCATCGCAGTACTCCGTGCCCACGCCAGGTGAATCCGGATGGCCGACCGGGCTCAGCTCACCACGCACGAGCCGGCCCTCGGCGGTCAGGCGGTCCAGGACGCCCCCGACCACGGCGGTGCCGAGACCGAACCGTTCGGCGGCCTGTCTGGCCGGGAACGGACCCCTCGTGCGCGCGTAGCGGGCCAGCAGGTCGCCCAGCGGATCGGCGACCGGTTCGGTGAACGCCTCCGGCACACCGATGGGCAACGCGACCCCGAGCGCGTCCCGGACCCGGCCGGCGTCCTCGATCGCGAGCACGCGCTCCTCGCCGGCGATCCGGACCCGGATCGCGCGCCGCCGGGAGACCAGTTCGGACAGCCATTCCGGCCGGACCCCGCGAGCGGTGGCCTCCTCCTCGGACAGGTCGCCGAGGAACCGGAGCAGGTCGGCCGCGTCCTCCACGTCCCGGGCGTGCCGCTCCGGGTCGAGCCGCTGCAGGGAACGCTCGATCTGGCCGACCACTTCGGCGTCGAGCAGTTCCCGGATCGCCTCGGTGCCCAGCAGTTCCGCCAGCAGCGCGGAATCCAGCGACAACGCGGCCGCACGCCGCTCGGCCAGCGGCGCGTCCGTCTCGTACAGGAACATGCCCACATAACCGAACATCAGGCTGCGGGCGAACGGAGACGCGGACTGCGTCTCCACCTCCACGACCCGCACCCGCCGCGCGCGCACGTCGGTCATCAGCTCTCGTAGGCCGCCCACATCGTAGACGTCCTGGAGACACTCCCGCATGGCCTCCAGCACGACCGGGAACCGTTCGTACTTGGCCGCCACGGCCAGCAGTTGCGACGCCCGCTGCCGCTGCTGCCACAAGGGGGTGCGCCGCCGGGGATCCCGGCGCGGAAGGAGCAGCGACCGCGCCGCGCACTCCCGGAACCGTGCCGCGAACAGTGCCGAGCCGCCGACCTCGGCCACGATCAGCTGCTCCACCTCGTCGGGATCGATCAGCACGTCCTCGGCGCCGACCGTGACTTCGCCGCCGTCGCTGTCCAGCGCGTCCGGCAGGCGCAGCACGATGCCGTCGTCGGAGTGCATGACCTGCGCGTCCACCCCGCGGTTCTCTCGCAGCCGGGCCGCGATCGCCAGCGCCCACGGTGCGTTCACCTGCGCGCCGAACTGCGAGTGCAGCACGATGCGCCAGTCGCCGAGCTCGTCGCGGAAACGTTCCAGCAGGATGGTGCGGTCGTTGGGGATGTGCCGGGTCGCGGCTCGTTGTTCTTCCAGGTACGCCAGCAGGTTGTCACGGGCGCGCTCGTCGAGCCCGGCCGCTTCGGCCCGCGTCCTGGCCTTCAGCCCGTCCGATGTGGACAGTTCGCGGACGAACGCGCCCAGCGCCCTGCCGAGCTCCAGCGGCCTGCCCGGCGCGTCGCCCTTCCAGAACGGCATGCGGGCCGGCTCGCCGGGCGCCGGCACCACGATCACCCGGTCATGGGTGATGTCGGTGACCCGCCACGAGGAGGTGCCCAGCAGGATGGTGTCGCCGACCCTGGACTCGTAGACCATCTCCTCGTCCAGCTCGCCGACCCGTGAACCGGGAGCCTCCCCATCGCCTGGCGTCATCACGGTGAACAGGCCGCGATCGGGAATGGTGCCACCCGAGGTGACCGCGAGCCGCTGCGCGCCGGGACGCCCGCGCAGTTCACCGGTCACCCTGTCCCAGGTGATCCGTGGCCGCAGCTCCCCGAACTCCTCGCTCGGATAGCGGCCGGCCAGCATGTCGAGCACGGCCAGCAGCGCGTCGTCCGGCAGCGCGGTGAACGGCGCCGCCCGCCGCACGGTGGCGGCGAGGTCGTCGACCGTCCACGGCTCCAAGGCCACCATCGACACGACGTGCTGGGCCAGCACGTCGAGCGGATTCCGCGGACAACGCACCGCCTCGATCGCGCCGCCGGTCATCCGTTCGGACACCACCGCGCACGAGACGAGGTCGCCGCGGAACTTCGGGAACATCACCCCGGTCGACACCGCGCCGACGTGGTGCCCCGCGCGGCCGATCCGTTGCAGCCCGGAGGCCACCGTCGGCGGCGCCTCGATCTGTACCACCAGGTCGACCGCGCCCATGTCGATGCCGAGTTCGAGCGAGGAGGTGGCGACCACACACGGCAGCCGTCCGGACTTCAGCTCCTCCTCCACCTGCGTGCGCTGCTCCCGGGACATCGAGCCGTGGTGCGCCTTGGCGATGGTCGCGGCCGCGCCGGTGGTGAGCCCGGACTCTCCGATCGCCTCGGCCGGAAAGCGCTGTCCAGGTTGCAGCTCGGTCTGCTCGGCGGCCAGCTCGTTGAGCCGAGCGGTGAGCCGTTCGGTGAGTCTGCGCGAGTTGGCGAACACGATCGTGGACCGGTGCTCGCGGAGGAGTTCGAGCACCCGCTGTTCGACCGCGGGCCAGATCGACGGTCGCTGAACGGCGGATCCGGCGATCTCTTCCTGCGTGCCGATCCCCCCTTCCGACGGCAGGGGCAAGGACTCCACCGGGGCGGCGGGCGCGTCGAGATTTCCCATGTCCGCAACCGGAACCTCGACCCGGACCTCGATCGTCTTCCGTGGTTCCGGCCGCACCACCCGTACCGGCCGCACGCCGCCGAGGAACGCGCTCACCTCGTCGACCGGACGGACGGTGGCGGACAGCCCGATGCGCTGCGCGGGACGGGACAGCAGCGCGTCGAGCCGTTCCAGGGACAACGCGAGATGCGCCCCGCGTTTGGTGCCCGCCACGGCGTGCACCTCGTCGACGATCACCGTTTCCACCCCGCGCAAAGACTCCCTGGCCGATGAGGTGAGGATGAGGAACAGCGACTCCGGCGTGGTGACCAGGATGTCCGGCGGTGTCCGGCCGAAGGACCGGCGTTCCGCCGCCGGGGTGTCACCGGTGCGCATGCCGACGCTGATCTCCGGCGGTGTCCGGCCCAGCCTGCGCGCGGCCTGCGAGATCCCCGCCAGCGGCGCCCGCAGGTTGCGCTGGACGTCCACGGCCAGCGCCTTCAACGGCGACACGTACAGCACCCGGCAGCGTTTCGCGGGGCTTTCCGGGGGTGGACCGACGGCCAGCCGGTCCAGCGCCCAGAGGAAGGCCGCGAGGGTCTTGCCGGACCCGGTCGGCGCCACCACCAGGGCGTGCTCGCCCGCCCGCGCGGCCTGCCATGCGCCCGACTGGGCTTCGGTCGGCGCGGCGAAGGCCCCCGCGAACCAGTCCCGGGTCGCGGGGGAGAACAGGTGGAGCACCTCGTCGCCCATGACTCCATCTTGAACCCACCCACCGACAGTTTTGGTCGAGCACGTGTGCGGGCAGCCAGGCCGCGGCGTTGATTGCCGGTTTCCGGTGACCAGGATGGCGGCCTGCCCCCCGCCCCCGTACACGGTTGTTGTCGAGCGCCAGGTGTCTATCGGGGGTTTCGTCGGCGTACCCGGCAACATGGTTCAAAGCACGTGTGCGGGTAGCCAGGCCGCGACATTGATTGCCGGTTTCCGGTAACCGAGATGGCGGCCTGCCTCCTCGCCCCCGTACGCGGTTGTTGTCGAGCGCCAAGTGCCCATCGGGGTTTCGCCGGCGTACCCGGCAGCATCGTTCTCCGGACCGCCCACCGGCGGGTTGCCCAGCCTTTTCGGGGAGACCACGCCCACCGGGCGGCCCGGCATGGCAGCATCACGTCCGGCTTGGGTGAATCGGGGAGGGAATGCCGTGCGGGTGCTGTCGGTGGATCTTGGTACGTCCAACACCGTCGCCGTGCTCTCCGCGCATGGCATGCCTCCGCGCGTGGTCGAGGTGGACGGCTCGGCCACGATGCCGTCGGCGGTGTTCGCCGGTGAGGACGGCACGTTGGTGGTCGGCCGCGACGCCGAACGCCGGGCCCGCCTGGATCCCACCCGGTTCGAGCCCAATCCCAAGCGCCGCGTCGACGAGCAGACCCTGCTGCTCGGTCAGGACGTCGTGCCGGTGAACGAGGCGCTGGCCGCGGTCCTGCGCCGGGTGCTCGACGAGACCACCCGCCAGCTCGGCGGCGAGCACCCCGAAGAGGTCAGGTTGACCCATCCCGCGCAGTGGGGCCCGGTCCGGCGGAACGTCCTGCTGGCCGCCGCGAGGCTGGCCGGGATCCGTGGCAACGTGCTACTGGTGCCCGAGCCGGTCGCGGCCGCCGCGCACTTCGCGTCCTTTCCGGGCCGGGCGCTGGTTCCCGGCCAGGCGCTGGCCGTCTACGACCTCGGGGCGGGCACCTTCGACGTCGCCGTGGTCGGCGCGACCCAGAGCGGGTTCACCGTGCTCGCCGAAGACGGCCTGCCCGACCTCGGTGGCCTTGACGTCGACCAGGCGCTGCTGGTGCATGTCGGCAGGGAGGTCTCGCACCGCGACCCGCAACGCTGGCAGCGGCTGCTTCGCCCCGGGTCCACCGCGGACCGGCGCACCCGCCGCACCCTGCAGGAGGACGTGAGGGCCGCGAAGGAAGCGCTCTCCCGGCATCCGCAGACGGAGGTGCCGATGCCGGAGCCGTTCACCGACGTGCTGGTCACCCGTGCCGAGCTGGAGGCACTGGTACGGCCGGCGATGCTGCGCAGCGTCGAATTGCTGGCGAGGACGGTGCGTGCGGCGGGGCTGACGCCGGATCGGCTCGCCGGCATCTACCTGGTCGGCGGGTCCAGCAGGCTCCCGCTGGTCGGCACGATGATCGCGGAGAACCTCGGCGTGGTGCCGGCCAGCCTCGACCAGCCGGAGACCGCGGTCGCCCTCGGCGCGCACCATGTGAACCGGGACGGCGTCAGTATGCGCACCCAGAACGTGGAAGGCCAGGTCGTGGCCGGCGGCGGGCTCCCCCCGGCCCCCTACGCGGCGCCGCCCGTCGCGCCCGTGCCCGGCCCGTTTCCGCCGCCGCAAGCGTTTCCGGCGCCCTCGAACTTCCCGTTCGTCCCGGTGGCCAGGCCGGCCCGAAGGAGCCGGAGGAAGCTGGTGATCGGCATCGCCGCGGCGGTGGTCGTGCTGCTCGCCGCCGGGGCGGCCTACCTGTTCCGGCCGTCGAGGTCCTCGGCCACCACCTACACGGCGGCGGAGTGCGCCCAGCCGGGGCAGCCCGACACCACAGGGTTCACCGGCTGCCTGCGCCAGCTCGCCGGCCGGATCGCCGACGGGCAGTGCGCCGCGGGCGCGGGCACCGGGGACATCGCGCCGCCTTCCGGGACGAACATCGGCGTGCTGGCCACCTGCTCCGCACCCGCACTGGCCGGTGCGCAGGTGACCTACGTGCACGGGGTGTCGCAGGGCGCGGTCACGGACTACACCGACCGGCTGCTCAGCGTCGTGGGCGGGGACCAGGTGCGGGCCGCCTGGCAGGGCAACGGACTGACCGGCGCCTACTCCTCGGCGTCCGGGACGACCTCCGCGGTTCTGGTGTTCACCGTTTCCGACCGCCCGCTGGCCGGGGTGATCTACCAGAAGCCCGGCAGCGGGCAGATCCCGCTCACCGCGGCCAAGCTGGCCGACTACTTCGAGCGGACCGTCCAGCCGGGTGAGTAGCTATCTCCGGTTGCGGAGATTCCACAGCGCACGCAGGGCGACGACCAGCGCCCCGAGCAGCACCGCGGCGGAGGCCAGGGTCAGCACGGTCGACCCCCAGGCGGGCATGTCCTGTGCGAGCATGTCTTCACGGTACTTCCCCGCGCCGGGCCCGCCACCTCCCTCAACGGACGCGCTGCGCGCGGCTACCCTCCCCGCCCGCCGGCCCACCACCACCCTCAACGGACGCGCTGCGCGCGGCTACCCTGTTTCTGGTGCGTATCACCGTGTTCCGCAGGTTGATGGCCGACGAGTTCGGCCCGGGCCGGGCCGAAGTGCTGGCCAAGGACCACGTCTTCAGCGGGCTGGACGGGCGTACCGTCGAGCAGGCGCTGGCGGCGGGGATCCCCGCGAAGGAGATCTGGCGGGAGGTCTGCCTGGCGTTCGACATCCCGGCCGAGCGCCGGTGAACCCGGGTCGCCGAAAAAGTCCGTCGCCGCGGCGTGTCAGTACTTGCCTCGAACAGGTGTTCGTCTATCGTGTGGGGTACCGGCAGCTCCGGGCCGGTCGGACGCCAGACTCCGGAAATTGTCGTACCCCGCCCGTAGCGTCGGGCCAACAGCTCAAAACCCGTAACAGCCCCCACAGGCTCTGACAGCGAGGTGGATTCCCATGCCCGCAGCACCAGACCGGGACAAGGCGCTCGAGCTTGCCCTGGCCCAGATCGACAAGCAGTACGGCAAAGGTTCGGTGATGCGCCTCGGTGACGAGGGTCGCGCGCCGATCGCGGTCATCCCGACCGGCGCCATCGCCCTCGACATCGCACTCGGTATCGGCGGCCTGCCCCGCGGCCGCATCGTGGAGATCTACGGACCGGAGTCCTCCGGTAAGACCACTGTCGCCCTGCACGCGGTGGCCAACGCGCAGAAGGCGGGCGGTATCGCTGCCTTCATCGACGCCGAGCACGCGCTCGACCCGGAGTACGCCAAGGCGCTCGGCGTGGACACCGACGCGCTGCTGGTCTCCCAGCCGGACACCGGTGAGCAGGCGCTGGAGATCGCGGACATGCTGATCCGCTCCGGCGCGCTGGACATCCTGGTGATCGACTCGGTCGCCGCGCTGGTGCCCCGCGCCGAGATCGAAGGCGAGATGGGCGACTCGCACGTGGGTCTGCAGGCCCGCCTGATGAGCCAGGCGCTGCGTAAGATCACCGGCGCGCTGTCCAATTCCGGCACCACCGCGATCTTCATCAACCAGTTGCGCGAGAAGGTCGGCGTGATGTTCGGCAGCCCCGAGACGACGACCGGTGGCAAGGCGCTGAAGTTCTACGCCTCGGTCCGGTTGGACGTCCGGCGGATCGAGACGCTCAAGGACAGCGGCGAGGCGGTCGGTAACCGCACCCGGGTCAAGGTGGTGAAGAACAAGGTCGCGCCGCCGTTCAAGCAGGCCGAGTTCGACATCCTGTACGGCCAGGGTGTCTCCCGCGAGGGTTCGCTCATTGACATGGGTGTCGACCAGGGCATCCTGCGCAAGTCCGGCGCCTGGTACACCTACGAGGGCGACCAGCTCGGCCAGGGCAAGGAGAACGCGCGAAAGTTCCTGCGCGACAACCCCGACATCGCCAACGAGATCGAGAAACGAATCAAGGAGAAGCTCGGCATCGGGCCGCAGGTGGACTCGGAGGCCGCACCGGCTCCAGTCGACTTCTGATGGCGAAGGTCGATCCGGGGGAGCTTTTTCCGGAAGAGGCGTGGAAGAAGGCCAAGGAGATCTGCTTCGATCTCCTGGCCGCCCGCCCTCACACCAAGGAGGAGCTCCGGCAGGCGCTGCGCCGCAAGGGGTTCGACGAGGAACTCCGGGAAAGCCTGCTGGGCAAACTGGACAACGCGAAACTGGTCGACGACGCGGCATTCGCCGAACAGTGGGTGCGTTCTCGCCACACCTATCAGGGCCTGGCGAAGAGCACGCTCGTCGCCGAGCTCAAGCGCAAGGGCGTCGACGGCGATGTGGCGGTGCGCGCGGCGGGGGAGATCGACCGGGAATCGGAGGAGCAGCGCGCCCGCGAACTGGTGCGTAAGCGGCTCCGCTCGATGACCAGCGTCGACGAGCAAACCGCCATCCGGCGGCTGCTCGGCACGCTCGCTCGCAAGGGCTACCCGCAAGGTCTCGCCTACTCGGTGGTTCGCGACGAGCTCAAGAACGCGGGCGCCGAGTCAACCCTCCTCGACGACTCGGTCCCCGACTGACCGCGTGCAGCGGCAAGACGCCGAAATCTGACCGCGCCACGCCAGAGTTCAGGAGCGCTGGGTTTGAGCGATGATGCGAGAACAACCCGCAGGTGATGATGTCCCCTGTCTTCTTCTCGGCCGCGGGACCACCGTTCCACCAGTTTCGCCAGGGCCGCGGGTTGCACGCCGTCCACCCCTCATTCCTACTCGGTCCGGACGACGACCGCGCCGTCCGGACCGAGCCGTCCGATTCGCGGCGCGCGACCTCGCGGCTCGCGCACCCACCAAGCGCCGGTTTCCCGCCGCTCCCGCCAAGTGGTGTAGCGGTAGCGGAAGAGTTGGGCGCGCACGAAGGTTGGCGGTGAGCCGCCGAAAGGGTCGTGCCTGAGCAGCTTGAGCGTGTGCCGGTCGGCCGTCAGAAGCTTTTCGGTCAGTCCTGGCAGCCAGGATTCGCTGTAGCGCGGGGAAAGCGAGGCGAACCACATCATCCAGTCCAGCCGCAGGTGGTACGGCGCGATCTGAGGTGGCCGTCGGCGCGGGTTCCCCGGCTTGC
Organism: Amycolatopsis sp.; assembly: GCF_035276945.1. Taxonomy (GTDB): domain Bacteria; phylum Actinomycetota; class Actinomycetes; order Mycobacteriales; family Pseudonocardiaceae; genus Amycolatopsis_E. The sequence continues at coordinate 128,737 of NZ_DATELF010000152.1, read as the reverse complement.
CCTTGAACTCGTATTCCCGCCACACGGTGTCGGGGGTGATTTCGGGTTCGTCCGTGCCTTCGATGACCACCTCGTGCCGCACTTTCGTGATCGCGCCGAACGCGCCGTAGGTGTTCACGAGGTGCAGCCGGTCGAAGCTGTAGTTCATCAACTGCCGCCGAGAGACCAGGTTCCGCGCGGGCCGGTAGCTGAGCACCAGGAGCAGCACCGTCACGCCGATGACGAGGGCCCGGTGCCAGGTGGGCAGCTCGGCGAGCGGAGGGGGCGCGATCCGGAGCACGCAAGTGTCCAAAGCGGACACCGCAAGCGTGATCGTGAGTACGTTGAGCCAGGAAAAATTCCCGCTGAGTACCAGCCAGCCCTGCGTGACGATCACGCACGCGGCGGCGATTCCGGCGGCAGGCTGCGGGGCGAACAGCACGAACGGCACGACCAGTTGGGTGAAATGGCTCGCCAGCGCCTCGGCCTTGTGCAGTGGCTGGGGCAGATGGTGGAAGTACCAGCTCAGCGGGCCGGGCATGGGTTGGGTCTCGTGGTGGTAGTACAGGCAGGTCAGATCGCGCCAGCAGGCGTCGCCCCGCATCTTGATCATGCCGGCGCCGAACTCGAGCCGGAACAGCAGCCACAGCAGCGACCACAGCACGAGCACCGGTGGCGCGGTGTCGGCGGGTCCGAGGAAGATCGCGAGGAAACCGGTTTCCAGTAGCAGCGATTCCCAGCCGAATCCGTACCAGGTCTGCCCGACGTTGACGATCGACTGGTACAGCACCCACGGCACGGCCCACGCGAGCATGCCCGCCCACACCGGCGTCGAGTCGAACAGCCCGAGCACGAGCGCGGCCGATACCACGGCACCCGCCCAGGCTACGGCGGCGAAGAACCGGTCCGAGTAGTGCAGGTGAAACAGGCTCGGCGCCCGGCGGAACGGCACCCGGTGCAGGAACCTCGGCACCGGCAGGAGGCCGTTCTCGCCGATCAGCGCACGGAACTGGTTCGCCGCGACCAGGAACGCGACGAGGTAGATCGCCGCGAGCATCCGCTGGAACGCGAGCCGGGACGCCCAGTAGTCAGGATCGGTGAACCAGTCCCATCGCACCGTGATCTCCCTGCGGAACGACTGCCCACGAGGTTAGTTCGCCCGCTCGGCCCGCGCATTTCTGTCACCGGTGGCCAGAATCCCGGTGCCGAGGTGGTTGCCCGCCAGCTGGCGGCCACCCGAGGAGATCTCAGCTGAGTGTCGCCGCCTGCCTGGCGAGTTCCTCGATGCGGCCGAAGTCCTTGGCGGCCAAGGTGTCCCTGGGGGCGAGCCAGGTGCCGCCGACGCAGCCGACGTTGGGCAACGCGAGGTAGCCGGATGCCGTTTCCGGCCTGATGCCCCCGGTCGGGCAGAACGTCAGCTGGGGCAGCGGTCCGGCGATGGCCTTGAGGAACGGGATGCCGCCGCTGGGTTCGGCCGGGAAGAACTTGAGTGCGGTGAGCCCGCGCTCGGCCAGCCGCATCGCTTCGGACACCGTGCTCGCTCCGGGGAGGAACGGCAGGCCGGTGGCGAAGGCCGCGTCCAGCACGCGTTCCGTGATGCCGGGGGTGACCAGGAAGGCCGCACCGGCGTCGGCCGCCTGCTTCGCCTGCTCCGGGGTGGTCACCGTGCCCGCGCCGACGACGATGTCCGGCACTTCGGCCGCGACCCGTTCGATCGCGTCGAGGGCGGCGGGCGTGCGTAGGGTGAGCTCGATGACGCGGAGGCCGCCGGCCAGCAGGGCGCGCGCGACAGGCACCGCGTCGTCGGCCTCGTCCACCACCACGACGGGCATGACGGGCGACAGTTCCAGCAACTCGTGCTTCACGCTCAGACTCCTCGTGGATGGAGAACCGCCCGGCCGGCGGCCACGCTATCGCGGTGACGAAACGCTGACCAGCGAAGGCGCGAGGTCGCGTGGACCGGCGAAGGCCGTTCCGAACACGCTCGCGCCCTGGTCGGCCGGACCGACGGCATGGCGCAGGGCGGCGAACAGTTCGCGGCCGGTGCCGGTCCAGTCCGCCTCGCCCGAAGGCGTGTCCCGTGGCAGGCGGGCCGCCAACTCCGCCTCGCTCACCAGCACGTCGAGTGTGCCGCCGTCGGCGTCCAGCTCGATCAGGTCGCCGTCGCTGACCAGCGCGAGCGGGCCGCCGACCGCCGCCTCGGGCGTGAGCTGGATGGCCGCGGGGACCTTGCCCGAGGCACCCGACATGCGGCCGTCGGTGAGCAGCGCGACCCGGTGCCCCCGGTCCATCAGCACACCGAGTGCGGGGGTGAGCCCGTGCAGTTCGGGCATGCCGTTCGCGCGCGGTCCCTGGCCGCGCAGCACCACGACGACGTCCCGGTCGAGTTCGCCGGCACGGAAGGCCGCGTCGAAGGCCCGCTGGCCGGTGAACACGCGGGCGGGCGCGTGGACCACGCGGTGTTGGGGCGCGACGGCGGACACCTTGATCACCGCGCGGCCGAGGTTGCCGGACAGCATGCGCAGTCCACCGTCCGCCGCGAACGGCCTGCCGACCGGCCGCAGGACATCCTCGTCCAGGCTGCGGGTCGGCACGTCGCGCCAGGTCAGGTGGCCTCCGTCGAGCACGGGTTCCTGCCGGTAGCGGTGCAGGCCGTCGCCGGCGACCGTGCGGACGTCGGCGTGCAGCAGCCCGGCGTCGAGCAGGGTGCCCACCAGGAACTGCACGCCGCCGGCCGCATGGAAGTGGTTGATGTCGGCGCTGCCGTTGGGGTAGACGTTCGCCAGCAGCGGCACGATCGCCGAGAGATCCGCGAAGTCGTCCCAGGTCAGTTCGATCCCGGCGGCCGCGGCGATGGCCACCAGATGCATGGTGTGGTTGGTGGATCCGCCGGTCGCCAGCAGGGACACGACCCCGTTGACCACCGACTTCTCGCTGACCACTTCGGCTACCGGGGTGTAGGAATCGTGGGCGAGCGCGACGATCCGGCGCGCGGCCTCTTCGGTCAGCGCACGCCGTAGCGGCGTGCCCGGCGGGACGAAGCTCGCACCCGGCAGGTGTAGGCCCATCACTTCGACGACCAGTTGGTTCGAGTTGGCCGTGCCGTAAAACGTGCAGGTGCCCGGCGAGTGATACGACGCAGCCTCGGCGTCGAGGAGGTTTTCGCGGGTGGCCTTTCCCTCGGCGTAGAGCTGCCGCACGCGGGCCTTCTCCTTGTTCGGTAGCCCGGACGGCATAGGCCCCGCGGGCACGAGGATCGCCGGGAGATGACCGAAGGACAGCGCGCCGATGAGCAGCCCGGGCACGATCTTGTCGCACACACCGAGCAGCAGCGCGCCGTCGAACATCTCGTGGGACAGCGCGATCGCGGTGGCCATCGCGATCACCTCGCGGCTGAACAGCGAGAGCTCCATGCCCGGCCTGCCCTGGGTGATCCCGTCGCACATCGCCGGCACGCCACCGGCGAACTGCGCGACTCCGCCCGCCGCCCGCGTGGCTTCCTTGATCCACGCCGGGTATTCGTCGAACGGCTGGTGTGCCGACAGCAGGTCGTTGTAGGCGGAGACGATCGCGACGCCCGGCTTGCGCAGGCCCCGGATGGCCGGCCGATCGGTCCCGCCGCAGGCCGCGAAGCCGTGCGCGAGGTTGCTGCAACCGAGTCCCGCCCTGGCTGGTCCCGCCGACCGGGCGGCGGCCACGCGCTCCAGGTAGGACGCGCGTGTCGAGGCGCCGCGTTCGGCGACCCGGTGGGTGACTCGCTCGACGACTCGGTGGACTTGGTGCACTTGCTACCGCCTCGGCTGGAAGGAGAAAACGGGTACTCCAGGTGACGGCGGCGGTGGCGTCGTACCGGTGACAATGGCCACATTAGCCGCCCTGATCCAGGAAACAAAATCGATCAAGATGATCGTTTCAGGTGACCTCGATCACGCGACGAACCTGGTGTGTGCTACTTGTCACATCGCACCCGTAGCGGCAGAGTCCGTACCGAGGACTCAGCCGACGAACACCGGAGGTAGGACATGTCCACCACCGCCGAAATCGCGGAGCTTCGACGGGCCATCGGGCAACTGCGGCAGTGTGTCGGCGCGCTGCGGTCCCGCTACGGCGACGCGTCGGCCGTCCGCCGGCTGGTCAACGACGTTGATCGCCTGGACATCGACGCCGGCGACCTGGAGACCCCGATCCCGGCGCAGCAGAAGCCGGTCGACCGCTCGGACATCGTCAAGATCCCGGACGGGCCTTACGACCCGTCGCTGTGGCACGATGCCGACGACGAAGGAGTTGGTGGCTACCACCGTGACCACCGGTGAGCGCGCAGGCCGACAGTGCGGTCGGCCGGGCCTCCGAACGGGCCCGCATCGCTGAGCGCACGCTGCGCACGGACCGGTGGTGGCTGCCGCCGCTGGTCACCACCCTCGGGCTGGCGGCGTTCGTCATCTACGCGACGATCCGCTCCTTCGTGCGTACCGCGTACTGGGTCCCCGAATACCACTACCTGACGCCGTTCTACTCGCCCTGCCTGTCCACTTCGTGTGTGCCGGGTTCGAGTCATTTCGGCACGCCGATCGGTGACCTGCCGGGTTTCGTCCCGCTCGGCTTCGTGGTGCTGCCGTTCCTGCTGGGCTTCCGGCTGACCTGCTACTACTACCGCAAGGCGTACTACCGCTCGGTGTGGTTCTCGCCGCCGGCCTGCGCGGTCGCCGAACCGCACGCGAAATACACCGGGGAAACGCGGCTGCCGCTGATCGTGCAGAACGTGCACCGGTACTTCTTCTACTTCGCGACGATCGTTTCGTTGATCAACACCTACGACGCGATCGTGGCCTTCCACGGCAGGACCGGCGGTTTCGGCTTCGGTCTCGGCAACATCATCCTGCTCGGCAACGTGGTCCTGCTCTGGGCGTACACGCTGTCGTGCCATTCCTGCCGGCACATCACCGGCGGGCGGCTCAAACATTTCTCCCGGCATCCGGTGCGGTACTGGATGTGGACCCAGGTCACGAAACTCAACAACCGGCATATGCAGCTCGCCTGGACCACGCTGGGCACCCTGGTCCTCACCGACCTGTACGTGATGCTCGTGGCCAGCGGCGCCATCGCCGACCCGCGTTTCGTGAATTGACAACCAGGCGGACGAAGGTGGCAACTCGATGACCGAAGTGGAACGGCACAGCTACGACGTGGTGGTGATCGGTGCCGGTGGCGCCGGGTTGCGCGCGGTCATCGAAGCAAGACAGCGCGGGCTGTCCGTCGCGGTGGTGTGCAAGTCGCTGTTCGGCAAGGCGCACACGGTGATGGCCGAGGGTGGGTGCGCCGCGTCGATGGGCAACGCCAATCCGAACGACAACTGGCAGGTGCATTTCCGCGACACCATGCGCGGTGGCAAGTTCCTCAACAACTGGCGTATGGCGGAACTGCACGCCAAAGAGGCGCCGGACCGCGTCTGGGAGCTGGAGACCTACGGCGCGCTCTTCGACCGGACGCCCGACGGCCGGATCAGCCAGCGCAACTTCGGCGGGCACACCTATCCCCGGCTCGCGCATGTCGGCGACCGGACCGGGCTCGAGCTGATCCGCACCATGCAGCAGAAGATCGTTTCGCTGCAGCAGGAGGATTTCGAGCGGTACGGCGACTACGAGGCGAAGCTGAAGGTCTTCGCCGAGTGCACGATCACCGAACTGCTGAAGGATGGCTCGGGTACGGGTGTCCTGGGCAGGCACAGCGGGATCGCCGGTGCCTTCGGCTACTGGCGCGAAAGCGGCCGGTTCATCGTGTTCGAGGCACCGGCCGTGGTGATGGCGACCGGCGGGATCGGCAAGTCGTTCAAGGTCACGTCGAACTCCTGGGAGTACACCGGCGACGGGCACGCGCTCGCGCTGCGGGCGGGCGCGACGCTGATCAACATGGAGTTCGTGCAGTTCCATCCCACCGGCATGGTCTGGCCGCCGAGCGTGAAGGGCATCCTGGTCACCGAGGGCGTGCGCGGTGACGGCGGGGTGCTCAAGGACTCCGACGGCAAGCGGTTCATGTTCGAATACGTGCCCGACGTGTTCAAGGGCCAGTACGCGGACAGTGAGGAGGAGGCCGACCGCTGGTACACCGACCAGGAGAACAACCGGCGCACCCCCGACCTGCTGCCGCGGGACGAGGTGGCCAGGGCGATCAACTCCGAGGTGAAGGCGGGCCGCGGTTCGCCGCACGGCGGCGTGTTCCTCGACATCGCGAGCAGGCTGACCCCGGAGGAGATCCGGAAACGCCTGCCCTCGATGTACCACCAGTTCAAGGAACTGGCTGATGTGGACATCACGGCCGAGCCGATGGAGGTCGGGCCGACCTGTCACTACGTGATGGGCGGGATCGAGGTCGACCCGGACACCGCGTCCTCGGCCGTGCCGGGCCTGTTCGCCGCCGGGGAGTGCTCGGGCGGGATGCACGGGTCCAACCGGCTCGGTGGCAACTCGCTGTCCGACCTGCTGGTGTTCGGCAGGCGCGCCGGGCTCGGTGCGGCGTCCTATGTGGAATCCCTCGGAGCGCGGCCGGCGGTGACGCAGTCCGATGTGGATGCCGCGGCGCGCGCCGCGGTGGTGCCGTTCGAGTCGCCGTCGGAGGGAACCGAGGAGAACCCGTACACGCTGCACGGCGAGCTGCAGCAGTCGATGAACGATCTGGTCGGCATCATCCGCAGGGCCGAGGAGATCGAGCAGGCGCTGGCGAAGCTCGGCGAGCTCAAGAAGCGGATCCGCAACGTCACCGTCGAGGGACACCGGCAGTTCAACCCGGGCTGGCATCTCGCGCTGGATCTGCGGAACATGCTGCTGGTCAGCGAATGCGTGGCGCGGGCGGCCCTGCTGCGGACGGAGAGCCGGGGCGGCCACACCCGGGACGACCACCCCCAGATGGATTCGCACTGGCGCAACCGGCTTCTTGTGTGCAAAGTGGACGGTGACGCGGTCACCGTGACGCCGAAGGACCAGGAGCCGATGCGGCAGGACCTGCTCGAGCTGTTCGAGCTGAGCGAGCTGGAGAAGTACTACACCGACCAGGAGCTGGTGGACCACCCGGGGAGCAAGGCATGAGCTACAAGGCTAACTTCCGGGTGTGGCGCGGCGACGCCGAATCCGGGGAGCTGCGCGACTACACGGTCGAGGTCAACGACGGCGAGGTCGTGCTGGACATCATCCACCGGCTGCAGGCGACGCAGGCCTCGGATCTGGCGGTGCGGTGGAACTGCAAGGCCGGCAAGTGCGGGTCCTGCTCGGCGGAGGTCAACGGACGGCCGCGGCTGCTGTGCATGACCCGGATGTCGATTTTCGAGCCGGACGAGGTCATCACGGTCACCCCGATGCGGACCTTCCCGGTGATCCGCGACCTGGTCACCGACGTGTCCTTCAACTACACGAAGGCGCGCGAGATCCCGTCCTTCACCCCGCCACCCGAGCTCAAGCCCGGCGAGTACCGCATGCGGCAGGTCGACGTGGAGCGCTCACAGGAGTTCCGCAAGTGCATCGAATGCTTCTTGTGCCAGAACACCTGCCACGTGATCCGCGACCACGAGGAGAACAAGGAGCACTTCGCGGGCCCGCGGTACCTGATGCGGATCGCTGAGCTGGAAATGCATCCGCTGGACGTGGCCGACCGGCGGGACGCGGCGCAGGCCGAGCACGGTCTCGGTTACTGCAACATCACGAAGTGCTGTACCGAGGTGTGCCCGGAGCACATCCACATCACCGACAACGCGCTCATCCCGATGAAGGAGCGTGTCGTCGACAAGCGGTACGACCCGATCGTCTGGCTCGGCTCCAAGCTGTTCCGGCGCAAGTAAAAGTAAGGGGAATGCCCTTCCCCACGGCAGGGAAGGGCATTCCGGACGCGGTCAGTTGTTCTGGACGAACTCGGCGGCCAGCGACTCGCCGGTCGAGGTTGCCTTGTCGTGGTTTTCGATCGGGGAAACCGTCGAGTTCTTGAAGCAGATGTAGGTCACGCCCGAGTCGGTGCCGCCGTTGCTCGGGTCGGGGTCGACGCCGAGCGCCTTCGCGGTGGCGTAGGAAGCCTCGCCGATGATGGATGTCGGCCCGGTGTCACCGATGACGGCGTAGACGAGATTTCCGTTGTAGATCACCGCGCACGAGCCGCCGCCCTTGAGGCCGGACGACGAGTATTTCCAGGTGCCGCTGGGGCTCGGCACCACGATGTAGGGCAGCTTGGCCGCGTTCAGCGGCTTCCCGTCGGACTGGTGGAAGGCCGTGTCGGGCTGGAAGCAGCAGTCGGTGTCCTCGTTGCATTGGCTGGTGCGCTGGCCGTCGCAGTCGATGTCCATGTCCGCATGCCAGTAGACCGCGCCGTTGGCGTCGCAGACCGGGATCGTCCTGCCGGTCTCCTCGTCGGTCTTGTACGTGCCGTTGGAGATCTGGTTACACCCCTGGGTCTTGGCCAGGAGTTGGGACGTGGTCGGGCCCGCCGCGGCGGCTTCCGGAGCGAACTGCTGCCCGAACAGCACCGGCAGCATGCCCGCGACCAGCACCAGAACGGCGATCAGGACGTGTTTTCGCATTGCTGGCTCTCCTAGTTAGGAAAGTTTCTTAACTTATTCCGCGAAGCTTCAAAATCCTCCTGATCGGGACAGGCCTCAAGGGTCTGTCCGTTTTTTTCCGACTTTGGTCTTCAGGAGAGCGCGAGTGCGTCCACGGCGGCGGGGGCGAGCAACTCGTCGGCGACCAGGCCCGCGACCCCGGCGAGCGTCGTGTTCGAGCCCAGGGTGCATTCGGCCACGCTGACCCCGTCCAGCGCGCTGGTGTGCGCGTTGGCCAGCACGGCCGCCCGCAGGCCGTCCAGGAACGGCGGCAGCACTCCGATCGCCCCGCCGATCCGTACGTACCGCGGGTTGACGATGGTGACCACGGTAGCGAGCACGGTGCCGACCAGGCGTCCCGCCGCGGCGGTCACGGCCACCGCCTCGCGGTTGCCCGTCCGGACCCGCCGGATGACGTCCTCGGCCGAGCGCACGCCGGTCGGGCGCAGCTTCCGGACCACAGCCTGCCCGCTGGCGATGGCCGAGACGCAGCCGCGGCGGCCACAGTCGCACCGCTGCTCGTTGCCCTCGATCCGGATGTGCCCGATCTCGCCTGCCGACGAGGTCTCACCGCGGTGGATGCGGCCGGAGATGACCATTCCGGCGCCGATCCCGGTGCCCACCTTGACCGCGACCAGTGCCGCGTCCGGCCGCCCGAGATCGCAGTAGGCGCCGAAGGCCAGTGCGTTCGCGTCGTTCTCCAGGAACACCGGGACCGACAGGGCGTCGGAGAACCTGTCCCGCAGCCGGACACCCAGCCACTCGGACATGGTGGGCGGGGCGATCGTGGTGCCCTGGTCGTGGTCGATCTGGCCGGGCACGCTGAGGCCGACGGCGCTCAGGCTGTCCGCGCGTCCGGTCTCCGCCAGCAGCGCGCGCCCGGTGTCCACCAGGAACGACAGCGTCTCCTCCGGCGGATGCCCGTACGGCAGCGGCCGGTGCAGTTGCGCGAACACGTTGCCCCGCAGGTCGACCACCGCGACGGTGCAGTGGCGCTGGCCGACGTCGGCGACCAGTGCGGTGCGGCCCACGTCGTCGGCCGCCAGCATCTCCGCGGGCCGCCCTCCGCTGGAGGCGCGGAAGCCCGTCGGGCGCAGCAGCCGCAGGCGGTGCAGTACGTCCAGCCGCTCGACCAGGGTTGCTCGCGAGAGCCCGGTCCGGTCCTGCAGTTCCTGGCGGGTGAACGGACCTTCCGCGCGCAGCAACGCGAGGATGTGGCCCGCCGAGGCCGGCGAACCGGTGCGTACGCCGGTCACGTTGACAGAACCTCCGGCCGGGACTTATGTTCAAGGACCAGACAGAAGTCTACCGCTTGCTCAGAACTGGAGACGACGAGATGTGCGCGGCCCGCCCGACCGGCAGCGGCCCCACTCGTCGTCCCGTGCGCGGCTTTCCGCACGAGACGGTTTCCGCGCACGGCCACCGTCGACGTCACACACGACCAGGTCGAAGCGTTGTCCCCGGGGGATCGGGACGCGGTGCTGCGGGATGGCCACATAGTCCAATGTGGAGGTTGGGCACCCGGCCGGAGGTCGTCGCCGTGTCCGGCGGCGGTCCGGGCCCGCGGGGCACGGCGGAGGTCTTCGAGCCACCGCGGTCATCGACGGCGAGCTTTCGCGCCGAGCCAGGACAGCGACTGCGGCGGCGCGTGCCGTCGGCGCGGTGTCGCTGGTACGACCCCGAAACACAGCTTCTCTTGGAGGCAGATCAATGACCGTCGACGTCACCGCTCCGACGGAGGGCGCCTCCGGCGAAAGACCCGCTCGTTACCCGCATGCCGCGCTCGCGGCGCGGTCGGCGAGGGTCCTCCGCGACAACGACACCGGCTCGGTCGTCACCGCGGCTCCGAGGCTTTACCCGCACATGTGGAGCTGGGACGCCGCGTTCATCTCGATCGGCCTGGCACGGCTGGACGTGCAGCGCGCGATCGCCGAGCTGGAAACGCTGTTCAAGGCTCAGTGGCGTAACGGCATGGTGCCGCACATCGTGTTCACCGAGGCGGACGCCTACTTCCCGGGCCCGGACCGCTGGGGCACGGACGTGGCCGAGGACGGCCCGAAGAACGTCCGCACTTCCGGCATCTGCCAGCCGCCGGTGCACGCCATCGCGGTCCAGCGCGTGCTCGAGATCGCCCGGATGTCGTCGCCGAACGAAAAGGCCGACGCTGAGCGGTTCGCCCGTCACATCTGGCCCAAGCTCTACGCCTGGCACCGGTGGCTGGTGAAGTACCGCACGCCGGGCTCGAGCGGGCTGATCGCGATCGTGCACGGCTGGGAGTCCGGAATGGACAACTCGCCGCGGTGGGACGTGCCGTACGCGGCGGTGAAACCCGGTGCGGCGCTGCCCCCGTATGTCCGTAAGGACGTGCGGATGGTCGGTGACCCGAGCGAGCGCCCCACCGACCGCGAGTACGACCGGTACCTGTGGCTGATCGAGGAGATGCGGCGCGCCAGCTACGACCAGAAGGAGATCGTGCGCAACTCGAGCTTTCTGGTCGGTGACGTGTTCATCACCGCGCTGTTCGCGATCTCCTGTGACGTGCTGATCGATCTGGGTAAGGAGTTCGGTCAGGCCCCGGAACTCCTGCGCGACCTCGCCGAGTGGGCCGCGAACGCGCGCACGGCCGTCGCGGCGAGCTGCCATTCGGTGTCCGGTATGGCCCGCGACCGGGACCTGCGCACCTCGCGCTGGCTGGACACGCAGACCGTCGCCGGGTTCTCGCCGCTGCTGTGCGGCGGCGCCCCGGACGGCGTGCAACTGCGGCTGCTGTCCCTGCTGGACAGTGAACGGTGGTGCGGGCATCCTGATCTGCTGGCCCCGGTGCCGCCGTCGGTGTCGCCGATGCGGCCGGGTTTCAACCCGCGGCAGTACTGGCGCGGTCCACAGTGGCCGGTCGTGGTGTGGCTGTTCTCCTGGGCCTTCGACCGCCGGGGCTGGCACGAGCGCGCCCGCAAGCTGCGCCAGGGCGGTATCCGGCTGACCGACGACGGCGCCTTCGGCGAGTACTACGAACCCTTCACCGGCGAACCGCTGGGCTCGACCGACCAGTCCTGGACCGCCGCCGTCGTCCTCGACTGGCTCTGCTGCGACTGAACTCGCGAGTCCGGCTTTCAGACACCCCGAGTTCGGGTTTCGTGTGCCCGGAGTTCGGCTCAGGCGGCGTCGGCGGCGAGGGTGAGTTCCTCCGGTTGGCGGGTGGCTCCGGCCAGGTGCTTCTTGGACCGGCGCTGGCGCCGCTCGAGGTAGTTCGCGAGCGCGGTGAGCAGCAGGCACAGGGCGATGTAGATCGCCGCGACCACGATCGTCGACGGCACGATGGGCCGCCCGAACGTTCCCTGCGAGCCGATGAAACGGGCGTAGTAGAGCAGTTCCTGGTAGGTGACCACGAAGCCGAGCGCGGTGTCCTTGAGCAGGACGACCAGCTGGCTGATGATCGTCGGCAGCATCGAGCGGACGGCCTGCGGGATCAGGACGAGGAACATCACCTGCGTCTTGGTCATGCCAAGCGCGTAGGCCGCTTCGCTCTGGCCCTTGGGCAGCGCCTGGATGCCGGCGCGGAACACTTCGGCCAGCACGGACCCGTTGTACAGGGTCAACCCCAGGACCACGGCGAGGAACGGGGTCATCGGCACGCCCAGCGCGGGCAGGCCGTAGTAGAACAGGAACATCAGGATCAGCAGCGGGATCGCCCGGAACAGCTCGACGACGACCGTGGCGGCCCCGCGCACCGGCGCATGATCCGAAAGCCGCCCCGCCGCGAAGATCGCACCGAAGACCAGCGCGAGCACCGCGCCGACCGCGAACGCCTGCAGCGTGGTCAGCAGCGCGTTGAGCAGGTCGATCTGCACCTGCTGGTACTCCAGCCACTCCCACTTCCGGCCGGAGAACTGGCCGGTGTCGGTGAACCGGTAGATCACGAAAGCGAGCACCGCGGCGACGGCGAGAATGCCGACCGCGGCCAGCAGGCGGTGCCGGATGCGCGCCTTCGGTCCGGGGATGTCGAACAGCACGCTGCTCATCGAGCCACCTTCCAGCGCTTCTCGAGGGACCGTTGGATCAGCGAGAGAATCGCGACGAGGATGGCGAAACCGAGCGTGACCCACAGCAGCCCGATCAGCTGGTTGTCACCGCGTTCGGCCAGGTAGGACCGGATGGCGCCGGCTTCGACGACGTTGAAACCAGCGGCGATGGTGGTGTTCTTGAGCAGCGCGATCAGCATGCTCATCAGTGGCGGCACCACCGAGCGCACCGCCTGGGGCAGCACGATCTGGCCGAGGACCTGGCCGAAGGTGAGCCCGAGCGCGCGGGCCGCTTCGGCCTGGCCCACCGGCACCGTGTTGATGCCGGACCGCACGACCTCGCAGATGAAGGCCGACGTGTAGACGGTCAGTGAGACCACGGCCGCGGTGAAGTAGCTGAGCTTCAGGATCTCCAGCAACGGGTACGCGAACACGAGGAAGGCGAAGACCAGGGTCAACGGGGTGTTGCGCAGCAGCGTCACGTAGACGGTGCCGATCGCGCGGAACACCGGCACCGGGCTGACCCGCAACATGGCCAGGAAGGTGCCGAAGATCAGGCTCGCCACCCCGGAAATCAGGAAGAGCTTGATCGTGGTCAGGAAGAACGGACCGTAGAGGTCCAGATTGTCGAGCAGGACGTCCATCGAGCCTTCCCCCGGTGGGTCAAGGAGTGTGGCCGGTGGGCACGTGCGTGCTCACCGGCCACGGTGGATGATCAGTAGCGCTGGATGGCGGGCGGCGACGCGGGCGAGCCGGACTGGCCGAGGGTGGCGTTGTAGATCTTCTGCCAGGTGCCGTTGTCGATCGCGGCCTGCAGCAGGTCGTCGATCTTGTTCCGCAGCGCCGAGTCGTCGTGGTTCAGGCCGATGCCGTACGGCTCGGCGGAGAACGGCTGGCCGACGACCTTCAGGTTGTCCTTGTCCTGCGAGGCGAAGCCCTTCAGGATCGCGTCGTCGGTGGTGACCGCGTCGACGTCCTTGCTGAGGAGCTTCTCGACGCACTGCGAGTACTTCTGGAACTCGACGATGTTGCCGGGTTCGGTCAGGCTCTGGTCGCGCACCCGCTGGATCGGCGTGGACCCGGTCACCGAGCAGACCTTCTTGCCCTTGAGGGTGTCCTTGCCGGTGATCGCGGTCTCGTCCTTGCGCACCAGCAGGCTCTGGCCGGCCTGGAAGTACGGGCCCGCGAAGGAGACCTGCCCCTTGCGCTTGTCCGTGATGGTGTAGGTGCCGACGTAGTAGTCGACGTCTCCGTTGGAGATCGCGGCTTCGCGCGCACCCGAGTCGACGGTCTTGTAGGTGATCTTGCTTTCGTCGTAGCCGAGGCCCGCGGCGACCAGCTTGGCGACCTCGATGTCGAAGCCGGCGTATTTGCCGGTGGTCGGGTCCTTCTGGCCGAGACCGGGCTGGTCGTCCTTGACACCAAGGGTGAGCCCGCCCTTGCTCTTGATCTTGGCGTAGGTCGCCGACCCCGCCACGTCGACGTTCTGGGCCACCGGGTAGGTCGGCAGCGTGGCCGCCGAGCCGCCGTTGTCCCCTGTCCCGCCCGTCGGTGAGCCCGTCTTCCCGCAGGCGGTCAGCGTCAGAGCGCCGACCAGCAGGCCCGCCGCGAAGGTGCGGATTCTCATTCCAAACTCCCCTTGCTCGTTGTTACCTAGTGGGTCAGGATCTTGCCGAGGAAGTCCTTGGCCCGGTCGGATTTCGGCTTGGTGAAGAACTCGTCGGGGGTGGAGTCCTCGACGATCTCCCCGTCGGCCATGAAGACCACGCGGTGCGCGGCGCGGCGGGCGAAGCCCATCTCGTGGGTGACCACGAGCATCGTCATGCCCTCCGCGGCCAGGCCGGTCATGGTGTCCAGTACCTCCTGCACCATTTCCGGGTCGAGTGCCGAGGTGGGTTCGTCGAACAGCATCACCTTCGGTTTCATCGCCAGGGCGCGGGCGATCGCGGCGCGTTGCTGCTGGCCGCCGGAAAGCTGTGCCGGGTACTTCTCCGCCTGGTTGGCGATGCCGACCCGGTCGAGCAACTCCATGGCCGTCTTGCGTGCCTCGCCTGCCGGGATCTTGCGGACCTTCTGCGGGGCGAGCGTCACGTTCTCGACGATGGTCTTGTGCGCGAACAGGTTGAACGACTGGAAGACCATGCCGACGTCGGCGCGCAGTGCGGCGAGCGCCTTGCCCTCGGCGGGCAGCGGTTCGCCGTCCACGGCGATCTCGCCCGAGTTGATCGGTTCCAGCCGGTTGATCGCCCGGCACAGGGTCGACTTGCCGGAACCCGACGGGCCGAGTACCACCACGACCTGACCGCGCGCGATCTCGATGTTGATGTCTTTGAGCACGTGCAGGTCGCCGAAGAACTTGTTCACGCCGGTCGCCCTGATCATCGCCGGTACTGACGTCGTTGTGGTCATTTACCCTCCATACCCCGGCTCACCCCGGCGATCTAACACCGAAGCGGTCCCAGATTCCCCAAAATCGGACCAAACGCAACCTAGGTGTCACCTGAAACCCCAGACCCCGGGTCACTGTAGTCACGCCGAGTGCGGGGGACTCGCCGGGTGGCGAAGTGGTAGCAATCCAAGTAGCATATCGGGTATGAAACTTAGTGTCAGCCTGGGTGAGGAGGATGTGGCCTTCCTCGACGAGTACGCGGCGCAGGCGAACGTCGGTTCGCGGTCCGCGGTGCTGCACCGTGCCATCGAACTGCTGCGCGCTTCTCAGCTGGAATCCGCCTACCAGGCGGCCTGGGAGGAGTGGGCAGCCGATCCGGGCGAGGCCGAGGCGTGGGATGTCACCGTCGGCGACGGGGTGGCCGCCCGCTGATGCGGAGAGCCGAGATTCGCCTGGTCGACCTCGACCCGGTCCGCGGCTCGGAGTCCAACAAGACGCGTCCCGCCGTGATCGTCAGCAACGACGGGGCGAACGCGGTCGCTACCCGGCTCGGCCGCGGCGTGATCACCATCGTGCCGGTCACCTCGAACGTCTCCCGGGTCTTTCCGTTTCAAGTGCTGCTGAAGGCGGGCGACTGCGGTCTCAAACACGACTCGAAGGCCCAGGCGGAGCAGGTCCGTTCCGTTTCGGTCGACCGTCTCGGGCGCAAGGTCGGCCAGGTTCCGCCGGTGCTGATGGCGAAGATCGATCAGGCGCTGAAGGTGCACCTGGGGCTCTGAGCGTGCTTGCGTTCGCCCATGGCCGCCGCCGACGTCCAGATTGCCGAGCTTGGCCATGTCCCCTTGTTCGGCCTGCTCACCCGCAATGCCGAGGACTTCGCCGGTAGCGGATCCGGGGCGGCACGGCGAGGCCGGAAAGCCGGGCAGGGCTACCCTGATAGGCGATGAGCGCGACAGGAAAGACCTACCAGATCCGTACGTTCGGCTGCCAGATGAACGTGCACGACTCCGAGCGCCTCGCCGGGCAGCTGGAGGCGGCCGGCTACTGGCCGGCCGGCGAGGGCGGCACGCCTGATCTGGTCGTGTTCAACACCTGCGCGGTCCGCGAGAACGCCGACAACAAGCTCTACGGCACCCTCGGCCACCTGCGGCCGGTCAAAGAGGCCAATCCAGGTATGCAGATCGCGGTCGGCGGCTGCCTGGCGCAGAAGGACCGCGGCGACATCGTCAAGCGGGCCCCGTGGGTCGACGTCGTTTTCGGCACGCACAACCTGGGCTCGCTGCCGGCTCTGCTGGAGCGCGCGCGGCACAACGCCGAAGCCGAGGTGGAAATCCTCGAATCGCTGGAGACGTTCCCGTCCACGCTGCCCGCCCGTCGCGATTCGGCCTACTCCGGCTGGGTGTCGATCTCGGTGGGGTGCAACAACACCTGCACCTTCTGCATCGTGCCCTCCCTGCGCGGTAAGGAACGCGACCGCAGGCCTGGCGAGATCCTGGCCGAAATCGAGGCGCTGGTGGCCGAGGGCGTGCTCGAGGTGACGCTGCTCGGCCAGAACGTCAACTCCTACGGTGTGGAGTTCGGTGACCGCCTGGCGTTCGGCAAGCTGCTGCGCGCGTGCGGTTCGGTCGACGGCCTGGAGCGGGTGCGGTTCACTTCGCCCCACCCGGCCGCGTTCACCGACGACGTGATCGAGGCGATGGCCCAGACGCCCAACATGTGCCACCAGCTGCACATGCCGCTGCAGTCCGGTTCGGACCGCGTGCTCAAGGAAATGCGGCGCTCCTACCGGTCCTCCCGCTATCTGTCCATTTTGGACAAAGTGCGCCAGGTCATGCCGGACGCGGCGATCACCACCGACATCATCGTCGGCTTCCCCGGCGAAACCGAGGAGGACTTCCAGGCGACGCTGGACGTGGTGCGGCGGGCTCGGTTCGCCAGTGCCTTCACCTTCCAGTACTCGAAACGGCCTGGCACCCCTGCCGCCGAGATGGACGGCCAGGTGCCCAAGGATGTCGTGCGGGAGCGCTACCAGCGGTTGGTCGATCTGCAGAACGAGATCGCCTGGCAGGAGAACAAGAAAATCGTGGGGCGCAAGGTCGAGTTGCTGGTGGCGACCGGTGAAGGCCGCAAGGACGCCGAGACCCACCGGATGAGCGGCCGGGCCCGCGACGGCAGGCTGGTGCACTTCGCGCCGGCCGGTCCGGCCGTCGAAGGGTCGGTGCGTCCCGGCGACGTCGTCGAGACCATGATCAGCTACGCGGCCCCGCATCATCTGGTCGCCGACGGTGATCTGCTCTCCCACCGCAGAACCAGAGCGGGGGACAACGTGGAGGCCGGACGGCGCCCGAAGACCGACGGCGTCAGCCTCGGGCTGCCGTCCTTCGGCGCTCCGGCTCCCGCCCCCGCGAACGGATGCGCATCATGAGCGATCACGGCAATGAGCTGAACCGGCTCGCCGCCGACGTGGACGAGGCGGTGTCGAAGGCCGCCAGGACGGTCGAACTCGGCCGCCGCGGGTTCCTCATTTCGCTGGTGGTGTTCGTGCTGATCATCGGCCAGTTGCTGCCGTGGGTCGGCCGGCACACCGGGTGGCAGGTGCTGTTCGGCCAGGGCGGCGCGATCCCGCAGCTGTTCGCCGTCACCTCCACGCTGTTCGGGGTGGTGGCCTCGGTGCTCGCGCTGACCACCCGGCGCTGGTGGCTGACCTGGGTGTGCGCGATGGGCGGCTGGTTCGCCTCCGTCGACGGCCTGCTGGCGGTGTGGTCCCAGCAGTCTTCCGGCGCCAACAACGCGGCCGGGAACGGGCCCGGCATCGGCATGCTGGTCGCGCTCGCGGCCATGATCGTGCTGGCCGCCAGCTGGATGCGGACCGCCTGGTCACGCACCTGACGCAGGTTGCCCGGGTGCTGTCGCCCAGCCGCTTTCGTGTTCGTTCAGCTTGACCTGGATGCCCGCCGCGATGGACAGCGTTCCGGTCTGCTTTTTCGGGGGCTTCGCGCGCAGGTCGAGGAAGGACCCGACGGTGGCGTCCTCGAACAGCCAGGCACCGCCGGCCACCACGTTCTGCAGCGAGAGGCCGCCGTCGAAACGGGTGTTCGCGAGATTGGTGTCGCCGTGGAAGACGGCACCGGAGAACAGCGCGGGCTCGTGCACGCGCATGCCGTTGAGCCGACTCATCCCGAACAGCTTGGCCCGTCGCGCGGTGAGCGAGCCGAGCTGGCGCCCGCTGAGGTTCAGGTACTCCAGGCTCGCCTCGGTGAGATCGAGGTCGTAGCTGGCGGTGGCGCCGACATCGGGGAGTAGCTCGGCGATCAGGCGCTGGGCGGTCAGGCGGACCTGTCGTTCCCGGTCGGCGGCGGTGATCCCTTCGGGCGTCCACGGTTGGTCGGGCTCGACATCCGCTTGGTCGGGGTCGCCGGGCCGGATCTCGTAGCTGGGGTGCGTGAACGGCCGCCTCAGGTACGAGCACAGCACGTCGATCGTGGTCCGCGCGTATTCGGGGCGGCTTCGGGCGAGACCGGCCAGCGCGTACAGCGCACCGACCCGAACCTGGTCGGCGTCGTTCCCGAGCAGTTCGATCGCCTTCGCGAACCGCTCGTCGGAGACCCGTTCGCGGTCCTGGCGCACCCGGGTCAGCTCGATCTCCTGACGCATCTCGTCGCTCCGTCGGCGCCGGTCGTTGAGCCACAGCGCGTAGAGGGCGATGATCGCGCCACCCGCCAGGCCGCCGGTCTTCAGCGCGTCCGCCGTGGACACGCGGGAATCGGTCAGCAACCAGCCGGTGACGAGCAACAACGCGCTCGCCGACCCCAGCAGGCTGGCCACCAGAAGCCACCGGTACTCCGCCATCAGCGGACGCCCGGCGAACCCCGGCAGCGCGAGCCCGGTCGCCACCAGTGCGATCACCGCCCCCGGAACCACCAACCACAGCACGCTCACGACCGGTGATTCTGCCCGGAGGACACCCGTTCCCGGAACGCGCGTTCCCTCGCGGGTAGCCTGGTTCCTGGCGCGCCGGGAAGTCTGGTCGGCACTTCGAACTCGAGGAGGGACGACCAGGCATGCGGAGCGTGGAGATCGTACTGGTGCTGGTGGTGCTCGCCACGGTCGTGGCGGCGTTCGCACGCCGGCTGCGCATGCCCGCGCCGTCGCTGCTGGTCGTCGCGGGTGTCGTGGCCGGTCTGCTGCCCGGGGTGCCCGATATCCGGGTGAGTCCCGACATCGTCAGCCTCATCGTGCTGCCGCCGCTGTTGTTCGCCGCCGGCGAGGAACTCCCGTCGCGGGATCTGCGCGCGGTGTGGCGGCCCGTCGCCGTGCTCGCGTTCGGGCTGGTCATGGCCTCGGCCGCCGCGGTCGCCGGGGTCGCCGTGGCGGTGACCCCGCTACCGCTCGGGATGGCGTTCGTACTCGGCGCGGTACTGGCGAGCACCGACCCGGTGGCCGTGGCGGCGCTGGGCAGGCGGCTTTCGCTGCCGCCACGCATCCAGGCGCTCGTTCAGGCGGAAAGCCTGTTCAACGACGCCACCAGCCTGCTGCTGTTCCGTGTCGCGGTGCTCGTGGGAATCAGCGCCGGTTCGGTGTCCTGGGGACACACGGCCGCGGAGTTCGGCGCGCTCGTGGGCGGCGGGCTGCTGATGGGCGTGCTGGTCGCGGCCGGGGCGTACGTCGTCCGCAGGCGTACCGAGGATCCGGTGCTGGAAACGGTGCTTTCACTCGTGACGCCGTACGCGGCCTACGTGCTCGCCGAGTCGGTCCACGGATCCGGGGTGACGGCCGTCGTGGTGGCCGGCGTCATCCTCGGCACTCAAGCGACCCGCCTGACCACGGCGCGCATCCGGCTCCAGCTGGGCGCGGTGTCCGGAACGGTCGTGTTCCTGCTGGAAAGTGTGGTTTTCGCGCTGATCGGACTGCAACTGCCCGAACTGGTGCGGGAACTGTCCACCGCGACCCCGTGGCCGCTACAGGCCGTGGTGATCGCGGTGACCCTGCTGGCGGTGCGGGTGCTGTGGGTGTTCCCGCTGTCCGCGATCCAGCAGCGGCGCCGAGGCCAGACGCCGCTCACCTGGGAGGTGCCGGCGGTGGTGTCCTGGGCGGGGGCCAGGGGAGTGGTGCCGCTCGCGGCCGCGCTGTCGATTCCGCTGACCGCCCCGGCCGAATACCGGGACCTGGTGCTCCTGCTGACCACCGCCGTCATCGTGATCACCTTGGTGGTGCAGGGATTCACGCTCGCCCCGCTGGTGCGCCGGACGGGTATCGCGGTGACCTCCGAGGACGTTCGCCGGGAACACGTTTCCGCGCGCCGGCAACTGACCGAAGCCGCGCTCGCGCACCTGGAACAGCTCGCGGAAACCGAAGCCGCCCCGGGATTCCTCGTCGAGCAACTGCGTGACAGCTGGAATGCGCGGATGACCCGCGTCGCCGACAACGAGACCGAAGAGCCGGTCCCGGGCGCGGAATCGTACCGGCGCCTGCGCCGCGAACTGCTGGCCATCGAAGGCGCCGAACTGGACCGCCTCTACCGGATGGGGGAAATCTCCGACCACACCCGCCGCCGCATTCAGCGCATCCTCGACCTGGAACACGCCGGGCTCGGTGAGGACGACGGAGTTTAGGCTCTCTTTTCTCTTTGTTGACCAACGCCGGTCACACTCGGCTTTCGCCACGATAGGTGCCGTGATCACCACTGTGGAGACGGCCGTGCGAATCCCCTGCCCCCAGGTTTTCCGAGCGAACGGGAAAAAGCTCGCCTTCGTGGCGATTCTGGTGCTCGCGACGGTGCTCTACGGCTGGAGACTGTGGTCGGCCGACTGGGGAAACACCTATTACACGGCCGCGATCAAAGCGATGTCGCACGACTGGAAGGCATTCCTGTTCGGTTCGTTCGATCCGGACAACGTGGTCACCGTGGACAAGCCTCCCGCGTCGCTGTGGCCCCAGGTCTTCTCGGTGTGGATTTTCGGGTATCACCCGTGGTCGATCATGCTGCCCGAGGCGGTCGAAGGTGTGCTGACCGTTTTCTTCCTTCATCGCGCGGTGCGGGCGTGGGCGGGGGAGAACGTCGCACTGGTCGCCGCACTGCTGCTGGCCTTCGTGCCGATCACGGCGGCTTCGGTGCGGGACAACAACACCGACCCGATGCTCGTGCTGTTCGTGGTCGCCGCCGCCTGCACGCTGGCAAGGGCGGTCGTGCCCGGTGTGGCGCCGAAGAGTGCCACGAAATGGTTGCTGCTCTGCGCTTTCCTGCTCGGCTGGGGTTTTCTCAGCAAGATGATGGCCGCCTGGATGCCCGTCCCGGCCTTCGCGTGCGCGTACCTCGCCGGCGCCCGCGTCTCTCTCGGACGCCGGGTCGTCGACCTGCTCGGCGCGGGCGCGGTGCTGGTGGTCAGTTCACTGTGGTGGGTCGCGCTGCACGACTTCTGGCCCGGCGGTGCGGTTCCGTACATGGGTAGCAGTTCCAATGGGTCCACAATGGACCTCGTGCTCGGGTACAACGGGCTCGGCCGCATCCTGGGCCAGGGTTCCCCCGGCACCGGCACGGTCAGCGGCGGCTCGGGCAGCCTGACGCGGATGTTCGGGCGTGACTGGGGTGGGCAGATAAGCTGGCTTCTGCCGCTGTCGCTGCTCATTCTCGTGGCGGTCGGCGTGGCCGCGATGCGGCACTGGCGCGCGAGGCTCCCCCCTCGGCACGTCCACCGGGCCGGCTGGCTCCTCTGGGGTGGCTGGCTGCTGGTGGTCGGCCTGCTGCTGAGCCTCGGCGAGGGCATCGCCCACTCGTACTACACCGTGCTGATCGCGCCGCCGATCGCCGCGGTCTGCGCGGCCGGGTTGGCGCAACTCCGGCGAGTGCCGTTCCTGCTGCCGGCGGGCATCGTGCTCACCGCTGTCTGGGCGTGGGTGCTGATCTCCCGCGACCCGGCCTGGCATGGCTGGCTCCGGTATGCCGTGGCCGTGCTCGCCGTGCTCGCGGTGGTGCTGCTTGTCGCGCGCACCCCGCGGGCGGGTGTGGTACTGGGACTGGTCGCGATCGTGCTGGCGCCCGCCGTATGGTCGGCGGACGTCGCCTTCGCCTCCTCGCCGGGCAGCGGCGGCGGCTCGCCGGCCGCCGGTCCCCGGACCCGCGGCTACCCGGGCCCGCAACGTCGTTCCGCGACCATGGTGGCCCGCCGTACCGGGGGCTTCGGCGGCAACGGCAAGCTCACCGCGGCCGAGCGGCGGATCCTTGCCTACGTGACGGCCAACGACGGCGGCGCGAAGATCCAGCTCGCGATCGAGGGCGGCGCACGGATCGCCGGCGACTTCCTTGTCGCCACGGACGCCAACGTCATCGGCATGGGCGGGTTCAGCGGCCGCGACGCCGTGCCGTCGCCGACTCAGCTCACGCGGTGGGTCTCGGCCGGCGAACTCAAGTTCGTCCTCGCCGACGCGGGTGGCCGCGGGGTTCGGGGTGGCAGCGCGGTGGTGTCCCGCGCGCGCTGGATCAGCCAGCACTGCACCGTGGTCCCACCCGCCGGCTACGGTGTCAAGGCTCCCGCCCCGGGCCAGACCCTCTATGCCTGTCACGCCTGAGCACGCTCATCTTGCCGTCGCGCCGGAGGCGGGCGTACATTAATAAACCGTCTGACGGTCTGTTAATGGGGGAAGTGGATGGCGCGAATCGTCGACGAAGCGGAGCATCGCGCGAAACGGGAAGCCATCCTCGACTTCGCCGCCGAATTGGTCCGCACCAAGGGCTACGAAAGGATGACCGTCCAGGACGTCCTGGACGGCATCGGCATCTCCCGTGGAGCCTTCTACCACTACTTCGACTCGAAGGAGTCGTTGCTCGATGGGCTGGTCGGCCGGATGGGGTCGGACGCCGTCGAGACGCTCCTGCCGATCGTCCGGGACCCGCGGCTGACCGCGCTGCAGAAGTTTCACCGGCACGTCGAGGCGTCCTCCCGGCTCAAGGCCAGCCGGCCGGAGCTGATCATCGGCGTGCTCCGCACGTGGTACAGCGACGAGAACATTCTCCTGCGCCGCAAGCTGACGGACGCGGTGCTGAACTACACCGCGCCGCTGATCCTCGAGCCGATCATCCGGCAGGGCATCGCCGAAAAGACCTTTGACACCCCATACCCGCAACTTGCCGCGCGCATCATCGTCGGAATCTCCCTGAGTATGGTCGACAGCACGGTGGGCCTGCTGTTCTCCGACGACCCGGACCAGTCAGTGGCTCAACGGGTGCGGGAGGTCATGGACGCCTACACGGACAGCACGGAGCGGATCCTTGGCGCGCCGCCCGGCTCGCTGCGCAACGAGCAGGTCGACCAACTCCTCTCGGTCAGTCTGCGCACCCGAGTGGCACAACTGGCCCGGCAAGGGCGCACGGACGACACGCGATGAGCGCGCCCGGCTACCCGAGGCCGGCGGCGACGCTGGTGCCCCAGCGGGCGCGCAGGGTGGCGACGTGGGCGGCGAACTCCCTGACCAACTTGGCTGGCTACAGGCAGGGTAACGCGGATGTCGCCGAGTCCGCGGGCGATCAGCACCGTGCCGCCCGGCGGTAGTGGCCGCCACGAGCCGCGCCCGCTGGGCCTCCGCTGGGGGCAACCCCCCCGGGCCCCCTTCCCCACCCGCTGCGCGCGCCGGTCGCAGGTGACTTCCCCTTGGGCGCTCGCCCCGGGTTCGAGTTCCACCGCGGCCCACCCGGCCAGCCGCACCGGCTCGCCGGGATCTTCCAATACACACCGATTACCGTCGTCCGATCGACACGTTCAACACAACCATTCGGGCGTAATCGCTCGACACTCCCACGCCATGGCGTGAATAACCCTCCACGGTGAGTCGTTCGCGCTGACCGGCCCGGAGCCGATCAGTTTCCGCGAGCAAACCCGCATTCTCGGCGAGGTTCTGGGACGACCTGTCGCCTTTGACGAGTTGAGTCCCGACGCGGTGCGGGACACCTGGCTCGTCCCGGAACATTTCCGCGCCGATCATGGATGTGATACTGCGGGCGTGGGCCAGGGCAGTCGAGACGCCGGTGCCGGTGACCGGAACGGTCCAGGCCGTCACCGGTGCCGCGCCCCGTAGTTCCCGTCGGTGGGCGATCACCGTGGTGATTTCAGGTGAGCGCGTGCGAGTTCGGCCGCCGGTGACGGTTGTTTCGCTACTCGAGCCGGGCCCGTCGTGACGGTGGGCCTTCACGACGGGACGTTCGGCGTCAGCGGTCGGCGACGGCCCGTTCCGCTGCGCGCATCCACTCACGCCATTGCGCGGCCTGCTCGTCGGCCTTGCGGGCACGGCGCTCGTCGCCCGCCGCGCGAGCCTTGACCGCCTGCGACTCGAACTGCGCCACCCGTTCGCGGAACTGGTCGACCCGCGCTTGCGCCTCCGGGTCGGTGCGCCGCCACCGGCTGTCCTCGACCTCACGGATCCGGTCCTGGACCGCCTTGAGCCGCCCGTCGAGCTCCCGAATGCGTTCGCGCGGAACCTTGCCGATCTCGTCCCACTGCTCCTGGAGCCGGCGAAGGTGGGCCTTCGCCGCGTCCAGGTTGGTCGCCGGATCGAGCTTCTCCGCCTCGGCGAGCAGTTCCTCCTTGCGGGCGGCGTTGGCCGCGAACTCGTTGTCACGCTCGGCGAACACCGTGGAACGGCGGGCGAAGAACTTGTCCTGCGCGGTGCGGAACCGCTGCCAAAGCGCGTCGTCGGTCTCCTTCGGCGCACGCCCGGCCGCCTTCCACTCGGCCATCAGCTCCTTGTACCGGCCCGCGGTCGGACCCCACTCGGAGGAATCCACCAGCGCCTCGGCTTCGGCGATCAGTTCCTCTTTGCGCGCCTTCGCGGCCGCTCGCTGCTTGTCGAGCTCGGCGAAGTGCGAACCCCGGCGCCGGTTGAACGACTCCCGCGCCTTCGAAAACCGCTTCCACAGCTCGTCGTCGGTCTTGCGGTCGACGCCCTTGATGGTCTTCCACTCGTCGAGAATCGAGCGCAGCCGGTCACCGGCCGACTTCCACTGGGTGGATTCGGCGGCGATGTTCTCGGCCTCTTCGACCAGCGACCGCTTGCGCGCGATCGCGGCCGAGCGCGCTTCCTCGCGTTCCTGTTTGGCGACGACCAGCGCGCTCTCCGCGTGTGCGATGACCTGGTCGAGACGGGCGCCGAGCGCCTCGAGGTCGCCGACCACGGCCGCGTCGGCGAGGCCGTTGCGCAGCTGGGTGGCGCTGGCGAGGGCGTGTTTCGGATCGCCCGCACCCGAAACAAGCCGCGTCTCCAGCAGCTCGACCTCGGTGCGCAGGTCGTCGAACCGCCGCGCGAAGTGCACCAGGCCCTCGTCGGGAGTGCCGGCCTGCCAGACGCCGATGGCGCGCTCACCGTCCGGGGTCCGCACGTAGACGTTGCCTTCGTCGTCCACCCGGCCCCACCGGGAGGGATGCGCCTCGGCCGGCGGCACCGGCCGCGCCCCCTGGCCTGCCGTCGTCGAGTGGGGGACGGGGTGAGGCGCCGGAGCGCCGGTCTCTGTCTCGTCGGCCATCGCAGGCTCCTTATCGCCTGTCGGCCCGCCCCTCGGGCGGGCGCCCCACCGGGGTGGGGCCGGGTCATGCGGGTGTCGACTCTTGGGGTGTGTTTTCGACCCCTCGCCGCATTCAAGCAGTTCAACACGGCTTGTGGTATTCGGCGAGGGCTCTGGAGCGGGTGATTCTACTGCTGAAACGGTTGAACAGCCGTGTGGTGCCACCTACCGTGACCAGGGCCGCGCGGACAGCCACAGGTGCCGGAGCCGGTCATTGATGCCGGTAGTCTCGGTGGGTGTGATTTCGCGCGTCGCCGTGGTGCCACATCCTCCCCTGCTGGTGCCCGAACTCTCCCCGGGGTCCGCCGGGCCGCTGCGGGAGGCCTGCCTCGCCGCGGTTTCGCGGCTCGGTGACCGGTGGCTCGCGGTCGGCGGACACGACGAGGACCTCACCATTGAACCGCAGTCGGCGGGTTCCTTCGGTGGCTACGGCGTGGACGTGCCGGTCAGCCTGTCTCGTGACCGCATCGGGCCGAGTGACCTGCCGCTGCCCGCGCTGGTGGCCGGCTGGTTGCGGGAGCGGGCCGGGGCGGCCTCGGTCCGGGTGCGGCTGATCGAACGGAGGACCGAGCCGGCCGACTGTGCGCGCCTGGGGAAGCAGCTCGCCGATGCGGACGAGACGGGGTTGCTTGTCCTGGCCGACGGCTCGAACCGGCATGGTCCGCGTGCGCCGGGTAGCGAGGACGGCCGCGCGCCCGGGTTCGACCGGGCCGTCGCCGAGGCGCTGGCGAACGCCGACGCGGAGGCCTTGCTGGCGTTGGATCCCCGGCTTGCCGAGGACCTCGGTGCCGGCGGCCGCGCGCCCTGGCAGGCTCTTGCCGGCCTCGGGCCCGGCTGGCGGGCCGAACTGCTGTACTCGGCGGCGCCCTTCGGCGTCGGCTATCACGTCGCGGTGTGGGAGAGGGAGCACCAGTCCAAGTGAGTCCGGTACCGGTCGCCAGACCGATCGCAGTTGTGGGCCCGACCGCGACCGGCAAGTCCGAGCTCGCCATCACCCTGGCGCGGGAACTCGGCGGCGAGGTGATCAACGCCGACGCGATGCAGCTCTACCGGGGCATGGACATCGGGACCGCCAAGATCGCTCCGGAAGAGCAGCGCGGTGTCCCGCACCACCTGCTCGACGTCCTCGACGTCACCGAAACCGCCTCCGTCGCGGCCTACCAGCGGGACGCCAGAGCCGTCATGGAACGGCTCATCGACGCGGGGAAGGTGCCGGTGCTCGTCGGCGGCTCGGGACTGTACGTCCAGGCGGTCCTCGACGACCTCCGTTTTCCGGGAACCGACCCCGCGGTTCGGGCGCGGCTGGAAGCGGAGGCCGCCCAGGCCGGTACCGCCGCCCTGTACGCCAGGCTGGGGGAACGCGACCCCGAAGCCGCGGCGGCGATCCTGCCGACCAACACGCGCCGGATCGTCCGGGCCCTGGAGGTCATCGAAATCAGCGGGCAGCCCTTCTCCGCGACCATGCCCAAACCCGGACCACCACGCTACGGCACGATCCTGCTCGGAATCGATCGAGATCCGCATCAGCTCGACGACCGGGTCGACCTGCGTGTGGACCGCATGTTCGAGGCGGGACTTCTCGACGAAGTGCGGCTTCTTGCCGGAAAAGGCTTGCGGGAAGGGAAGACCGCGTCGCGCGCACTCGGCTATCAACAGGTGCTGGCCGAACTCGACGCCGGCCACGACTTCGCCGCGGCGGCCGCCGCGACCAAACAGGCGACGCGCCGTTTCGTTCGCAGGCAACGATCCTGGTTCCGGCGCGACGCCCGGATCCAGTGGTTCGACGGAGGAGACCAGGACGTGGCCGAGCGGATGCTGTCCGTGGTCGCCAAGTAGTCTGATCGGGTGGCAATCGAGTTCCTCAAAGGGCATGGCACACAGAACGACTTCGTGCTGCTGCCCGATCCGTCCGGCCTCCTCGAGTTGACGCCGGGCCGGGTCGCCGCACTGTGCGACCGGCAGCGCGGGCTCGGTGCCGACGGAGTGTTGCGGGTGGTCCGCGCCGAGGCGCTGGGCGTGGAGTCCGTGGGCGAGTGGTTCATGGACTACCGCAACGCGGACGGGTCGCTGGCCGAGATGTGCGGCAACGGAATGCGTGTATTCGCAAAGTATCTGGTCGACGCCGGACTGGTGACGGGCCCGGAGTTCGTCGTGGGCAGCCGCGGCGGGGACCGGCCGGTCGTGGTGCACCCGGACGGTTCGGTGACCGTGCACATGGGGCAGGCGACCATCACCGGCGCCTCGGTCGCGATCGTGGCCAACCGGAACTTCTCCGGGGTGGCGGTCGACGTCGGCAACCCACACCTGGTGTCCATTGTGGAAGACGACGTGGCCGAGCTTGACCTGCGCTTCCAACCGCGGTACGACACGGACTTCTTTCCCGATGGGGTGAACCTCGAGTTCGTGAACCCCGTCGGTGAAGGCGCGCTGCGGATGCGCGTCTACGAACGCGGGGTGGGGGAGACGCGCTCCTGCGGCACGGGCACCGTCGCCGCGGTGGCCGCGGCACTGCACCTGGCCGGGACGGACACAGGGGAGTCCACTGTGGATATTCCGGGCGGTCGCGTCACGGTCGCCCTCGACCGCGGTCAGGCGACGTTGACCGGGCCCGCCGAGTTCGTCGCACGCGGCGAGCTGTACGGCGACTGGTGGGCCCGGATCTGAGGTCACGTCGTCTCGACGGGCTGACGCGGGATGTCGCCCATGGTCCGCAGCGGTGACAGGAGCAGCGGCACGATCGCCGTCAGCTGGCCCAAAGGCTCACCCAGACCGTGCCGCGGATCCCGATCCACTCGCCCAGCGCTCCGCCTGCCAGCCCGCCGAGCGGAGTAATCCCCCACACCACGAAGCGGGTGCTCGCGTTCACCCGTTTCGCCCACTCCGGGTAGATCGCCTGCCGGTAGCTGACCTGCGCGACATCGCAGACGACCATGGATGGCCCTGGAACACCAGGCCGATCGGTACCAGTGCGACCAGCCGGCTCGCCGAGCGTCAGCCTGCCCACCCACCACGCGATGGGCACCGTCGCCGGCAATGCCGCCCGGGCGAGGTCCGTGCGCGGCATCACCGGACGGCGCCGCATCCGATCCACCCACACCCCGGCGGGCTGCCCGATCAGCAGGAAGGCGGCGTTTCCCGTGGCCGTGAGCACCCCCATTTGGAACGGGGTCGCTGCCAGCAGGTCGCCGCCTGCAGCGGCATGGCCGTCCTTCCGACGGAGCTGCCGAACTGGCTGACCGTGTCGCCCATGCAGAGCCGGCGGAAGTCGGGGTGGAACCAGTGGGACTGCACAGGGGCATGGGGCCGAGTGATTGCAAAGCGTCAATCATTTGGCTCTCCAAGCTGGGCGGGTGGAACGACGGAAGGCCACCGAGGCGGAGGCGCGCGCTCGCCTCCGGAATTAGGCTGCGCATCATTCGGTTGACCAGGAGTGAGGCGCTGACCAACAAGCAATGGCCGAGCACCTCGGCCGGGATCCGGCGACGACTCTCCACCATGTGCGCAAAATCGTGGAAACCGGTTCCCGGAGCCACAGCAGCCCCGTGCCGGGAAGCGCGGGGCCAAGGAATCCCGTATCTGAGCACCGGGTTGTCCTGGACGCTCTTGGCCAAAGGCACGGGCTACCAGCGGGACATCGCCCAAGCCCTTCTGGAGGCATACCTGGCCGAGATTGCGGAGCTCGGCGTCGGAGAGCTGCGGCAGCGACGGCTGATGACGCACCTGGACCCGGAGGAACGCGAGGAGTTCGAACGCCGGGTAGGGCGGCTGCTCGACGAGTTCGAGACCAAGCGGGCACGCCCGGGCGCGGAGAACATCGTGGTGTACATCGCGACCTACCCGAGTCGCTGACTAATTGACTCCGCTCTTCGCGCAAAACGTGGGACCATGGAAGGACGATGACAGAACTCAGCTACCCAGCCCCGGCCGGCGAAGTGTCCACCGGCGAACTGGAACTGGAAGACCGCGCCTCCCTGCGCCGCGTCGCCGGGTTGTCCACCGAGCTGTCGGACATCACCGAGGTCGAGTACCGGCAGCTTCGCCTTGAACGCGTGGTGCTGGTCGGCGTGTGGACCGAAGGCACCGCGGCACAGTCCGAGGCCTCGCTCGCCGAGCTGGCCCGGCTTGCCGAGACCGCGGGTTCCGAGGTCCTCGAAGGCGTCGTGCAGCGCCGTACCAAGGCCGACCCGGCCACCTACATCGGCTCCGGCAAGGTCCGCGAGCTGTTCGACGTCGTGGTGGCCACCGAGGCCGACACGGTGGTCTGCGATGGTGAACTTTCTCCTGGTCAGTTGCGCCAGCTGGAGGCCAGGCTCAAGGTCAAGGTGATCGACCGGACAGCCCTGATCCTGGACATCTTCGCCCAGCATGCCCGCTCTAAGGAGGGCAAGGCGCAGGTCGAGCTTGCCCAGCTGCAGTACCTCATCCCGCGGCTGCGGGGCTGGGGCGAGTCCCTGTCCCGGCAGGCCGGTGGTCGTGCGGGTGGCGCGAACGGCGGCGTGGGCCTGCGTGGTCCTGGTGAGACCAAACTCGAGACCGACCGCCGGCGGATCAACAAGCGGGTGGCGAAACTGCGCCGCGAGATCGCCGGGATGGACACCATCCGTATCACCAAGCGGGGCCGCAGGGTTGCCAACGAGGTGCCCAGCGTCGCGATCGTCGGCTACACCAACGCCGGCAAGTCGAGCCTCCTCAACGCGATCACCGGAGCGGGCGTGCTCGTCGAGAACGCACTGTTCGCGACCCTCGACCCGACCACGAGGCGCTCCACCACGCCCGATGGCCGGACCTACACGCTGACCGACACCGTTGGGTTCGTGCGTCACCTCCCGCACCAGTTGGTCGACGCGTTCCGGTCCACCCTCGACGAGGCGGCCGACGCCGACCTGCTGCTGCACGTTGTGGACGGGGCCGACCCGGCGCCCGAGGAGCAGGTCGCGGCCGTGCGCGAGGTGCTTGCCGAGATCGGCCGACACCGCTCGAGCGCGCTGCCGCCCGAGTTGATCGTGATCAACAAGGCGGACGCGGCCGACGAGTTGTCCCTGGTCCGGCTGCGGCACCTGCTGCCGGACGCGGTGGTGGTCTCCGCCCGGACCGGCGAAGGCGTCGGCGAACTCCTCGAGACGATCGCCGACCGGCTGCCGCGGCCCGAGGTGACCGTCGAGGCCGTTGTGCCGTACACCCGCGGCGAACTGGTCGCACGGGTGCACTCGGACGGTGAGGTCCTCACCGAGGAGCACCTGCCGGAGGGCACTCGGCTGTGCGCGCGGGTGCGCCCCGACCTGGCGTCGGCTCTCCAGGCTTACGCGACGAACCCTTCGCCGGCTTGAGGTCGGGAGCCTGGCCGGGTGACGTGGGTCAGCGATGGCCGGAAGAACCCGCACATGGCGTCCCGGTGGCGGCATTGAGCGCGCGGCGCTCCCCGGAACCTTCCGCTTTCGTGGGCAAGTGCCCTGGCCATGGACAGTTGCCCACGAAAGCGGCTCGCTACAGCCGCCGCAGTACCGCCACCACCTTGCCGAGGATCGTCGCGTCGTCGCCGGGGATGGGCTCGTAGGCGTCGTTGTGCGGGATCAGCCAGACGTGGCCGCCCTTGCGTTTGAACGTCTTGACCGTCGCCTCACCTTCGATCATCGCCGCCACGATCTCGCCGTTGTTCGCCGTCGGCTGCTGGCGCACCACGACCCAGTCGCCGTCGGTGATCGCGGCGTCGATCATCGAGTCACCGGTGACCTTGAGCAGGAACACGTCCCCCTCGCCGACGATGTCCTTGGGCAGCGGGAACACGTCCTCGATGGACTGCTCGGCCAGCACCGGGCCGCCCGCGGCGATCCGTCCCACCACCGGCACGTAGGCGGGCTGGGGCATATCGCTTTCCGTGCGGCCGATCCGCGCCGCCTTCTCGGCCGCGGCGGTGAGCACGCCGACCGCGCGAGGGCGGTTCGCGTCCCGGCGCAGGTAACCCTTGCGCTGCAGGGTGCGGAGCTGGTGGGACACCGAGGACGTGGAGGTGAGTCCCACGGCCTCGCCGATCTCACGCACGCTGGGCGGGTAGCCGAACCGGTCCACCCAGGCTCGGATCACCTCGAGTACCTGCTGCTGCCGCGGGCTGAGCCCCTCCTCGACGTCCTCGGGATCGGGTAGCGGATGCACGTCGCCGAACCGGCCTCCTGGCCGACGCGGGATCTCGGCGGCTTCGTCTGTGTCGGTCATGATGTTCCCTCCTGCTGTCGGTGGTCTCGCTGGTCTCGCTGGTCTCGCTGGTCTCGCTGGTCACTGTCGGTCGTGTGCACGCGAGGCGGCGGCCCGGGCATCCTGCGTGCGGGGTCTGGGGCGCTTGCCCCCGGGCGGGGCCTGCGGCCGCGTCCCAGATGCATCGTCTTCCTCTGGTCACCCACAGTAGTCCACCGGGGCCGGAACATCAAACAACTGTTCGAGCGACACGCCGGGCGGGTCTCGATTTTGTCGGACCCTGGTGGTACACATTCGCTCTGAGATTCGATAGAACGAATGTTCGACCTGGCGGCCCGCCCGCTTGCTGGGTCGGTGAGACCGCGAGGAGGTCCCGCGATGTCGCTTCTGGTGGAAGAAGGCCAGGTCAAAGGGTATGTCCCGGCCGGTGCGCGGCTGCCTGCGCGGTCTCGGCGCCGGGCCGGTGAGCCGCGGCGCCCCCCGACGAGGGGGCGGGTGGTGGCGGGCCGCGGAAGGGGTTTCGCGCCGGACTGCGCCCCGCGGCGCGTGCCGCCACGCTGGCCGTGGCTGGCCGCCGCGGCGGTCGCGGTGGGTCTGATAATCACCGGATTGGGTGTATTTGCGGACGGCATGTCGCGCGCGGTGCCGGAGCGGACCGCCACGGCGTCGGTCGGCCAGGGGCAGACCCTGTGGGATCTCGCCCGGCAGTACGCGCCGGACAGTGATCCGGCCGCCGTCGTGGCCCGCATCCGGCAGCTCAACGGCCTTGGGGACGCGGCGGTGGTGCCCGGGCAGCCGCTCACGGTGCCGGCCGGTTCCCGGGCCGGAGGTCCCGGCCAACCCTGACCTCCCGCGCGACACGCCGCTTCCCCGCTCGGCCGGCTTGCGTGCCGACCCTCGGCGCTCTAAGGTCCACCGCTATATCTAGTAGTTACACGGCTGTAGTTGGTCCACAGGTTGGGGTAGACTCGACGGCGAGTTGTCCACAGCTGGTCGGTGTTCACCCACCGGATATCCACAGATTGATCACCAGGCACCGTGGTGTGGCGGTGCGTGGCCAGGTATCCGTGGGGGCCGGCGGGAAGGGAAGGTGTTCGGCGATGCGGTGTCCGTTCTGCCGTCATGCCGACTCCCGGGTCGTCGACTCCCGTGAGGTGGACGAGGGGCAGGCGATCCGCCGTCGCAGGTCGTGCTCGGCCTGCGGGCGCCGGTTCACCACCTCGGAGACGATGGTGCTGGCCGTCGTCAAGCGGTCCGGGGTCACCGAGCAGTTCAGCAGGGACAAGGTGGTCCGGGGTGTGCGCCGGGCGTGCCAGGGCAGGCCGGTCGACGACGACGCCCTGCAGCAACTCGCCCAGCGGGTGGAGGAGTCGATCCGCTCGACCGGCGTGGCGGAGATCCCGAGTCACGAAGTGGGGCTGGCCATCCTCGGCCCGCTCCGTGAACTCGACAAGGTCGCCTACCTCCGGTTCGCCAGCGTGTACCGCTCCTTCTCCTCGGTCGAGGACTTCGAGAAGGAGATCGCGGACCTTCGCAAAGCCGTGGCGGAATCGGCAGCGTCGCAGGGCGAGTGAGCTCGTCCTGGCGGGAGAGGGAGATCCATGACGGAGACCGTGGCGGCAGGCGGTAAAAGCACCAGGAAGGGCAAGCGAGGCCTCACGGTCGAGCGCGTGTTCACCACCGCGGGAGTGCACCCGTACGACGAGGTGACCTGGGAAAAGCGCGAC
Organism: Amycolatopsis sp.; assembly: GCF_035276945.1. Classification (GTDB taxonomy): domain Bacteria; phylum Actinomycetota; class Actinomycetes; order Mycobacteriales; family Pseudonocardiaceae; genus Amycolatopsis_E. The sequence continues at coordinate 95,313 of NZ_DATELF010000152.1, read as the reverse complement.
GTGGTGATGACCAACTGGCGGGACGGTTCGGTCAACTTCGAGCAGCGCGGTGTGGAGTTCCCCCAGTTCTGGTCGGTCAACGCCACCAACATCGTCACCAGCAAGTACTTCCGCGGTGCGCTGGGGAGCCCGCAGCGCGAGCGCAGCCTCAGGCAGTTGATCGACCGGGTCGTGAAGACCTACGTCAAGGCCGGCACCGACCATGGCTACTTCGCCACGGCGGCCGACGCCGAGGTCTTCGAGCACGAGCTGACCTGGATGCTGCTGCACCAGGTGTTCAGCTTCAACTCCCCGGTCTGGTTCAACGTCGGCACCCCGTCGAAGCAGCAGGTCTCGGCCTGCTTCATCCTGGCGGTCGACGACAACATGGAGTCGATCCTCAACTGGTACAAGGAAGAGGGCCTGATCTTCAAGGGCGGCTCCGGCGCGGGCCTCAACCTGTCCAGGATCCGCTCGTCCAAGGAACTGCTGTCCTCCGGTGGCACGGCCTCCGGCCCGGTGTCGTTCATGCGGGGCGCGGACGCCTCCGCCGGCACGATCAAGTCCGGCGGTGCCACCCGGCGCGCGGCCAAGATGGTCGTGCTCGACGTCGACCACCCGGACATCGAGGAGTTCATCCAGACCAAGGCACGCGAGGAACAGAAGATCAAGGTCCTGCGCGACGCCGGGTTCGACATGGACCTTTCCGGTGCCGACATCCACTCGGTGCAGTACCAGAACGCGAACAACTCCGTGCGGGTCAGCGACGAGTTCATGCGCTCGGTCGAATCCCGCGGCGACTTCGGCCTCCGCGCCCGGCTGACCGGCGAGGTGCTCGAGCGGGTCGACGCGAAGAAGCTCTTCCACTTGATGGCGCAGGCGGCGTGGGAGTGCGCCGACCCGGGCCTGCAGTACGACGACACGATCAACGACTGGCACACCTGCCCCGAGTCGGGCCGGATCACCGCGTCCAATCCTTGTTCCGAGTACCTGCACCTGGACAACTCCAGCTGCAACCTGGCCTCGCTGAACCTGTTGAAGTTCCTCACCGGGGACGGCCGGTTCGACGCGGCCTTGTTCGTCAAGGCGGTCGAGTTCGTCATCACCGCCATGGACATCTCGATCTGCTTCGCGGACTTCCCGACCGAGGCGATCGGTGACACCACGCGGAAGTTCCGGCAGCTCGGCATCGGCTACGCCAATCTCGGCGCGCTGCTGATGGCTACCGGACACGCCTACGACTCCGACGGCGGCCGGGCACTGGCCGCGGCGATCACCTCACTGATGACCGGCACCGCATACCGCCGCTCGGCCGAGTTGGCCGGGGTCGTCGGCGCCTACGACGGCTACGCCCGCAACGCCGAAGCGCACCAGCGTGTGATGCGCAAGCACGCCGCGGCGAACGACGCCATCCGCACCTACCACGCCAACGACGTCGCCGTGCGGGACTTCGCGACCAAGGAATGGCAGCGCGGCATCGAGATCGGCGCCCGGCACGGCTGGCGGAACGCGCAGGCCAGCGTGCTCGCGCCGACCGGGACCATCGGGTTCATGATGGACTGCGACACGACCGGCATCGAACCCGACTTCTCGCTGGTGAAGTTCAAGAAGCTGGTCGGCGGCGGGTCGATGCAGATCGTCAACCAGACGGTGCCGCGGGCACTCGGCGCGCTCGGGTACCCGGAGGAGCAGGTCGAGGCGATCGTCGAGTACATCGCCCAGCACGGGCACGTGGTCGGCGCGCCGGGGCTGCGGCCGGAACACTACGAGGTCTTCGACTGCGCTGTCGGCGAGCGTCCCATCGCGCCGATGGGACACGTGCGGATGATGGCCGCGGTACAGCCGTTCATCTCCGGCGCCATCTCCAAGACGGTCAACATGCCGGAGTCGGCGACCGTCGAAGAGGTCGAAGAGATCTACTTCCAGGGCTGGAAGTTCGGGTTGAAGGCGCTCGCGATCTACCGCGACAACTGCAAGGTCGGCCAGCCGCTGTCGACGGCGAAGAAGAACAAGGAAGCCGAGAAGGTCGTCGAGTACAAGCCGGTGCGCAAGCGCCTGCCGAAGAAGCGCCCGAGCCAGACCCTGTCGTTCACGGTCGGCGGCGCGGAGGGCTACCTGCATGCCGGGTCGTACCCGGACGACGGGCTGGGCGAGATCTTCGTCAAGCTGGGCAAGCAGGGGTCGACGCTGGCCGGCGTGATGGACGCGTTCTCCATGTCGATCTCGGTGGGTCTGCAGTACGGCATCCCGCTCGAGTTCTACGTGTCGAAGTTCGCCAACCTGCGGTTCGAGCCCGCCGGGATGACCGACGACCCGGACGTCAGGATCGCCACCAGCGTGCTGGACTACCTGTTCCGCAGGCTCGCCCTGGACTACCTGCCGTACGAAAAGCGTGCCCAGCTCGGCATCTTCACCGCCGAGGAACGCACGGCGCAGGTCGAAGCAGGCTACGGCACGGGGCCCACGGAGAACCTGGACCTGGAGGCCCTGCGCAGCACGGTCGACGCCACCGTTGAGCGCCCGGCTGAGGACAAGCCGAGGACGGCGCACAGCACGGCCGAGCTGATGGACCTGCACCTCGGCAAGGCCGCCGACGCGCCGCTGTGCATGACCTGTGGCACGAAGATGCGTCCGGCGGGATCCTGCTACGCCTGCGAGGGCTGCGGCGCCACGTCTGGTTGCAGCTGAGGACGGGCGGAATTGCGTTTGACGCAACATTCGGACCGTTCGAATAATGGCTGCTAGGAGGCGCTGAGACTGCGAGTGGCCCGGACCGTTTCTAGCGGTCCGGGCCACTAATGGATCGGAACGTGCCGATCGTTGCTACAGCGATCGGGCGGTGTATGCCTGACGTACAGGAGTTAGGTCATGCGCGCGGCCGAAGGCGCCTCTTGCAGCGTTGAGGGACCTGCATGAGATCACCTTTCGCGCCGCAGATCAAGCACTGCGGGAAGGAGGTGATGGTCATAGCGAAGAACACTCGGCAGACTGGCAGCAAGGCCGCGTCGAACGCCGGCAAGACGCTGGCGAACCCGAAGGCGACTCCGGCGGAGAAGTCGGCGGCCGCGAGTGCGTTGTCGCAGACGCCGCCGCGCAAGAAGAAGTGAGCGGCCTGCCCTGGGCCTGTAACCAGGGCAGTGCGCGAGAGGCTCTTGACCGTAAGCATCAATGTTGTGTTAGATGCAACGCCATGGCGAGGGCTGTCGATCTTCCTGGTGCTGCGCATCTGGTGTTGGCCGAGGGTGTGGTGCACCTGGATCCGGCGTCGGCGGTGTTTGAGGCGATGTTGGAGGGTTGGGCGACTCAGCAGCGTGCTCGGTTCCTGAAGGGGGTGAGCACGATCAAGCCGCGGTTGGACCTCGTGCGTCGGTTCGCCGAGCACACCAACCAGTACCCGTAAGAGTGGGAGCCGGCTGAGGTCGCGAGCACGCCGCCGAAGCCGAGTCGCGCCTCACGGTGGGCGTAGGCACCTCCCCGGTGTTCACTTCGACCACGAGCCTCGACTACGCGGAACTGTCCCCGAACGTGCTGGTGCGGCCGGGACGACCCGCGAGTCCGGCTTTCGCGACAGGCGAGTCGGGCTTTCGCGACCCACGAGTTCCCCTCGGTGTGGCTTATGTTCGGTCTCCTTGGCATGCGCGCAGGCCTGGGCACCAGCCGGACCGGGTGGTGCCCAGGCGACGGCGACCGGGCGGGGGCAGGAGATGCCCGTGGATGCGGCCGTCCTGGCCCCAGTGCAGGAACTCCTCTTCCCGCGGCCGGTCCAGCAGTAGCCGTCGCTCGGTCAGTTCGGTTTGCTGGGTAAGGAAATCACGAAGTAGTGCCAGCAACCGGCTCAGTCCTGAATGGACGGTTGACGTGCTCACACCGTCATGCTGCGGCCGCCGCGCCGCCACCAAAAGCGGCAGCACGCCCTGGTCGGCGCCGGCTCGGTGGTCACCCGCGACATCCCCGCCCACGCCCTGGCCTACGGCTGCCCCGCCCGGGTCCACGGGGAGGCACAGTGAGCGAGGCGATCACCACCTGGCTCGACCCGTTGCGGTCCGTCCTCGATCCCACCCGGTCTCTGGACTGGCCACGGTTGCACGAGCTCGCCGTGGCCCTGGACACGGCGTTGAGCGCGCATCCGGTCGGCTCCGGCCTGCCGCCGGCAGCCAAACGCAGCCGCCGGCTCCTTGCCATCCGTGCGGCGCTCGCCGAGCAGGGTCACCTCGACACCACCGGCCAGGATCCGCTGTGCCAGCTGTTCGTGCAGTTCGTGTGCGGCTACCGCGACCTCGACCTGCGCGACGCCAGCGGTCTCGGTCACGGCCGGCTCATCGCCCGCCATGGCACCCCGACCGCCTGCCACCGCTGGATTCCCCGTCTGCAGGCTGGGGACCTGGCCGGAATCGCGGTGACCGATCGTGGCGTCACCCATCCACGATGAGCACGGCCGACACGACTGCTACCGGCGCGAATGCGCCCGCCTCCAACAGGTCTGGCAAGACGAGATCGCCTCGCTGTCGGCGCACGCGCGAATATGCCCAAGCACGTACGGGTGAGCATGCCTAACTGGTGAGGCGTCCAGAAGACGGGGGGTTGTGCGGAAACGTGGGTCACCGACCGCGCGCTATGCGGCATGAACAGGCGTTTTCGTCGTTCGGTGGCGGTAACGGATCGATGCCGGTTGGCGACGCATAGGTGAAGTTGGACGGCGTGATCACATTGTGTCGACACCCTGTCTGCCGTGTCTGGGCGAGCTGGCCGTTGCGTTCAACGCAACACATGCGCTGTCACGCTGGCCTTGGCTACTCGGCTTGTTCGGCTACCGTGATGGCCTGTCGTAAGGTCTGGCGGGCACGCGTCAACTCGTCCGAACGCTGATCGAGGCGGGCGAGCTGGGTGCGTAGCTTCTCCAGCACGCCTGGACACGGGCGCAGCGAGCCATCCGCGACGGCACAGGGCAGTACTTGCCGGATCAGGTTGGTCGACAGTCCGGCCGCCAGCAGCGCGCGGATCTGCCTGACCGTCTGCGCCGCGGCATCGTCGTAGTCGCGGTATCCGTTGGATTGGCGGCTTGAGGCCAGCAGCCCGGCGCGTTCGTAGTAGCGGAGTAGCCGCTCGCTTGTCCCGGTGAGTTTGGCCAACTGCCCGATCAACATCGCCCCTCCGTTGAGCTTGACCTTGCCACGGTGTCAACGTTCAACACTGGGGCCAGCGGCCGCCCGCCGCCATCGGCCATCACCAGGAAAATTCGTTGATCATCGACGCGCACAGCCATGTCCACGATCCCGTGCACAGCCACATCGCCCTGCTGGACGACGCCGGAGTCGATCGCGCCGTGCTCTTCGGCACCCGGCCGCATCCTGAGCGGGCCACCGATCTGGCCTCGTTCCGGCGTGAGATGAGCGTGCTGGACGAGACGATCAGCGGACGGTCCAACGGACCGGGCGACTACCGCACCGCATGGCAGGAACTCGACTCGGCGTGCGCGGCATACCCGGATCGTTTCATCGGCTTCGGCAAGGTTCGCCTGGACCTCCCGGCACCGCAGATCGCGGCGGACATCGAGCGGGAGGTCGTCGGCCGGGGCTTTCGGGGCATCGGGGAGCTCACACCGTCACCGGATGGGGCCGGCCAGATCGAGCCGGTTCTGCGAGCAGCCGCCGATCACTGAGGGCTGCCGGTCGTCGTGCACGGGTTCGCGCCTACCACGGTGGGCGACTTGGCGACGCTGGCCGGTCTCGCGCGCCGTCATCCGAGGGTTCCGCTGGTGATCAGTCAACTCGGCGGACTGAACTGGTTGACGGCTATCGAGCTGGCCCCGGAAACCCCGAACCTCTACCTGGAGCTGTCGACAGCGAACATCATCTTCGCGGTGCGACTGGCCATCAACGAGGTACCCGACCGCACACTCTTCGGTTCCGACGCCCCCTATGGCGACCCGGTGCTCGCCCGCACCACCGTCGAGCGCGTGACTCGGCCAGGTGCGTTGCGGGATCGCGTCCTCGGCGGCACGCTGGCGGAGCTGCTCGATCTCTGACCGCACGCACAGCTTCGACACAACGTTGAGGCCTCGGATATCTCGTCGCGGGGCCTGCGAAACTGGCCCCGCGACGAGCGAGCACATGCTGATGGGTGTGTGTCGTCGTCACATCTGGCTGGGCTGCCTCGTCCTGGGACCATGAACATTCTCGTAACCGGTGGGACCGGAACGCTCGGCCGTGTCGTGGCGGAGCGGCTTTTGGCCACAGGACAGCGTGTGCGCGTGCTCAGTCGCCGTCCCGCGCCCACGGGAACACCCTATGGCTGGTGCACGGGCAACCTTCGTAGTGGAGCCGGGATCGACCAGGCCGTGGCCGGGGTGGACGTCATCGTCCACGCCGCGACGACCTTGGGCCGGGGCGACGTCGAGGCGACCAGGAAGCTTGTCGCGGCCGCACGGCGGGCCGGTTCGCCGCGACTGGTGTACATCTCGATCGTGGGCGTCGACCAGGTGCCGCTCTTCTACTACCGGGCCAAGCTCTCGGCCGAGCGCGTCGTCGAGGCGTCGGGGTTGCCGTGGACGATCCTGCGCGCCACCCAGTTCCACGACCTGATCGCGGCTATGTCGCGCGTGCAGCGCCGGCTGCCGGTCACGTTCACGCTCGCGAAGGTCCGCTTCCAGCCGATCGACGTGGGTGAGGTGGCCGAGCGGCTTGCCGAACTGGCTGTGGACGAGCCCCGGGGACGGGTTTCCGACATCGGCGGCCCCGAGGTACGCGAGGCTGTTGATCTGGCGCGCACGTATCTGCGGGCCGTGGGCCGGCGCCGTCGCGTCGTGCCGCTCTGGCTTCCGGGCAAGACCGGTCGTGGTTACCGGCGCGGAGGCCATCTCGCGCCGGACCACGCCGTCGGAAGGATCACCTTCGAGGAGTTCCTCCGGAGGTCAAGGCCGTGAAAGCGTACGCCAGAGGAACTCGAACACCAGCGCCCACTTGTAGGCGATCTGCTCGTTGTCGGCGGCCGCGCCGTGCCCGCCTTCGATGTTCTCGTGGTAGCGCACGTCGTAGCCCTGTTCGAGCATTCTGGCCACCATCTTGCGCGCGTGCCCGGGATGGACCCGGTCGTCCCGGGTCGAGGTGAGGAACAGCGAGGGTGGATATGGGCGTCCACTATGGACGTTATGGTACGGGGAGTACTTCGAAAGGTAGGCCCACTCCGTGGGATCGTCGGGGTCGCCGTACTCGGCCATCCATGACGCGCCGGCCAGCAGCAGGTGGTAGCGGCGCATGTCCAGCAGCGGGACCTGGCTGACCACGGCGCCGAACAGCTCGGGACAGCGGGTGAGCATGACACCCATCAGCAGGCCGCCGTTGCTGCCGCCCTGGATGCCGAGCCGGCCGGCGGTCGTGATCCCGCGCTCGACGAGGTCCGCCGCGACCGCGGCGAAGTCGTCGAACACGAGGTGCCGGTTCTCCTTGATCGCCTGGGTGTGCCAGCTCGGGCCGTATTCACCGCCGCCACGGATGTTCGCGACCACGTAGGTGCCGCCACGGGCGAGCCAGCCCCGCCCGATCACGCTGCTGTAGGCGGGCAGCCGGGACACCTCGAACCCGCCGTAGCCGGTGAGCAGGGTCGGTCCTTGCGGATCACGCGGCCGGACCACGAAGTACGGGATCTTCGTGCCGTCAGTCGAGGTCGCGAAGAACTGGTCGACCGACATGCCTTCGCTGTCGAACCGGGCGGGCGCCTGTCTGAGGACTTCCGTACCGTCCCCGACGTGGCCGTAGATGAGCGTGGCCGGCTCGGTGAAGCCGCTCGTGTCGAGCAGGTACTCGTTGCTGGTGTCCGGGTCGGTGTCCAGGACCTGCCCGGTGCTCAGCGTGGGCACGCCGGCCAAAGGTTCGGAGTGCCAGCCGTCTTCGCCCGGGGTGAGCACGCGCAGCTCGGTGCGCACGTCGGACAGCGTGGTCAGCAGCAGGTGGTCATGGGTCCAGTCGTAGGAATCCAGCGACGTGTGCGGGTCCGGCTCGAACAGCACGGTCAGCTCACGCTCGCCGGCGAGGTAGGCGTCGAACTTCGCGGCGAGCAGGGTGCCGGGCGCGTACACGACCCCGGCCACCTCCCATGGTGAGCGGGTGCGGATGAGCATCCAGTCGCGGTAGACCGATGTCGGGGCGTCTTCGGGCACGTCGATGGGCACCAGCCGGCCGGGGGTGCGGAGGAACTTCTCCGAGCGGTAGAAGTCCATCGAGCGGCCCACGAAGTCACGTTCGTAGCCCGGCGTCGGGTCGTGGTAACCGAACGCCGACACGTCGTCGGGCTTGGCCTCGAACACCGTGGTGGCCTCCGGCAACGGGGTACCGCGCCGCCATTCCTTGATCACCCTCGGGTAGCCCGAGCTGGTCAGCGACCCTTCCCCGAAGTCCGTGCCGACGAAGATCCGGTCGCGGTCGATCCAGCTGACCCGGCTCTTGGCCTCGGGTAGCTGGAAACCGTCCTCGACGAAGGCACGCCGGTTTAGGTCGAATTCGCGGATCACGCTCGCGTCCGCCCCGCCGCGCGACAGCTCGACGAGGCCGAGGCGGTAGTCCGGCCGCAGCACCACGGCGCCCTGCCAGACCCAGTTCTCGCCCTCGGCTTCGGCGAGCGCGTCCACGTCGAGCAGGATTTCCCACTCGGGCCGATCCTTGCGGTACTCCGCCAGCGTGGTTCGGCGCCAGAGACCGCGGGGATGCGTGGCATCCTGCCAGAAGTTGTAGAAGTACTCGCCGCGCCTGCGGATGTAGGGGATGCGGTCGTCGGCGTCGAGCGCGTCCAGCATTTGCGCGCGCAGTTCCTCGAACCGCTCACCCCGGGTGAGCTCGTCGACGGTCGCGGCGTTGCGGGCGCGGACCCAGTCGAGTGCCGTTTCGCCGGTGACGTCCTCGAGCCACAGGTACGGGTCTTCGTCTGCCATGCCCGCCAGTCTGCCAGGTCACGGCGCGTTCGGTGCCCGGCCGGGCAGGGTGAGGAACCTGTCCATTCGGACGCGGTGCCGCCGCGCCGCGCCGCGGCGAGGGGCAGGCCGCGCGCTCTACATTGGATCGTTCTCGGAGGTGCTGCCCGCCCCGTGGCTCGGTTTCCGGGTCGCGCCACCGGGTTCGCGCCCGGCTCTGGAGCCTCACCGACCTGAATTCGGCGAGCGTCGAACAGGCGGCACTCGTGCGGTTCACAACGGAGGGTGGATTCGCCCGGCACGTGCGGAAGATGCGCCGCGCGTACCTGGCCGGCGGGAGGCGGTGATCCGGATTCTGCGGCGGGACCTGCCGACCTTGGCGCCGTCCTCGGCCCGGCTGGACGTAAGCGCTTGCAGCCGGGGAGTCACCGGGCCGCTCGTGCGTGCCGCCCCGGCGGGCGGGGGTGGCTGTGCTCGCTCGGCGACTTCACCCAGCGGCGGGATCCGATCGGGGTCTGATGTTCGGCCACGACGCCATTCCGCTCGAGGTCGCCAAGCCGGGTCTACACCGGTTGCGGACCGCTTTTCTGGCGGGAACCGGTTCAGCGACCTGAGCGCAGCGAGTGGGGAGTACCTTTCGCCCGGGCTGCGACTTTCGCCGAGGCGCGGTTGGCCCTAACCTGATGTGAACTGGATCACTAGCACCGGAGGCATCGATGCGGATCGCGGACGTGTTGCGGAACAAGGGCTCGGCGGTGGCGACGGTCACCCCGGAGACGACGGTCACCGAACTGCTCGCCGGGCTCGCCGAGCACAACATCGGCGCGATGGTGGTGGTCGGGCCGGACGGGCTGGCGGGCATCGTTTCGGAGCGCGACGTCGTCCGGAAGCTCCACGAGCGCGGCGCGGGCCTGCTCACGCGGCGGGTCTCGGAGATCATGACGACCGTGGTCGCGACCTGCACCCCGCGTGACTCCGTCGACGACCTCAGCGTCCTGATGACCCAGCGCCGCGTGCGGCATATCCCGGTGCTCGACGGCGGGCAGCTGGCCGGCATCGTCAGCATCGGTGACGTGGTGAAGACCCGGATGGAGGAGTTGGAGGCCCACCAGGAGCAGTTGCAGGCCTACATCTCGCGCGGCTGACGTTCCCGGCGGTCGATCTCGTCGTGGATCCGGTCCCGGGCCTCCTCGCGTGGGACGCCGGACGTCTGCAGCGAGTCGTAGCGGGTACCCGGCCGCTGGCCCCGCATCCCGCCCGCTCGGCGATGCCCTGTGCGCGGGGGGCGACGTAGTGCTGCCTGGCCAAGTCCGCTTCGGCCTCGGCGGGGACCGGCGCGGGGGCTTGTCTATGGGCGCGGGCAGTTCAGTCCTAATGGGTGACCAGGCCGGTGCGGTAGGCGAACGCGACGGCCTGGGCCCGGTCCCGTAGCCCGGCCTTGGCGAACAGATGGTTAACGTGGGTCTTCACCGTGGCTTCGCTGACCACCAGCTCGCGGGCGATCTCCGTGTTGGACAGCCCTTCCGCGATCAGCCGCAGCACGTCGACCTCGCGGGCGGTGAGCCCCTCGATCTCCCGCGGCGGTGCCGGAGCGCGGGACCGGCTCGCCGCCGCCACCAGCCGCCGCTGCAGCTCGCTATCCACAGTGGACAGTCCACTCGCGGCGGAGCGCAGGGCACGCACGATGGTGTCCGCGTCGGCGTCCTTGGTGAGGAAGCCCCGCGCGCCGGCCTGGAGTGCGCTGAGGAGCGACTCGTCGTCGGCGTACGTGGTGAGCACCACGACCTCGGTGTCGGGATGCTCGGCGCGAACGCGCCTGGTGGCCTCGACCCCGTCGCAGTGGGGCATCCGCAGGTCGACCAGCAGCACGTCCGGCCGGTGCTCGGCCACCAAGGCGACCGCCTCGGCGCCGTCCGCGGCCGCGCCGGCCACTTCGATGCCCGGTAACAAGCCGAGCAGGGTGACCAGGCCTTCCCGGACCACCGCCTGATCGTCGGCGAGCACCACCCGCAGCTTCACGCCGGAACCGTCAGCTGAACCCGCCATCCATCCTCCCCCGGACCCGTCGTGAGCCGGCCGCCGAGCAGTTCGGCCCGCTCACGCATGCCCTTCAAACCGTAGCCCGGCGGTCCGTCCTTGGGCGGCCGGGCCTGATGATCGAGCACGGTCACCTCGAGCAGGCCGGGGACGAACGAGAGCGTGACGTCCACGGCCGAGTCCGGCGCGTGTTTCCGTGTGTTGGTCAATGCTTCCTGGACCGTCCGGAGCACCGCCGAACCGGTCGCGACGCCGATCTCCCGCGACTCGCCCAGCACGGCCAGTTCGGCTCGTGCGCCGGTATCCAGCCGGTATGCGGCCAGCTGGTCCGCGATGGCGCGGTCGAGGAACACCGGATCGTCGCGCAGCGCGGCGACCGCCTTGCGCGCTTCCGCGAGCCCGTCGGCGGCCAGGCGCCGCGCCCGTTCGATCTGCGCGATCACCTCTTCGCCGGCGCCGTCGCGCATCAGCATCAGCCGCGCGCCCTGCAGGTTCAGCGCGAGACCCGACAGCGAGTGAGCCAGCACGTCGTGGAGTTCGCGGGCGATTCGCGCGCGCTCGGCCAGCGCGGCGGCGACGGCGCGTTCCTCGACAGCCGCCTGCGCTCGGGCCAGTGCCAGCTCGGTCTGTTCGATCCGGGCCAGGCGATCCCGCCGGCTGATGCCGAGCAGCACGACCGCGGCCAGGAGTGCGAGGTTGAGCAGGCTTGAAGTCAGCGGTTCCTCGGAGCGGAGGAACTGCGCCACGAACGTCGATACCACCACCGACGCCGCGACGACGGCCTGTGTGCGGGACAGGAATCGTACGGCGTAGAACGTGGCCGTGAAGACGATCACCGAGGCAAGGCCGCGCGGTATGAGCACCGACAGCGCGCAGCCTGAAACCTCCAGGATGAGGAGCCCGGCGGGCAGGGTCCAGCGAGGCCTGGCGGGCAGCCACAGCATCGGGACCGACCCGGCCAGCGCCAGCACCTCCAGCGGCCAGGTCATCGCGGTCAGCCTGGGCACCATGCTGGCCAGCGGCACCGCCACGAATATCCAGCGCAGCGAGTCCAGGCCGAGCGAAAAGCGGTGCCGGCGAACCTCGTAGGTCATGGAGTCAGGGTCGCACGGCGGGCGCGCGCGGGGTGGTGGCGATGCGGAACCCGAGCCGGCGAGCCCGGGCGTAGATGAGGGCGTTCTGTGTCCCGATGCTCAGCCCGATGGACAGCAGGAGCGAAGCCGAAGTCAGCGCGCCCGCCACGTTGAGCCGGACACCGAGCATGCTCAAACCCACGCGAGTCGCGACAGTGGCCAGCCACAGGAACAGGGTGAGGGTTGTGCCCTTCTGGAAGGCGTAGCCGTCGCGGCTGGTCAGGCTGGTGCTGGCGGACCGGGCTGCGCCGAAGGCGACCAGCAGTACCAGGTCGACGCCCAGGAAGGCGAGCTCTCCGCCGGACGCGCCGGGCAGCGCGTGTACGCAGTTGGCGACGCCGAGAACGACGAGTATGCCCGGGATCAGCGCCAGGCCCCGCACGGTCAGCGTGCTGCCCCGCAACTGCCGGATGACCACCCGCCAGACCACCAGCGCGGCGATCGCGAGATAGAGCAGGATTTCGTTGCCTGACATCGAGTTCGCTCCTGAAGTGGACGTCCCTGACGGGGTCAGGATCGTCCGGTGGGGCCCGCTCGCGCGTCGGCGCGTGGATGGCTCCCGGGTGGATCGGTTTCTCCACCCGCGGGTGGAGAAACCGGGCATCCTAGCGGAGGTCTCCGACGGAAAACGGGTCGCGAAGATCCAAAAGGCCGATTTGTCCACAGTGGCCCGGGTTGTCCACAGTTTTCGGATTCTTCCCCCCACGCGGCCATCGTCTCCCGCACGCTGGTGGCAGACACCCCTTCCGCCAAGCCGCGCCAGGCAAGGCGGCCACTGTTTCCCAACTCGCGAAGGAGCAAGCATGACCACCACGAGTGCCCGGCCGGACAGCGGGATGCTGGTCCGCGTTTCGGACCCGGCCCAGTTGATCGCCGCGGTTCCCCATCTGCTCGGGTTCCGGCCCGCGGATTCGGTCGTCGTGCTCGGCCTCGGCGGAGCCAGCGGGCAGCGGATCGACCCGGTGCTGCGGGCCGATCTTCCTTCCTGCCCCGGGGAAGAAGGCGCGGCCGAGCGGCTGGCGGCTGTTTTCGCCCAGCATTCCGGCAGGGCGGTCGTGATCGTGATCGTCGGCCGCGGTCCCGGCGATCCGCCCGGTCCCGGATGCCTGCCGTACGAAGAATTCGTAAGCGGACTTGGCGCCGCCCTCCGAAGGCGGGGAAGACCGGTCGACCGTGCATTGTGGACGCCGGAGATCCAGGCCGGTGCGCCCTGGGCATCCTATGGCGAGCCGGGACGAGCGGGAGTCGTTCCGGACAACTCGTCGTCCCAGGTGGCCGCGGCGGCGGCCAGTATGGGATTCGTGACCTTCGAGAGCCGTGCGGCGCTGGAAGGGCAGCTCGATCCCGATGACCCGGCCGCCCTGGCCCGGCGGGAGCGGCTCCTGGAGGCCGAGATGGACACGCTTGCCGCTCGTGTCGTTCGCGACCCCGGATGCGCCGAATCCTTCCAAGAGTTGCGGATGGCCCTCGACCAGGCCCGGTATGGCCCTCCGAAGCTTTCGGACGAGCAGATGGTGCGCCTTGGGCTCGCGCTGTTCGAGGGCCCGGTCCGCGACACATGCCTGGCGGCGGCCCTGCCGGCCGGCAGCGAGCGAAGCATGCGGGCCGAGGCGCTGTGGCTGGCGCTGGTCCGGGGTCTGCCCGCGCCGGAACGCGCCGAACCGGCCGCGCTGCTCGGTCATTCTGCCTACGTCAGGGGCGATGGTGTGCTCGCTCGTGCGGCTCTGGAAAACGCGTTGGCCGCCTGCCCCGCGCACACGCTCGCCGAGTTACTCATGCTCTGCCTCGAGCTGGCCTTGCCGCCCGACCGGCTTTCCCGTCTCCATCATCCCGGGGATCTGGGGAAACTGTTCGGCCCACCCACCTGAGCGGGGTCAGGGCTGCCGTGCCGTCAGCTCCCGGGTGAACCGCCAGGCGTCGGTCACGATGCCGTGCAGGTCGGCACGCTCGGGCTTCCAGCCGAGTTCTTCCCTGGCCTTGTCGCTGGCGGCGACCAAGATCGCCGGATCCCCGGCACGGCGCGGTGCCACCACGGCGGGAATGGCGTGGCCGGTGACCTCGCGACAGGTCTCGATCACCTGCCGGACGGAGAATCCGGTTCCATTGCCCAGGTTGTAGATGAGGTGCTCGCCGGGCTTGGCCCGGCCCAGCGCCAGGAGGTGGGCGTCGGCGAGATCGGTGACGTGGATGTAGTCCCGGATCGCGGTGCGGTCCTCGGTGGGGTAGTCGTCGCCGTAGATCTGTACCTGGGCGCGGTCGCCCGTGGCCACTTGCAACACGATCGGAATGAGGTGGGTTTCAGTGGCGTGCCGTTCCCCATAACGCCCGTAGGCACCCGCGACGTTGAAGTACCGCAGGCTCACCGCGGCCAGCCCGTGGGCATTGGCGTAGCTGGTGATGGCGTGGTCGATTGCCAGCTTGGTGGCGCCGTAGGTGTTGGTGGGCCGGGTCGGGGCGGTCTCCGGGATCGGGGACTTCTCCGGCTCGCCGTAGGTGGCCGCGGTCGACGAGAAGACCAGCCGGGGAGCGCCGTGCTCGCGCATCGCGTCCAGCAACCGGATCGCGGTGAACACGTTGCCGCGCCAGTACTTTCCGGGGTCCTGCATCGACTCGCCGACCAGGGACTTCGCCGCGAAGTGCAGCACACCGTCGAAAGCGCCCTTGCGCAGGGTCGCCGCGGTGGCGTCAGCGGCGTCGCCTTCGACGAGGCGGGCACCCTCGGGGACCGCGTCGGCGTGGCCGGTCGACAGGTCGTCCACCACGACGACCTCGTGCCCGGCTTCCAGCAGCCGTGCCGCGCAGACACTGCCGACATAGCCGGCGCCGCCGGTGACGATCAGTTTGAGGGCTTTTCCGGAGCTGGTAGGCATGATGTCGTCGACGCCTTTCTCATTGACGGAAGGAGGTGGTGGCGTTCGCGATTGTGGACCACGGTCCTGTGCGGCCCCGCGCAGGATCAGACGTCACGCCCCGCGCCGGGCGAGGGCACGGCCACGAAGGTCCGTGGCGCCCGCCAGCCTGCCCGCTCGTAGGCCGCGGTGACGGCCTCGTCGACGGTGTCCACAGCGGACTCGGGCACCAACGCGATGGCGGAACCGCCGAACCCGCCACCGGTCATCCGGGCGCCGAGCGCACCGGCCTCCCTGGCGGTCTCCACGGCCAGGTCGAGTTCCGCGGTCGAGACCCGGTAGTCGTCGCGAAGGCTCGTGTGTGAGCCGTCCAGTAGCGGGGCGATCTCGGCGAGCCGCCCGGCGCGCAGCAACTGCACCACGTCGAGCACCCGTTGGTTCTCCGTGACCACATGGCGCGCCAGCGGCCGCAGCTCGGCGGGGAGCCGACTCAACGCCTCGTCGAGGTCGGCGAGCGGGACGTCTCGCAGCGCTTTCAGCCCGAGGATGTCGGCGGCGCGCTCGGTGCCGCGGCGTCGCTCGCCGTAGCCCGACTCGCTGTGGGAGTGCTTGGTGCGCGTGTCGATGACCAGGATTCGCAGGCCCACCGCGGCGGTGTCGAACGGGACCTGCTCGGCCTCGCCGGACCGGACGTCGAGAAAGAGCACGTGCGACTCGGTGCACCGCAGGGAGGCGGTCTGGTCCAGCAGTCCCGTGGGCGCACCGACGAAGTCGTTCTCGACGCGCTGCACCCAGCGGGCGATCTCGGTCCTGTCCTGGGTCCGCCCAGCGGGATCGTCCAGTTCCAGTCCGGCCAGGCCCAGCAGGGCCAAGGCAACAGCGCACTCGAGCGCGTGAGAGGAGGACAGGCCCGCGCCGGTGGGAACGTCACCGGCCAGCACCAGGTCGGCGCCACCGCTGACGCCGTGGTCACGCAGCACCCAGGCCACCCCGGCCGGATACGCCGCCCATCCCTCGATCGCGCCGGGGTGCAGGTCGGGGATCCGGACGGGCTCGGCTTCCTGGAGGCGGCCGTCCGAGCCCAGCGTGGCGACCGTCAGCAGGTCGTCGTCACGAGGTGCGGCCGCGGCGGCCAAGCGGTGTGGAAGGGCGAACGGGAGGACGAAGCCGTCGTTGTAGTCGGTGTGCTCGCCGATCAGGTTCACGCGGCCCGGCGCCGACCAGACACCGGCCGGCGAACGGCCATGCACGGACCGGAATGCCTCGGCGGCTGCGAAGGCCGGTTTCGCGGGCGAGGCTCCCGCGTGCGGTGCGGACGCGGCCGGGCCCAGCGGGCTCTGCTTGTCGTTCAAACCCTCACCACTCCCTGCCGGGAGCGCCCGCTCCCACCACCGTCGAGGTTGCCGCTGCCGTGCTCACCTGGCCTGTGCCAGCACCGCGTGCAGGACCGACATCGGCACCTGCAGGGTGGACCCGTCGCCGGTCACGTCGACCGTACCGCCACCGGTCGCCCTGCCCACCTTCACGGCCCCCCCGGGCACCACCCCGGCGGCCTTGAGGTCCACCATCAGCTTCTCGTCGAGCTGGACGTGCTCGGCGATACGGCGGACCTGGACGCTGCCACCACCAGCGCGGGCGAACTCGTCGAGGCGGATCAGGTCGGCCTCGGCGGGCGGGGCGGGCAGGTCGCCTTCGCCGAGCTTGTCCAAGCCGGGGATGGGGTTGCCGTAGGGCGAGGTGGTCGGGTGGTCGAGCAGCTTGACGAGCTTGCGTTCCACCGCCTCGCTCATCACGTGCTCCCAGTGGCAGGCTTCGGTGTGCACCTGCTCCCACTCCAGCCCGATCACGTCGAGCAGCAGCCGCTCGGCCAGCCGGTGCTTGCGCATCACGGCGGTCGCCAGCTCACGACCATGCTCGGTCAGCTGCAGATGACGGTCGTCGGCCACCTTCACCAGGCCGTCCCGCTCCATACGGGCCACCGTCTGGCTGACCGTCGGCCCGCTCTGCTGCAGGCGCTCCGCGATCCGCGCACGCAGCGGCACGACACCCTCTTCTTCGAGCTCGAAGATGGTCTTCAAGTACATCTCTGTGGTGTCGATGAGATCGTTCACGATATCCCCTTCGTCCGCAGGAATCCATCGTAGTCGCTGGGCATGACAGTTATCCGAGGTGATCGGAGCCGTCCCGACACGAAGACTCACGTGGCTCCCCGCTCCGGGGTTCCACATCGGTCCCGGTGCGCGACTACCATCGGTGTCCATGCAGCCCGCCGTCGTCTGGGATCGCGCACTGCTCGGCTATGACCTCGGCGGTGACCATCCGTTCAACCCCTTGCGCCTGGAGCTGACCATCCGGCTGGCCACCGAGCTCGGTGTGCTCGACGGGGTGCCGTTGTTGGTGCCCGAGCCGGCGAGCGACAGCGAGCTACGGCGGGTGCACGCGGAGGAATACCTGGACGCGGTCAAGCAGGCGCCGCTGGCGGGCTGGGACGTCGGCCACGGGCTGGGCACGGCCGACAACCCGGTGTTCAGCGACATGCACGACTCGTCCGCGCTCGTGGTCGGCTCGACCCTGCTCGCGGTGCGCGAAATCGCTTCGGGGCGGGTGCGGCGCGCGGTGAACATCGCGGGCGGACTGCATCACGCGATGCGCGACCAGGCTTCCGGTTTCTGCGTCTACAACGATTGCGCGGTCGCCATTTCCTGGCTGCTCGAGCATGGTTTCGAGCGGGTCGCCTACATCGACACCGACGTCCACCACGGCGACGGGGTGCAGGCCGCCTTCTACGCCGACCCGCGCGTGCTGACGATTTCGTTGCACCAGCATCCGTTCACACTGTGGCCGGGCACCGGTTATTCGGCCGAGACCGGCACCGGGGAGGCCGCGGGCACCGCGGTGAACATCCCGCTGCCCCCGCGGACCCGGGATGCCGGCTGGCTGCGCGCCTTCAACGCGGTGGTGCCGTCACTCCTCGCCGGGTTCCGGCCGCAGATCCTGGTGACGCAGTGCGGGGTCGACTCGCACGAGGAGGATCCACTGGCCGACCTCTCGCTGTCGGTGGACGGCCACCGCGCGATCTACGCCACCCTGCGCGAACTAGCCGAAAAGCATGCCGGCGGCAAGTGGCTCGCCGTCGGCGGCGGTGGGTACCAGCTGATCCGGGTGGTACCGCGGTCGTGGACCCATCTGCTGGCCACCGTGCTCGACCGGGACGTCAAACCCGCCACTTCGCTGCCGCCGGACTGGGTGAACACGGTGCGTAAGGCGGCGCCGAACGCCGAACTGCCGGCCGAGATGACCGATGGCGCCGACACCGCCTACCGCCGATGGGGCGACGGCGATGCCGATCCGGTGGACAACGCGATCCGGGAAATTCGGCGGGCGGTCTTTCCGTTGCACGACCTGGATCCGGACGATCCAAGGGACTGATCGGCCATGAGCGACGCCTCGGACAGAGTGACCGGGCACCCGGCTCGGGCCGGCGATGGTCGGCCGGATCCCGCACGCGCGCCGTCCGGCGCGCCCGCGCCTGCCGGACGGGGCACGGTCCGGGACAGGCACGGCCCGCGCGACGCGTTCGACTACCCCCGTCACTGGGAAGCCGACGTGGTGCTCGCCGACGGCGGGACCGTCCACTTGCGACCCATCGTGCCCAGCGACTCGGACCGGCTCGTCGCCTTCCATGCCAAGCTGTCCGAGCGCACCCGCTACCTGCGCTACTTCGGCGCCTACCCACGGATCCCGCCGCGCGACCTGGAACGGTTCTCGGTCGTCGACCATTTCGACCGGGTGGCGTTCGTGGCGCTGCTCGGGGACGAGATCGTCGGCGTGGGCCGCTACGAGCGGCTCGAGGGCGGTCCCTCGGCGGAGGTCGCGTTCGTCGTCGACGATCAGCACCAGGGACGCGGGCTGGGTTCGATCCTGCTCGAGCATCTGGCGGCCGCCGCGTCGGAATGCGGGTTGCGGCGGTTCGTGGCCGAGGTGCTGGCGGAGAACGCGGCCATGGTGCGGGTGTTCCGCGACGCCGGGTACCAGGTCAGCCGGGCGCTCGAAGAGGGTGTGCTCCACCTGGAGTTCGACATCGACCCCACGGAGGAGTCCCTGGCCGTGGCGCGCGCCCGCGAGCAGGCCGCGGAGGCACGCAGCGTGCACAACCTGCTGCACCCGAGGTCGGTGGCGGTGATCGGCGCCTCCGCCGATCCCACCAAGGTCGGCTATGTCGCGCTGTCCAACCTGCTGTCGGCGGACTTCGCCGGTCCGGTCTACCCGGTCAACCCCGAGCATCGCTCGGTGCACGGGGTCCGCGCTTATCCGTCCGTTGTGGACATTCCGGATCCGGTGGAGCTCGCCGTCGTGGCCGTGCCGGCGGACCAGGTCGAGTCGGTGCTGGACGGCGCGCTGGCCAAGGGGGTCAAGACGCTGCTGATCGTCAGCGCCGGTTTCGCCGAGGCCGGCCCGCACGGGTTGCACGCCGAGCGGCGGCTGGTGGGCGAGGCGCGGGCGCACGGCATGCGGGTGGTGGGGCCCAACGCGCTGGGTGTGCTCAACACCGACCCGTCGGTGCGGCTCAACGCGACGCTCGCGCCCCGGCTGCCCGTCCGCGGCCGGGCCGGGTTCTTCTGCCAGTCCGGGGCGCTGGGCACGGCGATCCTGGCCGACGCCGAGGCGCGCGGCCTCGGCCTGTCGACGTTCGTCTCGGCCGGCAACCGGGCGGATGTCTCCGGCAACGACCTGCTGCAGTACTGGGAGACCGACCCGGACACCGATCTCGTCCTGCTGTACCTGGAATCCTTCGGTAACCCGCGCAAGTTCGCGAGGCTGGCGCGGCGGCTGGGCCGCACGAAACCGATCGTGGCGGTGAAGTCGGGCAGGCACGCGGTTCGACCGCAGCTGGCCGCCACCTCGGCCGAGATCGACGAGGCCAGTGTGCAGGCGTTGTTCGAGCAGGCCGGCGTGGTGCGGGTGGAAACGCTGGCGCAACTGTTCGACACCGCGCTGGTCTTCGCGCACCAGCCGCTGCCCGCCGGTCCGCGGGTGGGCATCGTCGGCAACTCCAGCGCGATCGGGCTGCTGGCCGCCGACACCGCGCGGGCGCAGGGGCTGCGGCTGGCGTTCGACCCGGTCGACGTGGGTCCGCAGGCCGGGCCCGGCGAGTTCGCCGCCGCGGTGCGCGAGGCCTTGAACTCGCCGGAGACCGACGCGCTGGTGGCGGTCTTCGTGCCGCCGCTGGCGATTCCGGGCACCGCGTACGCGCGGGCGCTGCGGGAGGCGGTGCAGGAGCTCGACCTGCGGAAGCCGATCGTCTCGACCTTCCTCGCGGCCGAGGGCGTGCCCGCCGAACTGGCCGTGAGTGGCAAGGACGGCGCGCCCGGCCAGGGGTCGATCCCGTCGTATCCGAGCCCGGAGCGGGCCGTGAGCGCGCTGGCGAAGGTGGTGCGGTACGCCGCATGGCGGCACCGCCCGCAGGGCAACGTCATCCGCCCGGCAGGCGTGCACACCGAGCGCGCGCAGCAGATCGTGCGGGAGATCCTTGACGAGGGCGACAAGAACATCATGTTGACCGACGACGACGCCGTCCGGTTGCTGGGCTGCTACGGCGTGGACGTGGTGCCGTTCCGCGTGGTGTCCACGGAGGACGGTGCGGTCGCCGCGGCCGCGGAGCTCGGCTACCCGGTCACGGTGAAGACCGTGGACGAGCGGCTGCGTGGCAGGCCCGACCTGGCCGGGGTCCGGCTCGACCTCGGGTCCGAAGACGCCGTGCGCCGCGGCTACCGGGATGTGCGCGAGGTGTCCGGCGATGACGAGGTGTACGTGCAGCGCATGGCGCCCAAGGGGATTTCGTGCTTCATCGGCCTGCAGGACGACCCGTCGTTCGGCACGCTCTTGTCGTTCGGCCTGTCCGGTCTGGTGAGCACGCTCCTCGGCGACCGCGCCTACCGGGCGGTGCCGCTGACCGACGTGGACGCCGTGACGCTGATCCGTGAGCCGAAGAGCGCGCCGCTGCTCACCGGCTACCGCGGTGACGAGCCCGCCGACCTGGCCGCCCTGCAGGACATGGTGCTGCGGGTCAACGCGCTCGCCGAGGACAACCCCGAGGTTCGTTCGCTCACCCTGGACCCCGTGATGGCCTCGCCCGAGGGCGCCTTCGTGGCCAACGCGCGTATCGTGCTCGGCCCGCCACCGGCGCGGCCTGATACCGGCCCCCGCCGCCTGCGGCCCATTCCGGCGGACTGACCGGAGCGCTGTGGCCGCGACGGCGAGAACCGGACAGAATCAGGGGAGGATCGGACCTCCTTGAAGAATGGTGTGTTACGCCCGGCGCCGGATGCGCCAGAACGCGGCGGCGACGCAGAGCGCGATCATGCCGCGAGGTCGGCTTCGGCGCCTTCGTTTCCGTAGACGATGCGCAGCGGGTTGTCCGCGTTGTCCGGTCGCGGCGGCGTTGTGAGCACATAGGACAGTGGCTTGCCGACGTAGTTGGCGTAGGTGGCGCTCGGGACATCGGGCAGGAAACCCGACGCGGAGAACCGGCGCCGTAACGCGATCTTCGCGCCCGCCGCGAGCCAGACCGCCCAGCCGTCATGATCGCGTTCGAGTGGACCATCGGCATCGACACGTAGATGGTGTCCGCACCGGACAGGGCGAAGTGGCCGGCGAGCATCCGGCCGGGAAAGGCGATCTTGCCGCGCGTGCAGCGGACCGCCTTGGGGTCACCGCTGGTGCCCGACGTGAAGATCGGCATCAGCAGGTCGTCCGGCCCGGCCGGAACGGCTTCGAGCGGGGCGGGCGGCGTGTGCAGACCGTCCGGTTCGGACAAACGGGTGTCGCCGAGGTCCAGACCGGCGAGCAGGTGCGCGTACCGCCGTTCCGCCAGCACGAGCCGGCAGTCCGCGAGCCGGACGTCGCGGGCGAGCGCTTCCTCGCGACGGGTGGGGGTTGAGGCCGACAAGCACCGTGCCGGCGAAGGCGCACGCGCCGAGCAGGAACGAGAACTCCGGGAGGTTGTCGGCGAGAACGCCCACGTGCGTCGGCTCGCCGGGCGGGAGCAGTTCCCGTAGCAGGGCCGTGTGGTTCGCGCACTCCCGCACATGCTCTGACCGGGTGTACGTTTGGTCCTCGAAGGCGAGGCCTGGCCGGTCGTCGTCGGCACGCGCGAGCAACAGTTCGGTGACGGTGGAGACGCTCATGTGGGGCCAGCGGCAAGGTGGTCACCGAGCAGCCGCAACTGCGCGGTCGCGCCGCCGAGGGTGAACTCCGTCCGCTTGGCCGCGGTGAAGTACCGGTGCAGCGGGTGGTCCAGGTCGATGCCGACCCCGCCGTGCAGGTGCACCGCGGTGTGCGCGACCCGGTGCCCCGCCTCGGCCGCCCAGTACTTGGCGGTGGCCACCTCGCCCGCCGCGGGCAGGCCCTCGGCCAGCCGCCAGGCCGCCTGCCACAAGGTCAGCCGGACCGCTTCGACGTCCACGTAGGCGTCCGCGAGCCGCTGCCGGACCGCCTGGAACCCGGCGATGGGGTGGCCGAACTGGTTGCGTTCCTTGGTGTACTCGGCGGTGCGCCGCAACGCGCTCTCCAGCACGCCGAGTTGCCGCGCGCACAACCCGACCGTGCCGCGCAGCCGCAACCACTCGTCGACGCCTGCCCCCGGTTCGCCGAGCAGCGTGCCGGGAGCCTCGGAAACGCTGACCAGAGCCGCGTCGGCGTGATCGATCGTGCTCTGCGCCCGCACTTCCGCCTCGTCGATCAGGAACACCGCGACGCCGTCGGCCGTCTCCGCGGGTACCAGGAAACCGTCCGCGAACGCCCCGAACGGCACGGCCGTCTGCGAGCCCGACACCCGCCAGCCGCCCAAGGCCGGGGAGGCGGTGAAGCCGCAGGGTGCCCCGGCGTCCGGCAGGGCCACGGTCAGGACCTTTTCCCCGCGCACGACCGGAACCGCCCAGCGTTCGAGCAGTTCGCCGCCGAATTCGGCCAGCGCGGAGGCCGCCATGGTGACCGTCGGCAGGTACGGCACGGGCGCCACCGCGCGGCCGATCTCGGTCAGCACCGCGCACTGTTCGAGCAGGCCGAACCCACCGCCGACGGGGGACGGCAGCGCGGCGTCGACGATTCCCGCGTTCGCCAGCCGCCGCCACAGCGCCTGGTCGAATCCGCCGGTGCCGTGCCGCCCCAGCGTTTCCGGGGTGACCCGGCCGGTGAGGATCCGCCGGGTCAGCGCGGCGAGCTCGGTCTGCGCCTCGGTCAGCGCGAAATCCATCGTGAGCTCCTATCGGGTTACCGGGAGGGACAGCGCGGTGGCGGCGATGAGGTCGCGCTGGATCTCGTTGGTGCCGCCGCCGAAGGTCAGGATCAGCGCCGACCGGTGGGCGCGTTCCAGCCTGCCGCGCAGCACCGCGCCGGGCGAGTTCTCCCGGACCACCGCCGCCGGGCCGACCACCTCCATCAGCAGCCGGTACGCCTCGATCGCCAGCTCCGTGCCGAAGACCTTGGTCGCCGACGCTTCGGCGGGCCCGAGTTCATGGCGGCCCGCGGCCCAGGCGATCCGCCAGTTCCGCAGCTTGAGGTACTCCGTATGGGCGTGCACGCGGGCCAGGTGCAACCGGACCCACTCGGCGTCGATCACGCGACTCCCGTCGGCCTGCTTGGTCTCCTGCGCCCACCGCCGGACCTCGGCGAGCGCGGACTGGATCGGCGCGGCGGAGGTCAGCGCGACCCGTTCGTGGTTGAGCTGGTTGGTGATCAGCGGCCAGCCCGCGTTCTCGTCGGCGACCCTGGCGGTGACCGGCACGCGAACGTCGGAGTAGTAGGTGGCGCTGGTGCCAGGTCCGGCCACGGTGTGCACCTTCGTCCGGGAGAAGCCGGGCGAGTCGGTCGGCACGATCAGGATGCTCAGCCCCTTGTGCTTCCGCGCGCCGGGATCGGTGCGGACGGCGAGCCACACGTAGTCGGCGTACTCGATCAGGCTCGTCCACATCTTCTGCCCGTTGATCACGTACTCGTCGCCGTCGCGGACCGCCCGGGTGCGCAGCGACGCCAGGTCGGTGCCGGCCTCGGGCTCGGAGTAGCCGATGGAGAAGTGGATCTGCCCGGCGGCGATCCGCGGCAGGTAGAACGCCTTCTGTTCTTCGGTGCCGAAACGCATGATCGTCGGGCCGACGGTGTTGACCGTCAGGAACGGCACGGGCACCCCGGCGACGGCCGCCTCATCGGTGAACACGAGCTGGTCGAGCATGGGCCTGGCCTGCCCGCCATACTCCGGTGGCCACCCCGGTGCGAGCCAGCCGTCCTTGCCCAGTTCGCGCACGACTTCCTTGTATGCCACGCCGTTTCCGTACTCGCCACCCTCTGTGTCATCGCTGGTCAGGGCTTCGCGGCGGTCGGGAGTCATGAGCCGGGCGAAGTAGGCGCGCAGCTCGTCGCGCAGCTGTTCCTGCTCTGGCGTGTAGCTGATACGCACCGTTGCTCCTTTTCCTCGCGGGCCGCCCGAGGCTAGCCTAGAACAGGTTCTAAAAATAGTCGCGCGCGGCGTGCCCGCCGGGGTGACGGCGGGCCGGCGGGCGGGAGGGAGGTCGTGATGAAGGTCGGCGTTGACCGGATGCTGTGCGAGGCCAACGGGGTGTGTGTTTCGTTCGCGCCCGCCGTGTTCGAGCTGGATGATGACGAGGAGCTGGTGATCCGGCAGTCCGAAGTGCCTGTCAAATAAGTAGAACGTGTTACCCAAGTTGTGCTGTCATGTCCGAGGAATGCACTGTTCATCGCGGACTGACTGAGTCTTGCTGATAACAAGAACAAATTCTAGTCTTTGTCGTGAGAGGCGGGCCAGGGGTGGCTCGCTCGCGCCAGCGTCAGGTGGTGACCATCGATTGGATCGGGTGCCGGAACTGCGGGAACGGGCCGCGATCGTCACCGGGGCCGGGGCGGGACTGGGGCGCGCCGAGGCGCTCGCCCTGGCCGCGGCCGGGGCTTCCGTGGTGGTCAACGACGTCTCCGAGGCGGCGGGCAGCGTCGTCGAGGAGATCGAGGCAGTGGGCGGGAAGGCGTTGCTGGTCGCCGGTGACGTGTCCGAGCGTGCTACCGCGGACGCTCTGGTCGCCGCGGCCCTGGATCACTTCGGCGGCCTGCACATCCTGGTCAACAACGCGGGAGTGCTCCGCGACCGGATGCTGTTCTCGATGTCCGACGAGGACTGGGACACCGTCATCCGGGTGCATCTGCGCGGACATTTCCTGCTGTCCCGCAACGCCAGTGCGCACTGGCGGGAAAAGTCCAAAACGGAGGGAAGGCCGATGTACGGGCGGGTGGTCAACACCGCGTCCGAGGCGTTCCTGTTCGGCGCGCCAGGTCAGCCGAACTATGCCGCGGCGAAGGCCGGGATCGCCGCGCTCACCGTGGCGACCGCTCGCGGCTGTGCCCGCTACGGCGTGCGCGCGAACGCGATCTGCCCAAGAGCCAGGACCGCGATGACGGCGGAGGTCTTCGGCCCGGCGCCCGGAGAGGGCGAGGACCCGCTGTCGGTCGACCATGTCGCGCCGTTCGTCGTGTTCCTGGCCGGGCCGGCGGCCGAGAAGATCAACGGGCAAGTCTTCGTGGTGCACGGCGGACGTGTCGCCCTCGTGCGCCCGCCCTCGGCGGAGCGGATCTGGAGCCTGGACCAACTCGACGCGACCGCCGCCTATTTCGACGACCACGACGAAATGTTCGCAGCCAAAGAAGGGGAACTCCTATGACCCTCACCGTGCAACCGCACCGCGAGGCGGTCGGCCTCAAGGCCGGCCGGCTCTATATCGACGGCCAGTGGACCGCGGCCAATGGCACCTGGACCCACCGCCACCCGGCGACCGGTGAGGTCATCGGCGAGTTCGCCGTGGCGACGAGGTCGGAGGTGGACGCCGCGGTCGCCGCCGCCCGTACCGCCTTCGAGTCGGGCGCCTGGTCGAACTCCCGCGCGAACACCCGGATCGCGCTGCTGCACCGGTACGCCGACCTCCTGCGCGAGCACGCCGAGGAGTTGCGTGCGTTGCAGGCGCTGGACAACTCCGTGCCGCTGTCGTTCGGCAGCATCTACGCGATCTCAGTAGGTGCGGCGGCGGACGTGTTCGACCACCACGCCGGCTGGGTGGACAAGCTCGGCGGGCAGACGCTGCCGCCGTACCAGGGCGGCGACCACCTCGCGATGACCTTCCGCGAGCCGCTCGGCGTGGTCGCGGCGATCCTGCCGTGGAACGCGCCGTTCCTGCTGTTCGCGCAGAAGGTGGCGCCCGCACTGGCGGCGGGCTGCACGATCGTGCTGAAGCCCTCGGAGTACGCGACCTTCACCGTGCTGCGCATGGTCGAACTGCTGGTGGAAGCCGGGCTTCCGGCCGGCACGCTCAACGTGGTGACCGGCCCGGGCGACCCGGTCGGCGAGGCGCTGATCACGCATCCGGACGTGGACAAGGTCAGCTTCACCGGCTCGCGGGCGGTCGGCAAGCGGATCGTCGAGGCGTCCGCGGGCACGCTCAAGCGGGTGTCGCTGGAGCTTGGCGGGAAGAGCCCGGCACTGGTCTTCGCCGACGCGCCCAACATCGGGCTGGCCGCCGCGATCGTGGTCGGCGCGGTCACCATGGGCCTGTCCGGGCAGGCCTGCGTCGCCAACACACGCGCGCTCGTACACCGCGACGTCTACGACGAGTTCCTGGGTGCCGCGCAGGGCATGGCCTCGACGATCACCTACGGCGACCCGTTCGACCCCGGCGTGCTCGCCTGCCCGCTGATCAACGAGCGGCAACTCGAGCGGGTGCTCGGCTACATCGAGAAGGGCAAGGAGGAGGGTCGCCTGGTGACAGGTGGTGAGCGGCTCGGTGGCGACCTGGCGGCAGGCAACTTCGTCGGCCCGACGATCTTCGCCGACGTGGACAACTCGGCCACCATCGCCCAGGAGGAGATCTTCGGCCCGGTGCTGGCCGTGGTCCCGTTCTCCGACGAGGAGGAGGCGGTCCGGCTGGCCAACGACACCGAGTACGGTCTCGGCGCCGGACTGTTCACCGCGGACGTGCAGCGCGCGTTCCGTGTCTCGCGTAGGCTCCGCGCGGGCACGGTCGGGATCAACGGTTTCCAGATCGAGCCACACCTGCCCTTCGGTGGCTTCAAGCAGTCGGGGCTCGGCCGCGAGGGTGGTGACTCCTCGATCGAGGCCTACACCGAACTCAAGAGCGTGTTCATGCCACTGACCGACGAGATGATGTGACATGGGCAGGCTGGACGGCAAGGCCGCGCTGATCACCGGCGCGGCCCGCGGGCAGGGCGCGGCCGCGGCGAGGCGGTTCGTCGCCGAGGGCGCGCGGGTGATGATCGCCGATGTCAACGACGACGAGGGCAAGGCGCTCGCCGGTGAGCTCGGCGCGATCTACCAGCGTCTCGACGTCTCCGAGGAGGCCGGGTGGGCGGCGGCGGTGGACCGGGCCGTCGACGAGTTCGGAACCGTCAACGTCCTGGTCAACAACGCCGGTATCCTGCATTTTTCGGAGCTGGCCAAGACCCGTCTCGAGGACTACGAGCGCGTGGTCAAAGTGAATCAGATCGGTACGTTTCTCGGGATGCGTTCGGTCGTTGAACCGATGGAACGCGCCGGTGGCGGTTCGATCGTCAATGTGTCCTCTGTGGAGGGTTTGGCCGGGATGCCGTTTCTCGTCGCCTACACCGCGAGCAAGTTCGCGATCCGGGGCATGACGAAGGTCGCCGCGCTCGAACTGGGTGCCAAGGGGATCCGGGTCAACTCGGTCCATCCGGGAATGATCGACACGAAAATGGTGCAGGATGCCGCCGGCGGTGCGGAAATCGACCTGTCGTGGGTGGGCAGGAAGGTGGCGCTGGGCCGGGTCGGGCAACCGGAGGAGATCGCGGATCTGGTCGTCTTCCTCGCCAGTGACGAAAGCTCGTACTGTACGGGCGCGGAGTTCGTCGCCGACGGGGGCGCGACGGCGACTCACGCGCTCAGGATCTAGCAGGTCCACCCGGACTCGACCACGCGTGAACACCGTTTATAGAAAGCGCTGTCACGCGGTGGAGCAGGACAAGGCGACGAAGCTTTGCCGGCGGAGGTGTCATGAGTACTCGCGAGCGGGCATTTTTTGGCGCCTCCGCGCTGGCCCAGGTCGGGCGGCTGTCGACGCTGGGCTGGGAGGTGCTGCGCGCGGTCCCGCGCCGGCCGTTCCAGTTCCGCGAATGGATCCAGCAGTGCTGGTTCATCGCGAGCGTGACCATTCTGCCCACCGCGCTGGTGGCGATCCCTTTCGGCGCGGTGATCGCGTTGCAGCTCGGCTCGCTCACCCAGCAGATCGGTGCCCAGTCGTTCACCGGTGCGGCGAGCGCGCTGGCCATCGTCCAGCAGGCGTCGCCGCTGATCACCGCGCTGCTGGTGGCCGGAGCGGGCGGAAGTGCGGTCTGTGCCGACATAGGCGCGCGCAAGATCAGGGAAGAGATTGCTCGCCGCCATGGTGGTGTCGGTCCTGCTCAACGGCCTGGTGAGCGTGGTCGGTGTGCTCGGCGGCTACTTCTTCGAACGGCGAAGGGCATCTGGGGCTGGTGCTCAACTTCTTCGATCCGCATTCCTGCACCAAGGGTTATGAGACGACACGGCAGCGCCCGGGCAGCGCGACCAGCGAGATCCCGGCGAACAGGGTGGCTTACTGCGCCGAGCCCTCGGGTAGCGCCACCGATGTGCGGGGCGCGGAGAACGCGCCTTATGCCGGGAAGCCTGTCTCTCCGGCACAGCCGCGGACTTCCCCGGCGTCTCCGGCGCCTCCGGCGGGGCGGGCCGCGGCCCAGCAGGCTCAGTTGCCCGGCCTGCTCGGGCTCGGTTCGGGCGACCCGGCGCCGGGGATCGGCCAGTTGCTGGGACTGCCGTGACCACGCGACTGCTCGGGGTACTGGCGGTGGTGGCGGTGCTCGTGGCGGGCTGGTCCGGGTCGTCGTGGTGGCGGGCCGCGCATGACGACTTCGCCACGCGGGCGCGGGACCGGGACGCCGTGCTGGCCTCGGCCTCGGACGCGCTCGTCGCGCTGAACACCATCGACTATCGCGACGCGAGGCCGTCGGTGGACCGGTGGATCCAGGTCACCACCGGCCCGTTGGGCCGGAACCTCAGCGGTGACCGGCAACTGCACCTCGACCGCGCGACCGCGAGCAGGACCGAGGCGAGCGCGACCCTCAACCAGGCGGTCGTCACCGAACTCCACGGCGACACCGCGCGGGTGATCGCCGTGCTGGACGTCCGGTCGAGCACGAACGGCGCGGCGCCTTCGTCGAGCCGCACCCGGCTCAAGGCCGAACTGACGCGCACCGCCGAGGCTGGACGGTCGACAACGTACAGGCGGCCGCATGAACTTGTCTCGCCTCGCCTCCCGTCAGGCCACCGTGCCGTCGGTGCTGACGGCGATCATTGTGCTGGCGGCCGGGTTCGCCGTGTGGGAATGGCTGGCGGCACGCGCCCTGCACACCGGTAACGTTGCCGTGGCGGACACCGCGGCCACCACGGAGGTCACCGGCCAGGTGGGCGCCGCGGTCAAACGGATCTTTTCCTACGACTACGGCAACCTCGACCGGACGGAACGCGCGGCGTCCAGCGCCCTCGTCGACGCGGCCGTTTCCCAGTACCAGGCCGGTTTCGCCGCCGCGAAGGACCAGGTCACCAGCCGGAAACTGGTCCGTACCACCACCATCGGCTCGATCGGCGTGCGCGAACTCCGCGGTGACTCCGCGCGGCTGCTCCTCTTCCTCGACCAGCAGACGGTGGACACCACGACCAACCAGCAAACCTCGTCGACCGCCGCGCTCGAGGTGAACGCCCGGAAAATCGACGGCGCCTGGAAGATCGCCAACCTGGCGGCGCTGTGAGGGGCGGCTTCTCCGCGACGCGTCAGGATTCCCGCCAACGAGTTGGTTCGGCACCGTACTCCGTCACGAACGTGCCTTTCGACTGCGGCGTGACGACCAACTTCCATTCCCCGGAGCAAGTCGGTCGCACGCCGCGCCGTTGGCTAGCCTGTCCGGCATGGCGCGGTGGACGGTTGGGGACCTGAATGAGACCGAACGCGAGTTGATTCAGGCCGTACTGACCGGTCACCGGCTGGATTTCACCGGTGCCGAGGAGATGCCCGAGATCCGTGGTGAGCTCATTCGCCGGATCATGCTCGACAGGTTCGACTGGCCAGGTGGCGGCAGCCCTGACCCGCGGGGCATCCGGCTGCGCGGGGCCCGGCTCGCCGGTGGCCTCGATCTCGCCGAAATCGAGTCGGCGTTGCCGTTGGCCCTCATCGACTGCCACATCGGCGAACCGGTCCGGCTCCGGGGCGCCAAATTGTCCACTGTGGACTTGTCTGGTCTGGTCGCACCCCGCCTGGCCGCCGAGGAGACGACCATCGAGCGGAGTCTCACCCTGCGCGACGCCCGGCTCGGTGGTGGTCCGTACCTCACCGTCCACCTCGGCGGCGCCCGGATCGGTGGGGTGGTCAACTTCAGCGGCGCGCACCTGGTGAACCCGGACGGGGCGGCGCTTCAGGCGAGCAATCTGCGCGTGGGTGGAGGCGTGTTCCTCAACCGTGGCTTCCTGGCCGAGGGCACTGGTGAACTGGGCGCGGTGCGGCTGCCCGGAGCAGTCATCGGCACGATGCTCAACCTCTCCGGCGCCACCATCCGCAACCCGGAAGGCCCCGCGCTCGTCGCCGACTACCTGCACACCGGAAGCAACGTGATGCTCGGCGACGGCTTTCGGGCCGAAGGCAGGCGAGACTCGGGCACCGTGCGCCTCATCGGCGCGCGCGTCGGCGGGCAACTGGTATGCGAAGGCGGCCAAGCGCACGCCGCCGAACCCACCGATATCGCCTTCAACCTGGCCCAGGCGCGCGTGGCCGGGGACCTGCTGCTGCCCGCGTCGTTCGCCGCGGGCATGCTCGACCTCACCGGCCTGACCTATCAGGGCGAACCCAGGGGCGCGACCCTCCCCGAATGGCTCGACATGCTCGCCCACCGGACGAGCTACTACGCGAGCCAGCCCTATTTCCAGCTCGCCGCCGCACACGCGGGCGCCGGGCACGAGCGGAACGTGCGGCGGATCCACATCGCCCGCCAGAAGGACCTTCTCCGGCGCGGCGACCTCGGCCTCTGGGGTCGCGTCTGGCACCGGATCACCGGGCTGACGGTCGGCTACGGCCATCGGCCCGGCGTCGCGCTGCTCTGGCTGATCGGCACGCTCGCCATGTCGGTCTTCCTCACCGTCTTCGCGGGCATGGCCGGGTTGCTCGGCCGGTGTTCGGTCGTCGAGCAGATCGGAACCGCTTTCAACGCGGCGACCCCGCTGGTCAAGGCCGACAACCAGCGGTGCGTGGTCGATGCCGGCCGAGGGCTGGGTCAGGCGGTCTTGGCCACGAGTTGGGTGCTGCAGGTGCTGAGCTGGGCCTTCCTCACCCTCTTCGTCGCCGGGTTCACCGGCTTGATGCGGAGGTCGTCCTGAATTACCTTAATTACTTCGCGTAGAGGTTTTCGATGGCGTCCGCGTAGTTCTTGCTCACCACGTTGCGCTTGAGCTTGAGGCTCGGCGTGATCTCCCCGTTGGCCTCGGTGAAGTCGTGACCCAGGATGACGAACTTCCTGATCGCCTCCGCGTGCGAAACCTGCTTGTTCGCTTCGTCGATCGCGGCCTGGACGTCCGCGTGCAGGTCCGGGTCCCCGGCGAGATCGGCGACGCTCGCCTCGGCCGGCTTGCCGTGCTGCGACTTCCAGGCGGGGAAGAACTCCTCGTCGATGGTGACCAGCGCGCCGATGAAGGGACGGCGGTCACCGACCACCATCGCCTGGCTGATCAGCGGGTGCGCGCGCACGGTGTCCTCGAGCCCGGACGGGGAGACGTTCTTGCCGCCCGCGGTCACGATGATCTCCTTCTTGCGGCCGGTGATCCGCAGGAACCCGTCGTCGTCGAGCTCACCGAGATCGCCGGTGTGGAACCAGCCGTCCTCCAGGGCCTCCTTGGTCGCGTCCTCGTCGTTGAAGTACGCGCCGGACACGACATCGCCCTTGAGCAGCACCTCGCCGTCCTCGGCGATGCGGACCGAGGTGCCAGCCACCGGCCTGCCGACCGTGCCGACCTTGAACGCCGACTCCGTGTTGACGTTGGCCGCCGCGGAGGTCTCGGTCAGGCCGTAGCCCTCGAACACCGGCACGCCGATCCCGCGGAAGAAATGCGCCAGCCGCGCGCCCAGCGGCGCGCCACCCGACACCGCCGCGACGCACCGGCCGCCGAGCGCGGCCCGCAACTTGCCGTAGACCAGTTTGTCGAACAGGAAGTGCTGGGCCATGAGCAACAGCCCGGCCCCACCCTTGGCCTTGGCCTCGCTGTAGGCGACGGCGGTCCGCTCGGCGAGGTCGAAGATCGCGCCCTTGCCCTCGCTGTGCGCCTTCTGCTTCGCGGTGTTGTAGACCTTTTCGAACACACGCGGCACGGCCACCACGAACGTCGGCCGGAACGTGCCGAGGTCGGCGACCAGGTTCTTCACGTCCGCGGTGTGGCCGAGGGTGACCCGGGAGGCCAGGGCGGTCAGCGCGATGGCGCGGGCCAGCACGTGGGCCAGCGGCAGGAAGCACAGCAGCGAGTTGCCCTGCTCCATCAGCCGCGGGAACGCGTCGATGTCGGCGCGGACCTCGGCGAGCAGGTTGCGGTGCGTCAGCTCCACGCCCTTGGGACGGCCGGTCGTGCCGGAGGTGTAGACGATCGTGGCCAGCGATCCCGCTTCCACCAGGCGGCGGCGCTCGTACACGGCGTCGTCGGCGAGCTTCGCGCCCAGCGCGGTCAGCTCGTCGATCGCCGCGTTTTCGATCTCCCAGGCATAGGCCAGGCCGTTCAGCCGGTCGCGCACCTCGTCCACCGCGGCGAGATGCTCACCGGTCTCCACGAACACGGCCCTGGCACCGGAGTCCGACAGGATCCAATGCGCCTGTTCGGGTGAAGAGGTCTCGTAGATCGGCACCGTGACGGCCCCGGCCGCCCAGATGGCGAAGTCGATCAGGGTCCACTCGTAGCGGGTCCTGGACATCAGGCCGACCCGGTCGCCCCGCTCGATCCCGGCCTCGATCAGGCCCTTCGCCACGGCGAGCACCTGGGCCGCGAATTCACGGGCGGTCACATCCAGCCAGGATCCGTCGACCTGCCGGCGGAAGCTGATCGCCTCACCGAACCGCTCCGCGTTCGCGAACACGATGTCGGCGAGATTCTCGTCGTCGGCGACCGGCTTTGCCGCCGGGGCGCTGTATTCGCGCACGGGAGACCTCCGTGGTGTGGTGTTACCCGCCGGTTAACATGGCGTGGCTCTCACCTTATGACATCCTGCTCACCGTGAGCATCCCCCACGGCACGCCGCCCGCGCTCGACATCGTCGACGAGACCTTCCTCGCGGTCCCGCCCAAGACGATCGCGGCCGCGTTCGCCGATCCCGCCGCCTGGCGCGAATACTGGCCTGACCTGGTGCTGGAGGTCTATACCGACCGCGGTGACGAGGGGTTGCGCTGGACCGTGCGGGGCGCACTGGTCGGCACCATGGAGGTGTGGCTCGAACCGATGCTCGACGGCACTCTCCTGCATTACTTCCTGCGCGCCACCCCGGCTGTTCCGCCGCGCCCGTCCCGGGTGCGCCGGGAATTCGATCGGCGAGCCCGTGCCGCCAAGCGGATCGCGCTCCGGCTCAAGGAGATCCTGGAGGACGGCCGCGAACCGGGGGTGCCGCCCCCTGACCACTGATCACCACCGTCAGGGACTGTTCGAAGTGGTTTGGATGGCGGGGTGGCTCCGCCGCTTTGACACACAACCCGAACCCGTCCGCCACCCGCCGCCGCCCACCGCCACCCTCGCCGGAGGCGCCGCGCGCCACAGTAGTGTTCCGATCATGCGGGTACATGTCGTCTCCGACGTGCACGGCAACGCCGAGGCGCTGGCCAGGGCGGGCGCCGACGCGGACGCCTTGATCGTGCTCGGCGACCTGCTCGATTTCGTCGACTACCAGGCGCACGACAAGGGCATCCTCGGCAGGTTGTTCGGCGCGGAGAAGGTGGGCAGGTTCGCCCGCCTGCGCCGGGAGGGCACCCGCGAAGAGTCGATCGCCTTCTCCCGCTCCTTGTGGGCGAGCCTCGAGGACCCGGCCGGGGCCGTCGAAGAGGCCATCCGTGAGCAGTACGCGGTCCTGTTCAAGGCGATGACCGCGCCGACCTTCGCCACGCCCGGGAACGTCGACACGCCGGAACTGTGGACGGAGTTCGCCGGGCACGGGGTGACGATCGTCGACGGTGGCGTGGTGGAGATCGGCGGTCTGCGGTTCGGGTTCGCCGGTGGGGTGGTGCTGCCCGACGGTGCGGTCCTGCGGCGCGCCAACCCGGTGTGGAAGCCGTACCTGCGCGCCCGCGACGAGTTCGCCGGTGCGGTCGGCAAGCTCGACGACATCGACGTGCTGTGCACACATGTGCCGCCCGCGTTCCCCGAACTCACCTACGACGTGGTCGCCCGAAGGCATGAAATGGGCTCGGACGCGTTGCGTGCGGTGATCGCCGAACAACGGCCGCGCTGGGCGCTGTTCGGCCACGTGCACCAGCCGTTGTCCGCCCGGCTACGGGCCGGCCGCACCGAATGCCGGAACGTCGGCCACTTCAAGGTCACCGAACGGCCCTATGTGCTTCGATGGTGACGGAAACCGGCACCCGTGGGCGCGTGGTGATCTCCACCGCGCGGTAGCCTCAGCCTCATGGCCGAGCAGTCCACGCAGTCCATTGAGGTCGCCGCACCGCCAGAACGCGTCATGGCGGTTATCGCGGACTTCCCGTCGTACCCGGAGTGGGCCAAGCAGGTCCGCAAGACCGAGGTGCTCGCCGAAGACGAGGCGGGGCGGGCGAAACAGGTCCGGCTGACCCTGGACGCCGGCCCGATCAAGGACGTCTACACCCTGGAGTACGACTGGGAGCCGGACGGCCGGGCGGTGAGCTGGCACCTGGTCAAGGGCCAGATGCAGAAGGCCCAGGACGGCCGGTACGAGCTCGAGCCGGTCGGCGAAGGCGGCACGAAGGTCACCTACACGCTTTCCGTGGAGCTGATGCTGCCGATGATCGGGCTGCTCCGGCGCAAGGCGGAGAAGATGGTCATGGACACCGCGCTCAAGGAGCTCAAGCGCCGGGTGGAGGAACAGGTTGCCGGCTGATCGGGAGGCCGCTTGAGCAGGCTGCGGCTGTTCACCGGCAAGGGAGGCGTCGGGAAGACGACTCTCGCGGCGGCCACGGCTGCCGGGCTCGCCGCCCGTGGGCGCAAGACCCTCGTGGTTTCCACCGACCCCGCGCACTCGCTCGGCGACACCTTCGCGCGGCGGCTGACCCCGGAGCCGACCGAAGTGGACTCGTGCCTGTCCGGCGCCCAGGTCGACTCGCGCGGGCTCGTCGACGCGACCTGGCAGGAGCTTCGCGGCAAGTTGCGGTCCGCGTTGTCCGGTGCCGGGCTCGACGCGCTGGAGGCCGAGGAGCTGACCGTCCTGCCCGGCGTGGACGAGTTGCTCGCGCTGACCGAGGTGCAGCGGCTGGCCGAGACCGGCCGCTGGGACACGGTGGTGGTCGACTGCGGCCCGACCGCGGAGACACTGCGCCTCCTGTCGCTTCCCGAGGCCGTGTCGGGGTACCTGAACCGCATGTTCGGCTGGCAGGCGAAGCTCGCCGCACGCGGCACGGTGGAGGCCGTGAAGCGCCTCGCGGCGCATCTGGAGTCGCTGCGCGCGCTGCTCACGGACGCGGAGAGGACCGCCGTCCGGCTCGTGTGCACCCCGGAACGGGTGGTCGTCGCCGAGACGCACCGCACGCTGAGCGCGCTGGCGCTGCGTGGTATCCGGGTGGACGGGGTGATCGTCAACCGGCTCCTGCCCGCGCCTCGGGGCTGGCGGGGTCCGGCGGCGTCGTGGCTGCGGGCCCGGCGCGGGCAGCAGGACGCGGTACTGGCCGAACTGGCCGGATCGGGGCTCGCCTCCTTCGCGCGGGTGGAGCACCGGGCGATCGAACCGGTCGGCCTGGACGCGCTGCGCGAGATCGCTGCCGAGCTGTACGGAGACGCCGATCCCTTGTCCGACAACGGAAGTGACCCCGTTCCGCTGCTCCAGATATCCGAAGTGGACGGTGGATACCAACTGCGGGTGGCGCTGCCGCTGGGCCGGGACGCCGAGGTGGAGCTGGCCAGGGTGGACGATGACCTGGCGATCACCGTGGACGGGTTCCGCCGCCTGGTGCCTCTCCCGGAGCAGGTGCGCGCCTGCCGGATCACCGGAGCGGAAAGCGGCCCGCGCGGCCTGGTCGTTTCATTCACGGAGGGACAGGGATGACCGAGGCCGAAACGGCGAGCCTGGCCGAGGAGATCCGGCTGCTGGTGGACATGGTGGTCGAGCGGGCGGCGCCCTGGCTCGAGGGCGTGATCGCCGCCGGGCACGGAAGCGCGCCCTCGGCGGCGGAGGACGTGTGTGGCTGGTGCCCGTTGTGCGCGGTTGTCGGGCTGGTGCGCGGTGACCGTCCGGAGTTCGCCGCACGCCTGATCGAGCACGCCACGCGGCTCGTCGCGCTGCTGCGCGCGGTGCTCGCGGACCGCTGGGAGCCCGAGGAGGGCTTGCACATGCCCGGATTCCAGCCCGCCCGTGAGTCCAAACCGGACCGGGTCCAGCACATTCCAGTGCGGTGGCGGGACAGCCGGGAAGCCACCGCGGACTGAGTGCGGGAGAAACCGGGTGCACGCGATCGGATTGGACGTCGGGGGCACGAGTGTGCGCGCCGGCGTGGTGGATGAGCACGGTTGTCTGCTGGACACCGCCAGGGTCGGCACGCCGAGCGACGAGGGCGCGCTCGAGGACGCGATCTCCGGGGTGATCGACGAGCTGCGCAACCGGCACGACGAGGTGGTCGCGGTCGGCCTCGCGGTCGCCGGGTTCGTCGCGAGCGAGCGGCGGACGGTGATGTTCGCCCCTCATCTGGCCTGGCGGGCGGCGCCGGTCGCGGACCGCATCGCCAAGCGGGTCGGGCTTCCGGTCACCCTCGAGCACGACGCGAACGCGGCGACGCTGGGGGAGCACCGGTTCGGCGCGGCGCGTGGCGCGCGGGTCGCGGCGCTCATCGCCATCGGCACCGGGATCGGCGCCGGTCTGCTGCTCGACGGCGAGATCTACCGTGGCGCGCACGGCGTCGCGCCCGAGCTCGGCCACCTGACCGTGGTGCCCGGCGGGCGTGCCTGCCCGTGCGGGAAGTACGGCTGCTGGGAGCGGTACTGCAGCGGCACCGCGCTGTCGGCGACCGCGCTGGAGCTGCTGGCCCGCTACCCTGGCCGGTCGACGGTGCTGGCGAGGGCATTCTCCCGGGATCCCGGCTCCATCACCGGCCGCAGGGTCGCCGGTGCGGCCCGTGACGGCGACCCGATCGCCCAGCGCGCGGTGGCGGAACTGGCGAAATGGCTCGGTGAAGGGCTGGCGATGGTGGCCGACGTGTTCGACCCGGAGATCGTGGTGGTCGGGGGCGGGGTGTCTGCGTCGGCGCCGCTGTTCCTGGACGAGGCTCGCGAGCACTACGTCGGCGCGATCACCGGTGCCCGGTACCGGCCGCTGGCCCGGATCCGCACCGCGCACCTCGGGGACGACGCCGCTCTCGTCGGCGCGGCCGCGATGGCCATGGAGACCTCTTCCGCGAAGTGAGCTACCGCTACGTCTGTGGGTTCCGTTGTCCGGCGTTCACGGACTTTCGGGTGGGCGGGGCCAGTACAATTGCTGCTTCACTGGCGTCTTTCGACTACTACGCCCGCTACGGTGTGGGCCGCGAGGTGGCGGATCGGAGGAATCCTTGTCGCTCTTCCGTTCTTCGGTCCGCGAGTCCGGGGACGGGTTCGTGGTGTGCTCGGCGGGGCACCGGCACTGGGGTACGAACGGCGCGGCCGGCCTGCTGCTGATCGACCCGGAGCGCGGTGTGCTGTTGCAGCACCGGGCGTCGTGGACGCATCAGGGCGGGACGTGGGCGCTGCCCGGGGGCGCGATCCAGGACGGCGAGAGCCCTCGTGCGGCGGCCATCCGGGAAGCCGGGGAAGAAGCCGACGTCGCCGAGGACGGGATCCGGGTGACTTCGGCGACCAAAGTGGACCATGGCGGCTGGAGCTACACCACCGTGCTCGCCACGGTCAGCGGCGCCGTCCGCGAGCGGGTGATGAACGCCGAAAGCGCCGAGCTGCGCTGGGTGTCGCCGGAGGAGGTGGCGGGTTTCCCGCTGCACCAGGATTTCGCGGCCGCCTGGCCCGAGCTTCATCCGGAGCTGGGCAGGCAGCTCGTGCTCGTGGTGGACGCGGCGAACGTGGTCGGCGCGCGGCCGGACGGCTGGTGGCGGGACCGGGCGGGCGCGGCGGCGCGGTTACGGGATCGGCTCGGCGGGCTGGTGCGGGCGGGGGTACGCGGCGAGGACGTGCGGCTGCCGCGCCAGTGGTGCTGGTGGCCCAGGGTGCGGCTGGTCGTGGAGGGCCAGGCGCGGCGGGTCGGGCCGGGCAGCGAGGTGGAGGTCGTCGCCGCCGAGCGGGACGGCGATTCGGCGATCGTGGAGACCGTGCGGGCTTCGCGCCCCGGCGACCATCTCGTCGTGGTGACCGCCGACCGTGAACTCCGTTCCCGCGTCGAGGCCGAAGGCGCCTCGGTGGTCGGACCCTCCACTTTGCTCAGCCTGCTGGGATCGTGACCGCCTTCGCGAGTCCTGCATTCCCGTCGTGTTCTACGTCAAGAATGGCCGACTTCCGCGTTCGGGGCGGTCAGTGACAGGTGGCCGAGTTCGTCCACCCCGGCGGCCAGAAGCTCGCCGAGGTCGGCGTCCGGGGTGCGCAGCCACTGCTCGTACGCGGCGAGCGCGACGCCGAGGGTCGCGTAGGCGATCGCCTGGGGGGTAAGGGAATCCGGTGCGACGCCCAGGCGCTCGGCGACGAAATCGGCGAGCACCTGCCGCCAGGCCGCGTATCGCAGCGCGGAATGCGCTTGCAGCGCGGGCGTGGTGAGGATCAGTTCCATCCGCCTCCGGTGCCAGGGCGCCTCGTCGGGGCCGATCCGGTTGAAGTCGACCAGCGCGTCCCGGATCACCTTTAGTAGCGGGCGGTCGGCGGGGTAGGAGGCCAGCCGTTCGCGCATCTTCTTCAGTTCGCCGTCGAAGTCGCCCCAGGCGATGTCGTTCTTCGACGGGAAGTACCGGAAGAACGTGCGGCGGCCGATGCCGGCGGCCTCGGCGATGTCGTCGATCGTGGTGCCCTCGAACCCGCGTCTGCCGAACAGCTCGAAGGCCGCGTGCTCGACCTCGGCGCGCGTGGTGATCCGGCGGCGCCCACCTCGGGATTCGCTCATGGTTGCTTCTCCGCGAGTCCGCGCGAAACGGTGTCCTGTGGGGGCTCGGCCCCCACGCTCCGACTGGGGGCAAGCCACGCTCTGTGGTCGCCTGGCCGGCCGCGGCGTAACGCATGGGTCATGGCTGTTTCTCCGCGAGTCCGCGCGCGACCGCGATCGTGTCGACAGGGCGCTCCTGGCGAGGTTGCGTCACTTCGTGCTGGAGGGCGCCCTGCCGCCCCGATAGCGGAACGCGGCGCGCTCTGTGGTCGCCTTGCCGGCCGCGGCGTAACGCATGGGTCATGGTTCTTCCATTCGGCACTCGGTGCCATTATTGTCGGTCGCGCGGGTTGCGGCGGAGCGGCCCAGGAAGGGAGCATGTCATGTCCGACACGTCCGGTGCCCCTCAGACGTCCGAAGACGCCACTGTCGAAGAAGAGCTTCTCGTCGAGGAGGTCTCCATCGACGGCATGTGCGGCGTCTACTGAAACCCGTGTTCGACCCTGATCGGGGCTATCGCCGCTCATCCCGCGTCGCGTTGAGGCCGGAGCCCTTCGGCGCGCTGGCCTATGACTTCGGTACCCGAAGGCTGTCGTTTCTGAAGACTCCGACCCTGGTCGAGGTGGTGCGCACGCTGGCGGACCAGCCCGACGTGCACACCACCCTCGACGCCGCCGGTGTCCCCGGCGACCAGCGCGCGGCCTACCTGAAGGCGCTGGCCGGGCTCGCCGAGGCCGGCACGATCGAGGCACGTGAGGACAGCGAGTGAAGCTGGTTGAGCATTTCAAGCAGGGGCTCACTTCCCCGATCTGCCTGACCTGGGAACTGACCTACGCGTGCAACCTGGCCTGCGTCCACTGCCTTTCCTCCTCGGGAAGGCGGGATCCGCGCGAGCTGAGCACCGAGGAGTGCAAGGCGGTCATCGACGAGCTCGAGCGCATGCAGGTCTTCTATGTCAACATCGGCGGTGGTGAGCCGACCGTTCGCGCCGATTTCTGGGAGCTCGTCGAGTACGCCGTCGCGCACCATGTCGGCGTCAAGTTCTCGACCAACGGTGTGAAGCTCCCGCCGGAGCGTGCCCGGTGGCTCGCCGGGACCGACTACGTCGACGTGCAGATCTCGCTCGACGGAGCCACCGCCGAGGTCAACGACGCGGTCCGCGGCCACGGCTCGTTCGACATCGCTGTCCGGGCCATGCGCAACCTCGCCGGCGCCGGTTTCCGCGGGTTCAGGCTCAGCATCGTGATGACCCGCCAGAACATCGGCCAGCTCGACGCGTTCGCCGAGATCGCTGACACTTACGGTGCCCAGCTGCGGATCACCCGGCTGCGGCCGTCCGGGCGCGGTGCCGACGTGTGGGACGAGTTGCATCCCACTCCCGCCCAGCAGCTCGAGCTGTACGAATGGCTGGTCGCGCACGGCGAAGGCGTGCTGACCGGCGACTCCTTCTTCCACCTCAACGCGCTCGGTTCGGACCCGCTGCCGGGTCTGAACCTGTGCGGCGCGGGCCGGGTGGTCTGCCTGATCGACCCGGTCGGCGACGTCTACGCCTGCCCCTTCGCTATCCACCAGGAGTTCCTGGCCGGTAACGTGGGGGACGAAGGCGGGTTCGCGAAAGTCTGGGCGGACTCGGCGTTGTTCACCCGGCTCCGAGGACCCCATGGGGGCGCAACCCCCAGCCCCCAGACCCCCTGCACGTCCTGTTCGGCCTACGACTCCTGCCAGGGCGGCTGCATGGCGGCCAAGTTCTTCACCGGGCTGCCGCTGGACGGCCCCGACCCGGAATGCGTCAAAGGGCACGGCGAACGGGCGTTGCGCACCGCGGGCCCGGCACCTCGGTCCGAAGTGGACCATTCTCGGCAGGGGCGCGGGGTGGTGCCGGTCCAGATCGGGTTCGGTCCACCCTCGGCCGGTAGGCCGGACCGTGCCTGCGACACCAGCCCGCTGGCAGGGCTTCGGTGATCACCGAGCCGATCGAGCTGGCCGGGCGCACGGCACCGAGCCGGGTGCTGTTCGGCCCGCACGAGACGAACCTCGGGCGCGGACGGGTGCTTTCGGATCGGCACGTCGCCTACTACGCCCGCCGGGCCGAAGGCGGCGCGGGCATCATCGTCACCGAGACCGCGAGCGTGCACGACTCCGACTGGCCGTACGAGCGCGCGCCGCTCGCCGCGCTCTGCGGACCAGGTTTATCGTCCATTGTGGACGCCTGCCGTCCCGCGCTCGTGCTGGCGGGTCTCGGGCATGCGGGGTCCCAGGGGTCCTCGGCGTACAACCAGTCCGCGCTGTGGGCACCCTCACGAGTGCCGGATGTGGCCAGTCGCGAACTGCCGATGGAGATGGAGGACGCCGAGATCTCCGCGCTCGTCGCCGGGTTCCGCGAGGCGGCCGGGTTGGCCGTCGAGTCCGGTGTGGACGGTGTGGAGATCGATGCGGGCCAGTACTCATTGCTGCGCCAGTTCACCTCCGGACTGACCAACCAGCGCGGCGACGTCTACGGAACCGACCGGACACGGCTGCTCCGCGAGGTGCTTCGGACCGTGCGCGAGCCGCTGGGCGAGGGCCGCGTGCTGGGCCTGCGACTGTCGTGCGACGAACTGGCACCGTGGGCGGGGATCACTCCCGAGCAGGCCACCGTGCTCGCCCGCGACCTCGCCGAACTGGTGGATTATCTCGTGCCCGTCCGTGGCTCGGCGATGAGCGCGTCGGCCACCCGGCCGGACCTGCACACCGAGCCGGGCTTCAACTTCGACCTGTGCCGCCTGATCACGCGAAACAGCCGGACGCGGACCGTGTTGCAGGGGAGCGTGGTCGATCCCGCCCAGGCACGGCGAGCGCTGGAAGACGGCGTGGCCGCGCTGGTCGAGATGACCAGGGCGCAGATCGCCGATCCCGATCTGGTGGTGAAGACCCGCGCGGGACGGGCACCCCGGCCGTGCGTGCTGTCCAACCAGAAGTGCCGCGTGCGGGACAACCGCAACCCCATCGTCAGCTGCATCGGCGAACCCCGTAGCGGGCACGAAACCGAGGATCCGCCGCTCGATGGGGCCGGCAGTCCACGGGAAGTCCTGGTGGTGGGCGGCGGTCCGGCCGGGTTGGAGGCGGCGCGGGTGCTGGCCCTGCGCGGGCACCGGGTCGAGTTGGCCGAGCGTGCCGACCGGCTGGGCGGCATGGTCCGGCTGG
Source organism: Amycolatopsis sp. (assembly GCF_035276945.1). Classification (GTDB taxonomy): domain Bacteria; phylum Actinomycetota; class Actinomycetes; order Mycobacteriales; family Pseudonocardiaceae; genus Amycolatopsis_E. The sequence goes on along the minus strand of NZ_DATELF010000152.1, from coordinate 52,865 downwards.
CCGCGCTGGTCGGCGGCCGCGGGCGGCTGGCCCGGTTGGCCGGCTGGCTCGAAGACGAGGTGCGCCGCCTGGGCGTACGCATCGCGCTCGGCACCGAAGTGACCGACGTGCCCGGGGCGGCCATCCTGGCGACCGGATCCGTTGCGGGGCCGAGGAAGTACGCGGTCCATTCCGGAACGGTCGTGGACGTGGCCGACTTCCTCGGCGGGTTCGAGCTTCCGCCGGGGCCGGTCGTGGTGGCCGATCCGGTCGGTGACGCGGTGGGGGTGGGCGTCGCGGAACTCCTGGCGAGCCAGGGTAAGCAGACCACGATCGTGAGTCAGGACCAGGTGATCGGCACGCAGCTGGCGCTCACCGGAGACCTCGCCGACGCCAACGCCCGGCTCCAGCGGGCAGCTGTCGCGCTGGCCAAGCGGTCGCTGCTCCGCGAGGTCCATGCCGGTCACGTCGTGGTGGAGGACGTTTTCACCACGGAAAGGCGCCGGCTCGAAGCCGTCGCCGTCATCCATTGTGGACATCGACTACCCGCTGAAACACTCGACGCGCCAGGTGTTCCCCGTGCAGGAGACTGCGTGGCCCCTCGAACCATCCACGAGGCGATCCTCGACGGCCGTCGCGCGGCACTCGCGCTGTGCAGGGAAGGTGCGCACCTGTGAACGGCCAGTACCGTTACCTGTTTTCACCGCTGCGGATCGGGCCCGTGGTGGTGCGAAACCGGATCGTGTTCTCCGCGCATCTCACGAACTACGCCCGGGACGGCTTGCCGAGCGAGCAGCACGCCGCGTATTACGCGGCGCGGGCCGCCGGCGGCGCCGGGCTGATCATCACCGAAGAACACTCGACGCACCGCACCGACTGGCCGTACGAGAAACTGATCCACGGTTTCCGCCGTGAGGTGATCCCCGGCTACCGGCGGATCACCGAAGCCGTGCACGCACACGGCGTGCCGATCTTCGCGCAGCTCAACCACAATGGCGGCCAGGCTTCGAGCATGTACTCGCGGCTGCCGGTCTGGGCGCCATCGCCGGTGCCCGACCCGATGTTCCGTGAAGTCCCGAAAGCGATCGACACGCGGGAAATCGCGGAGGTCGTCGCCGGATACGGCACGGTCGCCGGGCACTGCGCCGAGGGCGGGTTCGACGGCGTGGAACTCCAGTGCTCCCACTCGTCTATCGTGCGGGGGTTCCTCTCGCCCGCGACCAACCTGCGGACGGACGCCTACGGCGGATCCCTCGAGAACCGGGCGAGGACCCTGCTGGAGATCATCGGCGCGGTGCGTGAGGCCATCGGGCCGGCGCGTGCGCTTGGCGTGCGGCTGTGCGGCGACGAACTGATCGAAGGCGGCACGACGATCGGCGAGGCCGTCGAGGTCGCGAAAATGGTGGAGGCGACCGGAAAGGTCGACTACATCAACACCTCGATCGGCGTGGCCACCGCCACCCTGTTCATGATCGAGGCCTCGATGGCGATCCCGCCCGGATACGCCCTGTTCATCGCCAACGCCATCCGCGAGGCGGTGCGGTTGCCGGTGGTCGGCGTCGGCCGGATCAAGGACCCGGTGCAGGCCGAGCGCGCCCTCGCCGAGGGGCATTGCGACCTGGTGGGCGTGGTGCGCGGGCAGATCGCGGACGCCGACTTCGCCGCCAAGGCGCGGGCGGGGCATGCCACCGAGATCCGCACCTGCCTGTCCTGCAACCAGGAATGCGTCGGCCGGGTGGGGCTCAACCGCTGGCTGGGCTGCATCGAGAATCCTCGGACGGGCCGTGAGCGGGTGCCTCTGCCCGGGCCTTCCGGGGGTGCGACCCCCGGACCCCGCCTGGGGGCAAGCCCCCAGACCCCCTTCCGGGAGAGCAAACCGAAAAGGGTGCTCGTGGTCGGCGGCGGTCCCGGCGGGTTGCAGGCCGCCTCGACCGCCGCCCAGCGCGGTCACCACGTGACGCTGTTCGAGCGGGAGCCGGGCACGGGCGGTCAGGTCGCGCTCGCCGCGAGCGTGCCGAGCCGGGCCGAATTCCTCGACGTGGTGCGGAATCTGCGCAACGAATGCCAGCGGTACGGCGTCGATGTCAAAACCGGTACCGAGGCGACCGCGGAGCTGCTGCTGGGCGAGTCGCCCGACGCGGTCGTACTCGCCACCGGAGCGCGCCCGCAGCCACCGTACTGGGCCGGCGGGCTCGATCGCGTGGTGGATGTCCGCGACGTCCTGACGGGCCGTGTGACGCCGAGCGGCGAGGTGCTGGTGATCGACGACCTCGGCTTCCACCAGGCGACCTCGGTCGCCGAACTGCTCGCCGACCGCGGCTGTGCGGTGACACTGTCCACTTCGGGCATGGTGGTCGGCCAGGACCTGGGCATCACGCTGGACATGGAGACGTTCAACGTGCGGGCGCACGCCCTCGGCATCGCCCAGCACACGGACGAGGTCGTGCTCGGTGCGGCCCCCGGAGGGCACGGAGGGATCGCGTTGCGGGTGCTGACACACACAACCGGCGTCACCACCGAGCGCCGGTACGACTGGGTTGTCCGCGCCACCCACCAAGCTCCCGAAGACGAGCTGTGGCGGGCGCTGTCCGGCGCTCCCTTCCCGGTCCACCGGGTCGGCGACTGCCTCACCCCGCGCCGCGCGCACGCCGCCGTCGTCGAGGGCCACCAGGTGGGGGTGAGCCTGTGATCGCCGTGCTCGTGGTCAGGGACGGGGTGTTGCCGCTGGGCGCGGACGAGACCGTGGCCGAGGCGGGCGGAGAAGCGCTCCTGGCCGGCAGCGGCGTCAAGGACGCGGCCGGGGAACTGGCCGCGCTGCGCACCGGTCTCCTCGCCGAGAACGGGACCTTCGCACCGGGTCGCTGGGCCGCACAGCTGGCGCAGGTGCTGGCGGACCGGGACCAGATCGTGTTGCCCGCCTCGCCGGACGGCCGCGACCTAGCCCCGCGCCTGGCCGCCGAACTCGGCCGCCCGCTCTTTCCCGGTGCCCTGCGGGTCAACGAGACCGAGGTGGAACTGTCCCGTTGGGACTCTCGCGTCAGCGTCACACTCCCCGTGTCAGGCCCCTTCGTCGCCACTCTCCTCCCGGGCGTGCGCGGTGTGTCAAGCGCTGGCAAGTGCGAGCTGAGGGCCATCACCCTGCCGGAAGCGGAGGGCAACGACGTCGAGGTGGTGGAGGTACTGGAGGCCGGACCCGGAACCCTCGACCTCGCCGAAGCGCCGAAAATCTTCGCGGCCGGGGCCGGGCTCGGGCACGGCGCGCTGGACGGCCCGTCGGCGGTGGAACTGCTCGGCCGGGTGGCTTCGGCGCTCGGCGCGTCGCTGGGCGCCACCCGGGTCGTCACCGACGCCGGTTGGACCGGGTACGAGCGGCAGATCGGCACTACCGGTGTCGTCGCAAATCCGGAGCTGTACGTGGCGTTCGGGATTTCGGGTGCGAGCCAGCACATCGGTGGTCTCGGCCACCCGGCGCACGTGGTCAGCGTCAACACGGACCCCTTCTGCCCGATGACCGCGATGGCCGAACTAGGTATCGTCGCCGACGCCCAGTCGGTGCTCGCCGAACTGGCCCGGCTGCTGGAGGTTCAGTGACGTACGCGGGACCCGGTTCTCGGTCCGTGGTCGTGGACACCGTAGACACCGTAGACACAGTGGACACCGTAGACACGGTGGACAAAGTGGACAAAGTGGACACAGTGGTTCGGACCTTCGACGTGGTGGTGGTCGGTGCCGGGCCGGCGGGATCGGCCGCGGCGCTCGAGGTCGCCCGTGCCGGCTACTCCGTCGCGCTGGTGGAGCGCGGCCCGTTCCCCGGCGCCAAGAACGTCTACGGCGGGGTCGTCTACGGGCGGGTGCTCGACGAACTCGTCCCGGACTGGTGGGAACAGATGCCGGTGCAGCGCTGGGTGACCCGGCGCGCCACCATGGTGCTGACCCCCACCCAGGCACTCACCGTCGACTTCCGCACCCAGGACTGGGGCCGTCCGCCGTACAACGGGGCGACCGCGTACCGGGCCGATCTGGACTCCTGGCTCGCCGGACAGGCGGTGGCGGCGGGCGCGATGCTGGTTCCGTCCACTGTGGTCACCGCACTGCTGCGGGACTCCTCGGGCGCGGTGGCCGGGGTGCGCACGGACCGGCCCGACGGGGATCTCACCGCCGGTGTCGTCATCGCGTGCGACGGTGTGAATTCCTTTCTGGCCAAGGAAGCCGGTATGCACCGGGGCAGGGAACATCTCACGCTTGGCGTGAAACAGACCCTCCGCCTGCCGAGGGAGGCGATCGAGGAGCGGTTCGCGGTGACCGGCCGCGAGGGCGTGGACTTCGAAATCCTCGGCTGCACGGGCGGCATCCCCGGTGGCGGTTTCCTTTACACGAACCTCGACTCGGTCAGCATCGGGGTCGTGCTCGGCCTCGACGGGTTGAGCGAGGCGAAGACCCGTCCGGAGGAGCTGATCGCCGGCCTCAAGCGGCATCCGGCGATCGCCCCGCTGGTCCGGGGCGGCGAGGAGATCGAGTACTCCGCGCACCTGATCCCCGAGGGCGGCTACCGGTCGATGCCCGAGCTGGCCGGCGACGGGATCCTGGTGGCCGGGGACGCGGCCGCGATGTGCCTGGCCGCCGGAATCTGGCTGGAGGGCGTGAACTTCGCGCTCGGCGCCGGGATGTATGCCGGCCGCGCCGCCGCCGGGGCGCTGCGTGCCGGGAACACCTCGCGGACCGGCCTGGCCGGGTACCGGACGATGCTGGAGAACTCGTTCGTCCTCGCCGACCATCGTAGGCTGCGGGACCTGCCCGGACTGATGCTTTCCGACCGGATGCAGCACAACTACCCCGGCCTGGTCTGCGACCTGGTCCAAGGACTGTTCCAAGTGGACAATCCGCGGCCGAAGCCCGGCTTGACCAGATTGCTGCGGGCCAGCGCCAAGGCGAACGGCGTCCGGGTACGGGATCTCGCCCGTGACGCCTGGACCGGACTGCGAGGTCTGCGATGACCGAACCGAAGTACGCCGAAACCGCCTTCGACGGCCTGATGTCCACAGTAGAGTTCCGTGTCGGCGAGCGGCCGCACATCACGGTGGACGCCGACGTCTGCCGGTCCTGCACGACGAAAGCGTGCGTGTACGCCTGTCCGGCGAACCTGTTCGTGCCCACCGGTGACGGCGGGATCCTGTTCAACTACGAACAGTGCTTCGAATGCGGTACCTGTTACCAGGTCTGCGATGCCGAAGGCGCGATCACCTGGACCTATCCCGACGGCGGCCATGGCGTCGTCTTCCGGAAGGGGTAGCCGATGCTCATCGTGGTGGCGTTGCGCCGGAGCGACCGGCGGGCCGCGGTGGATCCGTTGTCGGGCGAGGTGGCCACCGATCCGCACGGCAGCGGGGCGAGCACGGCGGATCAGGCCGCGCTCGAACACGCCTTGCGGATCCGGTCGGAACTGGGCGGCCGCTGTGTCGCGGTGACCGTCGGCCCGGCCGGTGCCGACGAGATGCTGCGCGAGGCACTGGCGGTGGGCGCGGACGACGTCCTCCGCGTCGAGGGCCCCGATCCGGCGATCACGATCACCGAGGATGGTTCCGGCACCGCGCGGCTGATCCTGGCCGGACTCGCCGAACCGCCCGACATCGTGCTCTGCGGCGACCACTCGGCCGACCGCGGTACCGGCAGCACCCCGGCCTTCCTCGCCCACCGGTTGAACGCGGCGCAGGCGCTCGGGCTCGTCGAGCTGACCGTGTCGGGCGGGAGGCTGCACGCGGTTCGCCGCCTCGACGGCGGGAGACGGGAACGTCTGGCGTTCGATCCTCCCGCCGTGTGCTCGGTCGAACCCGCCGGCATGCTGCTGCGGCGCGCGTCCCTACCCGCGGTGCTGACCGCTCGCCGGGCCGCGATACCCGTTGTCCGGGTGGGTTCCCTCGACGCTCCCACGGGAACGCGGCGGCCCTACCGCCCGCGGCCGAAAGCCCTGCCGGTCCCCGAAGACACCCACCCGCACCGGCGTGTGCTCGAGCTGACCGGTGCCCTCGTCGAGCGAACCCCACCGAAGGTGATCACCGCGCCGACTCCCGCCGAAGCCGCTCAAGCTCTCCTCGGCTACCTGCGTGAGCGCGGGGCGCCATGAGTACGCACCGGAATGCAGAGCCCGTGGCGGTGGTTACCGGCGTTACGGGCGGGATCGGCGGCGCGGTGATGAACCGGCTCGCGGCCGAGGACTGGCGGATCGTGACCGTGGACATCCAGCGTGAAGGGCTCGCCAAGCTGTCGGCGGAATGGCCCGAGCGCGTCCTGGACCGGGTGGCCGATGTTCGCGACCAGGACGCCGTCACCGGCGCCGTGGCTCTCGCGGAAGCGGAATTCGGGGGCCTGGACGCGGCCGTCGGGTGTGCCGCGGTCATGGCCGGTGGCACACCCCTGTGGCAGACCACCGACACCGGCTGGGACGCGTTGTTCGACAACGGGGTCCGCGGCATCTTCCACCTCGCCCGTGCCGCCGTGCCCGCCCTCCTGCGGCGCCCGGAGCCGCGCTCGGGACGGTTCGTCGCCCTCGCCTCCGCGGCCGCGCATCGCGGGCTCTGGTACCTCGCCGGGTACAACGCGGCCAAGCACGCCGTCGTCGGCCTGATCCGGGGACTGGCCACCGACCTGCGTAGCACGGGCGTCACCGAGGCGGCGGTGTCGCCGGGTTCCCCCCGGGCCGCGATGCTGGACGCGACCGCGGATCTCTACGGCCTCGCTGACGTCGAGGAGTTCGCCCAGCGTCAGCTCGTCGAGCGCCTCCTGGAACCCGAGGAGGTCGCCGCCGTGTGCTGGCTGTGCGGGGAGCAGGCTTCCGCGATCACCGGCACCGTGGTACCCGCCGACGGGGGTTTTATCTCGTGAAACTCCGGTTTGATCCTGGCACGAAGACCTCCGGACAGGCCCTTGTCGGTGGAGTGCCGCTGAGGGTGATGAGGCTGTCCGCCGCCGGGGCCGAACTGGTCGGGAAGTGGCGGGCCGGTGCCGAAGTGGTGTCGGGGCGGAAACTGGCGGCCCGGCTGGTCGCGGCGGGCATGGTGCATCCGGAGTACGCCGAGGCGCGGTCGGCCCCACGGGACGTGACAGCCGTGATTCCGGTTCGTGATCACGCCGAGCAGCTCCGCGGTCTGCTGCCGCGGCTGGGGGAACTGGCCGAGGTTCTGGTGATCGACGACGGTTCGGTCGTTCCGGTGGCCGGCGCCGCGTATCGCAGTCGCCTCGCCCGCGGGCCCGCCGCCGCACGCGAGACGGGCTGGCGAGCGGCGAAGACGGAACTGGTCGCCTTCCTCGACGCCGACACCCGGCCCGAACCCGGCTGGCTCGACGCGCTGCTCCCGCATTTCGAGGATCCGGGCGTGGTGGCCGTGGCCCCCAGAGTGCGCAGCGAACCAGGGACATCGGTGCTCGCCCGATACGAGCGAGCGAGGTCGTCGCTGGATCTCGGTGACACCCCGGCGCAAGTGCGGCCCGGAGCGCGGGTGAGTTACCTGCCGACGGCGGCGCTCGTCGTGCGAACGTCGGCTCTGCATGAGGTCGGGGGTTTCGACGAGGGTCTGCGTTTCGGCGAGGACGTCGACCTTGTGTGGAGCCTTGTCGCGCGAGGCGGCTCGGCGCGTTACGAGCCCCGGTCCGAAGTGCTCCACGCGCCCCGCCCGACCTGGCGGTCCTGGCTGCGGCAGCGATTCGACTACGGGACCTCGGCGGCGCCGCTCGCCCGCCGCCACGGCCGGAAGGCACTGGCCCCGCTGCGGGTTTCGGGCTGGACCGCGCTGGCCTGGCTGGCGGCCGCGGCCGGAAAACCCGCCGGTGGCGCGGCGATCGCGCTCGGCACGGCGGCCCTGCTGCCACGCAAGCTCGAACCGCTCGGCGTGCCTGCCCGTGATTCGCTCGCCATCGCCTTGCGCGGGCATCTCGGTGCCTGGCGCTACTTCGCCGACGCCCTCACCCGAACCTGGGGTCCCGTCGCGATCCCGCTGCTGGCGGCGACCAGGCGCGGCAGGCCGATTCTCGCCCTAGCGCTGGCCCGGCACCTCACCGAATGGGCCCGCGTCAAGCCCGGCGTAGGCCCGGCACGCTGGCTGCTCGCGAGAACCGCCGATGATCTGAGCTATGGCGCCGGAGTCTGGCGCGGCTGCCTGGCCCAGGCAACCATCGGACCGCTCGTGCCCGATCTGTCGAACTGGCCGGGACGGAAGACCGGCACATGAGCCTCGCCGGCGTGACCTGGACCGAACTCGGCGAACCGGGCATGCTCCTCGTCCCGCTGGGCGCGACCGAGCAGCACGGCCCGCATCTTCCATACACTGTGGACACTGAAATCGCGGTGGCGTTGTGCGGGCGCCTCGCGGAATCCCGCGCCGATGTCGTCGTGGCGCCCGCCGTGCCTTACGGGTCCAGCGGGGAACACGCCGGCTTCCCCGGCACGCTGTCCATCGGGCAGGAGGTGACCGAACTGGTGATCGTGGAACTCGGACGGTCCGCCGACGCCTTTTCCGGCGTCCTTTTCGTCTGTGCCCACGGAGGTAACGCGCGACCGTTGTGGCGCGCGGTCGGCAGGCTACGGAGCGAGGGCCGGAACGTCCGTGCCTGGTGTCCCACCGCCCCGGCCGACGACACGCACGCCGGGCGGGTGGAGACCTCGGTGATGCTCGCGCTTCGCCCATCAGCCGTGCGTGCCCGCCGCGAACCCGGACTGACCACCCCGTTGCCCGAACTGATCGGCGAACTGCGCGTTTCGGGTGTGCGCGCGGTGAGTCCGGCCGGTGTGCTCGGTGATCCCTCGGCGGCCACCGCCCGCGAGGGACGGGACGTTCTCGCCCACTGGGCGGAAGACCTGTCCGAAACAGTGGATTCGATGGCCCCGGGTGGCATCATGTAACGGTTGGTGCACGCGCCCCTGTCACATCGAGGTGATCGGCGATGAAAACGAAGGCCGCAGTTCTGCACGACATTCACAAACCCTTCGAGATCGAGGAACTGGATCTCGACGGTCCCCGCGAGGGTGAGGTACTGATCAGGTTCACCGCCGCCGGGCTGTGCCATTCGGATCTGCACATGGTCGACAACGACCTTGTGGTCCGCTTCCCGATTGTCGGAGGTCACGAGGGCGCCGGCATCATCGAAGACGTCGGGCCCGGGGTCACCAAGGTGAAGCCCGGTGACCATGTGGTGTGCAGCTTCATCCCCAACTGCGGCACCTGCCGTTACTGCTCCACCGGCCGCCAGAACCTGTGCGACCTGGGCGCGACGATCTCCGAGGGCTGCATGCCCGACGGCAGCTTCCGGTTCCACCGGAACGGTGAGGACTACGGCGGCATCTGCATGCTCGGCACGTTCTCCGAGCGGGCGACCATCTCCCAGCACTCGATGGTCAAGGTCGACGAATCGCTGCCGCTGGAGACCGCGGTCCTCGTCGGCTGCGGCGTGCCGACCGGCTGGGCCACCGCGAACTACGCGGGCGGTGTCCGCGCCGGCGACACCGTGGTGGTCTACGGTGTCGGCGGCATCGGAATCAACGCCGTGCAGGGCGCGGTACACGCCGGGGCGCTCAACGTCGTGGCGGTCGACCCGGTGCCGTTCAAGCGGGAGGCCGCGCTCAAGTTCGGCGCGACGCATGCCTTCGCCACCGCCGGGGAGGCGCAGGAGAAGCTGGTCGAGTTGACCTACGGCCAATTGGCCGACCAGGCGCTGATCACCGTCGGCACGGTCGACGAAGAGGTGGTGACCGCTGGCTTCAACGCGGTTGGCAAGGGCGGCACCGTGGTGATCACCGGCCTGGCCAACCCGGAGAAGCTCACCGTGCACGTCTCCGGCGCGGTGATGACCCTGTTCGAAAAGACGATCAAGGGCACCCTGTTCGGCTCGGCCAACCCGCAGTACGACATCGTGCGCCTGCTGCGGCTGTACCAGGCGGGTCAGCTCAAGCTCGACGAGCTGGTCACCCGCCGCTACACCCTCGAGCAGGTCAACGAGGGCTACCAGGACCTGCGGGACGGCAAGAACATCCGCGGCGTGATCATCCACGACGCGAGCTGATCACCTCGTCGCGCGCGCCCACCCTGGTCTTACTTTCGGGTGGGCGCGCGCGATTTTTTCGTGGACTATCAGACCCGCCGTGGACCCCCGAACGGAAAATTCGGTCCGGGTCGGGTTTCCGGCCCCCGTTGTGCTCGTCAGGGGCGAGGCGGTATCTTGACGCGGTATTTCACGGCTATTGTGTGGGGTTTGTTGTGGTCACGGGTAAGGTTGTTCGTTTCGACGAGATTCGCGGGTATGGATTCGTGACGCCGGACGGCGGCGGGGAGGACGTGTTCGTCCACGTCAACGATTTGGACGTGGACAAGCGGCTGATCGCGCCCGGCGCCGTCGTCGAGTTCACGGTGGAGGAGGGGGATCGCGGGCCGAAGGCCTCCAATGTGCGGATCGTGCGCAACGCGCCGGCCGTCACCAAGGAGGTCGAATACCTCGAGTTTTCGCTGGAATTTCGCGAGGAACTGACCGAGGCGCTGCTCACCGGGGTGCCCACGCTGACCGCCGAGCAGATCGTGCGGGTTCGCATGACGGTGCTCGACCTGGTGCGCGACCGCGGCTGGCTCGACAGCGACGAGTGACCGCCGAGGTTTGCCGCCGCGCGCGACGGGCAACCGGCCCACATGAAGGCTGTCGCATGGCACGGTAAGCGTGACGTCCGGGTGGACACCGTGCCGGATCCGCGGATCGAGGAACCGGCCGACGCGGTCGTGCGGATCACCTCGACCGGCATCTGCGGTTCCGACCTGCATCTGTACGAGGTGCTGGGTCCCTTCATGGAAGAGGGCGACATCCTCGGGCACGAGCCGATGGGAGTGGTCGAGGATGTCGGCTCCGGCGTCGATTCGATCAAGCAGGGCGATCGTGTGGTCGTGCCGTTCAACATCTCCTGCGGCCACTGCTACATGTGCTCCAACGGCCTGCAGTCGCAGTGCGAGACGACCCAGGTCCGCGAGCAGGGCAAGGGTGCGGCCCTGTTCGGTTACACCAAGCTCTACGGCCGGGTGCCGGGCGGCCAGGCGGAGTACCTGCGTGTTTTCCAGGCCCAGTACGGCCCGATCAAGGTGCCGGAAGGCCCGCCGGATGAGCGGTTCGTCTATCTCTCCGACGTCGTGCCGACCGCGTGGCAGGCCGTGGAGTACGCGGCCGTGCCGGACGGTGGGAGCGTGGTCGTGTTCGGGCTCGGGCCGATCGGCCAGATGTGCTGCCGGATCGCCCGCCATCGCGGCGCCGGCCGGGTGATCGGGGTCGATCTCGTATCCGAGCGGCTCGCCCTCGCCGCGCGGTACGGCGCCAGCACGCTCGACATGCGCGAGCATGCGGACATCCCCGCCGTGGCGCGGGACATGACCGACGGGAGGGGTGCCGATTCGGTGATCGACGCGGTCGGTATGGAGGCGCACGGCGCCCCGGTCGGCAAGCTGGCGCAGCAGTTCGTCGGCGTGCTGCCGAAGCCGGTCGCCGCGAAACTGGCCGAGCGGGCCGGAATCGACCGGCTCAGCGTGCTCTACCAGGCGATCGACACGGTCCGCAGGGGCGGCACGATCTCGCTCAGCGGGGTCTACGGCGGCATGGTCGACCCGCTGCCGATGATGGAGCTCTTCGACAAGCAGATCCAGCTGAGGATGGGCCAGGCGAACGTGCGCCGCTGGATCGACGACGTCCTGCCGTTGGTCCAGCGTGACGACGACCCGCTGGGCGTGGAGGATCTGGCGACCCACCGGCTGCCGCTGGCCGAGGCGCCGGACGCGTACCGGATGTTCCAGCACAAGCGGGACGGCGCGATCAAGGTGCTGCTTCAACCATGACCGCCGCCGACTGGGTGCCGGACACCACACAGGTGAACCGGCTGCGAGGCGGCCAGTGGATGCCAGGGCTGCGGCCTCTACCGGGACGCGACCCGGACGGTGTTCGGCGCCGGGCCGGAGCACGCGAAGGTGATGATGATCGGGGAACAGCCGGGCGACCGCGAGGACTTGGCCGGCGAGCCGTTCGTCGGCCCGGCCGGGCGCCTGCTCGACCGTGCTCTCGTCGACGCGGGGATCGACCGTGACGACGTCTGTGTCACGAACGCGGTGAAGCACTTCAAACACGTGCGCGGCGAGCGAGGCAAGCAGCGGATCCACAGGAAGCCGTCACGCACCGAGGTGGTCGCTTGCCGCCCCTGGCTGGTGGCCGAACTGGCGGCGGTGCGACCCCGGCTCGCGATCGTCCTCGGTGCGACGGCCGCGCAGTCGTTGCTCGGCCCGTCGTTCAAGATCACCGAAAACCGGGGCGCGCTCCTTGACGCGCCCGCCGAGTTCGGCGGCCACCCGGAGCACTACTGGCCACCGTCCATCCCTCGGCGGTCCTGCGCGCCCCGGATCGTGCCGCCGCCTACGACTGGCTGGTCGCCGACCTCAAGGCCGCGGCCCCGGGGCTTGCCGCGACATAGCGGGCTTCACGTCCAAAACCACCTCGCGCGGGTGTCGATTGGGCGTCGTCTCGTTCGCCGTGGTGGTGTGAAAACCCAGCGCTATGACCAGCGCTATGACTAAGGAGACGGCATGCGAAAGCTGATGGTGACCACGTTACTCGCCGCGATCGACCAGGTCTGATTCATGGACTCCTCGCCACTGCCGTCTGGTTGTCCGCGGCCGTTGAGCCAGATGAATGATCATGCCGCGCAACGGCCGTTTTGATCATGGCCTTCGTTGCCTGGATCGCGACGCTCTCGGGGATGCGCCCCGTCCCGCGGGCGGCGACCGCATAGGTCTCGCGCCGGGCGTTGCGCTCCATCTTGTCCAGTGTCGCTAGGCTAGCCTCCAGGTCGTCGGGCATGACGACACCGGCGATCATTCGCCATTCCGGGTGCAGATTCCGCGGCGGCTCGTAGAACTGCCGCGCGGTGGGCGGCGGATGGGCACCGTGGGCAGTGGGATGATGGACTGGTGGCAATTCGGTGACGCTCTCGCTCCGCAGGTGAGACCGGAGACCGTTGAGGAATTTCACCGCGGGACCGAAACTCCGGGGAGTGAACCACTCCTGGTGCCGGAAGCCGCCGTAACAGAGGTGGAGTAACAGCAGGAGAGGGCCGGGGAAGCGGGCGAGCAGGTTACCCACCTGCCCGACCAGTCTGCCGGTAAGCCATGTCCGCAGTAAACGCGCCATCCGGACCATGTTCATCCCGATGAGCACGGACGGGTTTTCCAACTGCCACACGACATCGCCGTCGGCGATTTGGGCGAGTTCATGAGCCTCGTCGAGGGCCGCTCGCTCGGATACGTCGAGGCATCGAAGCGAATTCCCTGGTGACCGAGGGAACGTGAACAGAGCCGGGTCCAGTGGATTGGGCACGCTGATCTGCAGCCTGGTGTCCGTCAGTTCTTTGTGCTCGGACCTGATGATGCGGAAGGCCTCCAGTGTCCGGCGCAGTTCGGGCATGCGGTTCGCCGACACGTGTTCGGGCCGGAGCTCCACTCTTTTGCGTACTTTGTTGGAGCGCATGTCCTGGTAGCCGGTGTATCCGCCGTCGTGGACGGTTTCGAAGACCTCGGGCCGGGTGCCGGTCGTGTCGCGCAGATATCCTTCGGCCCAGCGCGGGTCGGGATCGCACGGCAGTGCGGTGAGGGCACGGCCTTCGCTGTGCTCGAAAACCCGCTTCAGTTCGAGACAGGGGTCCGGCGGCAGGTTCGGTGACAGGCTGCCCACGAAATGAAGGCCTCGGGGCAGGTCGGAAATGGCATTGGTCATGCACTCCACGATGCGGCAAAGTCCGACATCCCGCTGGGGATCAAGATCGAAAAGGTCGAGTTGTCCACAGGAGACAAGTTTTCCACAACTGTATCGACTGCCTCTTGCGAAATTTTCTGCGATCTGGTTCGACAACTTGACGGCATGTTGCGCGAAACGAGGCCGCGGAGTTCGGCGTCGAGCACGGACGAGGAGACCTCGCGGGTCGCGAAAGCTGGACTCGCGTGTCGTGACGGGTGGACTCGCGTGTCGTGGAGGGTGGACTCGCGGGTTGTGAAAGCCGGACTCGGCCTGGATCATGGCGATCGTTTGGCTCCGCGACCTCGGGCGGCATGCGCAGGTTCGGCTCGTCCAGGGCGACCACGAAAAATGTCGGTTTTCTCGGTAGTCACGCCGGTCTTGATCCCCGGATGGCAGCGCGTAAACCCGGGTACGCTGCGTCCATGGCCGATCTCGGTGAGTACCGGAGGAAGCGGGATCCCGCGTGTACTCCGGAACCGATGCCCGATTCCGGCTTGCTGCCGCGCGGCGAAGACGACGTGTTCGTGATCCAGGAGCATCACGCGCGCCGCCTGCACTGGGACGTGCGCTTCGAACGAGAAGGTGTGCTGGTGTCGTGGGCGGTGCCGAAGGGCCTGCCGCCCCGGCCCGGTACACAACGGCTGGCCGTGCACACCGAGGACCATCCGCTGGAGTACGCGAGCTTCGAGGGCGAAATCCCGGCGGGCGAGTACGGCGGCGGCACCATGACCATCTGGGATCGCGGCACCTACGAGACCCTGCACTGGAACGACCACAAGGTCGAGGTGCGGCTGCGCGGGTCGCGGGTGCGGGGCACCTACGTCTTCGTCAACCGGCACGCCGACCGGGACTGGGTAGTGCTGCGAGCCGACAAGGGAACCGGGGAAGACCTGCCCGAGTTCGTGCCGCCCATGCTGGCGCGTAAGGGCTCTCTGCCCCAGGACGACAGCGAGTGGGCATACGAGTTCCTCTGGCAGGGCGAACGCGCCCAGGCGCGGGTGGAGGGCGGCCGGGCGGAGTTCCGCAACGCCGAGGGCGAGGACGTGACGTGGGCCTACCCCGAGCTCAAGGGGCTCGGCGGGCAACTCGGAGCCACCGAGGTCCTGCTCGACGGCGAACTCATCGCCCTCGACGGCGGGAAGCCGGGCGAAGAGGCCTTGCGCCGCCGCGCCGAAGTCTCCGACTCGCGTCAGGCCAAGCGGCTCACCGACCGGTTTCCCGTGCTGTATCTGCCGTTCGACGTGCTGCACCTGGATGGAAAGTCCTGTTTGGACGATCCGTACCCGCGACGGCGGAGGCGGCTGGAACGGCTGCGGGTCGAAGGGGACTGCTGGCGTGTGCCCAAGCACTACGTCGGCGGCGGCGCGGACGTGCTGACGGCCGCGCTGGCCAACGGCCTGGCGGGAATCACGGCCAAGCGCCTCGACTCGGTCTACGAGCCCGGCCGCCGGAGCCCGTCCTGGCGAATCGTCACCCGCACACGCCGCTGATCTGCCAGGACCCCATGCCGACCACCACGGCCCGGCGCGGGTCGTATGGTTTGGACGGGCCATTCGCCCTGTTCGGTCTCACCTTCGCGGCGTGGTTTCGGTACGTGCCGGGCGGGCAACCAGAATGGCGTGACCTCACAGCTTCCGTCTCCACGATCACTTTGGGTCGACACCGCCCCCGCACCCGACCGGCGGCACGGGCTGCTGCCCGCGGAGGCCGAGGTCGTCGTGATCGGCGCCGGGATCGCCGGGCTGACGGCGGCCTACCAGCTGGCCCGCGCCGGGCGATCGGTGCTCGTACTGGAAGCCGCTGAGGTCGCGAGCGGCGTCTCGGGCCACACCACGGCGAAGGTGACCGCCCAGCACGCGCTGATCTACGCGTCCCTGAAATCCCGCAAGGGCGCCGAGGGGACCACCCAGTACGGGCAAGCCCAGGTCCGCGCGCTCAACTGGATCGCGACCACCTCGGCAGAGCTCGGTATCGACTGCGCGTTCAGCCGTCAGGACAGTTTCGTCTACACGACCGGCCGGCGAAGGACCGACGACCTGCGGCGGGAAACGGACGCGGCCCAGGAAGCGGGGTTGCCCGCGAGTTACGTCGACGAGATCGAGCCGCGAGTAGGCGCGGTGGGGGCGGTCCGGTTCACCGGGCAGGCTCAGTTCCACCCGCGTCACTGGCTGCTGGGTCTGGCCGAGCGGTTGGAACGGCCCGGCGGCCGGATCGTGGAAGGCGTCCGCGTCACCCAGGTCGAGGAAAGCGGTGTGGTGCACACCCCGCTGGGCCGGGTGCGCGCCCGTGACGTCGTGGTCGCCACGCACTACCCGATCCCCGACCGCGGCCTGTTCTTCGCCCGGCTCAATCCGGTGCGTGACCTCGTGGTGGCCGGCGAGGGGCCGGCACCACCAGGCACCTACCTCGACGCCGCGACGCACCGTTCGCTTCGCGGTCACGACGGGTTGATGATCGTCGGCGGCGAACACTACCGCACCGGCGAGCACGTCGGACGTCGAAGCGCGGTACCAACGCCTTGCCCAGGCCGCGGCGGACCTGGGCCTGACCAAGGTGACGCATCGCTGGTCCGCGCACGATATGTCCACATTGGACTCCGTGCCGTACGTCGGGCGATACCATCCCGCGGCTCGCCACCTGTGGGTGGCCACCGGGTTCGGCCAGTGGGGGATGACCGGCGGCACCGCGGCCGGGCTGCCGCTGGACGAGTTGATCCGTGGCCGGAACCCATGGGAAGCGGCGTTGTTCGACCCGAACCGGTTCGACCTCCGCTCGTCGGTGACCCTGGCGAAGGACGACGGCACCGTGGCGAAGCACCTGCCGACCGACTATGCCCGCGCACTCACTTCGGCGTCCACAGTGGACGCACTCGGGCCCGGCGCGGCCACCGTGACCAGGCGGGGCAGCCGGTTCGTCGCGGCCTACCGGGCCGAAACCGGCGAGCTGCGCACGTTGAGCGCCTGTTGCACCCATCTGGGCTGTCTCGTAGCCTTCAACAACGCGGAGAAAACCTGGGACTGCCCATGTCACGGTTCGCGATTCGGCACCGACGGCTCGGTGATCCAGGGGCCTGCGACGAACCCGCTGCCCCCGGCGTGACCATGGGGGTCGAGGAGGAGTTCCTTCTGCTCGACCCGGCCACCGGCGCGACCGTGCCACGCGCCGGGCGGGTGCTCGGCGGGGTCTGCGGGCTGCCGGACGGTGCCGCACTGCACCGCGAGTTGCGCGCGACCCAGGTCGAGGCGGCGACGGGAGTCTGCTGGGGTGCCGGAGAACTCCGTGATCACCCGCCGTGGTTCACGGTTCGATGCGGTCGGCACGGATCACCACCAGCTCCTCATATCGCTGGCCAGGCTCGATGAAGCCCGCCTCGGTCAGGTATGCCGCGCGCTCGGCCAGCACCGGGCCGAACGGCTCGACCGCACGGGCCACCACGGACGACTTGAGCCCGGTCTCCCGCAGGGACTCGCAGGTGAGCGCCACGCCGCAGATGTCGGAGTGCACCACGAGCATCGTCCCGCCGGGGGTCATTAGGTCAACGGCTCTTTCGCAGAGCACGTCCAGAAATCGCCTGCCGTCCGGCCCGGCGTCCCATGCGCGCGCCGCGCCCCGTGCGGGTCGTGCCGACGCGCAGGGCACGTACGGCGGGTTGGCGAGCACCAGATCGAACGGTGCGCCGTCGAGGGGGCCGGTGAGGTCGCCTCGGCGGACACGGGCCGGCAGTCCGCGCGTGTTGAGCCATGCGCTCAGCACCGCCGGAAGGTAGGTGTCCACCGCGATCACTTCACCCGCGCCGCACCGCGCCGCCTCGGCCGCCGCCACGCCGGTTCCGGTGCACAGGTCCAGCACCCTGGCGCCGCGGCCGAGCCCGGCGCCCCGGAGCGCGCGCAGTAACAGCCGGGTGTCGGCCTGCGGGCGGTACACCCCCGGTAGCGTCCACACCAGACCCACATACCCACCGCCCCCGGCGGATCAAACATGGCGACGACCGTCGAGCAACCGGATCACCGCGCGCTCCAGCGCCATCCGGTCCAGGTCGGACTCGATGGGGTGGTCCGGAACGTCCACAGTGGAACCGTTGCGGTAGGTCATGGTCACGCTGGGGTCCACATAGGACTTCCGGGTGACGGTCGGGGTGTTGCCCAGTTCCTCGGCCACTTCGCGCATCACCGCGGCCCTGGCCCTGGTGAAGGCGCGTTCCGAGGTGGCGGGGCGTGCCGCCGCGGCCAGCATGGTCGCATGCCAGGTCCGCAGGTCCTTCGCGGTGAACTCCTCGCCGGCGAGCTCCTTGAACCGCTCGTTGATCTGCTCGGCACGCACCTCGTGCCGGCCGCTGTCCCGGTAGACCAGCAGCCGGTCGCTACCGGACCTGGCCCGCCGCAACGACTTCATCAGCGCGGCCAGTTCCGCGTCGTTGATGCTGACGGCCCGCTCGATGCTGCCCTCGGCCGGGTACCGGAAGACCAGTTCGTCCCGTTTGATGGTGACGTCGTCGCGGAGCAGGGTGGCCGCGCCGCGCGTGCCGTTCCCCTCGGCGTATTCCTCACCGCCGGTGCGGAATACGCCCCGGTCGAGCATGCGCAATGCCCCGGCGAGCACCCGCGCCCGGCCCAGGCCGCGCTCGTTCAGGTCGGCGGCGACCCGTTTCGCGCCACGCCGGCAGCCGCTTCGCCAGTTCCAGCACGCGGTCGTGCTTCTCCTCGTCGCGTTCGTGCCGCCACTGCACGTGGTAGAGGTACTGGCGGCGGCCCGCGTCGTCGACGCCGATCGCCTGGATGTGCCCGTTCGGCCGCGGGCAGATCCACACGTCGCGCCAGGCCGGCGGGACGGCCAGGTCCTTGACCCGCCGCAGTGTCCGCTCGTCCCGCGAGGGATCGCCGCAGGGTTCGAAGTAGCGGAAGCCCCGCCCGTTGCGCCGGCGGCGGATGCCCGGCGCCGACGGGTCACTTCTGGCCAGGCGCATGGGGGATTTTCCTGGCCACCGCGTCGATTCCGGCATAGCTGCCTTCGGGCAGGGCGCCCAGGTGGCCGAGGATGTCGTCGTCCGCGCCACACGCCGCGGCGTGCCGGAGCAGGTCCGCCCGACCGCACGGGAAGTCCAGATCGGACAGTAGGGTCCGCAGCCGGTCCTCCATGACCGGCAGGTACCCACCATTCCCCGGCCACAAACCGTGACGCCCGGGGCCGGAATATCCGCTCCGGCGTCCGTGTTCGGGCTCATATGAGCAACGAGGGTCGCGGCCGGGTCAGGGCCGAGCGGAGCACCAAGCGGGTGCGGGTGACTTTCGGCGGTCAGGTCATCGCCGACACCACCCGGCCACTGCTGGTCTGGGAGGTGCCGTACTTCCCGGCCTACTACATCCCACGGAAGGACGTTTCGGACGTCCTCGAGCCCACGGGCAACACGAAGCACTCCCCGAGCCGGGGCGAAGGCCGCCTGTCCACGGTCCGGGTGGGCGAGCGCGAGGCCGTCGACGCGGCGACCGAGTACCCCGACTCGCCGATCGAGGCGCTGCGAGACCACGTCCGGCTCGACTTCGCGGCCATGGACGCCTGGTTCGAGGAGGACGAGGAGATCTACGTCCACCCCCGCGACCCGTATACCCGGGTGGACATCCTGTCCAGTTCCCGGCACGTCCGAATCGAAATCGACGGGGTGACGGTGGCCGAGTCCACGCAGCCGCGTCTGCTGTTCGAGACGGGTAAGCCCACCCGGTACTACCTGCCCAAAATTGACGTCCGCCTGGAGCTGCTGGAGCCCAGCGACACCGTCACCAGCTGCCCGTACAAGGGCGATGCGGGGTACTGGTCGGTACGCATCGGCGACGAACTGCACAAGGACATCGCGTGGTTCTACCGCGCGCCGCTGGCGGAGAGCCAGCAGGTCACCGGACTGGTCGCCTTCTACGACGAGAAAGTCGACGTTTTCCTCGACGGTGTGAAACAGGAGAGGCCGAAGACCATCTTCGCGTGACCGGGAGCGCCCCGGCTCGCGAGCGCGGATAGGCTCGGCGTATGTCCGACCGCCTGTACTTCCGCCAGTTGCTGTCCGGCCGCGACTACGCGGTCGGCGACCCGGTCGCCAGCCAGATGGTGAACTTCGCCTACCTGATCGGGGACCGGGAGACCCGGGCCGCGGTGGTGGTCGATCCGGCCTACGCGGTCGGCGATCTGCTGGACGCCCTGGCCGCCGACGACATGCGGCTGGCCGGGGTGCTCGCCACGCACCACCATCCCGACCACGTCGGTGGCGAGATGATGGGATTCAGCCTTGCCGGCCTCGCCGAGCTGCTGGCCCGCGAACCGGTGCCGGTGCACGTGAACCGCGAGGAGAGCGACTGGGTTCAGCGGGTCACCGGGCTGTCCGCGACCGACCTCACCGAGCACGACCATGACGATGTGGTGAACGTGGGGGCGATCGAGATCCGGCTGCTGCACACGCCCGGCCACACGCCGGGCAGCCAGTGCTTCCTCGTCGACGGGCGGCTCGTCGCGGGCGACACGCTGTTCCTGGAGGGCTGTGGCCGGACCGACTTCCCCGGCGGCGACGCCGAGGCCATGTACCGGAGCCTGCGGTGGCTCGCCGACTTGCCCGGCGATCCCGTGGTCTACCCGGGGCACCAGTACTCGGCCGCCCCTTCGGCCGCGCTTTCCTCGGTCAAGCAGAACAACTTCGTCTACCGCCCCCGCTCGCTGGAGGAGTGGAAGACGATGTTCGCCTCATAGGTGTTCGGAGGCGACCTTCGCGGCCAGCTGTTCGAGCAGCTCAGCAGGGCGGGCCAGGCACCGTGACAGGTCCGGTTCGATGTCCGTCAGCGCGTAGGCGGCCGAAAAGCCTTGGTGCGTAAGGACTTCCTGAGACAGCGTGACGCGTCCGGCGACTGCCACGACGGGAATCCCGCGCGCCTTCGCCGCCGAGGCTATCCCGGCCGGTCCCTTGCCGCGCAGGGTCTGCTCGTCGAACGAGCCTTCCCCGGTGATCACCAGATCCGCCCCGGCCAGCTTGTCCTCGAACCCGGTCAGCTCCAGCACCACGTCGATGCCGGGCCGGAAGGTCGCGCCCAGGATCGCCAGTGCCGCGAAGCCCGCACCGCCGGCGGCTCCCGCGCCCGGTGCGCCGGCCAGATCCACCCCGAGCTCCGCCCGCACCACGTCGGCGAAATGGCGCAGCGCGTGGTCGAGCAACTCGACGTCCGCGGCCGTCGCGCCCTTCTGCGGACCGTAGACCGCGGCCGCGCCGTGCTCGCCCAGCAACGGGTTGTCCACGTCGCTGGCCACGACCGTGTCGGCCTTGCGGAGGCCGGTCACGTCCAGCCGCCGCAGGTCCAGCAGCGCGGCGCCACCGGGTGGCAGCTCGTTTCCCTCAGCGTCCAGTAGTCGCGCTCCCAGGCCCCGCACCAGCCCGGCGCCGCCGTCGGTGCTGGCGCTCCCGCCGAGCCCCAGCACGACGTGCGAGCACCCGTCGTCCAACGCCTTGCCGATCAGCTCGCCGACGCCGAGCGTGCTCGCGGTCAGTGGCGCGAGCTTCCCGGCGGGCAGCCGGCTCAGCCCGGACACCGCCGCCAGCTCTACGACGGCGGTGTCGCCCCGCCGGGCATACCCGGTCTCCACGCGCTCCCCGGTCGGCCCGGTCGCGACCGCCGGAACATGCGCGAAACCGGCCGCCACCGCGGCGGCGACCGTCCCGTCCCCGCCGTCGGCGATCGGGCATTCGAGCACCTCAATCGCGGGCGCCACCCGCCGGAGCCCGGCCGCGATGGCCTCCGCGACCTCATCGGCGGGCAGGGACCCCTTGAACTTGTCCGGCGCGATCACCACTCGAGGCATGGCTGGCACCCTACGTGTCCTTGTCGATCCCGTTCCGCATCTCGGCGATCAGTGACGCGACCACGGCCTTGAGGCTGCCGTTGTACTCCTGGGCCACCGCCCGCTGCCGCTGGTAGCTGGCCCCGTACTTCAAGATCGTCTCGACACCGCGCAGTTCCCCGGCGCAGCCGAGCCGGCGCGCGACCGGCTCGAGCCGGTCCAGCAGGTCGGTCAGGTCCTCGGTCACCAGGCGTTCGTCCCCGGCCGCGTTCAGGATGACGATCGCCTCCAGGCCGTAGCGGGCGGCCCGCCACTTGTTCTCCTGCACATGCCAGGGCGGCAGCGACGGCAGATGCTCACCGGCGTCGAGCCGTTCACTGAAGTCGTCCACCAGGCACTGGGTCAGCGCCGCGATCGCGGACACCTCCTCCAGCGTCGGCAGCCCGTCGCAGACGCGCATCTCGACCGTGCCCAGCAGCGGCGAGGGCCGGATGTCCCAGCGGATCTCGGAAAAGTGATCGATCACCCCGGTGCGGAACATGTCCTCGACGTAGCTTTCCAGCTCGGGCCACTTGTGAAACTGGAACGGCAGCCCGGCCGTCGGCAACTGCTGGAACATCAGCGCCCGGTTGGAGGCGTAACCGGTGTCCTCACCACCCCAGTACGGCGACGACGCGGACAGCGCCTGCAGGTGCGGGTAGTAGTTGAGCAGCGCGTCGAGGATCGGCAGCACCTTGTCCCGGTCGTCGACCCCGACGTGCACATGGACCCCGTAGATCAGCATCTGGCGGCCCCACCACTGGGTCCGCTCGATCAGCTTGGCGTAGCGGGCCTTGTCGGTGACCTTTTGCTGATACCACGGGGAGAACGGGTGCGTGCCCGCGCAGAACAGCTCGACGCCGAGCGGATCGGTGACCGACCGGACGGCCTCCAGGGACTCCGACAGGTCCGCGGCCGCCTCCGCGACCGTGTGGCACACGCCGGTGATGATCTCCACGGTGTTGAGCAGCAGCTCCTGCTTGATCTTGGGATGTTCGTCGTGACCTTCGGGCCGGACCGTGTCGAGGATCCGCTGGGCCACCGACGTCAGTTCGCCGCTTCGGCGGTCGACCAGCGCGATTTCCCATTCGGCACCGATGGTCGAGCGTTGGGAGGGGTGGAACTCGATGTGCATTCAGACCTGCGCGCCGTCTCCGTCGTGCGGTCCCTGCTTGACCCGGAGCAGCAACAGCGCGATCGCTGTGGCCAGTGACAGGATCCCCAGCGGTGTGCCCACGGTGGCGCTGACCCCGATCAGGGCGGGCGCGAGCAGCATGAACAGGCCCACCAGGAAGAACAGCGCCACCACGATCGCGCCCTTGCCGGGCCGGGGCAGCGGCGGTGGCTCCGGCGGCACGTAGTGGTCGTCGTCGGTGTCCGGCCCGGGGTCGTCGCCGAGCATCGTGGCGTCCCAGCCGGTGCCGCCGGTGCGCCAGCTCGCCTCCGGCTCGGCGGCCTTGCCGGTCACCGGTTCCCCGGGCGTGTCCTCGTCCAGTTGCCCGACGCCCTCGGCTCGCAGGTCGGCGACGATCGCCGCGAACGTCGCGTCGACGTCTTCCGGGTCCGTGTCGCGCGCACTCATCTGGCCTCCCGCACGAAGTCGACACTGCGTTCGAAAATCAGCTGGGCGTCGCTGTCCAGTGTCGCGACGTGGAAGCTGTTTTCCAAGCGGACTTCGGTGGCCCGTTCACTGCGGACCCCGTCGAGGATGATGCGCGCGTTCACCGGCTCCACCACGTGGTCGACGGCCGAGCGCAGCAGGAGCAGCGGCTGGGTGACCTTCGCCAGGTCGGCCCGGACCAGGCGCCAGAGCTGGGCCAGGCTCGCCGCCGCCCGGACCGGCGTCCGGTCGTAGGCCAGTTCGGTCACTCCCGGCTTGGCGATGTCGCCGCCGACGCCGGGCACCGACGGCAGCACCCGGGAGAGCACGGGCAGCAGCTTGGCGTCCCAGCGCAACGTCGTCACCGATGGGTTGACCAGCACCAGCCCGGCGACCTGCTCCCCGAACTCCTCGGCCAGCCGCAGCGCGAGCGTGCCACCCATGGACTGGCCGAACACGAAGACCGACGAGTGGCTTGCCCGCAACGAGCCGAACTCATCGCGCACCGCGCCGTACCAGTCCGTCCAGCGGGTCCGGTTCATCTCCTGCCAGGTCGTGCCGTGTCCGGGCAGCAGGGGGCAGCGTACGCTGAACTCCCGCGCGGCCAGGTACTCCGCCCACGGCCGCATGCTCTGCGGGGTCCCGGTGAAGCCGTGGCACAGCAGCACTCCGACCTCGCCCGACCCGGTGTGGGAGAACGGTTCGGCTCCGGCGAGCATGATCGTGGCGTCCTTCCCTCGTCCGGACGGGCCACTATCGTCCCACGCCCGGGGCTTCCTTGGGATCCCCCGCCGTGCGTGTGATCCCGTCCAAGAAGGTTGTGCGGAGGTCGTGACGCTTCGTACGCTTGTTCCACAGGCGGGTTCGGGCAGGTAGGAGGGCGTCAAGCGGTGCTGTATCGGTTGTTGAAGTACGTACTGCTCGGGCCGCTGCTCAGATCGCTCTGGCCGACCAAGGTCACTGGGGCGGAGAACATCCCGGCCCACGGCGGCGCGATCCTGGCGAGCAACCACCTCGCGGTGGCCGACTCCTTCTTCATGCCGCTGCGGGTCAAGCGTCGCGTGACCTTCCCGGCGAAGCAGGAGTACTTCACCGAGAAGGGTTTCAAGGGCCTGCTGAAGAAGTGGTTCTTCACCGCCGCCGGCCAGATCCCGATCGACCGGTCGGGCGGTTCCGCGGCCCAGGCGGCGCTGGACACCGCGATCCGGCTGCTGCGCGAAGGGCATCTGCTGGGCATCTACCCGGAGGGCACCCGGTCCCCGGACGGCAGGCTCTACAAGGGAAAGACCGGCGTCGCGCGGATCGCGCTGGAGGCCGGGGTACCGGTGATCCCGGTCGCGATGATCGGCACGGACCAGGTGAACCCGATCGGGTCGAAGCTGTGGCGGCCGCGGCGCCTGGAAATCAAGTTCGGCGCCCCACTCGACTTCTCGCGCTACGAGGGCCTTTCCGGGGACAGGTTCGTCGAACGCTCCATCACCGACGAGATCATGTACGTGCTGATGGAGTTGTCCGGCCAGGAGTACGTGGACATCTACGCGGCCCGGGCGAAGGAACTGGCGACGGCCGAGGCCGCGGGCATGCGCCCCGAGGTGCCCACGCAGGCGACCGCGTTGGAGGCCGACCGGGTACCGGAGACGAAGGCGGGGTAACCGCTTACTAAGGTGCGTCGGTGCGGTTTTTCTACGACACCGAGTTCATCGAGGACGGCGTGACGATCGATCTGGTCTCGATCGGTGTCGTGGATGAACGTGGCCGCGAGTTCTACGCGGTCTCCACGGACTTCGACCCGGCCAAGGCCGGCCCGTGGGTGCGCGAGAACGTTTTGCCCAAGCTGCCTTCGCCGGCCGACCCGGCCTGGCGCAGCCGCGAAAAGATCCGCGATGGCCTGCTCGCGTTCTTCGGCAAGCCGCACGGTGGCATCGAGCTGTGGGCCTGGTACGCCGCCTACGACCACGTGGCGCTGGCGCAGCTGTGGGGCCCGATGCCCGATCTGCCGCGCCAGCTTCCGAGGTTCACCCGCGACCTGCGGCAACGCTGGGAGGACGTCGGCAAGCCGAAGCTGCCGGCGCCCCCCACCGATGCCCACGACGCGCTCGCCGACGCCCGCCACAACCTCGACCGCTGGCGCGCTATAGAAGCCCACCGTCTCCGCCGCTAGCGCGGCGGGACACGACGGCGGCGGCCAGGTCGTCCAGGAGACCGGCGGTGGTCGGCCAGTCCATGCAGGCGTCGGTGATGCTCTGGCCGTAGGCCAGCTCGCCGGCGCGGCCGAGCACGAGGTCCTGACGGCCGGCGGCCAGGAAACTTTCCAGCATGACACCGACGATCCCGCGCTCACCGCCCGCGACGCGTTCGGCGATCTCGCCGGCCACCACGGCCTGCCGCTGGTGGTCCTTGCCGCTGTTGCCGTGGCTCGCGTCGATGATCACCCGCTGCGGCAGGCCCGCCGCGGCCAGCCGGTCCACGGTGTCCCGCACGGTCGCCGCGTCGTAGTTCGGGCCGCCCGAACCGCCGCGGAGGATCACATGACAGTCGGGGTTCCCGGAGGTGGTGATCAGCGCGGCGAGGCCGTCGGCGTTGATGCCGGCGAACACGTGGCTCGCCGCGGCGGCCCTGGTCGCGTCGACGGCGACCTGCACGTCACCCTCGGTGGAGTTCTTGATCCCGACCGGCATGGACAGCGCGCTGCACAGCTGCCGGTGCACCTGGCTCGCCGCGGTGCGCGCGCCGATCGAGCCCCAGCCGACCGTGTCCGCGATGAACTGCGGGGTGATCGGGTCGAGGAACTCGCAACCCACCGGCAGGCCGAGCGCGGAGATGTCGAGCAGCAGCCGCCGCGCGATCCGCAGGCCCTGGTTGACCGTGTAGCCGCCGTCCAGACCGGGGTCGTTGATCAGGCCCTTCCAGCCCAGCGTGGTCCGGGGCTTCTCGAAGTACACGCGCATGATCACGTGCAGACGGTCGCGGACCGCCTCGGCGTGCTCGGCCAGCCGGCGCGCGTAGTCCAAGGCGGCTTCGGGGTCGTGCACCGAGCACGGGCCGACGACGACGATCAGCCGGTCGTCGGTGCCGTTCAGGATGTCGACGGTTTCGGCGCGCCCCTGGGTGACGATCTTCGCGACGGCGATCTCCATCGGGTGCTCCTGGCGGAGCAGCGCGGGCGAGATCAGCGGGCTGATGCCCACCGTCCGCTGGTTGTCCAGGGACTCGGTGGGGCTTTCGGGGAGCTGCATGACGGTCCTGGTCCTTTCGCGACCGGCCCGCCGGGGAAGCACCGAGCCGGTCTGGATATCCGGCTGGTGGGTGGGGAACTCAGTGCGCGGCGGCCTCGCCGGCTGGCCCACCCAGGGCCGGCCCGCTGAACCGGAAATAGCGCCGCAACATGTCCGTCACCCTACCATGCCGGTCCCTTTACCGATCAAGGACGAGCCCGGTTAGGCTGACGTTTGACAGATGTGATTTAGGACAACTTGGGAAGGACTGATCCGATGCGAGTCGGGGTGCTGACCGGTGGCGGCGACTGCCCCGGGTTGAACGCGGTGATCCGCGCGGTGGTCCGCAAGGGTATCGAGGGCCACGGCTGGGAGATCGTCGGGTTCCGCAGCGGCTGGCGTGGGCCCATGATCGGCGACAGCAGGTCGCTCGGGCTCGGCGACGTCGAGGAGATTCTCACCCGTGGCGGGACCATCCTCGGCTCGTCCCGCACCAACCCGTACAAGGAGGACGGCGGGGTCGACAAGATCAAGGCGACCCTGGCCGAGCAGAACATCGACGCGCTGATCGCGATCGGCGGCGAGGACACCCTGGGCGTGGCCAAGAGGCTGACCGACGACGGCGTCGGCGTCGTCGGTGTGCCCAAGACCATCGACAACGACCTGGCCGCCACCGACTACACCTTCGGTTTCGACACCGCGGTGCACATCGCCACCGAGGCGATCGACCGGCTCCGCACCACGGCGGAGTCGCACTACCGGGCCATCGTGGTCGAGGTGATGGGGCGGCACGCCGGGTGGATCGCGCTGCACTCGGGCCTCGCGGGTGGGGCGAACGTGATCCTGGTGCCGGAGAGGCCGTTCTCCGTGGGGAGGGTCGTCGAATGGGTCGAGCGCCGGTTCGAGCGGATGTACGCGCCGATCATCGTGGTCGCCGAGGGCGCGCTGCCCGAGGGCGGCTCGGAAATCCTGCACAGCGGGGAGAAGGATGCGTTCGGGCACGTCCGGCTCGGCGGCATCGGCACCTGGCTGGCCGAGGAGATCGCCCAGCGCACGGGCAAGGAGTCGCGGGCCGTGGTGCTCGGCCACGTCCAGCGTGGCGGCACCCCGACCGCCTACGACCGGGTGCTCGCCACCCGGTTCGGCCTGCACGCCGTGGACGCGGTGAAGGACGGCGACTTCGGCACGATGGTGGCGCTGCGTGGCACCGACATCGTGCGGGTGAAGCTGGCCGAGGCCACTGCCGAGCTGAAGACCGTGCCCCGGAGCCGCTACGAGGAGGCCGAAGTCTTCTTCGGCTGAGTCCGGACAGTCTCGGTGGTGGGGGAGCCGGGCTGCCACGGCGGCGCGGCTCCCCGGTTCGCGGCATCGGCTCGTCGACGTCGGTCTTCGCACCGGGACGGGAGAAGAACACGGCGAGCCTGCTGCCCCATTCGAGGTAGCCCGCGAAGGCTGCGCGGAACTCCGGATCGGTGGGCAGCCCGACTTCGTCGTCGGCGTCCATCAGCAGCACGCCACAACACGCCCCGGGCGCGGGCTGGCAGGTACGCACTTTCCGGTGCGTGGCCGGTGTTTTGCTGTCCTTGCTTGACGGAGTAGTGACGGTGACACGGCGGTACTACTGCGCGGCTGATGGGCGGGAAGTGGAAGCCGGTGATGCTGTCGCAGCTGAAGGAGGGCGTGCACCGCTATGGCGAGCTCCGTCGCCGGATGCCCGGGATCAGCGAGAAGATGGTGACCCAGTAGCTGCGCGAGCTGGAGTCCGAGGGCCTGGCGCGGCGGTCGTTCGACGAGAAGCCACTTCGGGGTCGAGTACCGGCTCACCCCGACGGTCTCGCTCTCGGACCCGCGCTCCAGCTACTCCACGAGTGGGGTGAGCGCCGCGCGAAGGCCGAGGGGATCGAGTTCGCCACCGCGCCGTAGGGCGAGGGGATCCGCGTTTCTCGAAAAAACCTGGTCTGAACCTTCTGTTGTGGTCTAGTCCAATTATGCTGGTTTCTCCTGCCTCGAGCCAAGGAGGAAGCATGGTCAGGCCAGGGAAAAAGCTCCTGTTCGCCGTCACGAGTCTCTTCGTGGCGGTGCTCACGACCGCCGTCGCGGCACCGCCCGCCACCTCCGCGCCGGCGGGCAAGGTGCTCGGGTACTTCGCCGAATGGGGTGTGTACGACCGGAACTACCACGTCAAGAACATCGAGACGAGTGGCTCCGCGGAAAGACTCACCCACGTCGACTACGCCTTCGGCAACGTGACCAACGGCCAGTGCGCGATCGGCGACAGCTACGCCGCCTACGACAAGTTCTACGACGCCGCCGGCAGTGTCGACGGTGTGGCCGACACCTGGGACGCCGGCGCGCTGCGCGGGAACTTCGGGCAGCTCAAGCGGTTGAAGAAGCTGCATCCCAACCTCAAGGTGCTCTACTCCTTCGGCGGCTGGACCTGGTCGAGCGGATTCAGCCAGGCCGCGCGGAACCCCACCGCCTTCGCCAACTCGTGCTACCAGTTGCTCAACGATCCGCGCTGGGCCGGGCTGTTCGACGGTATCGACATCGACTGGGAGTACCCGAACGCCTGCGGGATCACCTGCGACTCCAGCGGCGCCGCGGCGTTGAAGAACCTGCTGGCCGCGCTGCGGGCGAAGTTCGGCAACAAGCTGATCAGCGCGGCGATCTCCGGTGACGGCACCTCGGGTGGCAAGCTCGACGCGGCCGACTACGCCGGCGCCGTGCGGTACGCCGACTGGTTCAACGTGATGACCTACGACTACTTCGGCGCATGGGCGGCCACCGGGCCCACCGCGCCGCACTCCCCGTTGACCTCCTACGGCGGCATCCCGACGGCCGGGTTCTACTCGGACGCCGCGATCCAGAAGCTCAGGTCCAAGGGTGTGCCGGCAGGCAAACTGTTGCTGGGCATAGGTTTCTACGGTCGCGGCTGGACGGGCGTCAGCCAGTCCGCCCCGGGTGGCAGCGCGACCGGCGCCGCCCCGGGCAAGTACGAGGCGGGTGTCGAGGACTACAACGTGCTCAAGACGAAGTGCCCGGCCACCGGCACGGTCGCGGGCACCGCGTACGCGAAATGCGGCAACGAATGGTGGAGCTACGACACCCCGGGCACGATCAAGGGCAAAGTCGAGTACACCAGGAAGCGGGGCTTGGGCGGGGACTTCTTCTGGGAGCTGTCCAAGGACACCGCCGGTGGCGAGCTGATCCGGGCACTGACCTCGTAACCTGGGCAAACACGACGCGACTATCGTGCTCTCCGTGACGTTCTCAGGGTTCGGAGAGCACGCCGTCGAGTTCTACGACGGCTTGGTCGCGGACAACACGAAGGCCTATTGGGAAGATCACCTGAAGATCTACCGTGAGGACGTGCGAGTGCCGATGGAGGCGTTGCTCGCCGAGCTGGAACCGGAATTCGGTGGTGAATTCGGCGAATCGAAGGTGTTCCGGCCTTACCGGGATGTCCGGTTCGCGAAGGACAAGAGCCTCTACAAGACGCATTGCGGTGGTGTCATCGAGCAGGGTCGTGGCGCGGGCGCGTACTACGTCGAAGTGTCCACCGCCGGCCTCCGGGTCGGCGGTGGCTGCTTCCACCTGCAGCCCGACCAGTTGGCGCGGTTCCGGCAGGCGGTCGACACCGAGGTCCATGGAGCCGCGCTGGAGAGGATCGTGGCGAAGCTCCGCCGCTCGGGCTGGACCATCACCGGTGACGCCCTGCGCACCAGGCCCCGCGGTTACCCCGAAGATCACCCGCGCCTGGAACTGCTCAGACATCGCTCGCTGTACGCGGTCCATGTCTGGAAGCCGGACGACACGCTGCACGACCGGGCGTGCCTCGATCGGGTGCGGAAGGCATGGCGGCAGGTGCGCGACTTCAACGAGTGGGCCCGTGACCACGTAGGGGTGAGCGAGAAAGCTGCCCGTTGAGCTGAATTCACGGTGAATACTGACTCGATCTAGAGATCGGTCAAGACGTGCGCGGATCGAGGGACTACGCTATACAAGCGTGAGCCGACGAGCGAAGATCGTTTGTACCCTTGGTCCCGCCACCGCCACGGCGGACAAGATCCGTGGCCTCGTCGACGCCGGTATGGACGTCGCGAGGATGAACTTCAGCCATGGCAGCCACGGTGACCACAAGCAGGTTTACGACCTGGTGCGCACCGCGGCGGCGGAGACCGGCCGTGCGGTCGGCATCATGGCCGACCTCCAGGGCCCGAAGATCCGGCTCGGCACCTTCGCGGGCGGTCCGGTCGAGTGGCGCACCGGGGACATCGTGCGCATCACCGTCGAGGTCGTCGCCGGCACCCATGACCGCGTCTCCACCACCTACAAGGGGCTGGCCCGCGACGCCAAGCCCGGTGACCGGCTGCTCGTCGACGACGGCAAGGTCGGCCTGGTCGTCAAGGGTGTCGACGGCCCCGACGTGGTCTGCGAGGTCATCGAGGGCGGCCCGGTCAGCAACAACAAGGGCGTCTCGCTGCCCGGCATGGACGTCTCCGTGCCCGCCATGTCCGACAAGGACATCGAGGACCTGGAGTTCGCGCTCGAGCTCGGGGTGGACTTCGTCGCGCTGTCCTTCGTGCGCTCGCCCGCCGACATCGACCAGGTGCACCAGGTGATGGACCGGGCCGGCAAGGGCAGGGTGCCGGTGATCGCCAAGCTCGAGAAGCCGGAGGCGGTGTACAACCTCGAGGCGATCGTGCTGGCCTTCGACGGCGTCATGGTCGCCCGCGGCGACCTGGGCGTCGAGCTGCCGCTGGAGCAGGTTCCCCTGGTTCAGAAGCGGGCGATCCAGATCGCCAGGGAGAACGCCAAGCCGGTCATCGTTGCCACCCAGATGCTCGACTCGATGATCAACAATTCGCGCCCGACCCGGGCCGAGACCTCGGACGTGGCCAACGCGGTGCTCGACGGCACGGACGCGGTGATGCTCTCCGGCGAGACCAGCGTCGGCCGCTACCCGATCGAGACGGTGCGGACGATGGGCCGGATCGTGGAGGCGGTCGAGACCGACTCGCCGACCGTGCCTCCGCTGTCGCACGTGCCCCGGACCAAGCGCGGCGTCATTTCCTACGCGGCGCGCGACATCGGCGAGCGCCTCAACGCCAAGGCCCTCGTCGCGTTCACCCAGTCCGGTGACACGGTGCGCCGGCTCGCCCGGCTGCACACCCGGCTGCCGCTGCTGGCCTTCACGCCCGAGGAGAGCGTGCGCGCCCAGCTGTCGATGACCTGGGGCACCACCACGCACATCGTGCCGGAGGTGGCCTCGACCGACCAGATGATCCAGCAGGTCGACCACGCGATGCTGGAGATGGACCGCTACCAGCCGGGCGACCTGGTGGTGATCGTGGCGGGCTCGCCGCCCGGGACCGTCGGCTCGACCAACCTGATCCGTGTGCACCGGCTTGGTGAGGATGACCACGCTTAGCGGCCGCTTAGCAAGACGCCACCTCGCACGCGTAAGTACCCTGCTGGCATGACTGAGCTGGCGAAGGATGCCGCGGCCGGGCTGGACGTCGCGGGCGGGGCCGGCGGGCAGGCGGTACTCGACCGCCTGGTCGCGTTGCTGGATCTCGAACGGATCGAGGAGAACATCTTCCGTGGGGTGAGCCCGGCGCACTCCACGGTGCGCGTGTTCGGGGGCCAGGTCGCCGGGCAGGCGCTGGTCGCGGCCGGCCGCACCGTCCCCGCCGAGCGCAAGGTGCATTCGTTGCACGCCTATTTCATCCGGGGCGGTGATCCGAGCATCCCGATCGTGTACGAGGTGGACCGGATCCGCGACGGCCGCTCGTTCACCACCCGCCGGGTGGTCGCCATCCAGCACGGCAAGGCGATCTTCTCGCTGTCGGCGTCGTTCCAGGTTTCGGAAGCGGGCATCGAGCACGCGGACGAGATGCCCGAGGTGCCCGCGCCGGACACCTTGCCGACGATTGCCGAGCGGACGCGGGACTTCCCGAACCTCGGCGCGTTCCGGCGCATGCCCCGTCCGATCGACATCCGCTACGTCAACGACCCGCCATGGGCGACCCGCGGCAGCGGGCAGGGCGGCGCCCGCAACCGCGTGTGGATGCGGGCGGACGGCAAGTTGCCCGACGAAGAGTTGCTGCACGTCTGCGTGCTCACCTACGCCTCGGACATGACGCTGCTCGACTCACCCCTGGCCCGGCACGGCGTCTACTGGGACCTCGACAAGGTGGTCGGCGCGAGCCTGGACCACGCTCTGTGGTTCCACCGCCCGTTCCGCGCGGACGATTGGTTTCTCTACGACACCGCGTCCCCGAGCGCCTCGGGTTCGCGCGGAATGGCCACCGGACGGTTTTTCTCCGCCGACGGGCGGCTCATCGCGACCGTGGTGCAGGAGGGTCTGCTGCGCGTTCTTCAGCCGTAAGAGTGCCTGCCCTGCTTCCTCGTACCACACCGCTCGCACGTTTCCAGCGGCAAAATTGCCCGAACGGGTAACCGAAAAGGCCGCTCGACGCCTGATCGGCTGGTTAGATGAGCGCATATGGATGGAAAGTGGGGGGATGCGGAGGCGGGTGCGATGAAACGCGGCCAGGGACCCACCATTCGCCGCCGGAGACTCGCGAGCGAACTGCGCCGGCTGCGGGAGGCGGCGGAGTTGACCATCGACGAGGTCGGCGAGAAGCTGGAATGCTCCGCGTCCAAGATCAGCCGGATCGAGACCGGCCATGTCGGCGTCACGCCCCGGGATGCGCGCGACATGCTCGAGCTCTACGGCATTGCCGGGGACGAGCGCGAAGCTCTTGTCCAGCTCGCCCGCGAAGCGCGTAAACCGGGCTGGTGGCATGCCTACAAGGAGGTCTTCACCGGGACGTTCGTCGGGCTGGAAGCGGACGCGAGTTCGCTGCACGCGTTCCAGGCGCTGCTGGTGCCCGGCCTGCTGCAGACCGAGACCTACGCCCGTGCGGTCATCAGGGCGATGCGCCCGGACGCAGACGAGTCGGAGATCCGGCGCCGGGTCGACGCCCGCACCGCCCGCCAGCAGCTGCTCACCGAAAAGCACCCGCCCGAGTACTGGGCGGTGATCGACCAGGCCGTGCTGCACCGGGTGGTCGGCGGGCCCGAGGTGATGGCGCACCAGGCCAGGCGCCTGCTCGAAGCGGCGCGGCTGCCGCACGTGACGATCCAGGTGGTGCCCTTCACGGCGGGCGCCCATCCCGGAATGGAAGGCCCGTTCCTCATCATGGGATTCCCGGAGCAGGCCGATCCCGACGTCGTCTACGTGGACAGCACCTCGGGCGGTTTCTTCCTTGAACTTCCCCCCGACGTCAAGCGTTATACCCTCATGTTCGATCATCTGCGTGCCGCGGCGCTCAGGCCGGACGATTCGGTGGCGGTGATCGCGGAAGCGGCGGAACGCTTTTCCGCCAAGAATTGAAACCGCGGGAAAATGTGTGATTTGACTCGAGGAGCGGCGAGTATGGCTGACATCAAATGGCGCAAGAGCAGCTTCAGCGGCGGCGGCAACGACTGTGTCGAGGTCGCGGTGCTCGCCGCCGGGATGGGCGTGCGTGACTCCAAGAACCCGGACGCGGGCTCGCTGACCGTGTCCGTCCAGGGTTGGCGTGGCCTGCTCGCGACGGTCGGTGCCGCTCGGGACTGAGCCGTTCCCCGGACCCTTACCCGCGTCGCACAGGGATCGGCGCGGGTAAGGGTCCGGCTCGCACGGGAGCCGTGGCCGTCGCCTACGGCCGCGGCCTGCCGAGCAAGGCCGTCACCGCCGAGGCAGGCGATTGAGGAATCGGATGCCGACCGTCATGGCACGGGTCCACAGTCGTGGCGGGACACCCCGTGCGGGGCGCAACCGGAGTCCGCGCTGCACCGCCACGGACTGGGCTTCGGTGTACTTGAGCAGGCCCTCGGTGCCGTTGCGGCGCCCGAAACCGGATTCCTTCATGCCGCCCATCGGCAGCCCCACGGTGCCGAACGTGGCCGCGTAACCCTCGTTGACGTTCACCGTGCCCGCCTTGAGCCGGGTGGCGACGACCGAGCCGACGGCCGCGTTGCCCGCCCACACGCTGGCGTTGAGCCCGTAGTTGGTGTCGTTGGCCCGCTCGATGGCCTCCTCGACGTCCCGGTAGCCGTAGATCGACACGACCGGCCCGAAGGTCTCCTCGTCGAACAGCCGGATGTCGCTGTTCACTCCGGTGAGCACGGTGGGCTCGTAGAACAACGGGCCGAGGTCGGGTCGTGCGTGGCCGCCGGTCAGCACCTGTGCGCCCTTCGCCCTGGCGTCTTCGACGTGGGCCGAGACCGCTTCGAGCTGGGCGGGCGTGGTCAGGCAGCCCATGTCGGCGCCATAACCCAGTTCGGCGCCCAGCCGGAGCGCTTCGGTCTTCGCCACGAAGGCACGGGTGAACTCCTCGCGGATGTTTTCGTGCACGTAGATGCGTTCCACCGACACGCAGAGCTGGCCCGCGGAGGAGAAACAGGCGGTGACCGCCCCGGCCGCGGCCTTGGCGACCGAGGCGTCGGCCAGGACCACCATCGGGTTCTTACCGCCCAGTTCGAGCGAGTAGCCGGTCAGCCGGCCCGCGATCTTCTCGGCCAGGCCCTTACCGGTGGGGGTGGACCCGGTGAAGCACAGGTAGTCCGGCTCTTCGACGAGCGCGTCCCCGATCTCCGAGCCGCGGCCGAGCACGATTCGCCAGGCCCCGGCCGGGAGCCCGGCCTCTTCGGCCAGTTCGTGCAGCCACAGCGCGGACAGCGCGGTCTGGTTGTCCGGCTTCTGCACCACGGTGTTGCCGGCGACCAGTGCGGGAAGCACGTCCATCGCGGTCAGCGCGAGGGGGTAGTTCCACGGCGAGATGATGCCGACCACGCCCTTGGGGTGCCGCAGCTCGCGGGCCTTGGTGAGGAAGGGGATCACCCCGGGCACCCGCTTCGGGGCGAGGATCCTGGCGCTGTGCCTGCCGTAGTAGCCCGCGACCAGTGCGGTGGCGCTGACCTCGTCGAAGGCGTCCATCCGGGCCTTACCCGCCTCGAGCTGGACCAGGTCCAGGATCTCGTCCTGCCGCTGGAGGATCAGGCGGTGCAGCCGGGCCAGCACTCGCTGGCGTTCGGCCACCGGCCGCGCGGCCCATGCGGGCTGCGCGGCCCGTGCTTCGTCGAACACGCGACGGATGTCGGCGTCGGTGGCCTGGGGCAGGGTCGCGGTGAGCAGTCCGGTGAACGGCGCGGTGATCTCGGCGGGCGCGGAGTCCGCACCGCCCGCGGCGCGCTTGACGAGCTGGGTGGCACGGGCGGCGGACGGGGCGCCGACGAAGCCGCCGACGGTGGTCGGCCTGCCCGCCGAATGGCCGGTTTCGGTCGTGCTGGTCATCTTGTCCCTCCGCGAACAGGCTTGGTTACCGACCAGTACAGCTTACCGGCGGGACCGGAGTGTCCGGTGTGGCAATTGCGAAAGTAAACGTCACATCAGCGGGCGAGGCCGGTCTACTCACGGGTGACGGGTCGACTCGTGTGAGGGCCGGGTCGGCCCGTTCGCGTGCTCGGTGGCGATTCGCTTCCATTCTTCGAGGAGCTGTTTCCGCCGGGCCGGGGCGCCACCGAGTTCGGCGTCGAGTGCCAGTCCCCGGGTGAGGTTCACGGTCAGCCAGAACAGCGTCTCCGCACGGTCCTTCGGCAGGTCGGCGGTGACGGCGATGGTCCGTTCCATGGCCAGGCGGCCCAGCGCCCGGTCGACCGGGCGGATCGCGGCGCGCAATGCCGGATCCGTGCGGGCGGCCACCCACAGTTCGGTCGCCGCCGTCGCGAGGGTGCCGGAGTAACCGCTCCACAGCAGGTCGATCGCGGCGGCGACCGTGCCGGTCCCGTCCGGCGCCTGGTCGTGCGACTCGGCCAGCACCGCCATGCGCCTGGTCGTCAGGTGCTCGACGGCCGCGGCCATCAACGCGGCCTTGTCGGCGAAATGGTGCTGCACGGCGCCCTTCGAAACGCCCGCGCGGCTGCAGATCTCCCGCATCGACGTGCGGGCGTAGCCGAGTTCGACCAGGCACTCGATGGTCGCGTCGAGCAGCGCGGTCCTGGTCTGCTCGCGGCGCTGCGCCTGCGTTCGGTGGCCACGGGTCATCTCTTCTTTACGGCCTTCGCTCGCGGTTGTACATTCCAGTCGGAACTTACCTTCCACTCATAATGTCTTTCCACCGGAGAGGCCCGCGATGCCGCTGCAGATCCAGAAGAGCGCCTGGGCGGAAGACCTGGACGATTTCCGGGAACTGGCCAGAACCTTCTGCCAGAAGGAGCTCGTGCCCCACCAGGAACACTGGAGCGCGCGGAAACAGGTGGACCGCGAACTGTGGTCGAAGGCGGGCGAGGTGGGCCTCCTGACGTTGTCCGTTCCGGAGGAGTACGGGGGCGGCGGCGGGACCTTCGCGCACGAGGCGGTGCTGTACGAGGAGCAGGCGCGGGCGGGCGACAGCGCGTGGGGCGTGTCGGTGCACAACGGGATCGTGGCGCCCTACCTGCTGCAGTACGCCTCGGAAGAGAAGAAGAGGGAGTGGCTGCCCAAGTTCGCCAGCGGCGAACTCATCGGCGCGATCGCGATGACCGAGCCGGGCGCCGGATCGGACCTTCAGGGCATCAAGACGCGGGCGGTGCGCGACGGCGACTTCTACGTCATCAACGGGGCGAAGACCTTCGTCACCAACGGGGGGCTCGCCGATCTGGTGGTGGTCGCGGTGAAGACCGATCCCGACGCCGGCGCGAAGGGCGTGTCGCTGATCGCCGTGGAAACCAGCACGCCCGGGTTCCGGCGGGGCCGGTTGCTGGACAAAATCGGGCTCACGGGACAGGACACCGCGGAACTGTTCTTCGACGACGTCCGCGTGCCCGCGGCGAACCTGCTCGGCACCGAAGGCCAGGGCTTCGTCCAGCTGATGCAGCAGCTACCCCAGGAACGGCTGATCATCGCGGTGGGCGCGGTGGCGGGAATGGAGACGGTGGTCGATCAGACTATCGCCTACACCAAGGCACGCACCGCCTTCGGCAAGCCGGTGTTCGCCTTCCAGAACACGAAGTTCACCCTCGCGGAGGCGGCCACGGAGGCCGCCGTCGCCCGTGCCTTCCTCGATCAGTGCGTCGAGCGGCATCTGAGGGGCGAACTGGACGTTCCGGGCGCGGCCATGGTGAAGCTGTGGACCACCGAGCGGGTCAACAAGGTCGTCGACGACTGCCTGCAGCTCTTCGGCGGGTACGGGTACATGACGGAGTACCCGGTCGCCCGCGCGTGGGCCGATGTCCGGATTTCCCGGATCCTCGGCGGCACGTCGGAGATCATGAAGGAGATCATCTCGCGAACCTTGTAGATTTCCCGTAGATTCCGCACGGTGATCAGCGTCGCCGTCGGGGTGGAAGTTTGTCGAAAGCCCGCCGCGACGGGCAGGATGGCTGTGTTTCCTTCGGGCAGGTGGTCCGGATGACGATCGGATGGAGCGTATGTCGGCGAACACCAAGAAGATCCTCATTGTCGCCGTGGTCGCGCTCGTCCTGTTCTTCCTGATCACGAAGCCCAACCAGTCGGCCGATGTGGTGCACAACATCCTGGGCTGGCTGCGCGACGGCGCCGAAGCGATCGTGACCTTCGTGCGGAACCTGTTCGCTTGACCGGTACTTCCTGACTCCAGACCTGCCGGGCCCGGCACCGCGAGACGCGGTGCCGGGCTTCGTCATGCCCGGCAGAAGTGGATACGCAGAGTTACCGGTCTCAGAGTGTGCGGCGGAACGTTGGACCATCCGGGTGGATTGCCGCGATTAAACCGCTGGTCGCCGAATTCGTCCGCTTGAAGGTCTGGCGCGACAAAGGCGACTGACCCTACCGTGCTCACATTGCGTGACCAGCGGTTCTGGCCATTCGAACCGATGATCACACCGATCGTTGGATCATCGCCGTGGAAAGTCGTAAACCTCGGTTGGGGCACGTAAGGAGGCTAGGATGACCGGAGATCCCGGAGTTGATGCGGTGATCCGCCAGTGGGCGGCCGAATGCGAGCAGACCCCTGAGGAAAGGGAGGTCGACCGGATCGCGTCCGAGTGGCTCGCGGACGTGCCGCAGCAGGCACCGGGCATTCCCGGCCAGCGTGCCCGCTCCGGCGCTCGTGGCTGGGCTCCGGTCGAGCCGGCCGACCCTCGCTACCTCGACGCCATGCGCGAGCGCCTGCCCGGTGTGCCGTACGACCTGCTGGTCGCCGCGGCCGGCTGGTGGCAGATGATCGGCGACGTGCGCGAGGCCGAGCAGTGGTGGGACGCCGGTATCAGCCCCCTCGACCAGCGCGCGCTCGACTATCGGGCAGCCGGTCTCCGGCCGTCGGACCTGTCCCGCCGGCTCGGCCCGATGACCGTCCTGCAGCACCTGCGCCGGGGCAGCGCGCCCGCGTGGTGCGTCGCCCGCCTCAGCCGCCAGCAGCGCGCCGGCTGACGTCCCGCACCGGGCCGCGTGGGCGTAACACCGGCCTGGGTGGCATCGTTGGTCCCGGTGTGAGGAGGTTGGGTTCTTGGGCATGAAGCGGGCTGGGAAAGAGACCGCCGAAGTGTCCGAGGAGGAAGCCGGTCGGACGCCACGGCGCTGGGTCGCCGCGCTGGCGCGGCTCGGCATCGTGGTGGTGGTGCTCACCCTCGCCGCCGGTGGGGTCTGGCTGACCAGCCAGGCTGGTACCCCCGGTGCGGGCCCGACGACCACCGAGATCCCCGCGCTTGAGGTGCGGCCGGCCGACGTGCAGCCCGGCTCGTCGGCTCCGGTGGGCGCCACCGTCGCCGACGACCCCGCGCCCACCACCTCCCCCGCGAAGCCGCGGCAGCAGGCGCAGAACACCCAGCGATCCGGCAACCTGCTGTCGGTCTGGGCCGACCGGGTCGCGGAGGCGACCGGCATCCCCGCCAGGGCGCTGATCGGCTACGGCAACGCCGAACTGCAGCTTCGGGCAGACCAGCCCTCCTGCCGCGTTTCCTGGGCCACGCTCGCCGGGATCGGCCGGATCGAGTCCAACCACGGCCAGTACGGCGGCGCCGTACTGAAAGTTAACGGCTACCCGTCCAGGCCCATCGTCGGGGTGCCGCTGGACGGCTCGTCCGGGGTGCGGACCATCCCCGACACCGACCACGGCCGGTTCGACGGCGATCCGGACTACGACCGGGCCGTCGGGCCCATGCAGTTCATCCCGGGCACCTGGGCCCGGTGGGGCGGCGGGTACGACCCGCAGCAGATCGACGCGGCGGCGCTCGCGGCCGCCAGGTACCTCTGCGCCGACGGCCGGGACATGTCCAGCGCGCAGGGCTGGTGGTCCGGCATCCTTTCGTACAACAACTCGGTCGACTACGCGCGCAAGGTGTTCGGCCTCGCCGATTCCTATGCCAAGGCCGCCCAGTTCGTGCGAGTGTCGTGAGTGCTAGCGTCGAAGCCGTGCCTGCAGGTCCACTCACCGCGCGACGCCTTGCCATGGGCGGCCTCTGCCTGCTGAGCCTCGTGGTGTGCTGCGGGCTGGCGTGGTGGCAGTGGAACCGGTTCGAATCGGCGACCGGCACCTTCCAGAACCTCGGTTACGTGTTGCAGTGGCCGCTGTTCGGGCTCTTCCCGGCGTTCATGGTCTACCGCATCACCAAGCTCCGGCGGGAAGCGGCCCAGGCACGGGACCAGGAGCCCGGCGATGCCGCGGAATCGCGGCCGGCGCCTGAGGTCCCGGCGCCGCGGCAGGCCGCCAGGGCGGTCGTGCACGACGAGGAGGACGACGAGCTGGCCGCCTACAACCGGTACCTCGCCGACCTGCACGCGCGGGACCAGGAAAATCGTCGGAATTGAAAGGCAAGCCCAGATGGTGAGCACGGAGGAAGCGGAACCGCGTGAGCGGGCGACGCCGTCGATCCTGAGCGGACCGCTGCTGCGCTACCGGGTGTTGGCCTATGCCACCGGTGTCGCCCTGCTGTGCCTGACGGTCGCGTTCATCCTGAAGTACGCGGCCGATTCGCCGGGCATGATGAGCTGGGCCGGGGTCACCCACGGACTGTTCTACATGGTGTACCTGGTGCTGGCGGTCGACCTGGCGCTCAAGGCCCGCTGGTCGATCAAGGGCACCGTGCTGGTGTTGCTCGCCGGCACCATTCCGTTCCTGTCCTTCGTCGCCGAGCGCGCCGTCACGCACCGCGTCGAGGCGGGTAGGAAGCTCTGACGCGCAGGGGCGGTGTGCTGTTGCCGCGCAGCGCCTGGGCATCCAGGGTTTCGGGGCGGTAGTGCGCCCTGACGAGTCGTTCGGTCATGGCCGGCACCGGGTCGGCGACGCGGTCGGGCCTGCCGGACAGGAACGCCCACTCGTGCTCGTCCGAACCGTAGTAGACGACGGTGCTGAAGACCTCGTGAAACCGCCGCCAGGCTTGGATGAGCGTTTCGTTGCGCCACATCGTCGGGCAGCCGGCCTGGCTGGTGACGACCCCGCCGGGGGCCAGCAGGCCGGCACAGCGGCGGAGGAACTCCGTGCCGTAGAGCCGGTTGTGCTGGGCTTCGGGGTCCCCGTTCTCGTCGGGCAGATCGATCACCACGACGTCGTAGCCGGTTTCCGCGCCGGCGACGAACTCCCAGCCGTCCTGGTAGCGCACGTGGACCGGCCCGTGCCCTCGTTCGGCCAGCTCCAGTTCGGCCGGGGTGTAGCCGTAGGGCAGGTGTTCGGCGCAGGCGCGCACCGCGTCCCGGTCGATGTCGACGTGGTCCACTTGGGCGCCCTCGGCGGCGGCCAGCCGGCTGGTCACGCCCTCGCTGGAGCCGATGACCAGTACCCGGCGCACCCGTTCGGCGAGCAGCATCGCCGGCACCAACAGGGCTTCGTGGTAGGTCAGCTGGGTCGCCTCCGTGCTCTGGCGCTCGCCGTCGCAGAACAGTGAGACGCCCTGTGCGGTCCGCCCGATCAGCAGATCCTGGAAACCGGTGTGGGCCTGGTGGAGCACCTCGGACA
This sequence comes from Amycolatopsis sp., assembly GCF_035276945.1. GTDB lineage: Bacteria > Actinomycetota > Actinomycetes > Mycobacteriales > Pseudonocardiaceae > Amycolatopsis_E. The sequence goes on along the minus strand of NZ_DATELF010000152.1, from coordinate 11,469 downwards.
CCGCCCACCGCCGCGACAGGCCCGCGCCGACCGGCTCGGTCATCGCCGCCACCCAACCACGCTCCACGATGGACCGTCGGACCGACTTCGCGCCCAGCGCGGCGGCGAGCAGGGCCACGGCCCGTTCCGGGTCGGCGTGGTCGCCGCAGGTGAACACGTCGGCGAACACCGCGCCGAACTCGGGGTAGGTGTGTACCGAGGCGTGCGACTCGGCGAGCAGTGCCAGCACGGTCACGCCCTGGGGTGCGAACCGGTGCGACACCACCTCGCACACCGTGGCGCCGGCCTGGCTCACGGCCGCGCGCAACGCTTCGCGGAGGAATCCGGGGTCGTCCAGCCGTGCCGGATCGATGCCGTCGAGTTCGGCGAGCACGTGGCGCCCGGTGAAGCTAGTCAAGGCAGTAGATCCGCAGAGGTTCGATGCCGTTGAAGGCCACCGACGAGTAGCTGGCCGTGTACGCGCCGGCGTCCAGGATGTCGAGCTGGTCCCCGGCCCGCAGCGACAGCGGCAGCTCGTACGGCGTGTGTTGGTACAGCACGTCGTCACCATCGCACGTGGGTCCGGCGATGACGACCGGGCCCCCGGATTCCGTCTGGGGGCACGCTTCCAGACCGCTCTGCCTTCTGGGGGTGCGACCCCCAGACCCCCTCTGGGGGCACGCCCCCAGACCCCCTTGAGGTGATCCGAACCGGTAGGTGATCGCCTCGTTCTCCGTCTCCGCGAGCCCGTTGTAGCGCCCGATGTCGAGGTACACCCACCGCTGCCCGGCCCGCTCGGCCACCAGCACGACCTCGGTGCGGATCAGCCCGGCCGTGGCGACCACCGCGCGTCCCGGCTCGAGCAGCAGTTCCGGGCTCCCGCCGGGGAAGTACGACCGCAGCGCCGCCGAGACCGCTGCCGCGTACTCGGCGAGCGAAGGCACCGGCGAGCGGTAGGGGACGCCGAAACCGCCGCCGATGTTCAGCCGCCGAGGCCGGAGGCCGTGCCCGTCGAGCTCGGCGAACACCTTGGCCGCGGCCGCGATTCCGGCCTCCCAGGCCGAAGCCTCCGCCTGCTGCGAGCCGACGTGGAAGGCGATCCCCGCCGGGTCGAGGCCGGTCGCCGCGGCACGGCGCAGCAGTTCGACGGCTTGGTCGGGGGTACAGCCGAACTTGCGCCCGAAGGGCGTCGCCGACGCCGGACCGTCCACCAGCAGCCGCACCGAGACCGCGGCGCCGGGCGCGAACCGGGCCAGACTGTCCACATCGGACTCCGCGTCCGTGGTGAAGTCACGGATCCCGCGGGCGTGGGCGAAGGCGACGTCGGCGGCCTTCTTGATCGGATTGCCGTAGGAAAGCGCTTTCGGGAGCGCGCCCACCGCGAGACACGCGTCGATCTCGGCCGGGCTCGCCACGTCGAAACCGCCGCCCGCGGCCAGCACCGCGGCCAGGACAGCGCGCTCGGGATTCGCCTTGACCGCGTAGCGAAGCGCGGCGCCCGGGAACGCGGTCGTCAACTCGTGCACGCGTTCGCGGACCACGGCCGTGTCGACGACCAGGCAGGGCGTTGGCGGCCGTCGCTCAGCCAGGAACCGGTGGATCCGCTCGTGACTCACCTGTCCAGTCTCACTGGGCCCGTGGGTTTCCCCAAGCCGGGGTCTGGGGGTTGGAACCCCGGAAAGCCCAGGACAACAAGGGGCCCTCCGGCTTCGCGCCGGAAGGCCCCTTGCTCACAAGGCGATCAGATGCGAGAGCCGATGCCGGTGAGCGAGCGGACCTCCATCTCCGCCTGCTTGTACGGGTCGGCCTTGCCCTTGCCGACCAGCGTGCCGACGAAGCCGCACACGAAGGAGAACGGGATCGACACCAGGCCCGGGTTCTTCAGCGGGAACCAGTGGAAGTCCACGGCCTTGATGATCGAGTCGGACGCCCCGGACACCACGGGGGAGAAGACCACCAGCACCACGCAGGCGATCAGGCCACCGTAGATGCCCCACAGCGTGCCCGTCGTGTTGAACCGCTTCCAGAACAGCGAGTACAGCAGCGTGGACAGGTTCGCCGAGGCGGCGACGGCGAAGGCCAGCGCGACCAGGAAGGCGATGTTCTGGCCGTTGGCGAGGATACCGCCGATGATCGCGAGCAGGCCGATCACGACCGCGGTCAGCCGGGCCACCCGGACCTCGTCGTACGGGTCCGCCTTGCCTCGCTTGAAGATGTTCGCGTACACGTCGTGGGCGAACGACGCCGAGGCGGTCATGGTGAGCCCGGCGATCACCGCCAGGATGGTCGCGAAGGCGACCGCGGCGACGACGCCCAGCAGCACCGTGCCCCCGATGTGCAGGGCCAGCAGCGGTGCCGCCGAGTTCTCTCCACCGGGCGCGGACTTGATCTCCTTCGTCCCGACCAGCGCGGCGGCGCCGAAGCCGATGATCAGCGTGCACAGGTAGAACACGAACACGCACGCGGTCGTCCAGACCACCGAGCGGCGGGCCTCACGGGCGTTGGGCACGGTGTAGAACCGCATCAGCACGTGCGGCAGCCCGGCCGTGCCGAGGACCAGCGCGAGCGCCAGCGAGACGAAGTCCAACTTGGTCAGGTTGTTGGCGCCGTAGGATCCGCCGGGCTGGATCAGTTTCTCGCCCATCGGGCTGTTGTAGGCGGCCTGGGAGAGCAGGTTCGAGATGCTGAAACCGAACTTGCCGAACAGGAACACCGTCATCAGCACCACGGCCATGATCAGGATGCTGGCCTTGATGATCTGCACGTAGGTGGTCCCCTTCATGCCGCCCACCAGCACGTACAGCACCATGATCAGGCCGACCACCGCGATGATCAGCGCCTGGCCGAAGTTCGAGTGAATGTTGAGCAGCAGCGCGATCAGGCCACCGGCGCCCGCCATCTGGGCGAGCATGTAGAACAGCGAGATGACCAGCGTCGAGGTGGCGGCGGCGGCGCGCACCGGGCGCACCTTCATCCGGAACGCCAGCACGTCGCCCATGGTGAACCGGCCGGTGTTCCGGGTCAGTTCCGCGACCAGCAGCAGTGCGACCAGCCAGGCGACCATGAAGCCGATCGAGTAGAGGAACCCGTCGTAGCCGTGCACGGCGATCGCACCGGCGATACCGAGGAACGACGCGGCCGAGAGGTAGTCACCGGACAGCGCGATGCCGTTCTGGCGCCCGGTGAAAGCGCTACCCGCCGCGTAGTAGTCGGCGGCGGAGGAGTTGCGACTGCTCGCGCGGTACACCACGAAGAGGGTCACCGCGACGAATGCGCCGAACACGACGGTGTTGATGATCGGGTTGCTGCCGTCGGTGGCGGAGGCGGCGAGCACCGCGGGGGAGGTGAGGTGCGGCATGCTGTTCTTACACTCCTGCCTGCCGGCGGACCTTTTCCACGTCGGGGTCCAGACGGCGCTTGGCGAACTGCAGGTAGGCCATGGTAATGAGCGCGGTGGAGACGAACTGGCCGGCCCCCAGCAGGATGCCGACGTTGACCTCGCCGAGCACCTTGATGCTCATGAAGTCACGGGCGTAGGCGGCGAGGACCACGTACACGAGGTACCAGACGATGAACAGAAGGCTCATCGGGAAGACGAACCGGCGGAACCGGCCGCGTAGCCCGCGGAACTCCGGACTGGCCTGGATGGTGAGGTAGTCGGGGCCGGCCTGCCGCCTGGACAGCCGCTCGGTCTCCGATACCTCGAACAGGACCGGGATCTCCCCGGTGTCCTCGATAGTGTTCCTCGTCGCAGAGGTCTGGGCGACGTTCTGCATGTCTGCCTCCCGGCGAGCTGGCGGGGCGAACCTTCGGGATCGCACATGTTAGCCACGCTGGTAAACGGAGGGTTCAGCAGGCCGGTTCAAAAGAGTGGCCGAGTTCGCCAGGTTGATCCGCCGGATGGGCGATTACGTACTGCGACAAACAGCAAAATCGTGACATATAGTGATAAAAGAACGCGATTTTCGCTCATCCTGGTGAGCGTTGTCCGTCTGTTGAACTCGCCTCGACGCGGCGAAACCGCTGGCAGCCGAACCGAGTCCTGGCCGGGATCGGGTGGGAGCGACGAAAGCCACGAGATCGGGCGTTATTCTCTTGTGACCGGACATGGTGACAGCACGGTGGGTACCCGCTCTCCGGTCGTCCCGGCAGGCTCCTGGGCTATCCGGGTGATGGTCTGGACTAGCCCGCTCACCAGCGGGTTAATCGAAATCGGACATGTCTGGGCCGATTCGCCGTGGCTCGTGTCAACCCCTTGTCACTTTGGGTATTTATGCAGGTCAGCGGCGGTGCGTGCGGATCAAGGACGTGCCGCACGATTGGTGTAGGCTACTTTGGCCACGTTGACTCGCTGTGACCGAACGTGATCCGATCTTGTCGAAAGCATCCTGCACATCGCATGATGCGCGTGCACGGCAGGCCGGCGAGGTGACCCGGGACAGCGCCGTGGGCTGGATGGAGCAGACTTTGCGGCTGACGAGGAGAACGGCGTGAGCCAGGGACGTGTACCGACCATGCGGGACAGGGAGTCACTTCCGTGACTGTTGCAGGACAAGGCCAAGTGCCTGTTGGACAGCTCCTCGGCCAGCAGCCGCGCCGTCCCTCGAAGTGGCGGTCGATCATCCGCTGGCGCGACTGGCGCATCTCGGTCAAGCTCGCCGCGGTGACGCTGGTCCCGATCGTCTTCGCCCTCGTGCTGGGCGGGATCACCATCGGCAACCAGGTCCAGCTCTCGCAGAGTTTCGAGCGCGTCAACCGCCTGGTCACCCTGGGTTCCGACGTGCGCACGCTGCTCACCGCCCTGGAGCAGGAGCGGACCGAGACCGCCGCCCTGCTCACCCGGGGCACGGTCGGCAGCTCGGCCGCGCTGGACGCCGCCCGGACGGCGGTCGACAAGGCGATCCCGGCGTTCAGCACGGACGCCGCGCGGGCAGCCGAACTGAATGCCGCGATCAGCAACCCCGACATCGCCGCGAGTAACGCGCTGAGCCGGCTGTCCAGCGTCCGGCAGCAGGTCGGGGCCGGCCGCCTCGAGGTGGTCCAGGCCCTGGACAACTACTCGACGATGACCGACGCCCTGCTGGCCGTGGACACCTCGCTGGTGGCGGGCATCGGCGACGACTCCATCGGCAGTACGCAGGGCGCCCTGCACAACCTGCTGGTCGTCAAGGAGGAGATGTCCTCCTCCGAGGCCCTGCTCGGCTACGGCATCAGCCGCGGCAACCTGGCGGCGGCGCAACTCAACCAGCTGCGCACCGCCGAGATCCGGATCGCCGACCGGCTCGACGACTTCCGGGCCGCCGCGAGCCCAGGCCAGCAGCAGGACTTCGACCGCACCGTGATGGGCGCGGACTACGACACCCGGGCCCGGCTGGCGAGCAGCGTGCTGAACGCGCAGGGCGCCTCCTCCGGCGCAGCGCTCAACGCGATCTCCGGCGAGCAGTGGGCCGCGGCGACCAACGCGGTCATCTCCTCGCTCAACACGGTCATCGGCCGGCTCGGCGACCAGGTCACCGCCGCGTCCTCCACGCTGGTGGAAAACTCCGGCACCGACGCGGGCCTGCTGGCCGTGCTGCTGTTCCTCGCCCTCGTGATCACCGCCGCGGTCGTCTTCCTGATCACCCGCCAGTTGCTGAGCTCGCTGCAGCGGCTGCGGACCAGTGCGCTGGACGTCGCCGACCACCAGCTCCCCGCCGCGGTGCAGAGCATCCAGGAGGGCCAGGAGTCCAACGCCGAAATCCAGCCGCTGATCATCGGTACCACCGACGAGATCGGTGAAGTGGCCCAGGCCTTTGACGCGGTGCACAGCCAGGCGCTGCGGCTGGCCAGTGAGCAGGCCGCCATGCGGACCGGCTTCAGCAGCGTGTTCATCAACCTGTCCCGCCGCAGCCAGAGCCTCGTGCAGCGGCAGCTGCAGCTGATCGAGCGGCTCGAGCGCGACGAGGAGGACGCCGACCAGCTGTCCACCCTGTTCCAGCTCGACCACCTCGCGACCCGTATGCGGCGCAACAACGAGAACCTGATGGTGCTCTCCGGCGCCGAGCCGGGCCGCCGCTCGGGCCAGCCGGTCAGCACCGCCGACGTGCTGCGCGCCGCGGTCTCGGAGATCGAGCAGTACCAGCGGGTCGTGGTACAGGCGCCGTCGAACGCCAGGATCGTCGGGTACGCGGCCAGCGACCTGATGCGCCTGATCGCGGAGCTGCTCGACAACGCCACGGCCTTCTCCGCCCCGGAGACCCAGGTGACGGTCACCACCCGGGCCGAGAGCACCGGCCTCTTGGTCGACATCGTCGACAAGGGCATCGGCATGAACGAGGCCGAGGTCGCCGAGGCCAACGCCCGGCTGAACGAGGCCGCTTCGGTCGACCTGGCCACCTCCCGCCGGATGGGCCTGTTCGTGGTCGGCCGGCTGGCCGGCCGCCACCACATCGCAGTCTCTCTGCACGGTGGCAAGGAAATCGTCGGCGTGCGCGCGACCGTGGCCGTGCCCCGCGAGCTCGTCCTGGACCTTCCGGACCTCGCACCGAGCCGGCCCGAGGTCGAGACCTCGGCGTACCAGCAGCAGGGTGGCCTGCCGCGCCGCCGCACGGTCAACGGCGCCGGCCGGGCCGGCGCGCTGACCAACCTCGCCGGCACCGCCGGCACGCTGGGCGACGGTGCCGCGACGCCCGGCGGGTGGATCCAGAACGGCCACTCCGGCGTGCTGCCCTCCCGCACCTCCGGTGAAGTGGAGATCTCCGGGACCGCGCTGTTCAGGTCGGCCAGGGCCGACGACCAGGGCCTGCCGCCCGCGCCGCCGGAGCCGCCGCTGAACCGGCCCCAGCCCGAACTCCCCGCCGATGAGCTGCCCAGCGGGAAGGCACTGTTCGCGGCGACCAACAACGACGCGGAAGCGCTGACCGACTGGTGGAACACGGCCCCCGTCGAGCCGCCCCAGCCTCCTCCGCCACCGCTGCCGAAGGAGACCACGCCGATCTTCGACGAGACGCTGTCGGCCTGGTTCCGCAGCGACCGTCCCGCACCCGCGCGCCCGTCGGCCCAGGCACCGGCCGCGCCGCCGTCAAAGCCGCAGCCGCTGCCAAAACCGGAGCCGGAGCCGGTCGCGCAGGAGGAGCCCGAGCCCGTGGAGGCGGAAGAACCCGCCGAGACCGGGCAGTACACGGAAACCCCGGACGAGATCGAAGCCGAGCACGACGAAGCCGCGGAGACGGAAGAGGCTTCCGACGCCGAGGAGGCCGCCGCGACCGAGCGGTCCGCCGCCGGCTGGGACTTCGCCGCCGACGAGAGCTGGCGCACCGTGCAGTCGGTGTCGCAGGCCGAGCCGACCAGCTACACCGATGCCGGGTTGCCCCGGCGCCAGCGTGGCGAGCAGCTCATGCCGGGCAGCGCGCTCGCTCCGTTCTCGTCTTCCGACAGTGGTGCCGATGGTGCCGATGGTGCCGATGGCGCCGGTGATGCCGATGGCGTCGGTGATGCCGGTGCTGCGCCGGAGGCGCCTCACGCGCTGCCCGTCCGCGACCCGGCCGACGTCCGGGGCCGGCTGTCCAGCTTCCAGAAGGGCGTGTACCGGGCCCGCCATGCGGCCAAGGAGCAGCGGTCCACGGCGCCGCAACCTCCTGCCATGCCGCAGCCGGCCGCCGAGCCCGTGACGTCCCAGTTCTCGCAGTCGTGGCGGCCCCCGGTCGGCTTCGGTCAGTCCCCGTCGCCGCAGTCCACGCCGAACCCGCAGCCGGCGCCCGGGCGGAGCCAGGCACCGCAGCCGAACCAGGTGCCGCAGTCCAGCCAGTCGCTGCCGCAGCGGCGCCCGAAGCCGGTCCCACCGCGCGAGGCGCCGCCCACCTCGGTCCCGAGTGGCGGCCAGCTTCCGCAGCGGCGGCCGTCGTCCGCGGAGAGCACCGGCTATTCGCCCACGCCGGCGGAGTCCACCGGTTACTCGCCGTGGCCCACGGAAAACACCGGTTATTCGCCCGTACCGGCGGCGGGTACCGGCTACTCGCCGGTGCCCGCCGAAAGCACCGGCTACACCTCGATGTCCGCGGAGAGCACCGGGTACCTGCCGGTATACGGGGACAGCACCGCCTACACGCCGTCGCCCGAACGCGGCATTTCCCCGCAGCCGGAACGGTCGGCGGAAATTTACCCGGCAACGTCCGGGGAGCAACCAGAGCCGCAGCAGCACTGGCGTCACATGCCGGCGGCCGCGGCGGAACCGCCGGCACAACTCCCGGCACAGCCATCGCAGTGGACCGCCGAACCGGCGTCGCCGCAGCGGCAGCCCGAGGCGCCGGAATCCGTTACCGGCGCGGCAGTTTCCGGCGGGGATTCCGCCTGGTCCTTCGCCACCGACGAAAGCTGGCGCACGGTCCAGGCGGTTTCCCAGGCCGCACCTTCGAGCTTCACGGCCGCTGGCCTGCCCCGCCGGCAGCGTGGCGAGAAGCTCATGCCGGGTGCCGCCGCTTCGACGGCACCGAGCTCGGGCCCCAGGCCAGCCCGCGATCCGCAGGATGTGCGCGGTCGGCTGAGCAGTTTCCAGCAGGGTGTCCGGCGTGGACGGCACCGTACCGCTCAGACGGTCGACTCCGAACGAGAAACCATGGAGGGTGAATGACCTCGCCGCAGCCACAACAGAACCAGTTCGGTTGGCTGGTCAACGACTTCGCCGAGCGTGTCCCGGGCGTGGCGCACGCGGTGGTCGTGTCCGCCGATGGCCTGCTGCTGACCGCGTCGAACCGGCTGCCGCTGGACCGGGCCGACCAACTCGCGGCGGTGGCCTCCGGACTGGTGAGCCTGACCCAGGGCGCCGCGCGGTGCTTCGAGGCGGGGGCCGTCAACGAGACCGTGGTCGAGATGGAACTCGGCATCATGGTGCTGATGTCCATCAGCGACGGTTCGTGCCTGGCCGTGCTCGCCGCCCCGAACTGCGACATCGGGCAGGTGGCCTACGAGATGACCATGCTGGTTGACCGGGTCGGCCAGATCCTCACCCCCGAGCTGCGCGCGCAGCTACAGGGTTCGGGTGGTGCGCTGATCGGTGAACCGGTGGGATGATGCCGCGATGACCACGGGACCCGGGGGCGGATCCCCTCCCGAAGGGGAAGACGAGGCGACGTTCGCCGACGTCTTCAATGCCTTCACCCTGGATTCGGGGCGTGGGCGCCGGAAACGGAAGAAGGACCGGGATTCCTACCCCGCCGAGGCCGTGACGATGCAGCCCGGGCCGCCGATGCCGGGCCCGCCGCAGGTACCAGGGCCGCAGGAGACGGGACCGCAGCCGGTGCCACTCCTGGCGATGCAGCCACCACCGTCGCAGGTGGGGGGAGCGCCACCGGGGCCGCCCGGCTTCTTCGAGCCGAACCAGGGCACGGGCTTCTTCGAGCCCGCCGTGTCCAATGCCGGCCCGGCGGGGCCCGAGGAGCCGTTGTACCCCATCGAAGACGAGACCGCGGTCGTGCGTCCCTACGCATTGACCGGGGGGCGCACCAAGGCGAAAATGCCGCTGGAGCTGGAGACCCTGATCTCGGCTTCCGATACCGCGGCCGTCCGGGTGGACCTTTCGACGGTGCAGTTCGAGCACCGGTCGATCATGGAAGAATGCCGGATGCCGCGGTCGGTGGCGGAGATCGCGGCGCTGCTGCGGGTTCCGCTGGGCGTGGCCAGGGTGCTGATCAGCGACGCGGCCGACGCCGGCCTGATCACTGTGCACAAGACGGTGTCCGGCAACGAAGACGCCGAGGCGCATTTCATGTTGATGGAAAGGGTGTTGAGTGGACTCCGTCGGCTTTAAAACACCGCGGCGGACGACGCCGCAGACGATGACCTCGGCCAAGATCGTGGTCGCCGGTGGGTTCGGCGCCGGTAAGACGACCTTCGTCGGGTCCGTGTCGGAAATCATGCCGCTCACCACCGAGGCCATGATGACCGACGCCAGCAGGGGTATCGATAACCTCGACAACACACCGAACAAGGCCACCACGACGGTGGCCATGGATTTCGGGCGCGTGTCGCTGGACACCGACCTGATCCTGTACCTGTTCGGCACCCCCGGCCAGCAGCGGTTCTGGTTCATGTGGGACGACCTGGTGCGCGGCGCGATCGGCGCGGTGATCCTCGCCGACACCCGCAGGCTGGCCGACTCGTTCGCCCCGGTGGACTTCTTTGAGGACCGCAAGCTGCCCTACATCATCGGGGTGAACACCTTCGACGGCATGCTGCACCACGATCTGTCGGATGTGCGGGAGGCGCTGGCCATCGACCCGAGCATCCCGATCGTCCGGTGTGACGCGCGGGATCGCGAGTCGACGAAGCAGACGCTGATCACGCTGGTCGAGTACGCCATGCGGCAGTGGGTCACGATGCGGTCGGCTCGCCGGTGAGAGGTTGACAGGACGCGTCGGCGGCGCTTGTGTGCTCCCTGGGGGTGCGACCCCCGGACCCCGCCTCGGAGCGAGCCCCACACCCTCCTGGGCACCTGACTCGCGAGACAGGGGTCACTTGGGCTTGAAATAGTAGGAAGCCCAAGTATTTTGGTGGCATGGAGCTTTACCGGCCGACGCATCCGATCCGGTTCGTCACCGCGTCCAGCCTGTTCGACGGGCACGACGCGTCGATCAACATCATGCGGCGGATCCTGCAGTCCCAGGGCGCCGAGGTCGTGCATCTCGGGCACAACCGGTCCGTGGACGAGGTCGTCACGGCCGCGATCAGCGAGGACGTCCAGGGTGTGGCCATCAGCGCCTACCAGGGCGGCCACGTGGAGTACTTCAGCTACCTCGTCGAGTTGCTGCGCGCGCGCGGCGCCGGGCACATCAAGGTCTACGGCGGTGGCGGCGGGGTCATCGTGCGCGAGGAGATCGAACTGCTGCACTCGCGCGGCGTGGCCCGGATCTTCTCCCCCGACGACGGCCTGGAGCTGGGGCTTCCCGGCATGATCAACACGATGATCCAGGCCTGCGACGTCGACTTGGCGGCGCAGCCCGTGGGCTCCGTCGACAGCCTTCTTTCCGGCGACGTGCAGGCCCTCGCGAGGGCCTGCACGCAGCTCCAGGCCGGCGTGCTGCCCGAGGACCGGCTCGCCGCGATCACCGACGCGGCCCGTCAGCGTGCCGTGCCGGTGCTCGGCATCACCGGCACCGGCGGCTCCGGGAAGTCCTCGCTGACCGACGAGCTGATCCGCCGGTTCCGCCTGGACCAGCAGGACAAGCTCCGGATCGCGGTTCTGGCCGTGGACCCGACCCGGCGCCGGGGCGGTGGTGCCCTGCTGGGCGACCGCATCCGGATGAACTGCCTCGACGGCAGCGGCGTCTTCTTCCGCTCGCTGGCCACCAGGACCTGGAAGGGGGAGGTTCCGGAGGGCCTGGACGAGTCGATCCTGGCGTGCAAGGCGGCCGGCTACGACCTGGTGATCGTCGAGACGCCGGGCATCGGGCAGGGAGACGCGGGAATCGTCGACCACGCGGACTTCTCGCTGTACGTGATGACGCCGGAGTTCGG
>NZ_DATELF010000151.1:0-25894 GCF_035276945.1 Amycolatopsis sp. | reverse complement strand
CTTGGTCAGGTTGTAGGTCACCCGCTCGATACGACCGGGCCGGATCGCCAGCACCGCAAGCAGTGTCGGCAGTTCGGCCGACAGGTCCCGGGACCGGGGCCACCAAGCCCCGTCGACATACCCCGTCGCGGGTGCCTTCGGTTTCAACCGCAAGCGCAGGGTGTGCGGAGGTGGCTCGACGACCGCCGAGACCAAGGGGGTGGTGGTCAGTGTGCGCGGGCCCGACATCATGTCGATGCTCCCGTCCCCGGCCGCGAATACGGCCGACCTGGGCTGTCGAGGACGACGCGAACTCGACCGCTCGCGTACGAGATGCCCCGGACACCACTGACACTACGCCCCCTGCGACCACTCGTCTCGGAACTCCGGATCGTGTGCCAGCCCTGTGAGCGGCGCCAGGACCTCCAGGAAGCGGACGTGAGCACGGACGACCATGGACGGGTGCACGCCGCTGTCCGTCATCGCACCGACGGGCCCTGGCGCGGCAGTGAAGTGGGCGTCCATAGTGCACGGTCGCCGAGACGGGCGGACCCCCGACAGCATAACCTGGTGAGTATGGACGATCGTCCTGGCAGTGTGCCGACGGTGAGCCGCGGGTTGGCTGGGTACGTCCGCGCGGTGGCCGACGCCGTTGGGGTGCCTGCTGAGGCGACCTCGTTCGAGATCAGTGATACGGCGACCGCCTACCTGGGCTTGACGCGGCGGTGGTCCGCACGTCCGGGTAACGATCTGATGCTGGTGTGGAGTGAGCGGCACGGGTGGGCGGTCGCGGTGGAGACCGATCCCGGGCAGGACGCGCTGGTGGTGGCCTACCTTGCCGGTGAGGGTGTCGTCCCGGAACCGGCCGCGGTGGCGCGGTTCGTCACCGACGTCGTCACCGGCCGCCGATCCGGCTCACCCCGACCGGTCTTCCCCACCACGGCCGGGCGTCATGAACTCGCCGAACGTCTCGCCCGATACGCCTAGTCCGGCGGGCAGAGGCAAGATTCGTTTCGGGATGGTTGTACGGACAACCCGAGACCGGCCGGGAACAGTTCTTGTCGAATGTGGTGGCGTTTCACGCCAGCACGTTTCACGCCAGCACTGAGTTCCATGCCGGCCGTGCCCCGGTGCCCGGCCGGTTCACGATCCGTGTGGTTTGTTTGGTGTCGTTGGTCAGGTTTTGGGGCGGTATGACTGACAGCGTGATGAGTTGGCCGGTGGAGGTTGTTATGTCGATGGTGTGGGGGTGATGGCGTTGGTAGGTGCTGGGTGGGGTGAGGGTTCCGTTGGAGTTGATGCGGCGTGCGTGGGGGTCCCAGGTGTGGTTGTAGGTGACTCGGGCGATGGGCCCGAGCCGGGCTGCCAGTGTGGTGATGAGTGCTGGCAGTTCGGCGGTCAGGTCCCGCGTTCGGGGCCACCAGGTTCCGCCGATGTACCCCGCGGTGGGCGTCTTGGGCTTCGTTCTCAGGCGCAGTTTCAGCCGAGGTTGCTCAATGGCCATGACGGCCTTCGGGGTGGTGTGAGTGCGCACGCGGGTCCGACGTCATGTCGGCCGCTCCTGTCCCCGGCCGATGTTCGCTGGCCGGACTGTGTTGTCGAGAGCGAGGCCGACTTGACCGCTGGCCTACGAGGTGTTCTCGACGTCACTGACGCTACACGCAGGTGAGGACCCTGTCGATCCCGGTCGGGCCGTGGCCACTGTCCATAGTGGCCAGGGGTGGCCGGGGCTCTGGCGGGAGTGGGGGTCTTGGCGGTGTCCCTTATGCGGCTTCGGGTTTCTGGTTGGTTTTCGGGGTGGTCGCTGCGGGTGGCCTGGCGGGCCTGGCCGGCAGTGCGAGTTTGATGATCTTCTTCGCGACGGAGAGGAGTTGTTTGTGCAGGGGGCCGGTGTGGTAGGGCAGTCCGTATCGTCGGCAGATGGCTTGGATTTCGGGGGCGATGTGTGGGTAGCGTCGTGCGGGGATGTCGGGGAAGAGGTGGTGTTCGATCTGGTGGGAGAGGTTTCCGGTGAGGATGTGGAACAGTGTGTTTCCGGTGAGGTTGGCCGAGCCGAGGATTTGGCGTAGGTACCACTGGCCGCGGGTTTCGTTCTGGGTTTCTTCTTCGGTGAAGCTTTCCACGTTGGCGGGGAAGTGTCCGCAGAAGATGATGGAGAAGGCCCACAGGTTGCGGGTCAGGTTCGCGGTGGCGTTGCCGAGGAAGGTCAGGGGTGCCAGTGGTCCGGTCAGTATCGGGAAGAGTAGGTAGTCTCTGCCCACTTGTTGGGCGGTCTTGCGGAGCATTCTGGCGCGCGCTTCGGTGGTGTCTGACCATGTTCGTTCGCCGGTGAGGATGCGGTCGAATTCGAGGTCGTGCAGCATGATCGCCCATTGGAAGATGAAGGCGATGACGGTTGCGTAGAGGGGGTTGCCCAGGTAGTAGGGGTGCCATTTTTGGGCGGGGTCGATGCGTAGGACGCCGTAGCCGATGTCCCGGTCCTTGCCCAGCACGTTGGTGAAGGTGTGGTGGATGTAGTTGTGGGAGTGGCGCCAGTTCTGTGGGGGTGCCACGAGGTCCCAGTCGAAGTTCTGCGAGTTCAGTGCCGGGTCGCGGGTCCAGTCGTACTGGCCGTGTAGCAGGTTGTGCCCGATTTCCATGTTGTCCAGGATCTTCGACACCGCCAGTGCGCTCACCCCGGCGAGCCAGGCGGGTGGGAGGAACCCGGCGAACAGTAGTCCGCGGCCGAGGATTTCCAGGCCGCGCTGAGTCTTGATCACGGTCTGGATGTAGTCGACATCGGCCTTGCCCAGATCGGCCACGATTCGCTGCCGGATCTCGTCCATGTCCCGGCCGAACTCCTCGATCTGCTCCGGGGTCAGCCTGTCTTGCAAGCCCGTCAAAGCTTTTCCCTCCCTTTCACCGATATGGCTGGTCCAGCCCGCCTAACAGCAGATCTCGACGTCCCCGAGCGGAACGGAGACGCAAAGCTGGATGTCCTCGCCGTCTTCGCCGGACACCTCACCCGAACGGAGATCCCGCACACTACCGCGGGTCTTCACCTTGGTGCAGGAGAAGCAGATCCCCATCCGGCAGCCGTGTTCCGGGTTCAGCCCGGCTGCTTCGGCCTGCTCCAGCAGTGGCCTGCCGGAGTTGTCGATCTCCTTACCGCTGTGCGCGAATCGGATCCGCCCGCTCGCGGCGGCCGCGTCGAATCGCAACGGCGGGGGCGTGAACTCTTCGGTGTGCAGCCGTTGGCTCAACCCTTCGGTGGCGTAGAGTTCGCGGACGGAGTTCATCAGCGGCTCCGGCCCGCACAGGTAGGTCTCCGCGTCGCGGTACCACGGCGCGGCACGCTCCAGATGCTCCGCGGAAAAGAAGCCACGCAGGTCGCCGTCGCCGTCGTGAGTGTATCCGAGCACGACACGGACGTTCGGCGGCTGCTCGGCCAGTTCGTCGCGACAGGGCACGTCGTCCGCGGTGTTCGCGTAGTGCAGGAACACGATTTCACCCTGGTGGTTCTCGTCGGCGAGGGTGCGCAGCATCGACAGCACCGGCGTGATGCCGCTGCCGCCGCTGGTCAGCAACAGCCGCTCGGGCCGCGGCTCCGGCAGGGTGAACCGGCCGTCCGGTTCGGACAGTCCGAGCACGAGACCGGGTTCGGCCCTGGCGTGCAGATACGGGGAGACCAGGCCGTGCGGTACGGCCTTGATGGTCAACTCCAGCCCGTTCCGGTGCTCGGACGTGGTGGGTGAGTAGCAGCGGGTGCGTCGCACGCCGTCGATGTCCACCGACACCCGCACGTGCTGGCCGGCCCGGAACCCCGGCCAGGCCCGGCTCGGCCGCAGGGTGAGCGTCACCGTGTCCGCGGTCTGCCGGCGAACACTTGTCACCACGCCACGCAGCTCGCGGCGAACCAGCATCGGGTCGACCAACTCCAGGTAACGGTCCACGCCGTGCGGTGTCAGCAGCGCCTCCGCGATCGTGGCGAGCTTGCCCATCGCACCTCCGTAAGTGAACACGTGTGCACTCCACCATACGGCCGTCGCCAATATAAGCAAGCCGAGACAGCCACCGTCGTGAACGGCCGTACGCTCAACCTCGTGACATCGGTGACACGCCACGAGCGCAAAGAACGAACCAGGCGCGCGCTGCTGGACGCCGCACTGGGGCTGCTCGCCGGCACTGGTTTCGGCAGTCTCAGCCTCCGTGAGGTCACCAAACAGGCCGGTATCGTGCCAACCGCGTTCTACCGGCATTTCTCCTCGATGGACGAACTCGGCGTCGCGCTGGTCAACGAGTCCATGCGCACCCTCCGCGCGACGATCCGCGAGGCCCGCCGAGATCCACGATCCTCCGCCGGCATCATCGGGGCGTCCGTACGCACACTCCACGAACACGTTCGCGCCCACGAGGACCACTTCCTCTTCGTGACCAGAGAACGCCACGGCGGCGCAGGCCCGGTGCGGCAGGCCATCGCCTTCGAACTCAAGCTGCTCACCAGTGAGCTCGCCGTCGACCTCGCCCGGTTCAGATACCTCCGCGACTGGACCACCGAAGACCTCCACATGGTGGCCGACCTCATAGTCACCGCCATGCTCGCCACCGTGCTGGAACTCCTCGAAGCCCGCCCACGTGACACCGAGACGGATGAGCGGATCTTGCGCACCGCGGAAAAGAAACTTCGCCTGATCACACTCGCGGTCCCGAGCTGGCACCCCGCTACCTGACTACGCCGTCGCACCGACAGCTCATCGGCCGGTCCCGCTGCCGATGGCCACCGGGATCGGTGACATCGCGTCCTGGAACGACAGCGACACCGTCGGCTTCCCACCGTCCCGGGCCGCCCGCGACGCGGCCGCAGTCATCGACCTGATCGGTGCGGGGTCCACGCGCACGTCGGCGTTCGACGTGGGCGTGGCGGTACTCAGTCCGGACGATTTGTCTGCGCATCCGCTGGCGCTACCGGGCGTGCTCCGCGCACTGCGCGAGGCTTCGGCATCCGGGTTCGGTGTCGGCTCGCTCTACCGGCTGGACGTGCACTGCGCATGTGTGCGGGTGCTGGCCGGGCTCGCCCCGGTGGACCGGGTGCTCCCCGATCTGATCGACCCCGACCTCACCGGCGCCGTGGCCAGCGCCGCTGCCCAAGCATTGCGCCCACCATCCACCTTCGAGGAGGGGAATGATGCGGAGTTGCTAAAGTTTGCAACTGCTGAAGGTTGCAGGAGGTGTGGTGAGCAGGCCGCTGTATCAGTTGAAGGCGGAGTTCTTCAAGACGCTGGGCCATCCGGCACGGATCCGGGTGCTGGAGTTGCTCAGCGAGCGCGAGCAGGCGGTGGCCGAGATGCTGCCGGAGGTCGGGATCGAGGCGGCGAACCTGTCGCAGCATCTGGCGGTGCTCCGGCGGCAGGGGCTGGTCGTGACCCGTAAGGAGGGTTCGGCGGTGTTCTATTCGCTGACCAGCCCGGATGTGGCCGAGTTGCTGGCGGTGGCGCGGCGGATCCTGACCGAGGTGCTGTCCGGGCAGGTCGAGTTGCTGGACGATCTGCGCGGGAGTCGCTGATGGTGGGTTTGTGGCGCAAGATCCGCCGCGTCGGCCGGGTGGCCGAACCGGCTCCGGACCGGCCGGATGCCGAGCCGACGGCGTCCGCGCTGGGCGGGTCCGTACAAGTCAGGCACGTGGATGCCGGTTCCTGCAACGGTTGCGAGGTTGAGATCGGCTCGGCGTTCGGGCCGGTGTACGACGCCGAGCGGTACGGCGCGCGGCTGGTGGCGTCGCCGCGGCACGCGGACGCGTTGCTGGTGACCGGGCCGGTGACGAGGAACATGGCGCAGCCGCTCAAGCGCACCCACCACGCCGTGCCCGGCCCGAAGCTGGTCATCGCGGTGGGGGATTGCGCCCGGAACTGTGGCGTGTTCGCCGGTGCGTACGGGGTGGTGGGGGCGGTGTCGGACGTGGTTCCGGTCGACGTCGAGATCGCCGGCTGCCCGCCGAGGCCGGAGGCGATCGTCGAGGGATTGCGGAAGTTGACCGGCCGGTGAACGTCGCGCAGTCCGGGTTCGGTGTGGCCGTGGCGCTGGGCGCGTTGAGCGGGCTGGTGGCGGTGCTCGTCCCGGCTCGGGTGCGCCCGGGGCTGGTGGGCGCGGGAACGGCGCTCGCGGGGCTGGCGGGTGTGCTGGCCGGGTTCGCGGCGATGGCCGGGCAGTCGTTCACGATGACCTTGCCGGGGTTGCTGCCGCTGTCGGGCATCAGCCTGAGACTCGACGTGCTGGGCGGGCTGTTCGTCGCGGTGACGGCCGGGGTGGCGGTCGCCGCGGGCGTCTACGGCATCGGTTACGGGCGGCACGGTCTGGAATCCCGGAACGTGCAAGGGATCTTCCCGTTGTTCGTGGTCACCATGCTGCTCGTGCCGGCGGCCGCGAGCGTGGGCACGTTCCTAATGTGCTGGGAGCTGATGGCGGGCACGTCGCTGTTGCTGGTGCTGGCCGAGCACCGGCGGCGTAGGGACGTGGCTTCGGCCGCGCGCTGGTACGCGGTGATGACCCACCTCGGTCTGATGACCATCCTCATTGGACTTTTGGTGTTCGCCGCGCACGCGCACGACGATTCGTTCGCGGCGCTCAGGGCCGCAGAGGTACCCCGCGGGCTCAAGGATCTCATCTTCGTGGTGACGTTGGCCGGGTTCGCCTCGAAGGCGGGGATCGTGCCGTTGCACGCGTGGCTGCCGCGCGCGCATCCGGAGGCGCCGAGCCACGTGTCGGCGTTGATGTCGGCGGCGATGGTCAACCTCGGCGTCTACGGGATCCTGCGCACCGGGTTCGACCTGCTGGGCGGCGGGCCGCGCTGGTGGTGGGTGCTGGTGCTGGCGATGGGCGCGATCTCCGCGGTCTACGGGATCTTGCAGGCGATGATGACCGCGGATCTCAAGCGGCTGCTGGGCTATTCGACGACCGAGAACCTGGGCCTGATCTTGGTGGGCGTGGGCGCGTCGGGGCTGTTCGCGGCGTCGGGGCAGCGGGTGCTCGCGGGTGTGGCGATGGCGGCTGCCTTGCTGCACCTGGTGGGGCACGCGGCGTTCAAGACCCTGCTGTTCCTCGCGGCCGGATCGGTGGTGTACGCGACCGCGTCCCGGGACCTGGACGCGCTGGGCGGGCTGCGGATTGGGATGCCGGTGACGACGAGCCTGTTCGGGCTCGGCGCGCTGGCGGCCTCGGCCCTGCCGCCGGGGACCGCGTTCGTCTCGGAATGGTTGCTGTTGCAGGCGTTGATCCATGGCCTGCCGGTCGCGGGTGCGGCGACGGCGGTGGTGATGCCGGTCGCGGTGGCGGCCGTCGCGTTGACGGCGGGGCTGGCGGTGGCCACCTTCGTGAAGGCGTTCGGGGTCGGTTTCCTGGCCCGGCCGCGCAGCGCGGCGGCGGAGACGGCGAACGAGTCCGCGGTGAGCATGGTGCTGGGGATGGGCCTGGCAGCGCTGGCGTGCGTCGAGCTGGCGCTGGCGCCGTCGGTGGTGCTGCCGTCGCTCGGGATGGCCGCCGACGTCGTCTTGGGTGCGGGGGAGCAGGCGGTGTCGGGTGCGGTGACGATCCGGCTGACCGGTATCACCGGAGCGTTGGCGCCCGTGCAGTTGACCATCGCGCTGCTCGCCGGAATCGTGCTCGCCGCGGCGGTGGCGCGGCGCGCGGCGCGGCGGCGAGCGAGGCTGTGGGATTGCGGTGGCGGGCCGATGTCGTCGCGGATGGAGTACACCGCGACCTCGTTCGCCGAGCCGCTGCAACGGGTTTTCGACAACGTGGTCCAGCCCGAGACCGATGTGGACGTCGATCACCACGAGGAATCGCGTTATCTGGTGCGGGCGGTGTCCTACCGGCGGCGCGTGCCAGACCGGATCGAGCGCCGCCTCTACCAGCCGGTTCTGGCCGTGGTCACGGCGTGGGGCCAGGCGGGGCGGCGGCTGGCCACCGGAAGCGTGCATCGCTATCTGGGCTACGGCTTCTACACGATGATCGCCCTGCTGGTCGTGCTGGCGGTGACCAGATGAGTGTCGGTGCGCTCGGCGGCATCGTGCAGGCACTGCTGGTGGTGGCGGGCTCGCCGGTCCTGGCCGGTGTCATGCGCCAGGTGCGGGCCAGGCTGGAGGGCCGGGCCGGGGCGGGTATCGGGCAGCCGTGGCGGGATCTGCGCAAGCTGCTGCGCAAGGAACCGATCACGCCGCGCGGCACGAGCGGGGTGTTCGCCGTCGCGCCGTTGGTGCTGGTGGCGACCGCTCTGGTGGTCGCGGTGGTGGCGCCGTTCGTGACCACGGCCTCGGCGATGCGCCCGGCGGCGGACCTGTTCGCGGTCGTGGCGTTGCTGGCGCTGGGCACGGTGGCCCTGGCGCTGGCCGGCCTGGACACCGGCACCGCCTTCGGCGGGATGGGCGCCAGCCGCGAGATGACGATCATCGCGCTGGTCGAGCCGACCCTGCTGGTCGCGATCTTCGCGCTGTCGGTGCGGGTGGGCTCGACCAACCTGGCCGACATCATTACGTCTACTTTGGACGATCCAGGTCGGGTGATCTCCCCGGCCAGCCTGCTGGCCGCGGTCGCGCTGATCGTGGTGATCGTCGCGGAGACGGGGCGGCTCCCGGTGGACAACCCGGCCACGCACCTGGAACTCACCATGGTGCACGAGGCGATGACGCTGGAATACGCGGGTCCGGATCTGGCGCTGGTCGAACTGGCGTCAGCGATGCGGTTGTCGGTGTTCCTCGGGCTGCTGGCGAACCTGTTCCTGCCCTGGGGAATCGCGACCGGCGCGGCGCCGCTCGCGCTCGCGACAGGCGTGGTCGCGTTGATCGTGAAGGTCACCGTTCTTGGGATGGTGCTCGCGGCGGGTGAGGTGTTCGTGGCGAAGATCCGCCTGTTCCGGGTGCCGGAACTGCTGGCCGGTTCGTTCCTGTTGTCTCTGCTGGCCGTCGCGGCCTCGTTCTTTCTGGCGTGAACCATGAGTGATGACGTGTATGTGCAGTTGGTGGATCTGGCGGGTGGCGCATTGTTGCTGACCGCGGTGTTGATCCTGTGGCGCCGCGAGCTGGCGGTGATCATCCGGGTCTTCGCGGTGCAGGGTGTCGCGCTCGGTGCCCTGGTCGCGGTGCTCGCCGCGCGGGAGCAGACCGCCGAACTCTGGGTGTCCGCGGCCGGGATCGTCCTGCTGCGGGCGGGCGCGCTCCCGGCGTTGCTGCGCCGGGCCATGAGGCATGCCGCGCGACGGGAGACCCGGCCGATGGTGAACGTGGCCGCGTCGCTACTGGCCGCCGCCGCATTGACGCTGCTCGCCTACGCGGTCTCGCGGCCGCTGGTGGCGCTGGCGCCCTCACCGGCGACACAGGCGATCCCGGTCGGTGTGACGGTGGTGCTGATCGGGTTCTTCGTGCTGGTCACCCGCCGCCGCGCGCTGTCGCAGATCGTCGGATTCCTGTTGCTGGACAACGGGATCACCGCGGTCGGCTTCCTCACCACGGCGAGCGTGGGCCTGGTGGTGGAGCTGGGCATGTCGCTGGACGTGCTGCTGGCGGTGCTGGTGCTAGGCATCCTGACCGCGCGGATGCGGGAGACCTTCGGCGGTACCGATCTCGACGAGCTCCGGGAGCTGCGCGACTCATGATCACATTGCCGGTTCTCATTCCGCTGCTCGGCGCGACCGTCTACGCGACCGTGGGCTGGCGCCGCGGGACCGCGTGGGTGAGCGCGATCTGCTCGGCCGGGCTGCTGGGCGTGGCGATCGCCATTGCGGTGGATATCGCCCGGTCGGGTCCGCGTGAGTTCGGCGGGCTGGTGCGGGTCGACGCGTTGTCGGCGTTCATGCTGATCGTGGTCGGTGCGGTAGCCATGCTCGCCACCCTCGCCGCGCCCGGCCATCTGGAGACCGAGATCCGGCTCGGGCGGGCCAGTGCGCGCACCGCCGCCCGGCACAGCCTGCTGGTCCAGCTGTTCCTGGCGACGATGGCGTGCGCCGTGCTGGCGGCGAACCTCGGACTGCTGTGGGTGGCGATCGAGGCCACCACGATCGTCACCGCGTTCCTGGTGGGCCAGCGCCGCACACGGGCGGCGATCGAGGCGGCGTGGAAGTACGTTGTGATCTGCTCGACCGGCATCGCGCTCGCCCTGCTGGGCACGCTACTGCTCAATTACGCGTCCTCGCGCGCCCCAAGCCGGGCCGGGCTGGATCTCGCCGCGCTCGCCGGTGCCCATGGGCTGGATCCCGGTGTCACGCGGATCGCGATCGCCTTGCTGCTCCTCGGTTTCGGCGCCAAGGCCGGGCTCGCGCCGTTGCACGCCTGGCTGCCCGACGCGCACTCCCAGGCTCCGGCACCGGTATCCGCGCTGATGTCCGGGGTGCTGCTGTCGGTGGCGTTCTACGCGATCTTGCGGATCAAGGTGGTCGCCGACGCGGTGCTGGGCGCCGGGTTCGCGCGCTGGCTGCTGGCGGTGATGGCGATCGCGTCGCTGGCGGTCGCGGCGTCATTGCTGCTGGCTCAACAGGATTACAAGCGCATGCTGGCCTACTCCAGCATCGAGCATCTCGGCCTGGTCGCGCTCGGCGCGGCGATCGGCGGTCCGATCGCGATCGCGGCGATCCTGCTGCACATTCTCGGTCACGGCCTGGCCAAGGGGGTGCTGTTCGTCGGCGCGGGGCGGATGCTGCAACTGACCGGCACCAGCCGGATCGACGGCGTGCGCGGGTTGCTGGCACGCGCGCCGGTGCTGGCCTCGTGTGTCGGGCTGGGCGTGCTCGCGCTCATCGGGTTGCCGCCGTTTTCCGTGTTCGCCAGCGAACTCGGCATCGTGCGGGCGGGATTCGCCTCACCGCTGGGCTGGGTCACCGCGCTCGCGCTGACACTGGTGCTGGTCGCTGCCGCCGCGCTGACCGGTCACACCAGCGGCATGCTGCTGGGCCCGGCGCCCGATGGTCCGTCGGCGGCCGTTGCCCGGCCGAGGCTGCTGCCGGTGCCGACCGCTTTCGCGCTCGCCGGGGGGCTGACCGTGGCCGCGGTGCTGGGCGTCGCCGCACCCGGGCTGTCCACATTGCTGCGCCTGGCCGCGGAGGTGCTCACCCGATGATCATCGCCCCGGCCGAGCTGCCCATGCGGGTGGAACAGTTGCTGGCCACCGGTTTCCGGGTCGCGCTGGTCGCCGGACACGACGACGGTGACCGGTTGCGCGCGGTCTACCTGTTCACCGCGCCCGGTGACCGCAGGGTCGAGTTCGAGGTGCCGCTGGAGAGGTCCGCGCCGGAGGTGCCCACGCTGGCCGGGCTGTCCTTCGCCGCCGGGCGCTTCGAACGGGAGATGCGCGATCTCTTCGGCATCGTGCCGGCCGGCCATCCGCTGCCGCGCCGCCTTCTCCGGCATTTCCACTGGCCGAAGGGCTGGTACCCGATGCGCTGGGACGCCGGAGAACCGCCGGAGTTCGGTGACGTGGACGGGCCGTATCCCTTCAGGACGGTCGAGGGCGACGGGGTCTACGAGATCCCGGTCGGCCCGGTGCACGCGGGCCTGATCGAGCCGGGCCACTTCCGGTTCTCGGTGGTGGGCGAGACGATCCTCAACCTCAAGGCCCGTCTCTGGTTCGTCCACAAAGGACTGGAACGGCTGTTCGAGGGGCGCCGCGCCGACACCGCGCTCGAACTCGCCGAACGCGTCAGCGGCGACACCTCCGTTGGGCACTCGCTCGCGTTCTGCCTGGCCGTCGAGCAGGCATACGGCGCCGCGGTGCCACCGGGCGTGCAGCGGAGCCGGGCGATCCTGCTTGAGCTGGAACGGCTTTACAACCACATCACCGACATCGGAGCGCTCTGCAACGACGTCGGCTACGGGATCCTGAACGTCCATGCGCAACGCGTCCGCGAGACCCTGTTGCGGCACAACGAGTACGTCACCGGTCATCGCCTCCTGCGCGGCGCGATCCATCCAGGCGGCGTCGCGCTGCGCGCGCTACCCGATCTCGCGCTGATGGCCGATGCCGCCGTGGACATCGCCGAGATCGTCGATCTCGCGCTCGGCAACAGCGTGGTGCACGACCGGTTCGCCGGCACCGCCGTGCTCCGGCGTGCGCAGGCCGCCGACCTCGGCACACTCGGCTACGTCGCGCGCGCCTCCGGGCTGCTCCTGGACGCCCGCTACGACCACCCATTCGTCGACGTCGGCCTGCCGCGCACGCGACATCCCCGCACCGAGGGCGATGTGTTATCCCGCTTTCTGGTGCGGGCTGAGGAGATCGCCCACTCCATCGCGCTGATCTCCGACCTCACCGGGGCGATCGCCGGCAGCGCCCCGCTGCCCCCGACGCCGATGGGCCGTAGCGGCGTCGGGATCTGCGAAGGCTGGCGCGGCACCATCGTCCATCGCGTTGAACTCACGCCCGACGGCACCCTGGCCCGGGTGAAGATCGTCGACCCGAGCTTCGTCAACTGGCCCGCGCTCCCGGTCGCCCTGGCGGACACGATCGTCCCCGACTTTCCCCTCACCAACAAGAGTTTCAACCTCTCCTACGCCGGTAACGACCTCTGACCCCCGTTCGAGGGCGCGGTAGGCGGTGATCAACTACGCGGGCACACCAGACCATGATCATCGCACGGCCGAACATGATCACAGGCCGCCGCAGGACGGCCCGGCTGAACCATGTCGATCACGAAATACGGGCCAGAACCAGAAATGCGGATCCCAGACGGTGTCCATGATCTGCTGCCGCTGACCACGTGCGTGCCGGTCAGATCTCGTTGGCGGTGACGGGCTCGTCTTGGCCGGGGCGCCCGCCGGCGGGCGGGTCCGCGTCGGCGCTGCCGTGGTTTCGGGCGCCGGCGGCCGCGATCCGGCGCGGCAGCTTTGCCGCGACGACGATCGTCAAGAGGGCGAGGGCGGCCGCGACGCCGAAGGCCAGTTTCGTCCCGTTCAGCTGTGCGGGCACGGCGGCGACGCCGTCGGCGACCAGGTGGCCGGTGCGCGCGGACATCACGGTCACCACAAGCGCGGTCCCGAACGCCGCGGCGACTTGCTGGAACGTCCCGAGCATCGAGCTGCCGTGCGAATACAGGTGCGGGGGAAGCGCTCCCATGCCGAGTGTGAAGACGGGGGTGAACGTCGCCGCCAGGCTCACCATCAGCAGCGCGTGCAGCCCCAACACCTGCCAGTACGGCATCGTCATCGAGACCTGGGTGAACCCGCCGAGGGCGAGCACCATGCCGATCGAGCCGGGCAGCACCAGGGGCCGACCGCCGAACCGGTCGAACACCTTTCCGACGGTCGGTCCCAGCAGGCCCATGGCGAGACCGCCCGGCATGACCAGCAGGCCGGTCTCCAGCGGGCTGAGTCCGCGCAGGTGCTGCAGGTACAGCGGCAGCAGGATCATCGATCCGAGCATCGCCAGGAACCCGATGGACATCAGGGCCAAGGACAGGCCGTAGGTGCGGTGCCCGAGGGTGCGCAGGTCCATCAGAGGCACACCGGTGCGTTGCAGTTTGAGCTGGCGGATCACGAAAACCGCGATTGTCGCGATTCCGGCGATGACGATGCCGACGCCAAGGCCGACTCGGCCGTCGCTTTCGCCGAAGAGGCTGAGGCCGTATACCAGGCCGCCGAAGCCGAGCGCCGCCACGGCGACACTCAGCCAGTCGATGGCACTCACCTGCGGCTCGCCGATGTTGTCCAGTTTGCGCAGGCCGAACAGGGCCACCAGTGCCGCGATCGGCAGGACGACCACGAACAGCAGCCGCCAGGAGCCGATCTGCAGGACAAGCCCGGACACGGCAGGCCCGAGCGCGGGCGCCACCGACATCGCCAAGGTTACGTTGCCCATCACCCGGCCGCGGTCATGCTCGGGCACCACGGTCATCAAAGTGGTCATCAGCAGGGGCATCATCACGGCCGTGCCCGCGGCCTGCACGATCCGGCCCAGCAGCAGCACCTCGAACGACGGCGTGACGGCCGACACGACGGTACCCGCGAGGAACACGCCCATCGCGATCGCGTAGGCTTGGCGGGTGGTGACCCGCTGCAGGAACCAGCCGGTGATCGGAATCACGGCGGCCATGGTCAGCATGAACGCGGTGGACACCCACTGCGCCGACTGCTCGGTGATGCGCAACGAGTCCATCAGCCGCGGGATAGCGTTGATCATGATGGTCTCGTTGAGGATCACCACGAACGTGGCCAGCACCAGCAGCCGCACCACCGTCGGGGTGCGGCCAGCCTCCACGGCCGGTGGTTCTTGGATGGAAGCGGACATGGCAGCACCTCGCTGGGGTTCGGAGTCACGGTCGCCGTGCAGCCAACGACCGCCGGCCTGGACGTGGGTGGTGACACCGGTTTAGACCGGCAGGACTGCCAGAACTCATCGCGCTGAAAGGCGCGACCTGTCCCTTCACCGAGGCGACGTTCGATCAGGGCCCTCTGCCGGTGAACGAGTAGCGGCGTGATGCCGCTCGGCTGTGGGTCTCGGTCTGGGTCTCGGTCCAGGTCTCGGTCTGGGTCTCAACGGGCGTGTCCGCTTATCGGCACGGCAGCGACAGACGAGTGCTGTCGATCTTGGCGGAATGCGAAGGCACGGTGACGCGTCGGCCGGTTCCAACGCCGATCGTGCCGGGTGCGACGGTGATGAGGTCGGCGATCAGTGCACGCGTCCACTCCCTACCGGTTTTGAGCCTTAACGCTGTCCGCGCCTATTTGGCCCGACGGGTTCGTCGCCGTCACGCGGCTCACCAGCATGGGTCGCTTCACTCGATGACCGAACTCATGCCCACCCTGAATGCCGCATCCGCGGCCGCGTTCGGTCTCGCCCTGTCGTCCGCGGTCGCGGGATTCGGCGGTGGTGTCTTGCTGCTGCCGGTGTTCACTGTCCTGTTTGGACTCCGTGCTGCGGTCCCGATGCTCACGCTGACCCAGTTGGTCGGCAACGGCTCGCGAGTCTGGTGCAACCGCCGCGACCTGCGCCGGCGGAGGGTCGATTGGTTCGCGGGCGCAGCACCTGCCCGAGGGGCGCGACGACTTCACGTCGTGGTCGCCCCGCTGAAGGATGTTGCCGCCTTGAGCAGTTCGAGCAGACTTCGCGGCCTGCGCGCCTTCGCTTGCCGAGCCGGCAGCGTCGTAGTGACGCTTGTCCTTATGCGGAGGCCTTGGCAATGATGCCTTCAACCTCGTCTCGGCCGAAGGCCCGCAGGGTTGTGCTACGGACGTTGCCCACTCCGCCGAGTTGCAGGAGTGCGGCGGTGGCAGTTTCGTCGTCGGGGGCCTCGACGATGCCCACGAGGTCGTACGGGCCGACAGTCCAGTAAATGCTCACGAGCTTCCCCCCGAGCTTCTGCAGCGCAGAGGCGAAGGCGTCAGCACGTGCCGCCGTTTCCTTGTAGGCGCGGATCCCCTGGTCAGTCCAGCTCAGCAGCGTGACGTAGGTCGGCACGGTCTCTCACCTCCATGAAGAGGGGTATGTGGCTTAAATAGCCTAATTGCCCAGGTGGAGGGCCGCATGGCGTCAGAATGAAGCGATCCAGCAAGACGCGCGGGTCATTTCACGATGCCCGGGCACGCACGTCCTCCAAGTCACTTGAACGCTCCACCACTGGCGACGGCCGCATACACGGACGGCAGCTGTGACGCGGGCGGAGGCGGGGTTCATCACCGACATCCGCGGTGGCCTCCGGGCACAACAACGAGTTGGGCGGCCCCAACGACACCCCTTGCCATTTCGACCTCCCCATGCGCGGACGCAGGCTGTACCTTGACGACAAGGAGATCGTCAAGGACGGCGACATCGTCGTGCCCGAGATGCTTTCGCGGCAGCGGTGACCGGGATGACCGACCACCACATCGGCCTGATCGTGCCGAGTTCCAACCTGACCATGGAAACCGAGCTGCCCCGCATGCTGGGCACTTCCAGCTCAGGTCGCCTTGATCAGCAGCAGTGCCCGCCGTGCCAGGCTTCGCGGCCTTCCTTGACCGCGGCGGCGGCGATGACCAGGGCAACGACCGGGTCCGCCCAGGACCAGCCGAGCAGGGAGTTCAGCAGCAGTCCGACCAGCAGGACGCCGGACAGGTAGGTGCAGAGCAGGGTCTGTTTGGAGTCGGCGACCGCACTGACCGAACCCAGTTCACGCCCGGCACGCCGCTGCGCGTGGGACAGCAACGGCATCACCAGCAGCGACACCGCGGCCAGCACGGTCCCGACCGTAGAATGCTCGGCGGATTCCGCGCCCAGCAGCGATCGGACCGATTCGATGGTGACATACAGCGCAAGGGCGAAGAACGACACCGCGATCACCTTCACCGCGGCCCGCTCGCGCGCCTCGGGATCCTTGCCGGAGAACTGCCAGGCTACTGCGGCTGCCGAAGCGACCTCGATCACCGAGTCCAACCCGAACCCGATCAACGCGGTCGACGACGCCGCAGTACCGGCGGTGATCGCGATGATCGCCTCGATGACGTTGTAGGTGATCGTCGCCGCAACCAGCAGCCGCACCCGCCGCGACAACACCGCGCGGCGATCCGAGTCCACCGGGACCGCACTGGCCGCGGCGCCCTGGGACGCGCAACACCCGTCGGCGCAACCGCCTTGCCGGGTGGGTGGGGCGGCGGACGGCAGGTCGAGCCGGCGGCCGGTGTCCTTGCTCATCGTCCCGCCTCCACCGCGGGTACAGCGGCCGGTTCGTCGTCCATGCAGGGTTGCGCCGTGTCCACGGCCAGCACGACCTGCACCAGTTCGCCCAGCGCGCGGGCAAGGTGCGGATCGGCCAGCGCGTAGCGCACCTGGCGCCCCTCGTAGGTGGCCACCACGAGCCCGCAACCGCGCAGGCAGGACAGGTGGTTGGACACGTTGGAACGAGTCAGGCCGAGTTTGGTGGCCAACTGGCCGGGATAGCTCACCCCATCCAGCAGGGCGACCAGGATCCGGCACCGCGTGGGATCGGCCAGCGCGCGGCCGAGGCGGGCCAGCGCCGACTCCCGCGTCTCACACGTCAGCATAAACAGAACAGTACAGTCCACGCTGATATAACAGCAAGCGCTGAACAGTGCGGTCCGGTCAGCCGAGGTTCTCATTTGACCGGGTCGTCGAGGAATCGGGTCAGGAGCAGCCTCCGCAGCAGCACTCGCAGGTGGGATCGCTGCAGCATGGGCCGGCGTCCGGCGTCGGGATCACGGCGAACTCACCTCCTTCCCCGGTGGGCTAAATGGCGCGCAGCCGGCGCCGGGCGACTGGCCGGCGGGAGCCGCTGGTCATCGCGGCCCAGGCAAGGCCGAGAAGCGCCAGGGCCATGCAGGCGGCGACGTAGACGAACGCCACCATCGGTGAGGTGACGGTGTAGGGCAGACCGGCGAGGGCGCTGGCGATGAGGTTCCCGACCGCTTGCACGGTGGCGAGGAGGCCGAAGGCCGAGCCGTGCAGGTGCTCGGGAGCCAAGGGACCGGCCGCGCCGGCCAGCCCGTCGGCTCCCTCGGCGTTTTGCAGGTGACGCGTTCCAGCCCGCCCGACCAGGGCGTGGGTCTCGCGTGGACGGAGTCCGAGCGGCGGCGTGGAGCAGCACGCACGACAGGCCGCAGGTGACGCTCGGTCACCGGATTCGGGAGTTGGCGTCAGCCGATCGAATATCGGCCGGCCTTCCGGCGCCTCGCCCGACCCTACGGTGCCGTAGGTTGGAGGCAAGGCCGCAACGAGAGGACGAATGTGACGTCATCACCGAGCACCCACCTGCTGCTGGATCTCGAGCCCACGGTCGCCGCGAATCTCGACCGTCACCTCGAGGTGGCCAAGGAATGGATGCCGCACGAGTACGTGCCCTGGAGCCAGGGCCGTGACTTCGGCGACCTGGGCGGCCACCCGTGGGAGCCCGACCAGTCGAGCCTGTCACCCATTGCCAGGACTGCCCTGGAGGTCAATCTCCTGACCGAGGACAACCTGCCCAGCTACCACCGGGAGATCGAGCGCGCGTTCGGCCGGGACGGAGCCTGGGGCACCTGGGTGCACCGGTGGACCGCCGAGGAGGGCCGGCACGGTATCTGCATTCGTGACTACCTGCTGGTCACCAGGGGAGTCGACCCCGACGAACTCGAGCGAGCCCGGATGCAGACCATGCAGGCCGGATTCGACAGCGGCGACAAGCCCTTGCTCAACGTCTTCGCCTACGTCTCCTTCCAGGAGTTGGCGACGCGGATTTCGCACCGCAACACCGGCCGCTACACCCAGGACCCGATCGCCGACAAACTGCTCGCCCGTGTCGCCGCGGACGAGAACCTGCACATGCTCTTCTACCGAAACCTCGTCGCCGCGGCACTGGAGATCGAGCCGAACCAGACCATGCGCGCGATCGCGGACGAAGTCATCGGGTTCCAGATGCCGGGCAGCATCATCCCCGGTTTCGCCCGCAAGGCCGCGATGATCGCCAAAGCCGGTATCTACGATCTCCGTATCCATCACGACGACGTCGTCTGGCCCCTGCTGCGACACTGGGGCGTGTTCGAACTCGAAGGCCTGGACGTTGTGGGCGAGACGGCCCGCACGGAACTGTCCGCCTTCCTCACCCGACTCAACACCCAGGCGAGCCGCTTCGAGGAACGGCGAGCTCACACCATGGCCAACGTGCGTGCCTGATCCGGCCGCGCACAACCGGAATACGAACGGGAAAGTCTCGGTCCGTGGCGTGCCGACGAATGGGGCAAGCGCCGCGCGGCTCGGCTGACAGGCGCCCGCGTCCTACGCACCCGGGCAGCGGGGCTCCGTACGAACCAGACACGTGGATACCGCTGCCCTGCAGGCCATGCCGGTCTGCCCGCGCATGGAAGGGTTTCTTCCCCGCACACGAAGCAGGGGCGCGCGCGGTCGCGAGCGCCCCTGCCGGTGTCGGTGGCGGATGAATCAGACGAGGGTCACGCGAACCGCCTGCGGGCCGCGGTCGCCCTGCGTGGTTTCGAACTCGACACGGGCGTTCTCGTCAAGGCTGCGGAACCCGTTACCGCTGATTTCGGAGTAGTGGACGAAGACGTCCTTGGTGCCGTCGTCCGGCGCGATAAAACCGAAACCTTTTTCGCCGTTGAACCATTTCACGGTGCCTTGCGTCATCGGAACTCCCTATCGCCTCGAACTTGCTCCCCGCCTCGATCGAGCCAGGGAGGTGGCGGCAAGCGCGCGACCAGGAATCGATGAAACCACAACACGCTCGCTCAAAATCCTTGCGAGCGTCAGAGAAAAAACGAACACAAAAATCTTCAACCGGGGTTGAGTAAAGCACGGGCAGGCGATCTCGTCAAGCTGGATCCTCGCGCTGACGGTGCTCGAGCGGTCCGGGTGGCGGGCAGCCGGCCGCGACGGGTAGTCTGGCCGCGAAGGCGCGATCTCTTGTCCCGGTTGCCCAAGCGGCCAGACATCCGGCGCATCCCCTTTCTGGCGCTTGCCCAGGGTCCTTGGTTCGCCGGCCGGCCCGCGTCCTTCTTCCTTTCCCAGCGGCAGATGCCAACCGCCGCAGATCGTTCCACACCCAAGGAGTTTCATGACCCACACAGATCGTCGTTCACCCGGGCCGCGCCTGATTGTGGCACCGCTGGTGTTCAGCCACCCGGTGGCCGACCTGCCGGCGAGCGGGGCGATGGCCGAAGGGGCCGCCGCCCACCGCGCGCGGCACATTCGTTTCTCGGCACGGCCGACTGTTTCGACCAGCGCGTCGCGCTGACAGGCCCGGCGCCACCTTGGCGCGGCTCCCCGGTGGCCACTGTCCATAGTGGAATGATTGGCCGGGGGCTCCGGTGGGGTGGGGGTCTTGGCGGTGTCCTTTATGCGGTTTCGGGTTTCTGGTTGGTTTTCGGGGTGGTCGGTGCGGGTGCGGCCCATGCCATGCGACGTGAGCGGCGCCTCGGCGAGCGCGGAGAACCTGCCCATCGCAGCCCCGATAGCGCCCAGATGTGGCGCTGTACTGCCGTCGCCGCGATGAGCAAGCCGAGGTGGCCACTCGTCTGGGCGGCGCGGCGCGTAATCGACGCAGCGATGATCAGCCATCGCGGCGAAGTGGGCGAACAACGCGATCGAAGCCGCGATGGCCGTGCCGGGGGGATCAAGTGAAGAGGGTGTCTCCCCAGTACCCGGTTTCGGCGATGCCCGGGGGGACGGCGAAGAGCGCTGAGCCGGTGTGCTGGATGTACTCCATCATCGCGTCGTGAGTGGACAGCGCGTTCTGCATCGGGATGAACTGCTTGCGCGGGTCCCGGTTGAAGCAGATGAAGAACAGGCCGGCCTCCAAGTGGCCGAGGCCATCTGAGCCGTCCACGAAGTTGTATCCGCGCCGCAGGATCTTGACGCCGTCGAGCGTCTCCGCGGACGCCAACCGGAGGTGCGAGTCCTCCGGGATCGCGAGTTCGCCACCCTCGCCGCGCACCTCCAGGTCCGCTTGGTCGAATTCGGCGGTTTGGCCCAGCGGCGCGCCGGTGCCCTTGGTGCGCCCGACGATCTGGTGCTGTTCGTCCAGCGACGTGCGGTCCCAGGTCTCGATGTGCATCCGGATCCGGCGCGCCACCAGGTACGACCCGCCGGCCAGCCACGGCTGGTCGTCGTCAGGGCCGACCCATACGTGTTCCGCCAGCGCTGCCGGGTCCTCGGCCTTGAGGTTGTTCGTGCCGTCCTTGAAGCCGAACAGGTTCCGCGGCGTGGTCTGTGAGCGCGACGTGGACGCGCTGCGGCCGAAGCCCAGCTGCGACCAGCGCACCGCGGTGGTGCCGAAGCCCAAGCGCACCAGGTTGCGCACCGCGTGGACCGCCACCTGTGGGTCGTTCGCGCACGCCTGGATGCACAGGTCACCGCCACTGCGCGCGGGATCCAGCTCGTCCTTGGGGAACGCGGGCAACTCGGCCAGCGCCGCGGGACGCTTGCCCGCCAGGCCGAACCGGTCGTCGAACAGCGACGGTCCGAACCCGATGGTCAGCGTCAACGCGGATGCGGGCAACTCCAGTGCTTCTCCGGTGTCGCTCGGCGGTGCCGCGGGTGAACCGCCGACCGCTCCGCTGGCGCCGACCTCGCGGCCCGCGGTCATCCTGCGGGCCGCGTCGGTCCACGTGCGCAGCAGCGAGACCAGCTTGGCGCGGTCGTTCGTCGTGAGGTCCAGCGCCGCGAAGTGCAGGTGTTCCTGGGCCGGGGTGGTGATCCCGGCCTGGTTGGGGCCGTGGAACGGCACGATGTCCGTCGCGGCCTGTGCGGTGTGCTCGCCGAGGGCCCGGTCGATCCCGGCGCCGGCGGTGCCCGCGCCGGCGAGCGCGACACCGGCGCCCGCGAGACCGAACATCCGGCGCCGGGAAAACTGGATCATCGCGCGACGACCTCCGCCACCTTGCTCAGGGGCTCGCCCAGCGCGTCGACCGCCGAGGCGAACTCCTTGATCTGGTCCTGGGTGAGCTCGTTGTAGTACTTGAATCCGTCCCCGTTGCGGGAAGCGTCCAGCAACCGCTGCACGTTCGCGAACTGGTTGTCCACAGTAGACACGAGTTGCGGGTCACGCTTCTGTAGCACGGGGCGCAGCGCGGCGACGGCTGCCTTGGAACCGTCGACATTGGCCTGGAAGTCCCACAGATCGGTGTGGGAGAAGGTTTCCTCCTCGCCGGTGATCTTGCCGGTGGCGACCTCGTCGAGCAGTTCCTTGGCGCCGTTGGCCAGATCAGGCGCGTTCAGCCGCAGCGTCGCGGACTGGGTCACCAACGCGTTGACGTCGGTGACGAGCTTGTCGGCGATCTGCGCGCTGTCGGGCTGCAGGCCGGTGACCCACAAGTCCTTTTCCAGCCGGTGGAATCCGGTGAACTGCCGGCCCTGCTCGAGGTCGGCCTCGCGAGCGTCGATGGCCGGGTCGAGGTCACCGAACTTTTCCGCGACCGGCTCGATGCGCTCGTAGTACACGCGCGTGGTGGCGTAGCGGGCCTTGGCGTCGGCCACGTTGCCGGACTTCACGGCGTCGGCGAACTTCTGTGTCTCGGTCTTCAGCGCCTCGGACTGGGTTCCCACGTACGAGGCATAGCTCTTGGTCGCGTCGGCGAGCTGGGAGTCGACATCCGTCGGCGCCGCCGTGCCACCGGTCACCGTGAAGGGGGCACGGATGCCGTCGCCGGCCATACCCGGCTTGCACGCGGTCTGGTAGGTGCCCGCGGCCGGCACCGCCACGGTCAACTTGCGGCTCAGGCCCGGGGCGATGTTCTCGACCTCGGCCATGATCCGGTCACCCTCGCCGTAGAGGTAGAACTCGGTCACCTTGGTGCCCTTGTTCGTCACCTCGAAGGTCAGGTTGCCCGCGTTGGCGCTCGTGGCCGAGACCTCGCACGCCGTGTCGGACGCCGCGACGGTGATCGGGCCACCGCCGCCCGCGGACGCCTTCTCTCCCGAACACGCGGTGAGCGTGAGCAGTGCCGCGGAGCCGGCGAACACGAAGAGCTTCGTACGCAAGGTCACTCCTTTGCGCCCACAAGGGCGGGTTTCGTAGCAGGCCGCCGGAGGAACAGCGGCAACACGATGACGACGTAGGCCACCCACGCGATGGCCTGCAGTACTGTGGTCTGTTGCGAGTAGTTGAAGATCCCCTTCAGCAGCGCGCCGTACCACGACGTCTCGGGGATCACGCCCGACGCGTCGAAGGCGAATGTGCGCAGCCCGGGGAGGAACGCGGCTTCCTGCAGGTCGTGCAGGCCGTAGCCGAGAACGCCGGCCGCGACGAACACCAGCAGCACGCCGGTGACGGTGAAGAACTTGCCGAGGTCGAACCGCACCGCGCCGCGATAGAGCAGGTACGCCAGCACGATCGCGAGCCCGATGCCGACGGCGAATCCGGCGAGTGGCTGGACCGCGCCGCCCTGGGCGCTCTGCACGGCGGCGTAGAAGAACACCGCGGTCTCCAGACCCTCGCGGCCGACCGCGAGGAACGACAGCACCAGCACGGCGAGCGGGCCGACTGCGAGCGCCTGGTCCATCTTGCCGCGCAACTCGGCGGCGATCGTCTTCGACGCCCTGCGCATCCAGAAGATCATGGCCGTGACGAAGCAGACGGCCACGACGGACAGGCTGCCGCCGAGCAGCTCCTGCTGTTCGAAGGACAGCTGCGCGGTGGTGTAGGTGAGCACCGCCCCCACAGCGATCGACAGCACGACCGCCGCAGCGACACCGGGCCAGACCCAACGCAACGCGGACCGGCGTTCGGTCTTGACCAGGAACGCCACGAGAATGCTGACGACTAGGGCTGCCTCGAGCCCCTCTCGGAGGCCGATGAGCAGACTGGAGAACAACACCGTGGAGCCTCCTTGCCGCGAACCGAACGTCTGCTTTTTAAGCAAGGCTTGCCTAAATGTCCAGGTGCTGCCGTGTCGGGAAGATCACCCGAATCGGACATCGGTAGTGAAACGGGTAGCGTTTCCGCAGGTTACGAAGTTAGGTGAGGCTTCGGTAACAACCTGTGTAGTCACCCGGCCGGGGGATACGGCCGCGCGCGCCTACACGCCAGTCATCGGCATGGTGGAGCCCCGAAGGAGGCCTCCTCAGGTCGCGGGCGACCTGGCATTTGGCGATCGGGAGCGAAGGCGATCGTGCGGGCTGGCTGCCGTCAACGGCAGCGTTCGACCGTGGATTCCCGGTTTGCCGACGTTGCTCCGCGGACTCAGGGTGATCAGAAAATCGCTGACAGTGAGAAGATTGGAAGTTCGAATCCCCTAAGTTCCACAACGGGTGTTGACCTGCCGTTTCATCGCCAGGATCGTGTCGGCACGCAGGCCAACGCGGTCATGACCACCGCCCGCTCGTCGGACTCCGGCAGCGCGCCGATTACCTCTGCAGCGGCGCCCACCACGGTAGGCCAAGCCTGCGGCCGCTCCCCCAACGAAGCCGGTCGGTAACCTCTTCACCTCACCCCGACCCCCTGTCTCGCTCACCGCCCTGCGCAGCGTATCGAGACGTGCGACGCAGCTACATTGTCGAACACCGTGACGGGAGCGCCGACCGCCCGCCACCCACGCGCGATCACGGCGCACCGCCAAAACCACCACGCAGCTCGTCATGCCGACGAGAATCCGGTCCGGCATGAGAGCGCATTCACAGCACGCTCAGCGTTGTTTGACTGTTCGTCGTCGCGGGCTTTAACGCTCTGCCGCGGTGGGTCGACTACCTTGCCGCAGACCGGGCGTCGCTCCTGAAACACGTCCCAAGTGCCGGGTCAGAAAATACTTTTTCCGGAAGGCGGTTTGTGTGTCGAAGAGTCTGGTCAGCCTGGCCGGCGGCCACCTCGTGTTCGGCGAGGCCGTGTCACGTATAGCCGACTCACTGAGCCCGCTCGGCGCCGCCGGTCGGATTATCGCCGAATCCTATGCTCTGGTCACCGAGATGCGCCGGATAAACCTGGAGAAAACCCAGGCCGCCGACGCCAAGGAGGTCACGCTGGCGCTGCTGGAGCGGCGCCGCCAAGAGTCCTCCGCGACACTACACCAGATGCAACAGGAACTCGGCCGGGCCGACCTCAGCGCGCAAGCGCTACGCCAGTGCATGGTCAACATGCAGTTGGAGACGGTCAAGCCTGGGCTGCCCTTGGCGGAACGCCGGGCCTACATCGAGTTGACCCAGCACTTCACCACGATGCTCGTCCAGCATCACTCCGACCTGACAGGTGGGGTCGCGGTTGTCATTGACAAGGTACTCAACGGCCCCGGCGCCACAGCTCTAGCACCCGCATCGCGCGACTCCGGCTCCCGCAAGCCGGCGCCACGGCACAGTTCCGGGCAGCAGAGTGCCAAACGGAAGGCGCAGAGCACCGGCCGCGACCGACGGCGCCAGTAAGCCGTGGCTGGTAACCGTCATGGCCGCGGTGGCTGCGCCATCGCGCCACTCGCCGTATTCAGCGGCCTACCGCTGACGATGTTGCTGGCGGCACCGGCGATTGCGGCCCACATCGTGCACAGCGGTGCACCGGGTTTGGCGCCCTACCTGCCGGAGTGGCGGTGGGCCATAATCGGTTCCCCGCTGCTGGCGCTGGTGCTGGTCCGGCTTGCCCTGGACAGGAAGGGCCGGCTTCGCGGCGAGTCGATTCATCCGGTGAAACGGTGGCTGGGAACGCTGGCGCGGGCCGCGGTCCTGTTCAGCGCGGTCAATGGCATCGTCTTCCTGCGGTTGACCCGCGCCGGGAGCACCGATCACGTCATCGCGGACGGGATGCCGACCTTCATCATCGCGGCCCTGGCCGGTATCGCTGTGCTCGTCGCGATCGCGCTGTGGGACCGCCGTCCGGAACCCGTCATTGTCGAGGAGATCCGCGCTGCGACCGCGGAAGCGGACCGCACCCTGCGTCGTGTCCGCGCCGAGAACGAGCGGGTGCGCCGGCAGGCCGATCAGGTGCAAGCGCGGCTGGCGAAACTCCGCGCACGAACCGCCGCCGGCCCGGCCGAGGACACAAGCCAGGCAAACGGCCAGGCGAAGCGAAAACGCGCCGATCGGCAGTCGACCCGAGTCGATGTCGACTTCCATGCCTTGCGTACCTTCCACCGCGAGTCATACCAGTGCGCCGACACCGCGCACGCGGCCTACCAGTCCGCGCAAGCCTCGCTCCGCACGATGTCGTACGTGGTGCGCCGGGCGCGGCTCATGCCGCGACATTGGCCGTTGGCGAGCCGTGCGGCAAAGCTCGCGCGCGCCGAGATGCGCACCGCCGCAGCACACCTGGCCCGTTCCCAAGGTGAACTGCGGGCACAGGTCGGCCAGGGCTGGACATGGTACGGACCCTGAACACCAACACCTCCGATCTCAAATACGAGATCCGCGACAGCTGCGGCGAGCCCGGGCGGCTGTGGTTCGAGGCCCTGGAACAGCGTGTTGCCCAGATACGCACCGAGCGCCGCGCGAGCCGCACTGGCTGACAACAGCGCACCAACGCCGCCCGGTCTCGGCGGTCGAGTCCAGCAATATGTACGGCCAT